>JBJHCT010000001.1:0-169919 GCA_050486185.1 Candidatus Saccharimonadota bacterium
GCCATAATTGGGGTGAGAATCCCCGACACCGAAAGAGCAAGGTTTCCTGAGCAATGTTAATCATCTCAGGGTTAGTCGGTCCTAAGCCGAGGCGTAGTGCGTAGGCGATGGACAACGGGTTAATATTCCCGTACTAGTCATACCGTTGCTTCATGTTGCGCGGCATGGTAGCACAAGCAGTTTTTGGCTATAGCTGTCTAAGTGTCTAGGTCCGCCTTTTGGCGGAGCGAAGCGCGAATGCGATCCCGATTTATCGGGAGAGTTGTGTGAGCCAAGCTGACCAGAAAAGACATGGAGTGTAAGGTATGACTAACCGTACCGCAAACCAACACAGGTGCTCAGGTCGAGTAGACCAAGGTGTACGAGAGAACCTTCGTTAAGGAACTCGGCAAAATAACGGCCGTAACTTCGGGATAAGGCCTGCCCTGCAATCTTCGGATTGTTAGGGCCGCAGTAAAAGAACTCAAGCGACTGTTTACTAAAAACACAGGTCCGTGCTAACACGAGAGTGGATGTATACGGGCTGACGCCTGCCCAGTGCTGGAAGGTCAAGGGGACGTGTGCAAGCACTGAACTTAAGCCCCAGTAAACGGCGGCAGTAACTATAACTGTCCTAAGGTAGCGAAATTCCTTGTCGGGTAAGTTCCGACCCGCACGAATGGCGTAACGATTTGAGTACTGTCTCAACGAAGGACTCGGTGAATTTGCATTACCGGTAAAGATGCCGGTTACCCACACCAGGACGAAAAGACCCCGTGGAGCTTTACTACAGCTTGGCATTGGACACGGACGTATTTTGTGTAGTATAGATGGGAGACTTTGATCCTCTAGCGCTAGCTAGAGTGGAGTCGTCAGTGAAATACCATCCTAAGTATGTCTTTGTTCTAATCTCAGCCACAAGGTGAGAATAATTTATGCAACTATAATTAGTAGTTGTCAGTCAGGATTGTTGTAGAACCCACAATATTTAAGGATAATTTACAACATCCAAAACTGACCCAAAACTACTATCTGCAATAAAGAATTGTTCTTAGCTTCTGGCTGAGAAACAGTGTCTGGTGGGTAGTTTAACTGGGGCGGTTGCCTCCTAAAGAGTAACGGAGGCGTTCAAAGGTTGGCTAGTCTCGGATGGAAATCGAGATGATAGTGCAAACGCATAAGCCAGCTTGACTGTGAGGCATACAAGCCGAACAGGGACGAAAGTCGGAGTTAGTGATCCGCTGTTTTTAGTACCTTCGTGGTACACACATGAATGTGGTATCGGCAGCGCTCAACGGATAAAAGTTACCCCGGGGATAACAGGCTTATCGCGCCCAATAGTCCACATAGACGGCGCGGTTTGGCACCTCGATGTCGGCTCATCACATCCTGGGGGAGGAGCATCTCCCAAGGGTTCGGCTGTTCGCCGATTAAAGTGGTACGCGAGCTGGGTTTAGAACGTAGATTACATTGCGTTCTACTACAGTAATGTAGTAAAATACGGATGTGCATCGCATCATCACTAACAGTAAGTTAGTGAACGTATTAAATCTGACTAATATCGGTGAAACCCTAACTCTAAATAACCGAATTTTAGAGAAGGGCAATACCGAGGGAAGACAATTTTTTGTGAACGACGTAGAGAAAGCATATATAGCAGGTTTTTTAGATGGAGATGGATCGATTATGGCTCAATTAATATCCAGAAAAGGATATCGGTTGGGTTTTCAGATTAGGGTAAGCATAGTGTTTTACCAAAAAATGAACCATCGTGACTATCTAATTTGGCTAAAAAGTCGACTAAAACACGGATATATTCGCGACCGTAATGACGGTATGAGCGAATATACCATAGTTGGCTTAAAAGAGGTTGAGAGTGTATTGACACTCTTACTTCCTTTCTTGCGTCTTAAGAAAGATGTAGCAATCGGTGTGTTGAAGATAATTCGTCAACATCCACCGGCTAGGAAAATGACAGCCGGTAAGCTACTAAGACTAGCTAAGCTAGTTGATGAAACTGCTAAGTTCAACTATTCCAAAAGAAGAACCGTAACTTACAATGTAGTTAAATCTTTCTTAGACAATAAACAAAAAAATGTCCCCGTAGAGACTTCATCTTAATATAAGATGGGATAGAGCAGAAAACTATACTAAGCTCTATAATACGTCAGCTCCGCCAATTAGGCGGATGAAGATATAGTCCATGCCATCAGTAATGATGGGTAAACATGCGTGAGACAGTTCGGTTTATATCCGGTGTGGGCGTTGAAACTTGAGCGGAGTCACTCCTAGTACGAGAGGACCGGAGTGAACGAACCTCTGGTGTACCGATTGTCGCGCCAGCGGCATTGTCGGGTAGCTATGTTCGGAAGGGATAAGTGCTGAAAGCATATAAGCACGAAGCCCACCGCAAGATTAGGTTTCTTTGATGTTTTATACATCGATAGACCGCAGGTAGACCACCTGTTTGATAGGCGCTAGGTGTAAGACACGCGAGTGTTTCAGCCGAGGCGTACTAATAGGTCGACAACTTTTGTATTTAATTCGTCCAAGCCAGCTTAATTAGTAATTATTACAGCTACTAATATTTAATTGTTTGCAGATATCAATCTAAATTCAATAAAGATCTAGGGATCTAGTTTTTTGAGTTTTTGAATTGGTCTCGATAGCGAAAGGGCAACACCCGTTCCCATCCCGAACACGGAAGTTAAGCCTTTCAGCGCCGATGATACTCCTTCGGGGGAAAGTAGGTCGAGGCCAATTTAAGAATTTAAAAACCATCAAACGCAATTTAGTTTTCAGGCGAAATATTATTCCATAATTTTTATGGTTATCTTTGCTTAAATAAGCATAGGTGCTATATAATAGCCTAAAGTCAAAATTCAACCTGGAGGTTAAAATGCGCTTGCTAAAAATATTAACAATAAGTTGCCTGGTAGTACTTGCTACTACGGCTATAGTTAAAGCTCAAGATGTGTCAGTTGGCTATAGGGCTGAAACCACCCTACCTACGGGCATGGTGGTTAGTCTAGTTTCTAGTGAAACTAGAGAGGTAGAGCCGGCTAATCGTAATAATATCAACAACCTATTAGGTGTAGTGATACAGGGCACAGACTCGTTATTAACCATATCCTCTCAAGAAAGTAACGTTCAGATTCTAACGGACGGTATATCTGAAGTGTTAGTTACAGATGAGGGCGGCCCAATATCAGAAGGTGATTATCTGTCGGTATCAAGTGTATCCGGTATAGCCAAGCTAGCAGGTGTAGGTGATGCTAAGATTTTAGGTATTGCTAGAGGTGACTTTGAGGATGCTGATGTAAGTACTATTACGGTTGGTGGTGAGGGTGGTAATAGAGAAGTGAATGTTGCCAGAATTCCTATAGTAGTACAGATAGGAGCTAACCCGAATCTTAGAGAGCAGTCATCGTTCTTTCCAGAGATAGTTCAAAGTAGCGCTGACAGCGTGGCTGGTGGTCCAGTAGGACCAACTAGGATAATTATTGCCCTGTTTATAGTTGCGGCCGGTACACTCGGCGCAATGGTATTACTGTATGGTGCAGTGTCTAGTACTATCATATCAATAGGTCGTAACCCGTTAAGTGATGGATCTGTTTATGGAGGGCTACTCAGGACTATTGTGGTGTCTGTGGCCATACTATCACTAACAGCTATCATATCTTACCTAGTAGTAGCCGGATGATGTTAGAGTGGGTTTTAATATCACTAGGTGGTTTAGTTGCGGCGGCCTTAATCTGGGCTGCAGTACATTTAATCAAGCAGCGAGAACGATCCGTAGAGTACAGCGGCTATATTAATGAGCTTCATCAGGAGATTATTAAGGAAGTAATCTCTAAGGATTTCTTAGGCCAACTACAAAACCAAGCCCAATTACAGCTAGCTAGCAGCATACAGCTTATAGATAAGGAGTTAAAAGAGAGCTTGCGCGAAGCCAACCAACAGTTAATAGGTAGAATTAATAACGAAACCTCGACAATAATCTCTACTGATCTAGAAACCTATAGACAAACTATTTTAGACGCTACTGAAGCTGCAGCTAAGGCGGCTAACAAAGTACAAACCGCTTTAGAGGAGGCTAGTGAAGAGATTCAAGATAGGGTTGAGGATACTGTAGCCAAGGAGAAAGATAAGATAGTTTCGAGTATAGACACAAAGCTGGCCGATGTTGTGACGGAGTACCTAATGGAAGCTTTAGGCGAAAATGTTGATTTGGGTAGTCAAAAAGATTACATCATAGAGAAACTGGAGGAGAATAAAGAGGCTATTAAGAAGGATATTAACGATGAGTTTTAGTCTGCCGGAATCACTAGTTACTAAAAAAGATGTTGCACTAGCTATTAGGCAGATAGAAGAGTTGATTGAAGTCGATGAAGACGTATCTAAGCTAAGCGAGCCCGCCAAGTCATTGGTCAGTATTAATAGCGACATAGTAGAGAGTAAAGGACCTAATGAGGTTATTAAAGAAGCGAGAAAACTCATCAAAAGAGCTCCTTTATTTGATTTATTTTTATCTAATTATCCCTACGATAGCTTTACTAAAGAAGTCGGTGCTTGGTTTAGAGATAATATAGACCCAGAGTGCCTGCTTGATATTAAAGTGCGTAGGAATATAGGTGGTGGTGCGATTTTGGTTTCCAAAAATAAAATATTTGATATGTCGTTTAGACCTCAACTTTTAGACTCTAAAGACAAGATAGCAGAGGTAGTTAGACGTGTTTGATAAATATTTTCAGGATCTAATAGATAAAGGACAGCCTACCGGTAAGGTTGTTGCTGTTAACGATCCTCTAATTAGAGTGCGCGGCCTAGCTCCCGTAGGTGTTAATTCACTAGTTTTATTCGATAATGGTATGAGAGGGTTAGTTCGCGAAGTTTCTAGGGGTGATGTTGTAATTTTGTCACTAGGCTCCCAGCAAATATCTTTGGGTAGTATGGCTGTTCAAGAAAATGAACATTTAACTGTTGGAGTAGGAAAGAGTTTAATAGGTAGGGTAATATCGCCACTAATTAGGGTTTTAGATGGGGGTGATCCAGTTAATGTCGAGACCTACAACCCAGTATTCAGAGACGCTCCCGAACTTTCTATTAGACAGACTTTAGATGAACAGTTAGAAACGGGAGTAACTTTAGTGGACACATTGTTTCCTATAGTCTTGGGTCAGCGCATAGCTTTCTTAGGTGATAGCAAGACCGGTAAAACTAGCTTATTGATGCAGACTATAGAAAGCCAGAGAAAGACCGGTAGAGTAGTGGTTTATGTGATGATAGCTAAAAGGCCCGGAGAAATAAGGGAGGCTATAAGTAGGTTGCAAAAATCTGGAGCTATAGAGCATACAATTGTGGTAGCTACGTCGGCCTTTGATTCTTTAGCAGAGTCTTACCTAGCTCCTTATGCCGCTTGCGCTATAGCAGAACACTTTTGGTATAACGGTACAGATACTGTAATACTCTACGATGATTTAGCTGCTCATGCCCAAGTTCACAGAGAGATATCCTTGCTAGCAGATGCTAATCCGGGCAGAGAATCTTATCCAGGAGATATATTTTATAGACATTCTAGCTTACTAGAGCGAGCCGGTAAACTTGCTAAGAGTGGCAAGACTCTAACCGCTATTCCGGCGGTTTTAACACCTGGTAACGATGTTACAGCCTATTTGCCAACAAACATTATATCTATTACAGATGGACAGATAATCTTTGATACAGGAGTATTTAGAGATGGCATGAGACCAGCCATCAGTACGGGCTTGAGTGTATCGAGAGTGGGTGGCCGAGCTCAAACCTCACACCAAAAGAATATCGCGTCTAAAGTTTTTCAGATACTCAACGACTACGAAGATGCCAAGGAGTTTGCTCGTTTTGCTTCAGAAATGGCTATAGATGCACAAAACAATCTAGTGCTTGGTGATAGGATTCACGAAGCTTTTAGGCAGAGCGGTTTTGATCTATATCCATTAGCGGTACAACAATTAGTTCTAGATGTAGCTCTTCATGCTAATGTAAAACAGAAGGTTAATATGGCTGAACTAAAGCAGTGGGCTCTAAAGCAAAATCTGGAGCTTGATCTGCCGCAAAGGGATTCCAGTGCCTATGAGCAGCTTTTGCAGCAGGCTATTAATCAGCACGTAGGAGGGTCTTGATATGCGCAATATTACAGCCGTAGAATCTGAAATAAACCAAATACAAACCGTGGATGTATTAACAGATACTTTCAAGGGTATATCTTCCCAGCAGATTAGCCGGCTTAAAGAAAGAGTACTCCAGTCTAAAGATTTCTTCGCTGATCTTTGGTCGGTTTACGTGCAGTTAAGAGAAAGCCCTGAGTATATTAGACCTAAAAGTCCTGAGTACCCTGATAGAACCTTGTTTATAGCTATTACTGCTGAAGGGGGTCTGAGCGGTGATATCGATAGAAAGTTGATTGACAAGATGTTGAGCCAGTATGATCCTAGCAACCACGACATTATAGTTTTAGGTTACCATGGTGTCTTACAATTAGCTCAAGCCAAGGTCAAAATTATTAAATACTACAAAGTTCCTGATAAGGATATCGAACAGATTAACACCGGTCCAATTATCTCTGATGTATTAAAATATGGTGATGCTGTAGTTTTTTATCAAACTTACGTTACTTTAGGCACTCAAGAAATACGCAGCATAGATCTTTTTGAAGCGGTTCAGGATATGGCCTCAAAGACCAAGAGAAAGAAAGGGGAGGCTATTACTCGTACTAACTATATTTTCGAGCCAACAGTAGAAGAGGTGATGGAGTACATGGAATCAATTATGATGGGAACAGCATTGGGTCAAACTATTTTAGAGTCCAAGCTAGCTCAGTATGCTAGTAGATTTAATGCTATGGCTGCTGCTAATGAGAAAGCCGAGGAGATTTTGGGCGATTTAAATAGACAGCTTAGCAGAAGCAAAAGAGCTCAATCTGATGAGAGAACCAGGGAGATAATTAATGGTATGAGGCACGGAGCTTAGGATGATAACAATGAAGATTACAGTGTTTACAACAGTTAAGTACAAGGGGATTATTTAATATGGTTGGCAGAATTAAATCCATACGAGACATAGTAGTCTGGGTAGAGATAGAAAATGATTTCCCTAAAACTAAAGAGCTTCTATCTCTTGCAGATCATCCCGAAGTTTTGCTAGAGGTGCAGTACTTTACTGATGAGGATATGGCAGTTTGTATTAATCTTAAATCTAGCAAAGAAGTTAAAAAAGGCCTAAAGGTAGTTCGATTACAAAAAGAGCTCTCCATCCCTGTAGGGGAACCTATTATGGGCAGAATACTTAATTCTTTAGGCGAGCCTATGGATGGAATGGAAGCTCCTAAGGCAGAACTTGCGCCAATACATGTTACTCCCGATGGCAGTAAAGATACTTCGTCTCATGAAAGTCAATTGCTAGAAACAGGTATTAAGGTAATAGATTTTTTCACGCCTTTTATTAAGGGTAGAAAGATCGGTATTATTGGCGGTGCTGGTGTTGGTAAGACAGTTTTAATCACAGAGATTATTCATAACGTTGCCAAAAAAGACAAAGGTATAGCTCTGTTCGTAGGTATAGGTGAACGTATAAGGGAAGCTCATGAGATGTATGAGACGCTTAAAGAGCGCGAGCTTCTAAACAATACAGTTATGTTCCTAGGACAGATGAACGAGAACCCAGCTAAACGTTATCTGACGGGCTTGGCAGCTGCTACTGCGGCAGAACATTTCAGAGATAGCGGTAAAGAAGTCTTGGTTTTTGTTGATAATGTCTATAGATACATACAGGCCGGTAATGAGCTAAGCACCATGATGAACCGTATTCCCAACCAGGGCGGTTATCAATCAACTCTGTTTTCTGAAGTTAAGCGTTTGCAGGATAGACTAACATCTAATGATAACGGTTCCATTACTAGTATTCAGACAGTCTACATCCCTGCAGATGATCTTACCGACCCTGCGGTTTTAGCTTTGCAGCATGAACTAGATTCAGTCATAGTTTTGAGTCGAAAAGTAGCAGAGCAAGGGGTGCGACCAGCTGTTGATATATTGCGCACCACCTCAAGCCTACTAACCCCTGAAATTGTAGGAGATAGGCACTATGTTCTATCAACTAGAGTCCAGGCGTTGATGCAAAAATACGAAAGTCTAAAAAACATAATATCCATCATCGGTGAAAACGAGCTTTCTGCTAGTGACCGAAGGGACTACGCTAAAGCTAAGCAGCTAGTTAACTTCTTTAAACAAGACCCTTCAGTCGTTGAAGATTTAACCGGCAGACCAGGAGAGTACTTTAGTAGAGAACAAACTCTAAAAGGTGTGGAAGAAATTATTATATGATACTTAATGATCCAAACAGGTACGGTCAATTAGAGGTAAAACTTTATTCGCAGTTTCATATCTACTATGACGGTAGCGCCGAGAGTGTTAGTGCTAATAACAAAACTGGTCGCTTCGATATACTACCCGGACACGCCAACTTTTTCACCTTGTTATCAGATGGAATTGTTAAAGTAATTAGTGGCGGACAATCTTTTGACTTTAAGATGACCAGAGGTGTAGCCCAGGTTTCGGGCAATAAAGTCAAAGTTTTTATAGATATATAATTGTTTATTCTACAACAAAGTAATCAAATGAGAAGCTACCTGTACTAGGGTTATTGATACCGATACTAAAGCTATTGCTATTTCTAGTTACGTACCAGTTTTGATTACCACTAGCTGAACCTACTGGAGTAATATTTACTCTAGGGGTTCCGCTGTAGCTATCCGCAAAAGTTACTGTAACCATAATGCCTGATGAGGCGCCGCTACCGGTATTAATATTGACCGTTCCAGCTATATCATTGCCGCTAACAGATACAGTTCCGCCTGAGCCTATGGACGGGCCATTACTAGCAGAAACTTGAGTACCGGCAGTGATTATGTGTCCGTTCATAGTTAAGTCACCGTTAAAAGCTAAGCTTCCAGCCTCTATACTGCCGGCTGAGAGGTTGCCACCAAAAGAACCGTTACCAGCTACATTTAAGTTGTTACCTACACTTAAGCTGTTTTGAATAGTAGCACCACCACCAAAGTTAACGTCACCTTGAACAGTTAGCTCATTAGCTATATCTAGGTTGTTAACCACACCTTGGCCAGTAATATCCACGTCATTAATGGATAAAGATTGACCAACTCTAAGTTGACCTTGAACATCTAGACTACTTCTAACTAGCATAGTGCCGTCGAATATACTATTAGCGGCAACAGTTAATATACGGTTGGTGCTATCTATTTGTGCCCGGTCAGATGCTAATCTAGCTAGATCTTCTTCGCTTAAGGAGGTGGTGTCTAGATCGGATCCATCTATTACTACCTCATCATCAACCGTGCTTTGTACATAAAATACCACTAAACCACCTATAACTATTAAGGCTGCCAAGCCTATTAAGTAGGGGTTAGGAAGTCTAGAGAATATGTTAATTTTACTTAATAGTCCCTTTGATTGATCATTTTCTTCGGAGACATCTCCACCTATAGCATTACCTTCTTCAGGAGCTTGATTGTTGTTGGGATTAGATTCTGCATCAGGTGTTGCTCCGCCAGGATAGACCGTTTGGTTATCGGTACTCTCTGGCTGCTGAACAGGTTGATACTGCTCTTGATTGTTTTCTTCTTGACTGGTTGTTGGTTGGTTTTTTCTTCTTGGAAACATTGTATATACTAACTTTAACAAACTGCTTACGTTTAAGAATATATTTTTTTTAGTCTTATGGCAAATATATTTTAAACTTTTAGCAAAAATTACTTGAATTTTTCAAAATTGACACAGCTTAGGGATAAGTGGTAACCTTAAATATGAAAAACGTAACTATTATTTAGTAAAATAAAAATATAACTATAATGAATACAAGATTCAAAACAACCCCAAGAACCAACAAACTAGCAGTTTCTTTGGTGTTATTTATGGCTCTTGGCATATCTATTGGCCATGGAAGTGTTATGGCTGGTGATCTTGATGAGCGAAGCCTTACAATGAGCTCATCTGCACCTAATGAGGTAGCTGACTATACCCTAGAGTTTGTAGTAGAGTTACAAACAGCAATACGGAGTCTAGAAGTTGAAGTTTGTAGTGAGCTAGATGAGGGGAGTTGTCAAACTCCAGATGGTTTTTCAGCAGCTAGCGCAACACTCGAAACTCAACCGGTTGGCTTTGGAGATACGACAGGCTGGTCCATCGATAATAGCGATTCGGGTAAGCTTAGAATTAGTCATGCCGACAACACAACGAGCCCAGGAGCATTGCAGCAAGTAACATTTAATAATGTTACTAACCCAGAAGACCCTAATAAAACTTTCTTTTTGAAAGTCACAACTTTTTCTAATAGTGACTATACAGGCGCTATAGATGATGGTGTTATAGCGGTAACTACCTCTACAGCTGTAACCGTAAGAGGGTTTGTTCAGCCGGTCTTGTCATTTTGTGTAGCTATTACTATATCTGGTGATTGCTCTACAGCTAGTGGCAGTCACATTAATTTTGGCGAATTCAATCCAAACTCTACATCGGTAGCTACTTCACAGATGAGAGCTCATACTAATGCAATAGATGGGTACGTTATAACTGTCACAGGAGCTACTTTGGCTTCAGGTTCTAATATTATACCGGCCATGTCGTCGTTCGGATCTTCTGAGCCGGGCACAGGACAGTTTGGTATCAATCTAGCAAACAACACCAATCCAAATGCTGGTAGCGGTATTGCAGGTGGTGGCAATGGTTCTATAGTTGCTAACTACGCTCAACCGAATCTATTTAAGTTTGAGTCTGGCGACTTATTAGCTAGTGCCCCCGGAGTAACAGCAGATAATACCTACACAACTACATACATAGCTAATATTACTTCTGATCAACCACCCGGTGTATACGCTGCGACATTGACATACATTATTACAGCAACATTTTAGAGTCGCTACAGTCATTTTTGGTAAGTAAGTGTTGTCTGTGTCAGAATGGTTGTATATAATCTAGCTTAAGCTTACTAAAACCAAAGGAAAGAGTTTTGTTGATTAAAGAAAACCCAATCAAGTTACAGAACGTATCAAAAAGATTTAACTCACTTTCTTGGTTTTACTATGTAGCCTTAGGTATAACACTGACAGCAGGTTTATTATTGTGGATTAGTATATCAAGTGTTATTGCTCAAACAAATGGAGGGCAGGGTTTAAGTATATCCCCTCCACTAATAAGCCTTGAGGCAGATCCTGGCGAGACGGTAGAGCTAGATATTACCTTACGTAATATAACTGGTAGAGATATGGTCGTTAGGGGTGAAGTTAATGATTTTGTAGCTAGAGACGAATCTGGTGAGCCTATGATACTGCTAGATGATGATGTTGAGTCTTCATATTCTTTGAAAAGGTACATATCTAGCATTCCAGAGCTACCAATAGCTGCCGATGAGCAAGTAGTAGCTACGGTATCGGTAGTAATTCCCGAGAATGCTAGCCCAGGAGCTCACATGGGGGTTATTAGATTTAGTGGAGTTTCTTCCGGTTCTGATACTGATGGTAGTCAAGTAGCTTTGTCTGCTAGTGTTGGGACCTTAGTCTTGATAAACGTCTCAGGTGACGTCGATTCTAGTTTGAGTATCGAAGAGCTGGCCGTTATGGCTGTAGATGGCGATAGTGATTTATCTACCAAAGTGAGAAGCACCGATAGCAGTATGAATTCAGGGTTCTTAGATAGCGGCCCATTAACAGTTGCGCTTAGGTTGAGCAATACCGGTAATATATATCTACAACCTCAGGGTAGTATTACTATTACCAATATATTTGGCAGAGAGGTAAATCTGAATTCTAGTGATGAGGATAATGATTCTGAAGATAAGTCTATAGTCTTTAACTCAGACAAGAGAAATGTTTTGCCAGAATCTATTCGTAGAATCGAACAACCACTAGATAAGTCTTTCTGGTTTGGCAGGTATACTCTAACTGCTGATATAGAGTATGGCCCTGATAGGGAAACCGTTAGTCAAAGCCTTAGTTTTTGGGTGATACCATACAAAAACATAGCGATTGCTTTGGTGATTATTGCTACATTAACTATTCTTGGTGTAAAGGGTCTGAAGATGTATAATCGTCATATAGTAACTAAGTTCCAACAGGGTAATCAACAAAAAGTCAAAACGGACAAGAAGAAATGATAAAAACCCAGCAAAATTTAATAAGTTTGGCATCTAAACAGAGTAAGCTTTTAATAGCAACCATCTTGTCAGTACTCTTATTAGCACTGCTGGCCAGTAGTAGCGCTTTTGGTCAATCACTAGATGATCCCGATAGCCCTCAAGACGGCTCGATAGGTATTAGCGGCTCTGTTCCCGGCCCACCTCCAGAGAATGCAGCTACTATTAATACACCCATCAACGGTCAAAGTTTTACGTCTATACCCATAACCGTCAGCGGTACCTGTGAAGCAGGCCTAATAGTGGAGGTATACAAGAATAATGTATTTGGTGGTTCTGCTGAATGTCTAGAAAATGCTACTTATGAGATGGAAGTGGATTTATTCCAAGGCGAGAACGAACTAGTAGCTCGAATTAAAGACCTGCTAGGACAGTCTGGACCAGATTCTGAACCAGTAACAGTAACTTATCAGCCAGTAGATCCATCTGGATCAGCGATTCAACAGCTATTACTCACTAGTGATGCTTCATATATGGGCGCGCTACCTTCGGAAGAAGTTTCTTTTCCTCTAGCTATCTCGGGAGGTTCAGGCCCGTATGCTATTAGCGTAACGTGGGGTGATGGTGAAAGTGATGTGCTGAATCTCAACGACACCGGTAATTTCCAGATATCACACAGCTACACAATCCCAGGCGTCTATAAAGTAACAGTGAGAGCTGCTGACAGCCAGGATTCGGCTGCCTTCTTGCAGCTCACAGCTGTAATTAGCGGTCAGGCTACTGATACAGAACCTATTGGTGCTCAGACTAGGGTAGTTACTGAAGTGGTGCGTTGGCCGCTTTATGTAATGCTAGTATTGATTGCTGGTGGCTTTTGGATGGGTATGCGCCATCAAAAGAAGCGCTACGAAATATAGATCTTAACTATCTTTAGAGATTATCTAACATCTAGATTGCCTACTAACATTTAGTAGGCAAATCTGTTTTTTGAGCAACCTCATTTATCATATTATAAAATAAGCTTGACAAATAATCATAGTTATGATTATATTTACTAAAGCGACACAGAGAGACTAATAAATTTAAATGGCTACATCTATCATCAGTTTATGAGGTAGGTGGAGGAAGGAGATGTCAAATGAGTGGCACAGTAAAAGGCGGCCGACAAGCTGCCAAAACTAATAAAGAGCGCCATGGTGATCTTTTCTATCAAGAAATCGGTCGCTTAGGTGGTAAGAAGAGCCGAGGTGGTGGTTTTGCTGCTAACCGTGAGCTCGCTAGAATAGCTGGAGCCAAAGGTGGACGCAAGAGTCGCCGTGGCAAAGCTCAGACTAAATAACTTATATATTTAGTCTCATTTTAGAGGAAATAACCCTGTCTTTTAGGCGGGGTTATTTTTTGAAGTTACAGCTCAGTCTTTGTGGCTGGATACTTAATGATCTGGCTACTCTCCAGTTATAACTACACATAAAGCAAAAGTATTCATCGCTTTTTTGCTGTATGCCATGAAAACTACATTCTGGGCATCTAGATCGCTTATGTAACCATATCCTATAAGTCTCTAAGCATCTATCGATGTGCTCTTCATCGACTCTAACCCCGAATTCATAGGCTTTTTCTACCGCAAAGTCCCACGCATCTATCTCCATATTGAGTAAACCTATATCAGAATCATAATCACTGTGATCAAGCTCGGCATGGCCAATTTCATGCAATAATGCCAGTCTGCCTTTTTGAGTATTAGATTCATCCTCGTTAAAAAACACCGTACTTCTTTTCGGCGACCATACAAAGCAGCTACCTTGAGCAAAGTTAATATTGGGGTATTGTATGATAATTTCTTTCATCTGCATCCTATTTAGCAACTTCTGATGCTATTATAGCGCATCCGTATATCACTGCTAGCTCTATTTCATCAGCCTTTTTAACTATCTTTGGCAGACTAAACATGTCTTTATTGTCGAGTTTACCTAGATATTGCTCAAGTGGTTCATTAAATAACTCATAGTGATTAGCCATGCCACCACCGATAACTACTACATCTGGCGTAGTGATAGCTACAGCATTATATATACCAATAGCTAAGTCATGAGCATACTTATTCCAAGCTTCTGGGTCTTGATTGGTATGAGCTGACTCCAAGAAGCGTTTTTTGAATGCCGGTCCACTAACTAGGCTTTCTAGATCACAATAATCACCATCACTGTTGCCAACTATCATGTAGCCGGCTTCACTACTACCTAGGCTATCTGTCAGATTGCCGTCGATGATTAAGCTACTTCCAACGCCAGTACTAATAGTGAGGTAGAGGACTTTACGACAGCCTGCTCCTGCACCTAAGCGGGCTTCATAAAGACCGGCCAAACTAGCATCGTTGTATGCGATTGTAGGAGCTTTGAGTTTATTTTGAACCATAGATTGTATAGGCACATTCTCCCAGTTCAGAGTAGTTTTATTGGTTAAAACACCATCATTAACTATCCCTGGTGCGGCTAGGCCGATTGCTTCAATATGATCATCTTGATTCATCGATAAGGCGACTTTGGCGATACTATCCAGTAAGGTCTCGGGTTTATCGGGGGTTTGTAGCTGTTGTTGCTCGATTATATTGAGCTTAGAGTCGAACCTAGCTATTAAAGTTTTACTACCACCTATGTCGATTCCTAGATACATACTTTTAGTATCTTGGATATAGCTTCAACAATCAAGGCTGATTAAATATTGTATTAATTAACTATTCATTGTATTATAATATTATTAACTAATATTCCTAGAAGTAAGTCCAGCTTCTAATCTAATAAGGAGGATTGTAAAGTGCAGAAAATTAAGAATATCTTTAACTATATTAACAGCATTAACAGGGTAGCATTACTAATATTTGTTGTCTTGGTGGTAGGCATATTTATAGCGTTAGCTTCGGTAGAGGATGAACCTGAGACTACTACTAGCGGCAGCGATGTAATTATTAGCGAAGAAGTCTCTAATGACACTGAGGAAACCAACAATACTGAACCGGTATTAAGGGATGAAAACGAAGACTCTGAGGGCGTTCCTTCAGAGCTAGCTACAACTGGCCCTGTTTCTTCAGCATTAGCTGCTATAGCGCTTGGTGGTTTGGGCTACTTCTACTACAAAAGTCGTCGAGACCTAAGTACTAGAAACATCAATTAAATAAAACGATAACAGAAAGCTCCTCAAGGGGTTGCTATCTAATCTTTTTTCCTCTATAAATATAGTCAATCCTTTTCGTGTGGTTCAGGGGCATGCTAATTGCTCCTATGAGTTAGGAGGCAGCGTTCAGTCGCTGCTTGTAGCGGCTTCAGGCCTGCTACTGAGAGCTCGACCCATGAAACCAAGAAGAGGAAATCTATACAAGGAAGGAACTAAAATAAACTATGTCAAAAGCAATAATGGATAAGCTTTTAGAGACTGAAGAGCTAAGGATATTAGAACCAGGCGATATCATCGAAGGCACAGTAGTAACAGCCCATAAGAGAGAAGTGTGGCTAGACTTGGGTCCGTATGGTTTGGGTTTAATAGCTGGAAGAGAGCTTAGTCCAGGCCATGGACTGAAGAAGGGGGATAGCGTAAGTGCTAGCGTGATCGAGCCCGACTCCGATTACGGCTTTGCCATATTGAGTATGAAAAAGATCGCCAAGGAAAAGGGCTGGGACATTTTACAAAAGTATTATGATGATGGTGAAATGTTTGATATTCAGGCTTACGATGCTAACAGGGGCGGTTTACTAGTAGAAATAGAAGGAATCAGAGGGTTCTTGCCAGTTTCTCAACTATCTTCTAAGCACTACCCGCGTGTTGGCAATGCCGATAAAGACCAGATTCTACAAAAACTTAACGAACTAACCAAAGAGAAATTGAAGGTTAGAATACTAGATTTAAACAGAGAGGATAACAAATTAATTCTATCGGAAAAGGCTGCCAGAAGAGAGGAAACCAAGAAAAGGCTAGAGAAGCTAGAAGTAGGCAGTGTAGTTAAAGGCACAGTAACCGGTACGGTTGATTTTGGTATATTCGTTAGTATTGACGGCATCGAAGGGTTGGTACATATATCAGAGATATCTTGGGACAGAGTCTCTAATCCAAGTGAATATGTTAAACAAGATGACGAAATTGAAGCCAAGGTGATAGCTATAGATGGAGAGAAATTAAGTCTGTCTATGAAGCAGTTGCAAGATGATCCTTGGTTGGTACAGATTAAAGATTACAAACCGGGAGATAAAGTGGAAGGTACTGTAACCAGAGTTACTCCTTTCGGAGCTTTTATTCAGGTTACTCCTGCTATTGAAGCTCTAGTTCACGTTTCTGAATTGGGAGAGGATTCAGATCCAGCTGAATTCTTTAAGGTTGGCGAGAGCAGAACATTTAGTATAATTGATATTGATACTAATATGCGCAAGATGTCTCTAGGTGTAGAGAAGAGTTCTAAAAAGTAGAACCCAAAAAGTCTTTAGCGCAATAAAATTAACTGCGACTACATCTCTAATAAGTCGAGAGTTTTAGGTAAATTAAAAGAGTTGGAGAGGATGGATTAAATGGCTAAAGATACAGAAACAATATCGATACCTAAACAGATTACTGTTAATAACCTAGCCAAGGCCATAGGCGTAGAGCCTACCGACGTTGTTGGCGAGTTGATGAAGTCTGGTATTATGGCAAGCTCCAGTGATTTAATAGATTTCGATGTAGCCTCTATAGTTTCCTCTGAGCTCGGCGTTGAAGTGCAAGAGTCTGAAGAGGGTGCAGTCGCTGAAACGAGCAATAAACCTAAAGTCGGCAGAGAGGCCACCGTACTAAAAGCAGGTGAGGGTGAGCCAAGAGCTCCAGTAGTCGCTGTTATGGGTCACGTTGATCATGGCAAAACTACTTTATTAGATGCACTTAGAGACAGTGATGTGGCTAGTGGTGAAGCAGGTAGCATTACTCAGCATATAAGTGCCTACCAGGTCTCTCATAATAATCGTGACATAACTTTTTTTGATACACCTGGGCATGAGGCTTTCTCTTCACTTAGGTCGCACGGAGCTAGATTAACAGATGTAGCTATTATAGTGGTGGCTGCTGATGATGGCATAAAACCTCAGACTAAAGAAGCCATAGATTTTGCTCGTGACGCTGGAGTCGCCATAGTAGTAGCTATTAATAAAATCGATAAGCCAGATGCTAATCTCAATCAAGTTAAACAGCAGTTATCCGACATCAATTTAATTCCAGAGGAGTGGGGTGGCGATACTGTGACTGTTGATATTTCGGCTCAAAAAGGCCAGAACCTAGATCAGCTTCTTGATATGGTGCTGCTAGTAGCCGACCTAGAGGACTTAAGGGCTATAACTACAGGTCCAGCAGAAGGAACTGTCATAGAGTCACAGATGGTCACTGGTAAGGGCGCAGTAGCTACCACACTCGTGCAGCGTGGTGAGCTTAACATTGGAGATTTTCTAGTAGCTGAAGATACTTATTGTAAGGTTAGAAGTATAGATAACTTCAAAGGTGAGAGCATTAAAAAAGCTCACCCTTCTGAGCCGGTGGCTGTTTCTGGCTGGAAAACACCTCCTAGAGCCGGGGCTTTCATATATGAAGTTGAGAATGAAAAACAGGCTAGAAGTGAAGTGGCTGCCAATTCAGTAGCGGTCGATGGTACTAACAATATAGACCAGGCCGAAGCTATAACAGCGGCTATGCATGAGAGTAGCGGTAGGAAGGTCGTACCATTAATTATTAAAGCAGATACAGACGGAAGCCTAACTTCACTAATAGAAAGTATTAAATTATTAGAAGTGGAAGAGATAAAACCAGAGGTTATAAGTGGCAGCGTTGGATCGATTACAGAATCAGACGTTACGCTAGCAGAGTCTTCGGGCGCTAATATAATCGGATTTAACTCTCGAATAAGTGGTAGAGTTAAACAGATGGCTTCAAGAGCCGGTGTATCTATAAAATTGTATGACTTAATCTATGAGCTTTTAGAAGACTTGCGCCAAAATCTATCTTCTATGCTTGCTCCTGAAATCGTTGAGGAAGAAGTGGCTAGCTTAGAGATTATGGGTATATTTAAAACCACACAAAAAGAGATTATCTGTGGTGGTAAGGTCAAAAAAGGCAAGATTACCCAAGACCTAATAGTTAGGTCTAGTAATACTGATGAGGAAGAGGAAGATTTAGAAGTAGGTAAAGTTTCAGCTGTTCAGCGTGAAAAGCAATCGGTTAAAGAGGTTAAGCAAGGTGATATTTGTGGTTTGAGTATAACCACTAAGCAAAAGGCTAAACTTAAAGAAGGTGATGTACTGAAATTCATTAAGCGCACCACTAAGTCCAGGGAACTTTAGTGGTATGTTGCACCGTGATCGCAGGTTAGCCGCAGCTATAGAGAAAAGCTTTTCAGCAGAGATTAACAAGTTGGCTCCGGGCTCTTATATAACAGTTACAGAAGTTGATGTTAGTAGTGATAATAAGTTTGCTACAGTATGGTTGTCGATTCTAGGTGGCAACGAAGAACTAATTCTAGCGACTATTATCGATAATAAACCTAAACTTATGAGGTCTCTAACCTCTTCGGTAAGCATTAGAAGGCTGCCTAAAGTCGAGATTAAACTGGATGATAGACCTAAACACGCTCAGTCTATAGCGGATAAATTAAAAGATATTAAAAAAGCTAAGTAGTTTAGCTATTTAATGACCCAAATAACCCTGTGATATAATAGCTTTTAGTATGTTAAAGATAGACGACAAGTTTTTGCAAGATATTAGCCTAGGCGAGCTGCCCTTAGAAGAAAAGGATTTATTAATATCTCAAATTTATGAACAGCTAGAGCTTAAAGTAGGTACTCGTTTAGCCGATAATATGAGCGACCAGCAGTTAGAGGAGTTTGGTGAGTTTGTCGATAAAGATGATAAAGACGCTGCTTTAGAATGGCTCAATAAAAACTTCCCAGATTATCCAAAAGTAGTAGAGGAAGAGTTGAATAAACTTAAAGAAGAGCTTAAACAGCAGTCACAGCAAATCAAGCAAGCTATCGACTCTGAGAAATAGATCAAGCAATTATCTTTGTAAGTAACCTCTTACAAACTGCTGGCCGCTAATCTCTTGACGTCCAACCGGCTTGATAGAGTTAATGATTAGGCTATTTTTGCCGCAGTAAACAATCAAGTCTCCGTTCTCGTTAATAAAGTGACTACCGGGCTTTCCACTAGCTTCTATAACTGTTACTGATGTTATAATCACATCGTTGTTATTTATACAAACCCTAGATCCTGGCCATCCCAAGTAAGCTCGAACCTCTCTAGATATATCAATAGCCGATTTTTTCCAATCTATCTCACCATCTGCCTTCTTGATCATCTGCGAATAAGTAGCTAGCGACTCATCTTGTGGTTGCGGTTTGATCTCCTGGTTTAATATTGCCTCTAGGTTATCGGATAATACTTTAGCGCCAAGATTAGATAATTCTTGGTATAGCCCCGGCTTAGTAGCATCATCTATACTTACCGCCTCTGAAATATATACATCCCCAGTATCCATACTTGGCGATATCTGCATTAGACTTACCCCTGTCTTTTCGTCGCCATTTAAAATAGCTGCTTCTATAGGGGATGGTCCTCGCCATCTTGGCAGTAGCGATCCGTGCACATTGATCATACCTAAAGGAAAGTAGTCGATAACTGCTTTGGGCAGTATTAATCCATAGGCTACAACTACTGCTGCGTCGAAATCCCCATATTGCTGCAATAGAGCTAAGATCTGGTCTTTATCTTCCGGCTGAATGGTCGGTATATCGTTATCATCGGCAATAGTTTTAACTAGAGGAGAAGACATCTTTTGACCTCTCCCGGACGGTGCATCAGGCTTAGTAATAACTAGATCTACATTAAAACCACTATCAATCAAAGACTTCAGTGAAGGAGCTGCAAAGTCAGCAGCGCCAAAGAACGCTATCTTTCTCGAGTTGTTCTGGTGTGAGTGGTTCGAATTGGCCATCATCAAGTATCTTATAATACTCTGGATTCTCTACGCGGTCTACAAACAACTTACCATGCAAGTGATCAATTTCATGTTGAAAAATACGGGCTAAAAAGCCTTTAACCTTTGTTTTGATAGGATTACCGTTAATATCCAAAGCTTCGATGCGAGCTATTTCATATCTAGGTACTTTGGCGTATATATCTGGGACGCTTAAACATCCTTCGGGTTCGGTAATAATATCTCCCTCAAGTTTAACAACCTCAGGGTTTATAAAAACCTCAAACTCATCGTTGTTTTTATCCTCTGGTTTAGACCTGACCACCACCACTCTTAGCAGTTCTCCTATCTGTACAGCTGCGAGAGCTACCCCAACCTCATTCTTTCTACTAGCTTCCCAAGCTAGGGTAGAGCGCTTCATCCTATCGATAACCTCTAAAGTCTCTGGAGTGATGACTTTAACTCTATCCGAAGTTTTCCGGAGTCTATTATCTGGTACGGTAATAATTTCATGCTGCTTCATAATCATTAAGATTATGAGCTAAATTTAAATAAGCTACAACCTCTAAAGTAGATCTATAGGGTCGATATCGGCTCGCCAATTAGCCGGCAAGTTACTTACTAACTCTAGTAATCTACCTCTTTTTGAGCTGGTGATTATGATGTGCCAATACCAATATCCGCCCTTAGTCTCTTGCCAAGACGGTGCTGGGCCTCGCACTACTAGGTCGGTATTGTCGCCGGCTATTTGTTGAGCTAGTTTATCCGCTGCTTTTTTGGCTCCTGCTTGGGTTTTGCGCTTGCAGGTTAGTTTAAGTAGGTATTTATACGGAGGATATCCCAGGGCTTTTCTTTCTGAAAGCTCTTCTTTGATAAATTGATCGAAATTATGCTCAGCTGCTAGTTTAATAGCTCGATGATCAGGCGAATAGGTCTGTAATATTACTCGGGACGGTTGATCTGCTCTTCTGCTACTGCGGCCTATAACTTGGTGTAGTAGCTGGTAGGTCTTCTCATTAGAATAAAGATCGGGTATATGCAAACTAGTATCGGCCAAGACTACGCCTACTAAAGTTATCTTTGGTAAATCTAAGCCCTTAGCGATCATTTGAGTGCCGATTAATATATCTATCTCTCCGTTGTTTAACATCTTCAGGGTATCTTCAATGGTTTTAGCCGAGAAGCTATCTCGGTCTAATCTATGAACCCTAGCTTTGGGCAGTAATTGTTTCACTTCAGACTCAACCCTTTTAGTACCAACACCGATAAACCTTCTATTCGTGGAGCCACAATCCGTGCAGGATGGAGAGAGTTTGGTTGATTTACCGCACCAGTGACACCTAAGCCTACCCTCATCACCATGCCAAGTTTGAGGTATCTGACATTCTGAGCAAGTTTCCACCAATCCGCAATCAGAACACACTACCGAGGAGGCGCTACCGCGCCGGTTAATAAATAGCAGTGACTGCTGTTTGTTTTTAAAGTTTTCTTTTAAGCCGGACTGCAATGTCGGTGATAGTATCGATTTGCTTTGGCGCAGGTCTACGATCTCTATCTTGCGAGTATTTCGGTGTATCGCCTGAGGCAGTTCAACTAACGATAGACGGCCTTTTTGATGAAGTAGTATGTCTTGTGTTGATGGGGTAGCACTGCCTAACAGCAGTTTCGCATCAGTTAATTCGGCAATTTTAGCAGCTACTTCACGGGCGTGGTAGTTGGGCGATGATTCATTCTTGTAGCTCGATTCATGACATTCATCGATAATAATTAGTCCTAAATTATTATGGGGTAAAAACAGGCTAGATCTGGGGCCTATAACTACAAAAGGCTTCTTGGATTTAAGAGTTTTTTGCCAAACACCTCTTCTTTGGCTCTGGCTCATTTGCGAATGGGTGGTTAATAAATCAGCGTCAAGATGGGAAGACCTAAATTCATCGATAATATGTTTGCTGAGGGCGATTTCTGGCACTAATACTACTACAGACTTGCCCTGACTGATAATTCTACTAGCTAGCTCTATATATACTGCTGTCTTACCCGATCCAGTCACACCGTGAAGAAGCCACGATCTATCTGGTTTATTAAGGATATTATCGATAATTGTTTTCTGAGAGTCGGTAAGAGTCAGCGACTTCTTATTAGCAGAGTCATAGCTAATTTTAGGTGCTGGCTTGCTTTTAATATCCGGCCTACTAGGTAAGGCCAGAGACAGTGACTCGCCCAAATCCGATCCATAGTAGTGACTAATCCATTCAACTAGTTTAATGATATAGCTCGGTAGTGTAGGTAGTTCCAAGACTTCCTCAATAGGCTTAGTGGTAAATTCTGGTTTAGTGATTTCTTGTTTAATCACACCAAAAACTGAACGTTTGCCGTAGGGTATTTTAACGATCGATCCTGGCTTAAGTTTTTGATTGCTATGGTAGGTTAAAACAGAACCACCCCTGGTACCTGCTGTAATAATATCGAAGTATTTTCTGCTCACCTCACTCATAATCTACATTATACCTACCTTATCCAAGGAGCCTCTGGTTTTTAGTTAGTAGTTTGTTGGTATACTTACTGGTAGATATGTATTTTCATGATCGTAAAGAAGCTGGAGAGAGATTGGCTAAAGCCTTGGAGGGTAGGTATCGGTATGAGGATGTAGCTGTACTGGCTTTGTCTCCAGGTGGTGTAGTGGTTGGTCAAGAAATAGCCAAAAGATTACATGCTCGCATAAGTATACTTTTAACCGAGCCAATATTTATGCCTGGAATGATTCAAGATAAAGCTATCGGCCTAATTGATAGCGAGGGACACTTCACCTACAACAATATGATTCCTACCGGTGAACTGATGGAGCTACGAGCCGATATGCACAACTATATAGAGTCAGAAAAACTACAAAAATTACATAAGCTAACCAGAATAGTTAATGAGACAGGATTTATTAAGCCAGATATGTTCTATGGCCATAATGTCATAGTAGTTAACGATGGTTTTAGGAGCGGTCTGTCGTTTGATGCAGCTGTTAATTACCTCAAGCCTATAAATACACTAAAGCTAATTGCAGCTGCCCCTAATGTATCGGTAAAGGCAGTAGATCGTCTGCACGTTACTGCCGATGAGGTACATATATTAGATGTAGTAGCTAACTACCTTGATACAGACCACTACTTCGAGGATAATGTGATACCAGATGTAGAAAATATTATGGACAACATCATCCATAAATGGAGTTAAATTGAACAGAAAACTAAAAATTCAGCTAATATTGTTGGGCCTATTCACTTTATTGGTAGGCGCTATAGCCTATCCTAGTGAGGGGCAATTGTTGCGCATGATCGGTATCGATGCTGACCTAAGTGTTAGAAGAGGCCTAGACCTACGAGGTGGAGTAGAGCTGGTTTATGAAGCTAACATCGCAGAAGAAGAGGATAGAGCGACAGAGGATGTTTTAAATCAGGTCGTTTTAATCATTCAAAACAGAGTTAACCCTGGTGGTGCTAGCGAGGCAGTAGTTAAGACTGCACAGAACAATAGGATAATAGTTCAATTACCTGATGAGGACGACCCTCAGGCAGTTATAGATAGAATCGGCAGAACTGCTAGTTTGGAATTTTATGAAGTTGATTTAAGCGCTGAATTAGCCGAAGAACAGATCATTCCTACTAATGTGTCTGGTGATGATGTTTCTAGGGCTGAGGCGGTTTATGATCAGTTCAATCGACCTATAGTGTCTCTGCAGCTACGTAGAGGTGACTCAACGCGCAAATTTGGTGATTTAACTACTAGGATATATAACGAGGGCAAGCAGATATTAGTTATGTTAGATGATGAGCCGGTTTTTGGTCCAGCACCTGTGCAGCAACCGATAATGACTGGTGAGGCTCAACTGACCGGTATGGAGAATATCGCCGAAGCCCAGCTAGTAGCCGATCTAATTGAAGGCGGGTCCTTGCCAGTACCTATAGAAATAGCTTCACGCCAAACGATTGGCCCATCACTAGGAGCTAACGCTACTCAAGCCAGTCTTATAGGTGGTGGTGTAGGACTACTTTCGTTAATAATCTTCCTTCTAGCGGTATACCGTTTAGGCGGGATAGCTGCTACCTTCATGATTAGTGTCTATGCTGCTACCATGATCAGTATATTTAAGATATCGGCCACACCCTTGTTTGCCGATTTCACCATTGTGCTGACCTTAGCCGGTATCGCCGGCTTTATTATGAGCATCGCCGTGGCAGCCGATGCCAATATATTGGTCTTGGAAAGATTAAAAGAGGAGCGGGCGGCAGGCCTAAAACCAACCAAAGCCGTAGAAGAGGGATACACTCACGCCTGGAGCAGTATTCGTGACGCCTCAGTAGCTACTATGATAATCACTGTTATTCTTTACGCACTAGCACGTCAATTCGGTGAGTTATCGATTCAAGGGTTTGCCCTGGTCTTGGGTATAGGTGTAATTACCAATGTAGCTTCCGTAGCATTGATTACTAAAACAGTTCTCAGAGGCTTAGCTAAGAGTAGATGGGGGGTTAAGCTATGATCGACATTATATCCAGGAGAAAGTGGTGGTATATTATCTCAGCATCAGTGCTCATACCAGGACTCATAGTTCTGTCTGTATTTGGCCTACGTCTAGGCATTGATTTTGTTGGCGGTAGCGTAATAGAAATTAGTACCAATCTCGATCAGGCAGAAGTGGTAGATGTATTTGAGGGCTTAGGCATAGCCGAGCCCCAGGTGGTGGAGTTAGGTGATGTTGGTTATCAGGTTCGTTTTATCGATGAGCTAGCTACTATTGAGGCGGATATTGCTCAAGTTGAGGGTATGGAGGTGCTAAGTCTTGACCAGGTTGGTCCGAGCGTCAGCCGTAATCTAACGATTAATACTCTATGGAGCTTACTAGCAGTGTCTTTGGCGATTACTATCTACATAGCCTTTGCTTTCCGTAATGTGGAGCATCCCGGTAGGTTCGGCGCCATAGCTATAGTGACTTTGCTACATGACGCTCTATTTGTTATGAGTTTGTTTGCGGTATTTGGCCGATTACTTAATATCGAGGTTGATTCATTTATAGTCACGGCTGTTTTAACGGTTATCGGCTTCTCAGTACACGATACTATAGTAGTGTTTGATCGTACCAGGGAAAACCTGTTACGTAAGTCTGGTGATTTTGCCGAGATTATTAACGGGAGTATCAATGAGGTTATGGGCAGGTCTATTAACACCTCTATTACGACGATATTAGTGCTATTAGCACTGTTCTTATTAGGTGGTAGCGCTACCAGCAACTTTATACTAGCCCTACTACTTGGTATGGTCTCTGGTACTTACTCATCTATATTTATCGCCGCACCTCTGTTGGTTACTTGGCATAATCGATCCGTAGATACTAAAAAGGCGGATTAATAACTAGACAGCTTGAATATACGTTGTTAAAATAACAACTAGAAAGTCAAAAGGAGGAGCCTTTAATGTTGGACGTATTTATTACCTCAAAAACTAGACGCAAGATAGTGATACTGTTTTCCAAGTACCCAGATTATCAGACCCATATTAGAGGTATGGCCAAGCTGATTAGAGAAGATGCCGGCAACATTCAAAGAGAGTTGCGTAAACTAGAAGAAGTAGGATTCTTAAAGTCACGAAAAAAAGGTAATACCAAGATATATAGCGCTAATCAGGGCTTCCCATTGTTCAAAGAGCTACAGAGTATGGTACTTAAAAGCCAACACTACAAGCAGTAGCTAAGCTACGCTACGCTACGCAGCCTTTTTTAGTAGGGCTTTACTTCAAAAAACCACCTGTATACTAGTGCTATGGAGTTTTCACCAATAATAGATGAGATATTGGCCAAACGTGGTCTTAAGACCAAAGAAGAGCGCCTATCTTTTCTAAACCCCCAGTACGAGGATCTTCATGATCCTTTTTTGCTTCAAGATATGGATAGAGCTGTTGAGGCTATATCCAAAGCCATAGCAGAGAATAAGCAGATCGTTGTTTATGGTGATTATGATATTGATGGTTTGAGCGCTACAGCCTTGTTGTTAGATAGCCTATCGGCTATGGGCGCTAAAGTATCGGCCTATATACCAGATAGATTTGAGGAAGGATATGGTATAAATACAGAAGCCCTAAAAAGGCTTAAAAAGAAGGGCGCAGATTTAATTATCACAGTAGATTGCGGTTCTTCATCGCATGAACCTCTCACTTGGGCTCAAAACAATAATTTAGATGTAATCGTGACCGACCACCACCTGACTAAAGACAGCCTACCACCAGCAGTAGCAGTCATTAATCCTAAAAGAAAAGACGATCAGTATCCTTTTAAGGATTTAGCTGGAGTTGGAGTGGCTTTTAAGTTGGTGCAGGGCCTGCAAAGCAAGGGGCTACTACCCGAGGGTAGGGAAAAGTGGCTACTTGATTTAGTGGCTCTAGGTACTGTCTGCGACGTAGTCTCTTTGGTCGGAGAAAACAGGGTGCTGGTTAAATATGGTCTGTTGGTTTTTGCCAAAACTCCTAGGCCAGGCCTCAGAGCTTTAATGGATGTAGCAGAAATAGATAGGGCCGATATCGATGCCTATCATTTCGGTTTTGTCTTGGGCCCTAGGCTCAATGCAGCTGGACGATTAGAGCATGCCCAGTTAGCTCTTGATCTATTCACTACCTCTGATAAAGAGGAAGCACGAGATATAGCTACTCGCTTAAACCAGCTCAATAGTGAGAGGCGTAGGCAACAAGATCAGATTATGATTATGGCTGAGGATCAAGCCCTAGAATACAGCGACGATGATGTCTTAGTGCTATCACATCCAGACTGGAACCACGGCATAGTAGGTATAGTGGCTGCTAAAATTATGGAGAAGTTCAATAAACCAACCATTATCTTACAAGAGCTAGGCCAGGAAGCTAAGGGTTCAGCTCGAGCTAATGGCGATTTCAATATTGTCGAAGGCATGAAATCAGCAGACAGCTTGTTGTTAAAATATGGTGGCCATAAAGTAGCTGCTGGGTGCACGCTCAAAACCTCTAATATAGGGGAGTTTCGTAGTCAAATTAATAGCTACTTTCAGCAGCAAGGTCACATCAATAAAGAAAAGACCCCAGATGTCGATGTTGAACTACCAGACCTATCAAAACTAGATTTAGATTTAACCAAGGAGCTTGACCAACTCAAGCCTTTTGGTATGGGTAATCAACCTCCAGTATTTCTATTTAAGCCTGAAACTATTAGCGACAAAGCTCTCGTTGGGGCCAGTAGCAACCATCTAAAATTTAGTTTTAGCGATGGAGATAATTATCTATCTGCTATAGCCTTCAATTATGGAGCAATGATCGATAAGTTAGATGACGTTGCGGAGCTGTTTTTTGAACTAGAGGACAATATCTTTAGAAACAGGAGTAATTTACAGGCTAAAATTAAATATATTAAGCAGGCTGAAAATGGATCCTAACCACTTATTAACCCAATATAATCCCAAGTCAGACACTTCTGAGTATATGCAGGATTTACTGCTAAAAGTTGGTGTCGGTAAGTTGCCGGAGTTTTTGGTCAAACAGCTTGATAAATTAAGCGTTCAACCTACCGATAACCAAGCTTTCTTGGGCCTATCAGTACTTGCGCCGCTAGCTAGTAAATTAAATCTACAAACTATAAAAAAGGAGATCGAGGATCTATCTTTTCAAGTTCTACATCCAGACGAGTATCAACTGGCAGTTAAGATGCTTCGCTCAAATCAAGCTGATACCAATAAAAGACTCCTTAAACTAATTAATGAGTTTAAGATTAAACTAGAGGTTGAGGGTGTTAACTTCATCGATATATCTGGTAGGACCAAAGAGCCATATAGCTTGTATAAGAAGCTGCGCAAAGCCGGTAGCATTAGCAATGTATACGACCTGATGGCTGTGAGGATCCTAGCTCCTAACGAGAAGGACTGTTACAGGGTACTTGATTGTCTAAACTCTCACTTCGAAGTTATCCTAGATCGATACAAAGACTACATCAAAAGACCCAAAAATAACGGCTACCAGTCTCTACATACAGCCGTATCGATAGGTAGGTCCTTGATAGAGGTGCAGATTCGCACTCCCAAGATGCACCAACATGCAGAGCATGGTTCTGCCGCTCATTGGCACTATGATAGTCAAAAAGTTAGCAAAAACTATCGCCGTGGTCTGGTGTCTAAATATATTAAACCGGGCAAGAAGTATGTTTATGTATTTTCTCCTGATGGGGATGTATATAGGCTGTCTGAGGGAGCGGTGGCTTTGGATTTTGCATTCGCTGTTCATACCGGCCTAGGTCTAAGGACTAAAAGTATCAAGATTAATGATTCAATCGCTACTTTGGATAAAAACTGGTAGATGGAGACAGGGTAGAGGTTATCGCAGGTAAGGATATTGCTCCAAAACACGATTGGTTGAGGATAGTTAAGACCAAAAAAGCTAAACAGCGGATTAATACCTGGCTAAAAGAGAAGGAGAAAGATCATTATCTGTCGGTAGGTAAGTCTCTTTTAATAGAGGTGTTTGAGGGTGAACTACCAGACGATTTAGAAGAAGTCTTGTCCAAATACGGCATGAAGAAGTTAGAGGAGCTGTTTGTATCTGTAGGCGGTGGATATATATCGCCTGCCTCTATAAAATCTCAACTTCAGATTCAGCAAGAACCAACAAAAACGAAAAAGCCGCCCAAGGCTTATCGTAAACAGGGCTCACAAAAAGTACTAGTCTCCGGTATGGATGACTTAGCTTATAGGCTGGCCAACTGTTGTAGTCCGGTTTCGCCCGATAAAATTACCGGCTACATCACTCAAGGACTAGGTATTACTGTGCACAAACAAGGATGCAGTGAGGTCGATAGTTCTAGCGATAGGGTATTAGAGTGCTCCTGGATTTAAGTAAAACATACAAGTACATAAAAAAGTTTGCATATCTGTTGCAGCCCCTGTACAATAGTTGACTAGTTATGACACAAGTTACCAAAAAAGACGATAGAGAGAGTTTAGAAAACCTAATCCGCCGCTTTAACCGCAAGGTACAACAGGCGGGTACTTTGGCTAATGCTAAAAAGAACCAGTATTTCGAAAAACCACCTACACGCAAGCAAGTTCGTGAGGCAGCTTTGGTTAAGAATGCGCGCAAAGAAGAGAAGATGCGCAAGATTTACTTAGGCAAGTAATATATAATATAAGGTATGCAGGATAAATTAGAGCAAGACCTTAACCAAGCCCTTAAAAGCGGTGATCGTGACAAGGTGTCAGTACTGCGTATGGTTCGCAGTAGTTTAACCAATGCCAGAATCGATAAAGGTGAACTGAGCGATAGCGATGTAGTTGCTTTATTACAAAAAGAGGCTAAACAGCGCAAAGACTCTATAGATAGTTATAAATCAGCTAACCGTCAGGATTTAGTTGATAAAGAAGTTATCGAATTAGAGATTATCGAATCCTATTTACCGACACCCTTAAGTAAAGAAGAGTTAGAGGAGATGGTTGATGGGGCTATATCAGCTGTAGGAGCCTCATCTATGAGTGATATGGGCAAGGTTATGGGTCATCTTAAAGATAAAACAGCCGGTAAAGCCGATGGCTCTGAAGTATCTCAAATAGTACGAACCAAGTTATCGTGATCGAAATACAACTAGACTCTTCAAGAAGTAAATATATAAGTTTGCTAGCCGATAAGTTATCAAGCCTTACTGAACACGAAGGTGTTATAGAGGCTAAGATTACTGATTCTAAGGAAATAAAACAGCTCAACAAAGAGTACGCTAGTAACGACTATTCGACCGACGTTTTAAGTTTTTCTAATTTAGAATCAGATGCTGCTGATCAAAATCAGACTATAAAGACAGCTTCAAGTAATGTTTTGGGCCAAGTCTTTATCAGTCAAGGCCACGTTGTTTCTCAAGCTAAAGCTGCGGGCACCGATGAAGAAACGGAGTTAATACTACTTCTTATGCACGGTTGCTTGCATATCTTAGGGTATGATCATGACAATCAGGAATCCCAAACCGCCTTAGATAGTTTGCAACAGCAGTTAATGCAAGATATCGGTCTTGAGTATAGAGACTTTAACTGGCAAAGCAGTTAAGAATATCTGATCAAATCTTGCACCTATACATTGGGTGCTCTAAAGTACATAGGTATATATGCAGAGAATTATTTTACTAACCGGTCCCCCAGGATCAGGCAAGGGCACTCAAGCCCAGTTGTTAGCTGATAATAATCAGTGGCTAACCTTTTCGGTAGGGGAGCTATTGAGAAATAGCCAAGATGAGTCGATTAAGCAAGCTGTAGCTTCGGGTCAGTTATTGTCCTCAGAACAGATTGATAACTTGGTTATCAAAGAAGTTATCAAGCACAGCAGCACCGTCATAGTTGATGGGTTTCCTAGAAAACTAGATCAGGCAACGGATTTTGATGAATTAGCTAAGACTAACGGACTTAGCCTACCAGTGCTGGTCCATCTATATATAGATGAGGACGAGTCATGGAAGAGAGTCAGTATTAGGGGGAGAGAAGATGACGACCAGGATATTTGGCAACGTAGATGGGAAGAGTATCAGACTCAGACCTTGCCGGCTATAGATTACTATAAAGACCAGGGTAGGCTCATTGCTATAGATGGGTCGTTATCGATTGAGGAGGTTAATTCAAGGTTGCAGGAGGCTTTAGATGCAGCCTAAGACAATCGATGAGATAGAAGCTATCAGGGAGAGCGGGGCTATGCTAGCTCAGGTTAGAGATTTAATGGCTGCTAAGGCAGTTTCTGGTGCGACACCTAAAGAGATAGCCGATATCGGCCGCAAGGAGCTAAAGGCTTTAGGCGGAGAGCCGGCTTTCTTAGGCTATATGGGCTTTCCTGATGTAGTTTGTATATCTGTTAATGAAGAGATAGTTCACGGTATACCAGGAAGTAATGAGCTGGAGCCAGGCGACTTAGTCGGTATCGATTTTGGGGTTAAATATCGTGGCATGATTACTGATAGCGCCGTTACGATAGCAGTCGATAATCAAACTAGTGGTAGGACTAGGAAATTACTAAAAGCTACCGAAGAGTCTCTCTATCTAGGTATTGACCAGGTTAAAGCAGGGGCGAGGGTCGGTGATATATCTAACGCTATAGAGAAGAGATTAAAAGCCGATGGTTTAGGAATTATAGAAGACCTCATAGGCCACGGAGTAGGCCACCAAGTACATGAAGACCCAGAAATTCCTAATTATGGTCCTGCCGGTAAGGGCCCAGTACTTAAAAGCAATATGACTATCGCCATAGAGCCGATGGCTACTTTAGGGGGTAAGGAAGTGGTTATGAGTAGTGATGGCTGGACAGTGGTAACAGGGGACGGATCCTTGAGTGCCCACTTTGAGCATACGGTACTGGTTTTGGATGGGGGCAGCGAGATACTAACAGCTTCTTCGTAGTGTATAATGATAAGCATTATATATGTCACAAGATTCATCTTTACCAACAGCAGTAGGAATCGATCTAGGCAGTAGTCAAATACGCTGCGTAGTCGGTGTACACAATGAAGATTCTGTAGCCCCCGGAATTATCGGTGTCGGCGTATCGCCATCTTTAGGTATTAGAAAAGGAGTGATATACGATATCGCTAATACGACTAGTTCGATTACGGCCGCTATCGATGAGGCTGAGAGAGTTTCTGGAGTCAGTATTCAAGGTGCAACAGTCGGAGTTAACGGTCAACATATAGCCACAGTTAGATCTAGAGGTATAGTGGCAGTAGGTAGTGCTAACAGAGAGATTACTCATGAAGATGCAGCTAGAGCTGAAGATGCAGCTACAGTTATGCAGCTTCCACCAAACCGAGAGATTGTCCAGATTTTCCCTAGAGAATTTACAGTTGATGGTCAAGAACATATCAAAGATCCGGTCGGCATGAGCGGCATGAGATTAGAAGTAGACGCTGCTTTAGTGACCGCTTCAACACCTTCGCTGAAGAATATTATCCGTAGTGTTAACCAGAGCGGAGTAAGTGCTCATGGCTATATAGTCAACGCCCTAGCTTCTGCCCGAACAGTTTTAAGTGACCAAGATAAAGAGAGTGGCAGCGTAGTTATAGATATAGGAGCTAATACGACCTCTATTGCTGTTTTTGAAGAAGGAGAGCTTCTCCATGTGGCAGTTATACCGGTAGGATCTGCTCATATAACTAATGATATTGCTATCGGTCTTCGTACCGAGCTAGATACCGCTGAACAGATCAAGCTACAATCCGTCAATGTAGATCCTAACAGTAGTGATCTGGAGGAAAACTTCAAGATTAAAGAAGCCAACGGCCAAATACTAGAGGTACATAGAAGTGAAGTTAAATCTATAACTGAAGCTAGACTAAGTGAACTGCTTGAACTAGTTAATAAAGAGTTAGATGGGGTTAATAGACAAGGTAAACTACCGGGAGGAGCTATGCTCTGCGGTGGTGGGGCTAACCTCAAGGGTATTGCTGAGTTTTCCAAAGAAGCTCTCAGCTTGCCCGCCAGAGTTAAATCTCCCAGAGGCTTCTCGGGGATAGTAGATAGAATCCATAACCCTCAATTCACTACTGCTATAGGTTTGATGCTAGAGGATATGTACGGAAATCACTCCGAAAACCCTGGTCTAAATATAGGATCAGTAGTTGGTGGTATCAGAGATAGCTTAGGCAGCATTTTTAACTTTTTCAAAAAATAGACCAAAAGCCAAGGAAGTATTTTAAAACTCTACGTAAAGTAGGCAGCTTGCGAAACTAATAGTAGCTATATGTAACTTTGAATAAATAATTTATACACAAAATGTATGATTGAGCAACTAATATGCTACGATTTCGTTTGTTTATTGTTTACGACTGAGTTTAACTGATATATAATAAGGCCTATCAAGGAGTTGATAAGGAGAAAATTATGCCAGAAGTAGTACCTAATGTTGAAACATTTGCACGTATAAAAGTTATGGGTGTGGGCGGTGGAGCTGGGTCAGCCTTAAATAGAATGGTTGAATCAGGTATTAGTAATGTTGAGTTTGTGGCTGTTAATACTGACGCTCAAGCCTTAGATAACTCACTAGCTATAACTAAGCTACACATCGGCAGAGATACTACTAGAGGATTAGGCGCAGGAGCCGATCCATCAGTAGGTGCTTCAGCAGCTCAAGAATCAAAAGAGGCTATAGCGGCGGAACTACAAGATACCGATATGGTATTTGTAACTACCTGTATGGGTGGTGGTACTGCCAGTGGCGCTGGTCCTATAGTGGCCGAAATAGCTAGAGATATGGGCGTATTGACTGTTGGCTTTGCTACTAGACCGTTTGCTTTTGAGGGCGAGAGACGTAGAGCTAATGCGGATGGTGCTATAGAACGTTTACGCAAAAGTGTTGATACTTTGATCACAATTCCTAACGATAGGCTACTACAAACTGTTGATAGAGGTACTTCGATACTAGATTCCTTCTCTATAGTAGATGACGTTCTTAAACAGGGCGTTAAGGGTATATCTGATCTAATTACTGTACATGGACTCATTAACTTAGACTTTGCTGACGTTCGAGCTATTATGAGTAACGCCGGTTCGGCCCTAATGGGAATAGGTCAAGCTGACGGTGAAGATAGGGCAGTTGTGGCTGCTAAGCAAGCCATAGAATCACCACTGCTAGAAGTATCTATCGATGGTGCTAGGGGTGTATTGTTCAATGTTACTGGTGGTAGAGATATGACTATGCATGAGATTAATGAAGCTGCTGAAGTTATAACCGCTGCGGTTGACCCAGAGGCCAACATTATCTTCGGAGCTACCTTAGATGAAGATTTAGAGGGCGATTTAAGGATTACAGTTATTGCTACGGGATTTGATATTCCTGACCCAAGAGGTGGTTTAGGTTACTTCTCTAGGCCTGATGATGGTCGAATTAGTGATGAGGATATAATCAGTGGCAGTCTTGATCTAGATAGTGATAATAAGGAAGAGTCTCAAGATGCTGAGACGACAGATCAAGACAGTTCATTGACAGAGGCAGTAGCTAATGCCTGGGACTTTAATGAGCAAGAAGAAGATTTCGATGTACCCGCCTTTGTTCGCAGGAGAAAAAGTATTAAGGATCGTTTCAAAAAAGATGCCCAAAAAGAGTCAGACGCCGATTCAGAAACAGACGATAGTAGCGATAAAGACGAAGACGGCGATCAAGAAGATAAATAATCTATCCCTCCAGATATCACTCAAAATTTCTAGCTAAAAACTTCTAAAACATTATTGACATAAACACCACCCATAGTGCTATACTGGTTGTTAGAACCACTAAATATAGGAAAACCAACAAATATGAAATGTGTCAAATGCGCACATCCAGACTCAAAAGTAATCGAATCTAGAGATATCGGTAATACCTGTACAATTAGGCGTAGGCGCCAGTGTTTGTCTTGTGATCATCGCTTTACTACCTATGAGAGAGTAGAGATGCCTTATTTGATGGTGATTAAGAAAGATGGATCTTCTGAGCTGTTTGATAGGACTAAGCTACTAGGCGGTCTTAATAAGGCTATTCAGAAACGGCCCATAAGCCCTCAGCAACTAGAAGAGTTGGTTGATGATCTGGAGCGTGTTATTCATGAGGGAGGCGATCGAGAGGTTAGCTCAACAAAAATCGGCGAAATGGTCATGAATAGATTAATGGAGTTAGACCAAGTGGCTTATGTGCGTTTTGCTAGTGTTTACCGTAGCTTTGCTGATGTAGCCGGTTTTGAGGATGAGCTGCGTAAGCTTAAGGAGGCAAAAATGGCCAAAAAATAGGAGTGGCATTTTGACTCATGTTCTTTGTATAATGATAAGGAGCATGAGGTGAGGAGTTGCACCTATTTATTAAATAAAAATAAAAAAAGGAGGGATAGATGGACTCTATAGATGTAGGATTAGGTATAAAAAGACACTTCACAACGAAGGGTAAGCACCCTTATGAAGAGGTTGAGTGGGACAAACGTGATGCTAGAATTACTAACTATTTGGATGGTAGCGTAGCTTTTGAACAAGAAGGCGTGGAGATGCCTAAATCTTGGAGTCAAAACTCTACCAACATAGTAGCGCAAAAATATTTTGCTGGTACTCCTGGTGAAAAAGACCGCGAATACTCGCTAAGACAGTTAATCGACCGCGTAGCAGATACTATTACAGATCACGGTAAAAAAGAACGATACTTTGTAGATAGCGAAGAGGCCGAAGTTTTTAATCATGAATTAAAACATATCCTAGTTAATCAAAAGGCCGCCTTTAACTCACCAGTTTGGTTTAATATCGGCGTACCTTCGCGTGCACAGCAAGCCAGTGCCTGTTTCATATTGGCAGTCGAAGACACCATGGAATCGATACTGAACTGGTACACAGAAGAAGGTATGATTTTCAAGGGTGGCAGTGGCGCAGGAATCAATATAAGTACTCTGCGTTCAAGTACCGAAAACCTAAGTAGTAGCGGTGGCAAATCTTCAGGACCAGTTAGTTTTATGCGTGGAGCCGACTCTATAGCCGGTACTATTAAGTCGGGTGGTAAGACTAGAAGAGCAGCTAAAATGGTAATTTTAAATGCCGATCATCCGGATATAGAAGAGTTTGTCGAGACCAAGGCTCGAGAGGAGAAAAAGATTAGAGCTCTTAGAGAAGCAGGTTTTGAGGTAGACTTTGATGGCCGTGACACCGTGTCGATTCAGTACCAAAACGCCAACAACTCAGTCAGGGTAACCGATGAGTTTATGCGAGCCGTTGAAGAGGACAGTGATTGGGAGCTAAAGGCCGTTAAAGACGGTAGGACAGTCAAGACTATTAAAGCCCGTAAACTATGGCAAGATATTGCTCAAGCTGCTTGGGAGTGTGCCGATCCAGGAATGCAGTTTGACACTACGATTAACCACTGGAATACCGCTAGTAACACCGGTAGGATCAATGGGTCTAATCCTTGTAGTGAATACATGCACTTAGATAACTCGGCCTGTAACCTAGCCAGTATTAACTTATTGAAATTCCTAAGACCAGATGGGTCTTTTGACATAGTTGGCTATAAACAAGCAATCGAGGTAGTATTTACCGCTCAAGAAATATTGGTCGGCTATTCCAGCTATCCGACTGAAAGCATTACTCAAAATGCTTACGACTTCCGTGAACTAGGTCTTGGCTATGCTAACTTAGGGGCGCTATTGATGGCCTTAGGTATGCCTTATGACTCTGATGAGGGTCGGGCTTGGGCTGCTGGGCTAACCGCTATTATGACCGGCCATGCCTACTCTACTAGTGCTAGACTAGCTAGAAGAATGGGTCCATTTGCTGGTTTTGAAGTCAACAAAGAGCCAATGATTCAGGTTCTAAAACAGCACCGGGATGAGGTCAAGAATATCGACGTCTCTTTGGTCCCAGAAGACTTACACAGTAGTGCTCAAGCTGTTTGGGATGAGGCTGTAGAGAGGGGTAGTATCTATGGAGTACGTAACTCACAAGCCACGGTTCTAGCTCCAACAGGTACAATCGGTTTGATGATGGACTGTGATACTACTGGAGTTGAGCCAGATTTGAGTTTAGTTAAGACCAAGAAGCTAGTTGGTGGCGGTACTATGAGTATAGTTAACCAGACTGTACCAAGAGCTTTAGCTAATTTAGGTTACGATTCTGCCCAAGTTCAGGAAATAATAGATTACATCGATGAGAACAAGACTATTATCGGTGCGCCGAACCTTAAGTCTGAACATCTACCGGTCTTTGCCTGCTCAATGGGTGATAACGTCATTCATTACAAGGGTCACGTACGCATGATGGGAGCCGTACAGCCATTCATCTCAGGAGCTATCTCTAAGACTGTGAACATGCCAGAAGATGCCACAGTTGAGGATGTAGCTAGCTTGCACATGCTAGCTTGGAAAGAGGGTCTAAAGGCGGTAGCAATTTACAGAGATAACTGTAAGGTTGCTCAGCCTCTATCTACTACCAAAAAAGAAGAACAAAAAGAAGAAGCGGTAGAAGACAAAACAACTGAAGAAGTTGCAAGCTCTACACCAGCTGCAACAGAGACCATAGCTCAGGATGTTAAAACCGACTCTAGTGAAGAAAAATCTGACTTTGTTGTCAAAGCTCCAATGCGTAAAGATATGCCTAAAATCAGAACAGCTAAAACTTTCGAGTTCAGTATTGCTGGATCTAAGGGATTCTTCACGGTTGGAGAATATGAGAACGGTAAACCAGGTGAGCTATTCATCAATATGGCCAAACAGGGCTCTACTCTAAGCGGTCTAATGGATGCTTTCGCGATATCTATCAGTAACGGTCTGCAGTACGGTGTACCGCTGAAGTTTTATGTACGTAAGTTCATGAACATGAGCTTTGCGCCAAGCGGTATGACCGATGACCCAGATGTACGCATGACCTCTTCAGTAGTTGATTACATCTTTAGGAGACTAGCTATAGAGTATCTTCCTTGGGACGATAGATTAGAGCTAGGTATCAATGTAGAGGAAGTTAGTATAGATAGCTCTCAAGCTAGCTTGCTAACAGATGAATCAGCTGATTCATCGATCGAAATAAGCACTGAACCTGAAGTTAAAGCAGATGCTACTCCTGCTCCGAGCACCGAAACTGCTAAAAAAGAAGAGGTATCTACTGATCAAAAACAGTCTAGTACCAGCCTTGAGTATTCAGCACCAGTAACGGCTGAGGGTGGTGTAACCCATGATGCGCCACTGTGCTACAACTGCGGCAATATTACGGTTCGCTCTGGTAGTTGCCACCTATGTATGGCTTGCGGTGCTACTTCAGGCTGTAGTTAAGCTAAACCCTTATGGTAGTATTATGAATATATGATCTATATTCTTTACAGGCCTAACTCTGAGCACGAACGAGAAGTCCTAGAGTTTAAGCGCTTACTAGAAAAACGTAATATCAAACCAGAGATGGTTGATGTTGATAAGCCGGAAGGAATTTCCAAGGTTAAGACTTACGGCATAATGCAGTACCCTAGTATTTTAGCTGTTAGAAGCCATAGTGGGGAGATGCTTCAGATGTGGTCCGGTCTTTTGCCGACCATATCTGATGTTGAGTATTACGCTTGGAGTAGCATCTAAAACAACTTGTTTAGTTTATATATTATCTCTGGTGGATAGATCTAACAAAAACTACCTACAAACCATTGACATTTTTATGCGGGGGGGGGGTAACATAAGAGATAACAATATAAAAGAGTGTTTTTAGCTTATGTCTATTGCTCAAGCAACATACAATCCATTACAAGGTAACTACTAATGCCTGATCAAGTCCAACTCAGAGGTGGCACAGAGGCTGAAAATGATGCCTTCACAGGAGCCAACCGCGAAGTTACAGTCGATACTACCAATAACACTCTCAGAGTTCATGATAACTCTACCCTCGGAGGACACAAACTAGCTACTACCACCTACGTTGATAGTGAAGTAGAGACTCTAGAAACTCAAACCAACCAACAGATTCAAGACCTAACTCCAACCGGCCCTGATCAACCAGGCTACGTCTATGTACCAGGTAGTTCTAAGTTCGGTACCTTGCCGGGCTTCTGGGTGATGAAATATCCAGCTAAAGATGTCGGTGGTGTACCTACTTCTCAAGCTGAAGGTAATCCTTGGACATCTATATCCTGGACCGATGCTAAAGAAGCTATCAAACAACTAGGCCCAGGTTATCACCTCATCAATGATCGTGAATGGATGAGCATCGCAGAAAACATCGCCTCAACTCCAATCAACAACCAAGACGGCGCAGGCTTCAAACTAGCTAGAGGCCATTCAGACAATAACCCAAGTAATGCTATTGCTGCTACTGAAGCCGCTGAACCGGTAGTCTCAGGCTGTGACTTAACCAAACCGATGGATGATGTAGCTAATGCCTATCAAGCAGGAGTCTGTGAGATTAGAGGCGATGGTACTGATTCCAAAGGGTATATCAATACCGGCAACTCCTGGAGTGAAGCTTGGGGTAGTGGCAGAGAACAGCTCAGAACCCACGTACTCTCAAATGGCGAAGTACTGTGGGATATAGCTGGGAATACCTATGACTGGGTTGATGCTTACGTAGTTGAGACTAACGAGAAGCCGACACCGGTACTACAATCCTGGCAAGACTACACCGACATCACTGACTACAAAGGCCTATCATACATCAGACCACCTGACCCAGCATGGGATAGAAGCACTAACGGCATAGGAGGTATCTATACTAGCACCAATACCGGCACCAGGGCTTTCAGGCGCGGAGGCGACTGGGGCGGTGGCTCCGATGCCGGTGTCTTTGCTTTGGTCCTGTCCGGCGCGCCGTCGGGTGTGGGCGCGGGCAGCGGTTTTCGTGTCGCCTGGTATGCTCCGTAGACACTTGGACCTTGGATAAATCAAAAATGCCAAAGAGGACAAAATCTAAATAACCACTAGCGAAGATAAAGATAGGAGAGGACAAGTGAAAATGAAAGTACCACCGGCATATGAGAAAGCTTACGAACTAATCTTGTGGTTGTTTCCTACGGTCAACAAGTTTCCCAAAAATCAACGTTTTGTCTTGGGTCAGCAGATCGAAAATACCGCTGTTAAGATTATGGAAGATATCATTTGGGCGATGCAAGCTAAATCAGACAAACACAAATTTATTAAGCGGGCTAGCACCAGACTGGATGTCTTGCGAATAACAATCAGAATTAGCAAAGATCTGCAGATGATGGACCATAAACAATATCGTTTCTGTGCTACTAAGATGAATGAGTTAGGGAAGATGTTGGGAGGCTGGATGAAGGTTGCCTAGAAATTAACCTCAAGCTCTTAGACACTTGTCTTCAGTTTGAGGTTGTCTTCTAGGACTTTTAGAGGACAACACTAAGGGATATATCTAAAATACGGCGTCTGTCTTCAGACGCGGAGGCAACTGGGACAATGGCTCCGATGCCGGTGTCTTTGCTTTGAACCTGAACAACACGCCGTCGAATGTGAACACGAACAACGGTTTTCGTGTCGCCTGGTACGCTTATTTCAAGCCTACCCTTAAGGGGAGAAAAACTAAAGCTAAGGGCACCCCCATCACCTCTTAAGAATCAGGTTTGAGCCGCCAGTAATTTCATCTAGATATTACTGCGTTTCTGGCCAATACCTAGAAGTTTTAAGCATACTGATATATCTCTTTTCTAAAATATAGCAGATATATTTAGGAAAATATCGAGCCCCTACCTATTAGTAGTATTAGTAAGCTGACGCTGAATATTCTGCCGATAGTAAGAATCTAGGCTCTTAAATGGACTTTTGTAAGATTTCTGGAGGGTGTTCTTGGCTGTAATTTAGGTGCTTATTATTAAAACCTACAACAATCTCTATGAACACATTACCAGCTTCGATTGTCTAATGGCAGCTTACCTGAAAGCTCGTAAGGCCAAGCGCTACCGTGGCGAGATACTACAGTTTAGTTTTAATCTAGAGCAAGAGATTTTGAAACTGAGTCGTGAACTAGAGTCTTTTAGTTATCGTCACGGTCAGTACCGACACTTTATAGTAGAGGATGCCAAAAGAAGGGAGATATCGGCAGCTCCGTTTCGAGATAGGGTAGTGCACCACGCCATACATAGTGTGATAGAGCCGATCTTCGATAGAGGATTCATAAGCGATAGCTATGCAGTTAGATCGGGCAAGGGTACACACAGGGCGGTTGATCGCCTGCAACAGTTTTGGCGTCAGATATATGCTAGAGGTGAGCTGGTGGGCGGTCACCAACTATATGTGCTTAGTTGCGATATCTCCAAATACTTTGCTAGTATCGATCATCAAATATTAATCGATTTAATTAGAAGGAAAATATCCGATCAGAATCTACTGTGGCTTAGTGAGAATATAATTAACTCTACGTATGGTAAATCACCAGGCACAGGTATACCGATAGGCAACCTAACATCACAGCTTTTTGCTAATATCTATCTAGACCAGCTCGATCAGTTTATCAAACACGAGTTGGGGTGGCGGCATTACCTTCGTTATATGGATGACTTTTTACTTTTAGGTACAAACAAAGCCAAGCTATGGGTTATTAGGGAGCTGATTAGGGAGTTTTTGTGCAACAACTTGAGTATAGAGCTAAACCCCAATAAGTCCGGAGTATTAGCTACTTCTATAGGTATCGATTGGTTGGGGTATAGGGTCTACCCTAATCACAAACTACTCAGAGGCAGTAGTGTTAGAAGGTTTAGCAACAGAACCAGGGCTTATCAAAAGAGGGTGGTTGGTGGTGAGATATCGACGGTAGATTTAGAGCTATCTCTGCGTTCATGGCTAGCTTATGCTAGAGAGGCTAACTCTCACGGGCTGTTAACTAGGCTAGAAGAGGACTTGGGCGTTAACCTAAGAAGCCTAGACAACTAAGCTAGTTGCCAATATCGACAGTAGCTTGCTAATATAAAACTATTAACATCTATATAAACTCGCTATTAGCAGCTATCAACTGCGATTCATGAGTTAGTGAAGCGAGGTGGAAAGAAATTTTTACTAGCCACAAGCAAGTAAAAAGAGTAGAGTCCAACGTTTTTTGACACGTTAGATCGAGCGATTAAATTAAGTATCCCTAAAGTTAGCAGGATGGTACCGTGCTTTTGTTGTTTCAACAATAAGCGCTCCTGCAAAAACCATAGAGGATACTTTTTTGTTTTTATACCTTCGGATATAAACACCTAGGGTATATAATTAACCTTTAAGAAGGAGAGAGAAGTAAACCAAAATGAAGTTCCAAGCTAATTCTCGCCAAGCCCCAGCAGAGTATGAAAAAGAGTTGATTAAGTACTGGAAAGATAACCAAACTTTTGAGAAATCGATAGAGCAACGTCCTGAGTCTCAGGCTTATGTATTCTATGATGGCCCGCCGTTTATTACTGGTGAACCTCATCATGGCACCTTGCTTTCCTCTATTGTTAAAGACGCTGTGCCTAGGTATCAGACTATGCAAGGCAAGCGCGTAGAGCGGCGTTGGGGTTGGGACTGCCACGGCTTACCGGCAGAAGTCTTTACCGAAAAAAAGCTAGGTATCAAAGATAGACGTGATATCGGTACTAAGATATCACTAGAAGAATATGTTACTACCTGCCGAGACAATATGGTCGCTACCGGTAATCTCTGGGAAGATACTATTGATCGTATCGGTCGTTGGGTAAACTTCAAAGGCGCTTATAAGACTATGGATAGAGACTATATGGAGTCGGTCTGGTGGGCATTTAAGGAGCTGTATGAGAAGGGTAAGATATACGAGGGTGAGAAGGTGCTACTTTACTGCACCAGAGACGCTACGCCTATATCCAAGGCCGAAGTGGCCATGGATAACTCCTACCAGGACGTTACCGATCCCAGTGTTTATGTGAAGTTCAAACTAGAGGGCGAGGATAGATATCTACTAGCCTGGACGACTACTCCTTGGACACTGCCGGCCAATACGGCCGTTGCAGTAGGTAGCGATATCGATTATAGCGAGGTAGAGGTTGGCGGCGAGCATTTAATATTAGCTACTGACTTACTAGATACGGTATTAACAGATGAGAAACACCAAGTACTTGATTACAAAGTAATTACTAGCTTCAAGGGCAGTGAGTTAGTTGGCAGGGCTTATGAGCCATTATTCGAAGATAGAGGAGAAAGTGCTCATAAGATTTGGTCGGCCGATTATGTCGGAGTAGAAGAGGGTACCGGTATAGTGCATCTAGCCCCAGCCTATGGTGAGGAAGACTTTGAGCTGGCTCAAGAGCAGGGCTTTCCTAGTGTTAGTATTATCGATGAGAGCGGATTCTACACTGAAGGTGACTGGCAGGGCGAACAGGTCTGGGACGTTAATAAAGAGATTGCCAAGAGCCTTCACAAGCAAGGTGTGGTTTGGAAGATAGATTATATCAAGCACAGCTATCCTCACTGTCATCGTTGTGGCACTAAGTTAATGTATAGAGCTCATCCTAGTTGGTTTATGGATATTGAGGGGCAAAAACAAGATATGGTTGATCATAACCAGGACATCAATTGGTTCCCTGGACATATCAAGCATGGTCGTTGGCAGAAAACTATCGAATCAGCACCTGATTGGAACCTCTCCCGAGATCGTTTCTGGGCTACGGCTCTGCCGGTATGGAAGGGGGTAGATAGTTCAGGCGAAGAGCATATTAAAGTTATCGGTAGCTACCAAGAGCTTAAAGAACTTAGCGGGGTAGAACTAGAAGACTATCACAGGCCTTGGGTAGATGAGGTGACCTTTGAGATTAATGGAGTTGAGTATAAAAGAGTCGAGAAGGTATTAGATTGTTGGTTTGAGAGTGGTTCTATGCCGTTTGCACAGTTTCATTATCCATTCGAGAATCAAGACAAGTTTGAGGCTAACTTCCCAGGTGATTTTATAGTCGAGTATGTCGGCCAAGTTAGAGCCTGGTTTTACTATATGCACGCTATTTCAGTAGGTCTTTTTGGGCAAAAAGCTTTTAAAAACGTGATTGTGACCGGTAACTTAGCCGGTAATGATGGTCGCAAGATGAGCAAGAGTTACGGCAACTACACCGACCCTAATGAGTTAATGGATCAATTTAGCGCCGATGCGCTAAGGTTTCTGTTGCTGTCATCGCCTCTCTTAACCGGTGAAGATTTTGCTTTGAGCGATAAAGATGTTGGTGATATCCAGCGTAAACTCAATATGGTTTGGAATATGTATGACTTCTTTACTATGTACGCCTCAGTCGATGGCTGGGAGTGGGATGGTGATTTAGATAATCCATACAAACAACTAAGCAACCCTTTGGATAAGTGGGTGATATCACGCCTGCATCAAACAACAGAGGTTGTATCTGAATCTATGGATAACTACGACTTACCATCTGCAACAAAACCGATTCTAGAGCTTGTTGAAGATATGAGTAATTGGTATGTCCGCCGCAGTCGAAGACGATTTTGGAAGAGTGAGAATGACACCGATAAAGAGGATGCCTACAAAACTTTGCATTACTGTTTAGTGAGACTATCTATAGTCCTAGCACCGTTCACGCCATTTCTAGCTGAAGAGCTATATCAGAAATTAACCGATGGCGAATCGGTGCATTTGCTCGATTGGCCACAAGCTGAAGATTTTGAACAAGATTTAATTAATCAGATGTCTGTTTTACGTGGGCTAATTAAACAAGGCCTGGAGACTAGAGCTAGTCAGGGTATCAAAGTACGCCAGCCTCTAGCTAGTGCTGATGTGAGTATCTCGCAAGAAATAGGTGATAGTCTAATTGATATCATCAAGGATGAACTGAATGTTAAAGAAGTTAAAATCTCTACCACCTCTAGTGATGAGACGTCTGGATCGATAAGTTTGGATACTAAGATTACCGACAAACTCAAACGAGAAGGCTACATGCGTGAAGTTGTCAGGTACGTACAACAACTTCGTAAAGAATCAGACCTAAGCGTTGATGATCGTATAAATCTAGTGCTCAGCAGTAGCGATAATGAGCTAAATAAAGCTATCGATGAGTATATGGACGTTATTAAATCTGAAACTTTGGCTAAAGATATTGAGTTGAGCGGGGACACTTCCAAAGAAGTAGATGTAGAAGGCATTAGTCTATCGATCGGTCTATCCAGGATCTAAGCCTTAGATTATCCGCTAATTAGCCAGGTTCGGTGATTAGAGTATATACTTTTGGTATATGTTGAAGCGTTTTGATCTAATACTGATAGGAAGTGTCGGTCTATTGTGTTTAATAGGTGTGATAGTGCTTCATTCTATTAACGTAAGGGATCCTAGCTTACTTCAGGGTTTTAACCCCTCTTGGCAGCTAATAGCTTTACTTATAGGGTTGTTGGGACTGGTGTTCTTTGCTCGCCTTGATTACAAGGTGTTAGCTAGGGTAGCCCCTATTTGGTACGTAGTTGGTCTAGCACTATTACTACTTCTACTAGTCTTTGGAGAAGTAGTGGGTGGCTCGACTAGGTCCTTAGGTGTGGGCGCGGTAGAGTTTCAGCCGGCTGAGATTGCCAAGCTAGGCATGATATTGCTACTAGCTAGCTATTTAAGTAAAAACTCCCATAATCTGCAGCGATTTAAAACTTTAATAGTATCTATATTAATCGCTTTGCCGGTTATGGGGTTGGTATTTTTACAGCCAGACTTAGGCTCAGCTATAGTTTTAGCTATTATTTGGTTTGTAGTTGTCTTTGCTTCTGGTTTGAGGCGTAGTTTCTTGCTCGGGCTACTGATAGCAGTAGTGGCAACTATACCTATTGCTGTGACCATGTTAGAACCTTACCAACAGTCTCGTTTAGAGACTTTCTTTAGTCCCACCTCAGATCCTCAGGGTCAGGGGTATAACGTTAATCAGTCGATGATTGCTATCGGCTCTGGCCAGCTTTTAGGTAGAGGTTTGGGGGGAGGCACTCAAAGTACACTTAACTTTTTACCATCACAGCATACCGATTTTATCTTTGCTGTGATAGCAGAGAAGCTAGGCTTATTAGGCGCATTATCGGTTTTGACATTATTTGGTCTGCTATTTTGGCGCGGACTATTAATAATTTATTCGGCCAAAGATCGCCTCGGAGCTTTATTGGCTATTGGTATAACTACTATGTTCTTTATTCAAGTAGTCATAACTATAGGTATGAACCTTGGGCTAGCTCCTGTTACTGGGCTGCCGTTGCCGTTTCTAGCTTACGGTGGCACCAACTTAATCATCAGCCTATCTGCTATAGGTATACTGCTTAGTATCGGCAAGAAACAATCGGTATCTATCTAAGATACTTAAAGAGTCGTTACTTTATGCCGGTAATTTCGATAGTAGTGTATTTCTGTCTGTGACCAGTCTTTTTACTGACTCGCTTTTTGGCTTTGAACTTAAAGATAGTTACTTTCTCGCCCTTTACTTTAGGTTCTATCACTTTAGCTGTAACTTTTGCGTCTTTGACAGTTGGCGTGCCAACACTAGTGCCTTTGTCATCAAATACCAATAAAGGCTCGAAGCTAAGTTGCTTCTTGCTATCTACTAATTCGATATTGAGTTGCTGGTTTTTAGCCACTAAATACTGCTTGCCACCAGTTTCTATAACTGCTTGTTTCATGGTTATTGGTTCTCTTTCCTAATAATCTTATCGCATAATAGATTAACAGCATTATTCAACAGTGTAAAGCCCTCTAGTTTTCATTAGCTTATGCTAAAATGTAAATCAGAAGTTAATAAGGAGTAATAGGGTTAAGCCTTGCCCGGGAAAATATAAACATGTCTAAACATATTATCGCTGTAGCTAATCAAAAGGGAGGAGTAGGCAAAACTACTACTACTATAAATACCGCTCACTACTTAGCCATGGCCGGTAAGTCAGTCCTAATTGTTGATCTTGACCCACAAGGTAATACTACTAGTGGGCTAGGTCTTGATAAGAATAATCTAGATCAAGATCTATATCATGCCTTGCATGATTTCAGTCTAACTCATCAAATAGTTAGAACTACACCGCACAAAATATCGATCCTACCAGCTAGCCCAGTACTAGCTGCTGCTGAGGTGGAGCTAGTCGATGTTGAGGCTAGAGAGCATCGTTTGCGCCATATACTCAACCAGCTAGATTTTGACTATATTTTAATTGACTGTCCGCCATCACTAGGACTATTAACGATCAATGGTTTGAGTGCAGCTGAGCATGTATTAATACCGGTACAGGCCGAGTATTTTGCTTTAGAGGGCTTAGGACAGCTCTTACAAACCATAGATCTAGTTAAAAAAGGCCTTAACCCTAGCTTGGACTTGCTGGGCGTAGTATTAACTATGCATGCTGGTAGAACTACTCTGTCTAATCAGGTACATGCAGAGGTGCATAAACACTTTCCAGGTCAGGTATTTAATGAGTTTATCCCTAGGAATGTACGTCTAGCTGAAGCTCCTAGCTATGGTCAGCCGATACATCTATATGATAAACGCAGCAAGGGAGCTAAAGCCTACAAACGTTTTAGCAAAGAGTTGATGAAGCGAGTGGATGCTAGGGCTGATGATAAACAGTCCAAAGACAGTGGTAAGAGTAAAAATAAGACTAAAACAAAAGGAGGCAAAAAGTAATGGCTGCAAATAGAGGATTGGGTAGAGGTTTTGACTCATTAATTCCAACTACTACGGAGCCGGAATTCGACCCCATACCAGATGATAGAGCTGCTATTGCCGAAGTCGATCCTAAATTAATAGATCCTAACCCGCATCAACCTAGGACCAACTTCTCTCAATCTGCTATCGATGCTTTGGCTAGCTCGATTAAAGAACATGGTATCTTGCAACCCCTAGTAGCTCAAGTAAGGGGTGAGCGGTATGAGCTAATCGCTGGTGAAAGAAGGCTCAGAGCAGCTAAACAGCTGAAGTTAAAATCAGTACCGGTTATAGTGCGAAGTTTCGATGAACAGCAATCTTTGGAGCTAGCTTTAGTCGAGAACATTCAGCGTGAAGAGTTAAATCCCATAGAGACTGCTGCAGCTTATCAAAAACTAATCGATCAGTTTAATCTTAATGCTACTGAAATTGCTAAGAAGATAGGTAGAGACATTAGCACCATTAAAAACACCATTAGATTACTGGGCCTGCCACTAGAAGCCAAGAGAGCCTTGGCTGAAGGTAAGATTAGCGAGGGTCATGCTAGATCGATCTTGGGCACTCCTGCAGATCAGCAACAAACATTGTTAGATTCGATTATTAAAAACAGCTGGACTGTTCGTATGGCAGAGGAGTTTGCTAGAGATGCTAAAAAATCTAAAGTTTCACCCTCACAAGTTACTTCTGAAGATGTCCGCACCAAGGCTTTGAGTAAAAAACTTAAAACCACAGTGCAGATACAGAAAAGAGCCAAGGGCGGCAGACTACTTGTCCACTATCAGGATGACGAAGATTTAGAAAGAATTATCAAACAACTTTCTTAAATCAAAGACTAGGTAGCTAAAAAGTTTGCATATTTTCTAGAGGCCATAGTCTCAAGACTAATGATCCGACAATATCATCGATATCTACAGTACCTAGCTGATTGCGTGAGTCAAGTGAATGACCATCCTCGCGATTATCGCCAATTAAAAATACTTGGTTATCGGGTACTTTCAAACTAACAACACCAGATACTTCTACGTCAGGTAGCTCTAGTAGTTCATAAGGATCGAAACCGGTCGGGTTATCTTGATTATAGATAGTTACTTGACCATCTGATATCTCAACCGAATCACCGGGTAAGCCAATAACTCGCTTAATCAAGCGAGTATTATTGCTATCAACCACCACAACAGCACCTCTCTCTGGTAGGTAACTGTTGTTTCGTAGCTCGGCCCAGGAAGGTCCGACTTTGGAAATAATCAAATAATCTCCCTGACTCAGGGTCGGCTCCATACTAGCGCCAAATACTTGATAAGATTGAAAAACAAACTGCTGCAAACCTATAGCTATAGTAATAGCTACTATCCAAGACAGTACTATCTTTAAAAAAGCCAAGTTAGGTTTAAAGTTATCGACTTTTTCCTGGCTATCTATACCTGATATTGATTGATATTCATCTAATTCTGGTTGCATGACAATCTTTAGTATACAGCTACTCACTCTTGGCGTTAAGTTCAATTTTCCACTAAAAGAGTTTTTATATAAACATCTTTAGCTTTTATAAATAATAGAGATAGACTTAAGGCTTTTAACTTCGTATAATGAAAGCTGTTGTTATGAGCAAAAAACATCCTAAATCTTTAGAAGTTAACCCAGATTCACAGTCCATTTCTGACCTACCTGATCCAGATATCGATGATTATAGCCCCAAAAAGAAACGTAAGATTAGAAGTTTCTTTACTAAAAGGCGGTTAATAGTCGGATTCAGTAGTTTAGCAGTTGCATTAGCGCTGGTAGGTGGCGTTACGGCTTGGTTTCTTTATAGTAACTTGATGTTTGCTAGCCGTGATGGTGGTGGAATTTTCCGTGGCGAGGTAGATCCTAGTACTTTGCGCGGCGAAGGAGATGGGCGAGTTAATATTATGCTTTTAGGTATCGATGATGCCGCCGATCTAAGTGACAGTATTATGTTAGTAAGTATCGATCCGGTAGCCAGTGACGTAGCGATTCTATCTGTACCCAGAGATCTATGGGTCGATATACCGGGTTTTGGTTCGGCCAAAATTAACGCTGCTCACGCCTTTGGTGAGCGCTACGCTCGTGAGGGTGGCGGCCCAGCTTTAGCGAAAGAGGTTTTAGAAGATGTCCTTGATGTACCGATTCATTACTACGGACGAGTTAACTTTGAGGGCTTTGAAGAAGCTATAGATTTAGTAGGTGGAGTGGAGATAGAGGTAGAGGAAGATATAGTTGATTTTTCTTATCCCAATGAAAGCAACGGAGGCTTTGATCCATTTATTATGAGATCTGGTTTACAGCACATGGATGGAGAGACCGCTCTAAAATATGCTAGATCTAGGTATAGCACTAGTGATTTTGATCGCAGCAGAAGACAGCAACAGATTCTAGCTGCTTTAAAAGATAAAGTTTTATCTTTAGGCACCCTATCTAATCCCGTCAAGGTAGCTAATCTATTAAGATCTTTGAACCGCAATGCCGATACCAATTTAAAATTAGAGGAGATTATGAGGCTTATTGAGATTGCTAGAGGGGTAGATGTGGGCGAGATAGTTCATACCCAACTAGATGCTTCAGAGGATAACTTCTTGGCCTTTAGTAATATTTATGGTCAATCGGCTTTAGTGCCTACTACCGGTGATTTTTCAGCAATTCAGGAATATGTCAGGGGATTATTAATTGATGGCTACATCAGGGATGAAGCTGCTTCTTTGAGTATCTTAAACGGTACGTCTAATGAGGGCTTAGCCACCCAAACAGCCACATTGCTTAGGAGCTTTGGTTATAGTATCGATAATGTCGATAACGCTTCAACTCAAGACTACCAGCAGACCGTAATTTTTGATTATAGCGGCAACAAACCTTATACATTGAGATATCTAGAACAACGCTTTGGCGTTAAGGCTTTGCGCCGCGAAGCACCTAGCGGCTCTGAGCAGTATGATCTAGAGGTTGTAATAGGAAGTGACTATGTCCTTACTTCCAACTGATCTACGTACTCAGATGTCGCTACGGAGACAGTTAATTCGCGGTGTTGTTAGTGTAGTTTTAGCAGTGGCTGTGTTGCTGCTTGTAAGATCAGACTTGGTTTTAATAGCGTCACTGCTAGTAATTGCTAGTAAGTGGCAGCTACTATTAGGTGGCCCGAAACTATGGCTTCTTAATATTTGGGATAACTCAGCAGACATCCTAGTACTTATAAGTTATATCGTCTTATTAGTTATTTATAATATTGATCCTAGTATGCAGTGGGTTATATTGGCTGTATATCTGCTTTGGCAGCTCATCATCAAACCTTCCTCTGGCATCGGTGGCAAGGGGGTCCAGGCCTTGTTTGCACTAGGTATAGGTATAGGTACAGTTTTTTTGCTCAAGTCGACTTTAGGTACAGCTGGAGTAATTATTTCATCTTGGCTAATCGGCTATATTACGGCCGATCACTTTTTATCTAACAGCGACGATAATGTTCGCCGCTTACTACCGTTAATATGGGCCCTAATTGTAGCTCAGTTTGCTTGGATTATGTCTCACTGGCTAATATTTTATCCGCTTCTAGGCGGTCGCTTATTGATACCTCAGGCAGTAGCTATATTAGTGCCCCTAGCCTATATATTAGGTAACATATACCATGAGCACCTCAATAAAAAGTTGAAGAAGAGACGCTTGTATGGCTACTTAGCCATCATGGTAACAGTACTGCTAGTAATAATTATTGGCAGTGAGTGGGTACTTGAGATATAAATCTGTTAAAACCTTTAACATATACCAAAAATAATCTTTGATATATTGTGGTATTGAGACAAAAACTGCTAGGCTTATATATATGAGAAGAAATAGACTCATCTGGTTGGGAATTAGTTTAGTTGTTGTTGTATCATTCATCGGCGGTATTATTGGTGGTTTTTTGGGAGTCGGCGTATTAGACGAGATACTTTTTGGCAAAAGCCACAGTCGTGACGTAGTTTTGCAAGAAAGTTCTGTAATTATCGATGTGGTTCAGCAACTAGAGCCCAGTATAGTCAATATCACCTCTGAGGGTGCTCCTAGGTATGATATTTTTGGCCGAGAGTTTGAGGGTAGAGGAGGGGCCGGTACGGGGCTGGTTATCTCTGAGGATGGGCTGATTATCACTAATAAGCATGTAGTACCAGAAGATAGCCGCATATCGGTAACTTTACATGACGATAGTTTTTATGAAGATGTTGAGGTTTTAGCTCGTGATCCGTTTAACGACATAGCTTATTTGCGGATCGATACTCAAGAGCCACTAGTAGCTGCAGAGCTAGGGGACTCAGATAAAGTAATGGTAGGTCAAAAAGTCATAGCTATAGGTAATGTCTTGGGTAGATTTAGCAATACCGTTACTACTGGCATTATTTCTGCAATTGGCCGTCCGGTAATTGCCACCAGCGGTAGTGGTGCTAGCTCAGAGAGTTTAGAGGGGTTGTTTCAGACCGATGCAGCTATTAACCCCGGTAATTCCGGTGGGCCATTAGTCAATATCCAAGGCCAAGTTATAGGCATTAACACAGCCGTAGCTGGCAATGCTGAGAATATTGGGTTTGCTATACCGATTAATCAAGCCAAGGGCGGCATAGACAGTATTTTAGAGACGGGTAGACTGATTAAACCTTTCCTGGGAGTGCGTTACGTGACCTTAAACTCTCAGGTTGCTAGAGAGGAAGGTATTGATATTAGTGAGGGCGCTTTGTTGGTGGGCGATAGTGAGACCGACGCCGTAGTGTCAGGTTCTCCAGCAGAAAGCGCCGGGTTATTAACGGGAGATGTTATTACGAATATCGATGATATTAGTGTTGATAGAAATCAGCCATTGTCAGCTATTTTGGGTCGTTACCGGGCCGGTGATGTAGTAGAGCTGACGGTTATCAGAGGTGATCAGGAGTTAAATATTGAGGTCACTCTCACAGAGTTCGAAGGTTTTTAAACTAACTTAACTCTAATACTAATAGGAAATCATCGCTAAGAATTCGCTTTAATCCGTAACTCTTAGCAAAATCAGCAATATCTGGGTGCTGCTTGGGGAAAGCTTCTAATATGACTAGGTTGCCTGGAGCTAGTCTGTTTGATAGTTGTTTGAGTAGTTTTTGTATATGTTCTAATCCTCGGTTTTTGGAGAATATAGCAGTTTGAGGTTCAAAACTAACCTCTTTTGAACAAGGATAGTCTTTAGGTATATAGGGAAGATTAGCTACATAGATATTAAAATTACTCGTTATATTAACTAGTAAATCACTATTGATAAAATCTATGTCAGTGTTATTTTCTTTAGCATTGTTTTTAGCAATTTCTAGAGCCGGTTTCGATATATCACTTGCAGAAACTATTAGGTCGGGCCGGCTGTATTTAGTAGCTATAGCTATGCAGCCACTACCGGTGCCAATATCTAAAACTTTGGTATTTTGAGGAGCTTGGCGGGAGATGTAATCTACTAATTTTTCTGTCTCAGGTCTTGGTATCATGACATGTTCATCGACATAAAAACTAAGCCCATAAAACTCAACAGAATTTAATATGTAGGCTACCGGTTCAAATCGAGCTCTTTTAGTTATAAACTCTGCAAAAACTGATTGTTGTTTTTGATCTAAAAGATCGCTAACTTCTTGATTACAACTAGCTAGTATGTGAGCCTGGTTTTGACCTGATGCTGCTTCTAATAACACCAATACATCTAGTCTAGGGGTCGATGATTGGGGTAGTTTAGCAGTATTTTGGTCTATTAACTCTTGAACTGTCACGATTGTTGCTTTTTGATTTCAAAATCAGCGGCCTTTAGGGCTTCGATAATCTCACTTATATTACCTTCCATGATTTTAGGCAGGTCGTGGGTAGTGAAGTTGATACGGTGATCTGTCAGTCTATCTTGAGGGAAGTTATAGGTACGAATTTTTTCTGACCTATCACCTGAGCCAATCTGGTCTTTGCGCATGCCGGCTCTAGCTTTTTCTTCTTCTTCGATCTTGGCAGCTAGTAGGCGAGAGCGCAATACTCCCATGGCTTTGTCACGATTCTTGTGCTGGCTCTTTTGATCCTGGCAGGTTACTACCATGCCGGTCGGTATGTGGGTGATTCGTACAGCGGAGTCGGTAGTATTGACCGACTGTCCGCCCGGTCCAGAGGAGCGAAATACATCTACTCTAATATCACTTTCGTTAATCTCGATATCGTGCTCTTCGGCTTCTGGTAGTACGGCTACAGAGGCTGTAGAGGTGTGTAGGCGGCCGCTAGATTCAGTTGAAGGTACTCTCTGGACTCTATGTACACCAGATTCGAACTTAAGCATGCCGTAGGCACCTTTGTTCTCAACGATAAAGCTGATTTCCTTAAAGCCGCCTGCCTCGGATGGGCTTTCGTTGATTAACTCTACTTTCCAGTTATTCATCTCGCAGTATTTGATATACATGCGGTATAGCTCACCGGCAAACAAAGAAGCTTCATCGCCACCAGCTCCGGCCCGTATCTCAAAGACAGCCGGCTTATTATCGTTGGGGTCTTTAGGGATGAGTGCCGTCTCTAGCTCATTTTGATGCTGAGAAAGTTGGCTTTGCAGCTCCTCCAATTCCTTATTAGCTAGTTCAGCTAGCTCCTTATCATCTCCTTGAGCCATATCTTCGGTTTCATTGATCTGTGACTTGATATCATCGACTTTAGAGAAAATCTCCAGTATGTCTCCGATATCGCTGTGTCTTTTAGCCACTTCTTGGCCTTCAGGCGTAGAGTAGATACTAGAATCCTGGAGCCTTTGGGATAGCTCCTCGTACTCTTCTTGTAGTTTAGCTCTTTTATCTTCCATTCAAATTATAGTATAACGTATTAACTTAATAGGGTAGTTTATCTCAGCCCATAAACTACCAGTTTAATAGCTAGAGTCTTATAAAGAAAATTAATCTTTTAATTCAGCTAAGCTTTTCTTGGTAGCAGGTTGCTTCTTGCCTTCATTAGATGATTTAGCCGCCTTACTCTTGGTCGATTTGGTTTTTTCTTCAGACTTTTTACTAGCAGCAGCTTGTTTAGCGCGGAATCTATCGACTCGGCCGGCTACGTCGACTAGTTTCTGTTTACCGGTATAAAACGGGTGGCATTGAGAGCAGATTTCTACCTCAATCTTATCGACGGTAGCACGAGTTTTAAAGCTGTTATTACAGCCGTTACAGGTGATAGTGGTTTCGTTGTAGTTAGGATGTATATCTTTTTTCATGACAAGCAACCATTATATTACAGACTACAGTTTAGTCAATACTTGCAATAAAATACCTTTGACAAACTGTAATGTTTATGCTAATAATATAACTTATGAATATTGAACAAAATACAGATAAGGAATCAAAGAAACGAACGGCTAAGAGGGTCGCTAACCTAGTAGGAGCAGTAGCTGTAGTTGGTGCGCTGGCCTTTTCGGGTGAAAGAATCTGGGATGAGATGCACGGTGATCCACCAGACCCAGTCAATATTGAGACAGTTGATGGTGAGGATGGTGAAAATTATGGTTTCGACGAAGATGGAAATCGATATGTACGTATTAGTACTTGGAGCGGTGACCCTAACGCCCAGCCTAAGACATTAATAGGTGAAGGTGTATCACAAAGACACGTTCAAGATGTTGTACGTGATAACGGCCTTAAGACTACTCCAGCTGAGGGAAGAAGTTATTGGGTTAGAGAAGATTATCTACGAGAAGGTGCTTTATCTGAGTCTAGCTCAGATTCTGGTCAAGAATAGTTCTATTTAATACAGTTTAAGCAAACTATAGTCAATCAGTAGTCTTTAAAGTTAACTAAACAACTTGCCAAAAATGTCTACTATCTGTTAATCTTAAGAGCGTCATAAAATTAATCAGCGTGGATTAAGATTTCCTGGCTTTTCCTTGTAAAAGTTAAGCCTATAAATCCCCGTGTAGTAAAGACTATTCAGTTCTAAGAAGTCTTTAAAAGAAAGGATCAATAAATATATGAGTAGTAAAGTTGATATCAAGGCCCTGCTGGAAGCAGGAGCGCACTTCGGCCATAAAACCAGTCGGTGGAACCCTAAGATGGAAAAGTTCATCCACAGTAAAAGGGGTGGTATACACATCATAGATCTAGAACAAACCAAAGATCAGTTGGAGAAATCGGCTAATTTTCTAGCCAGTGTGGCTGCTAGTGGTAAGAAGGTGCTGTTTGTCGGCACTAAAAGACATATAGCACCAACTATCGAGGAAGCTGCCAAGAAAGTTAAGATGCCTTACGTAACTGAACGTTGGATGGGTGGTATGCTAACTAACTTTGCCACTATGTCCGATAGGGTTAAAAGACTCAAAACTCTCAATGAAGAGTTAGATTCAGGTGAGCTAGCAGAAACCTACAACAAAAGAGAGATATTGGGTTTTGAGGAAGAGAGAGATAAATTAGAGCAAGATTTTGGCGGTATTGCTGATATGGAAGAGTCACCAGCAGCTATGTTTATTAGTGACGTAGTGGTAGAGAAGACTGCCATTAGGGAAGCTAAGCGCCTAAATATACCCATAGTAGCCATAGTTGATAGTAATGGTGATCCAAGCCTAATAGATTATCCGATACCAGCTAATGATGATGCGCTAAAAACCGTAGCCTTGATTACAGATGTGTTAGTAGAAGCTATCGCTAAAGGTGCTTCTGAATACACACCTAAAACAGTCGATGAGAGCAAGGCCGATACTAAGACTTCTAAGGATCCTAAAGCTCCTAAGACTCCTAAGACTCCAGCTAAAGCTGAGACTAAAGAGACAGCTAAAACTGCTACTAAGAAGACCGCTAAGACAGCAGAGAAGAGTAAGAAGGAGGATAAGTAAATGGCAATTACCCCAGCAGATATTAAAAAGCTACGTGACAAGACCGGTGCCGGCATGATGGATGCTAAAGGTGCTTTAGAAGAAGCCAAGGGAGATGAGGCTAAGGCTATTGAGGTTTTGCGCAAGAAAGGCCAGGCCAAGGCCGAGAAAAGAGCTGAGCGCTCGGCCGATGCCGGGCTAGTTGAAGCCTACATACATATGGGCCGGGTCGGCTCCATAGTCGAAGTTAACTGTGAGACCGATTTTGTAGCAAAGACCGATGAATTTCAGGCTTTTGCTAAAGATGTAGCTATGCATGTAGCTGCTTCTAACCCCCAGTACTTAAACAGTGACGATATACCAAAAGAGGTTATAGATAAGGAAAAAGATATCTACTCTAGCGAACTTGAGGACAAGCCCAAGGACGTGGCCGAGAAGATTATAGCCGGTAAATTGGATAAGTTTTATGAGCAAGTCTGCTTATACAACCAGCCGTTCATCAAAGATACCGATAAGACTATAGCTGATTACCAAACCGAGCTAATAGCTAAGATGGGTGAGAATATCAAGATCAGCCGGTTTGCTCGTATGGGCTTAGGTGAGAGCCAATCGTAAGAGATACTTTTGCCTAGCAACTTTGAGGTTGATGGGCCTAGCTGAGTAAATGTAGTATATTGGTAAGTAGTTTTTTGATAATCAATTCTGGAGGAAGCAAAAAAGCTTTTTAAATCACATGGATAAAGAAGTAGAAAAGAAAATGGAAAGCACGCTAGATCACTTAAGTGAAGAACTTAAGTCTGTACGCAGCGGTAGGGCTAACGCGGCACTAGTAGAGAATCTAGAGGTTGAATCTTACGGACAGATGATGAGCCTAAAGTCTATCGCCTCGATTACTACTCCAGATGGGAAGACTATCGTTATAGCTCCATGGGACGTGAGTAATACTCCGGCGGTTGAAAAAGCCATCAGGGACGATAAGAATTTAGACCTTAACCCACTAAGTGACGGCAAGGTGATACATATTCAGTTGCCGCCACCAACGGCTGAGCGCAGACAACAGCTAGCCAAGCAAGTTGGTGAAATAGCCGAAGAGGCCAATATCGCTATTAGAAACATCCGACATGCGACGTTGAGGGATTTACAGAATCAGCTTAAGGATAAGTCGATTTCTGAGGATGAGTTCGAAGCAGGCAAAAAAGATCTAGATAAGCTAGTAGCTGAGTTTAATACTAAGATCGATGAGATGACCGATAAAAAACGTCAAGAGATAGAAGAGATATAAACAGCGATGGCAGATAATGCAAATATACCCAATCATGTAGCTATTATTCCTGATGGTAATACTCGTTGGGCCAAGGCTAATAATCAACCGGTCTTTGAAGGTTACAGGCAGGGATTAGAGCGTGCCACAGAATTGATGGAGGAGTGCCGCAGTAGAGGCATTAATACTCTAACTCTCTGGGGCTTATCAACGGAGAACTGGCGAAATCGCCCAGAGGGTGAGCTTGAATTTTTAGTTACTCTTTTTGGCGAGATGATTGATCGCTATCTAGAAGAGGCTAAAAAGCACAAGGTTAGAGTCAGACATCTAGGCAGAAAAGATCATTTGCCGGCTAAACTAATGGATAAAATCGATAATGCTGTAGAAATGACGAAAGATTTCCAGAGCTACAACTTAAATCTAGCCCTTGATTATGGTGGTTGGGATGAGATTATTAGGGCTACAAAAGCTATAGTCAAAGACGTACAGTCAGGTGAGCTAAATGTTGAGGATTTGGATAAGCCGATAGATTCAGGTGATTCACCCCTGCCTATGGTTTTATACTCTAAATATCTAGATACTCAAGGTCAGCCGCACCCTTATCCAGACCTAATTATCCGTACTAGCGGCGAGATGCGTACTAGTGGCTTGATGCCTTGGCAGAGTGTTTACTCAGAACTAGTTTTTGAACCGGTTTTTTGGCCAGACTTTACGAGTGATAAGTTTGAAGATGCCTTGAATGAATACGGCAAAAGACAGCGTCGTTTTGGTGGTGGTCACGATGAAGATGATAAGAATGAAGCACAAGAGAAAAAGACTGGAGGGTCTAACTAGTTATGATGATTCTTTTAGGAGTATTTCTATTCGCACTTTTGGTAGTAGTCCATGAATATGGGCATTACAAAGTAGCTAAACGCAACGGTGTAGAGGTAGAGGAGTTTGGCATAGGTTTTCCTCCACGCTTATTTAGCAAGCAAGTAGGTGATACTCTGTTTTCCTTTAATCTAATTCCTTTAGGTGGTTTCGTTAAGCTCAAAGGAGAGGCTAGTAGCGATAACCAGCCTGGTGGTTTCGGAGCTAGTTCCTTACTGACAAAGGCCAAGATATTAATGGCCGGTGTGGGGATGAATGTCTTAGCCGCTATCTTCATAGTTACAGTTATAGCTTGGATAGGACTGCCGAAGATGCTGCCTGATCAATTCACGATAGCTGCTGATGAGACTGTTAGCAGTAGCAATGTAGTTATTACCCATGTCATGGACTCTTCGGCAGCTGATGAAGCTGGTATCACTAGTGGTGATAGTATTTTGACGATTAATGGTGCCGATATATCTTCGGCTCAAGGTTTGAGCGAGGCAACCGAAAGTCTAGCTGGAACGGCGGTAGATATCGATATTTTAAGAGGCGGGGAAGAGCTAACTCTCAATGTTTTGCTTGGCGATGATGCCGATGAGGGTTATTTGGGTGTATTACCGGCAGATTTACAGACATCTCGTTATTCTTGGTCGGCACCTATTGTTGCTGCGGGAGTTACGCTGCAGATGATCGGTTTAGTGCTAGCAGCTATATGGGAGATTCTATCTGGTCTCGTAGCCGGTAGTGCAGCTGAGGCGGCCGATCAGCTAGTCGGTCCTGTAGGTATTGTTTTCCTACTACAAAACTTAGGTGATTTAGGTATTAACTATCTGCTATTTTTGATCGCCTCAATATCTGTTTCATTAGCAGTCTTTAATGCACTACCTATACCGGCACTTGATGGCGGTAGGTTATCGGTAATTCTTGGCGCTAAAGCTTTGCGTAAAGACCTAACTGCTAAATTAGAAAACTCTATTCATGGTATGGGATTCATACTCTTGATGGGTCTATTTATATTAATTACCTATGTTGATGTGCAGCGGTTCTTTTAAACAAGGGGCCATAGTATGGAAGACTTAACTAACCACCGCGAAGCAGAGAACCAAGAAGGTTCAGCGGGGGAGTTAAAAGCAACAGCTAAATGGAGGCCTTTACCGGCCCTATTTGTAGCTGCGTCAGCTATAGTGGGAGCTCAAATCATTGGCCTACTTGGTGTAGCTACATATATATTATTAGCTGATAGTGTTAGTTTTACTACGGCTTTAGCGAATACCGAGAGTCAATTAGCCTACTACTTTAGTAGCTACTTAATAGCAGAAAGCCTAGCTGTATTAGCGGTGTATTTCTATGTTAGAAGCAAGGGCGGTTCTTGGCGAGATTTAGGCTTTAAGTCGTTTAATTGGCTGAAAGCTATAGGCTGGTTATCTATATTGACCATGGGATTTTTACTGATGGCTTCTGTGGCTGTAGCTGTTGGTGAGGTGCTATTTCCTAGTGTAGATTTTGCCGAGGAGCAGCAGATTGGCTTCTTAGGTGCTAGTAGTGTTTTTGAGATGAGCCTAACGTTCTTAGCTTTAGTAGTGATAGCACCGATATCGGAAGAGACTATCTTTCGGGGTTTTTTGCTACCGGCACTAGCTAATTGGGCCGGTGTAGTCTGGGCGGCAATCTTTACCTCACTACTGTTTGGATTGCTTCATCCTCCTATTGGAGCCATGGTAGTTATTACAGTTTTTGCTGTATTTTTAGCCATAGCCTATATTCGTTTAAACAGTATCTGGCCTGCTATAATCTTACATAGTGGCAAGAATTTAGTCGCTTATATACTTATATTCGGGGTATTTTAGATGAGATTATCAAAAACTTTCGGCCGACCATCAAAAAATGAGGGATCTGATTACAAAATCGACTCACATAGACTGCTAACTCAAGCCGGCTACATCCGTGAGTCAACTGCCGGTCGCTACTATCTATTGCCCTTAGGCATCAAGGTTCATCAAAATATCGAAGCTATCATTAGAAAACATATGAACGATTCTGGTGCCCAAGAATTGATCATGCCGGTACTGCACCCAATCGATCTATGGAAAGAGACCAACAGGACTACTACTACTGGATTTGAGCTGATGAAGATAGAGGATCGTAGAGGTTCTGAATTCGCTTTAGGTGGTACCGCTGAGGAGATGGCGGTTGATTTGGTGCGTAAATTCAACATTAGCTATCGAGATCTACCGTTTAATATCTACCAGTTTTCTATGAAGTTCCGTGATGAGTTAAGGGCCCGTGGAGGGCTGCTTAGAGTTCGTGAATTTGTCATGAAAGATGCCTATAGTTTCAGTACTGAAGAGCAGTTTAACGACATCTACCAAGATATGTGGGACGCCTACAAGGCTATATTTACTGAAATGGGTCTAAATGTTGATGTAGCGGCGGCCGATAACGGCTATATCGGTGGTGAGTACTGCCATGAATTTATTGCCGAGAGTCCGGCCGGAGAAAGTCGCTATTTCCTCAACACCAAAACCAAAGAGGCCTGGCATGAAGATGTGGCCGAATTCGAACCAGAACAAAAGAATCTAGATGAAAAACCGGCCAAGCTCAAGAAAGTAGATGCTCCTAGGGGTAAAACCATGGAGGATGGAGCTAGTTTGCACAATCTACCTATGTGGCAACAGATTAAAGACGTACTGTATTTTGATGAAGCTACTAAGAAGTATGTGCTAGCTATTATCAGAGGTGATTTAGATGTTAATGAGGCTAAATTAACCCACGTAGCTAATGTTTGGGATTTAAGACCGGCTACAGATGAGGAGATTATCGATGATCTAAGCAGTTATCCCGGCTTCATATCACCAGTCGAATTTATTAAAAAAGGTGTAAACAGCGGCCGAGAGGTCATAATCGTAGCCGATAAGAGTTTGAGAACTATCAGTAATGCTTACGGTGGAGCTAATAAGAAGAATGAAGACCTACTCAATATCAATATCGACCGGGACTACCAGCCCGATATCGAGGGCGATATCGCTATGGCTACAGCTACAGGTGATTTAGTAGAGAAGAAGGGTATCGAGGTGGGCAATATCTTCCAGCTTGGCTACCACTACTCTAATTTAATGGATTCGGCCGAGTATACGGATAAGGATGGTAAGAGGCAGAAATACTACATGGGCTGTTACGGTATAGGGGTTGGCAGAACTATGGCCGCTATAGCCGAGACTCACCACGATGAGCGCGGTATTATCTGGCCTAAAAGCGTAGCACCGGCTGAAGTACATATCGTGGCTATGCGCGGAGGAGAGGCTCAAGCCGATAAACTATATGATGAGCTTCTAAGTCAGGATATAGAGGTTATATATGATGATAGAGATTTATCTCCGGGTGTTAAATTAGCTGATGCTGACTTAATCGGGGTGCCGCTGAGAGTGGTTTGCAGTCAAAAAACTGTTGATAAAGAGCAATTAGAGGTTACAGATCGTAAGTCGAATGAGACAGAAATGATAGAAACCAAAGAGCTACTTAGTAGATTTTAGCTAGAAACTAAACCCCTCATGCTTTTAGATTACCTAGTCGTTAGGCTACTATTAGTAGTATGACTAGAGCCAACCGATTATTAGCTCACGATATAGGTATCGACTTAGGTACTGCTAATACTTTGGTGTATGTACGAGGTCAAGGTGTTGTAATTGATGAGCCTAGCGTAGTATCGATCAATCAAAAGACTAAAGAGTTAATTGCAATCGGTAGCAAAGCTAAAGACATGATCGGTAAAACCCCTCAGCAGATAATCTCTACTAAGCCTTTGGTTGATGGAGTAGTTAGCGATTTTGAAATTACCGAGCAGATGTTGCAGTATTTCATCAAAAAGGTACATAAAGACTATCCGGTAATTTGGCAAAGACCAAGGCTAGTTATCGGCATACCCTCGGGAGTAACAGAGGTGGAAAAACGAGCTGTAGCTGGGGCTGGAGATAGTGCCGGGGCTAGAGAGACCTACCTCATAGAGGAGCCGATGGCAGCAGCTATCGGTTGTCGTCTGCCGGTAACATCATCTACAGGAAGTATGATTGTCGATATCGGTGGTGGTACCACGGAAGTGGCCGTTATATCTCTAGGCGGGATGGTGTTATCTAGGAGCTTGCGTATTGCCGGAGATGAACTAACGGAAGCAGTCGTGCAGTATATGCGTGATGAGTTCGGCATGAGTATCGGTGAGCGTACTGCTGAGAATATCAAAATCAATATCGGTAGTGCTCATCCACTGAAAAGCCCCCAAACCATGACGGTGCGGGGTAGAGATCTAGTGACCGGTATGCCCAAAGAAGTCACAGTTTCATCTGATCAGATACGTATGCCGCTAATGAAGACTCTAAGGCAGATCATCGAAGCTATCACCATTACTTTAGAAGAGACCCCTCCGGAGCTAGTCGGTGATATTATGCAGTCTGGTATTGTTTTAACTGGAGGTGGGGCACTACTACAGAATTTGGATGCTTTAGTATCACAAGAAACCAAGGTCAAGGCATCTGTATCTGAAGATCCACTATCCAGTGTCGTTAGAGGCACAGGCCTAGTTTTAGAGGATATCGATCAGTACCTATCTGTTCTGACTCGAAATGAGTAAAATCGGTGGTTAATAGTATATTAGGTAGTTATAATTAAGGTCATGGCAATCAATAAAACTAAAGTTGTAGCTATATCTCTAGTAATAGTATCTATACTACTACTAGGCTTATTGGGTCTTAGGGCCGATTTTCTGAACAATTTTACCAATCCATTGGGTCAGAAATTGCACAATATTGGTGCTCAAGTTGACTCAGCTTTTAGTGAGTTGAGGTATTTAGGTAGTCTAAATAGTGATTTAGCTGATGCTAGGGAGGAGGTTAAACAACTACAACAGCGCCTCATAGATCAACGCCTGTTATCAGAAGAAAACCAACAACTTAGAGAAGAACTAGGTTTTATCAGAGATTCAGAACTAACTCTCTTACCTGCAGATGTAATTAACTATCACTATGACCAGACTAGACAGATGATGAGAATAAATGTAGGTGAAAACGATGGAGTGGAGACCGGCATGAGTGTAGTCTCACGGGGCGTTTTAGTCGGTGCCATAGATCAAGTTAGCAGTAAATATAGCTTGGTTGTTTTGGTTAATGATATTAACTTCAGAGCCCTAGTTGATATAGCTGATGTTGACGGTATCTTAAGAGGTCACCCAGGAGGTGGCCTAGTGGTTGATAGGCTGCCACAAAATCACAACCTCAGCAGAGGCGACATAGTAGCTACTAGCGGGCAGGACGGTGTACACCCCAGGGGTATATTGATTGGATCGATTAACACCATTGAGGCGAGTGAGACGGATGTTTTTGATAGTGCTTCGATTAACTATGCACTAGCTAATGAACGGCTAAGAGCGGTATTGGTGGTAATTCCGTGAAACGCTACTCGGGAAGTCGTGGCTACTCGCTGCTAACTTTTTGGCGTAGTTTGCCTCATCACAAAATTAAACAGAGCGCTTGGCTTATCCTAGCTGCTTTAGCCGTATTGATAGAAGGGTACTTTTTGCCGGCACTATCTATGCCAACCCCAGCTATATTAGTAGCCATTATTATTGTGGCGGTTTTTCGTTTTGGTAGTTATCACAGCAATACCAAAATGTTTATTTGGATTATGTTTTTAGCGCTAGTTTTAGATGCATCATCCCTGCAACCAATCGGCCCCAACATCCTAGCTGCTATAGCTGTACTTCTAACGATCTATATATGGCGAAAGGTTGGCTTGCTTGCAACTAGCCTGCCTCATCTGCTATTGCTAGTTGCTACTGCTATTACTGTAGAGACAGTAGTGAGATTATCTGCAGCATCTTTAATTACAGATCAAAGTATGAGTTTTGATCTATCACTGACTGTGTTTAATATTCTTTGGCGGGCTGTTTCTACCACTGTTTTAGTTTGGTTGGCGCTGAAGTTTATGGACAAAAAACGTCTAGGCTAGGTCTTTAGCAATAATTTAATTAGTTTTTTTAATAGTTTAAGTCTTAGTCTTTATTGCTTCTGGGATATATAATTTAAGTATGAAGTGGTTTAAGCGCAAACAGCAACTTTTACGAATATCGGGAGTTTCTCGGCGCGACAATTATCGTAGCGAGATTAAACTCTCGGGAGCTTGGTCGGAAGTGCTGGTTGCTGGTGGCGGTTGGGGAGAAACTAAACCGACTAATGGTCCAACTCTATCAAAGCCTATGGTTTCTGTTGTAGCTATCATGACCGCTCTACCGATGATAGCGCTGCTTTGGCAGTTGCTAAATCTCCAGATAGTTGAAGGGGATAGAATGCTCGGTATTGCTGAAGGGAATCGCATACGTCAACATGTAGAGCTAGCTCCTAGGGGTCGCATTTTAGATAGAAATGGAGTAGTGCTAGCTGATAATACGGCCAGTTTCCAACTAGTGCTGCAGCCGCACTTACTAGCTAATGAGGGCGATGTAAACCAAGCTATTTTTGAGGATATATCCAAACATATAAATCTCTCAGCTGAGGAAGTTGCCGAACTGTCTAGTAGCCAAGACCCAGGCTACAACGGAACGGTTTTAATAGCTGAACATATAGACCGTGAGTCAGCTTTGCTATTAGAATACGTACTTCCAGAGCACGGAGCCTTTAGTCTAACTTCTGTACCGACTCGCAAATATAAAGCGGATGCCGCTCTTTCACACATACTTGGTTATACAGCTAGAGTTAGCCAATCAGACCTAGATGCTAGGCCTGAACTTCATTCATTGGATTTTGTCGGTAGATCTGGTATCGAGGCTGAGTATGACGATCTATTGAGGGGGGTGAATGGGTTTGTTGAAACAGAAGTAGATTCAATGAGCAGACCACTTAGGGTTATTGGAGAGATAGCTACAAGTAGGGGTAGTGATGTGATCTTAAGCATTGATTATGAGCTGCAAAAACAGCTATATGAATCACTGCAAGACTACATGGAAGAGGCCGATACCGATAAGGCTTCAGGCGTGGTTATGGATGTGAATAACGGTGAGATTTTAGCTAGCGTATCTCTGCCTGATTATGATAACAACACCTTAGCTAGAGGTATTTCTACTCAAGACTATGAAGCGATGATCAGTAATCCCAGTATGCCGATGTTTAACCGAGTTATATCGGCAGGCTACCCGACTGGATCTACCATCAAGCCGATCACTCTCTTGGGGGCTTTAGAGACAGGTGTAGTTGATGAGAACACTATTATTAATGATGTCGGTAGTATAACCGTTAGCAGTATCTATGACCCGTCAGTAACATATAGTTTTGCTAGCTGGAACCCCAATGGTTTGGGTCCGATGAATGCTAGATCAGCTATAGCTATGAGTTCAAATATCTATTTCTATACTGTAGCTGGTGGCTACCAGTCCTTTAGCGGTATGGGTATAAGTAATTTGGTGAAGTATTACCAGATGCTAGGCCTAGGTAGTAGGACAGGTATCGATATACCCGGAGAAACTGCCGGTAGATTGCCTTCACCCGAATGGAAACAGCAACATGTTGGGGAGGGCTGGTTTGTGGGCGATACCTACAATATGGCTATCGGGCAGGGCTTCTTATCGGTTTCACCCTTGCAGCTAGCTAGATCTTACGCCGCTATAGTTAATGGCGGCAGGCTGGTTACCCCTAAATTAAATTCAGATATCGAGACTAAACTTTCTCAGCCACTAGGCATTAAACCTAGTCACTACCAAATAACTCAGGAGGGTATGTTGCAAGTATTATCTAGCAGCGGTACTGCCTCCCCAGCCATATTTGCTAATGTTGACGTCACAGTAGCCGGCAAAAGTGGTACTGCCGAGACCAACCCAGAGGATGAAGACAGTCGCCCCCATGCCTGGTTTGCCGCCTACGGCCCCTACGAAGACCCCGAGTTAGTTTCAGTCGTTATGTTAGAGGAGGGCCAAAATGGCGCCCTATATGCAGCTCCAGTCATAGCTGAAGTGTTTGCTCGTCACTTCAATAAGTAGGTCTTAGATTTTACCAATATGGCCGCTGAGTGAAGGTCTAACGCTAAGAATAGTGAGGGACTTGCCATATAGTTTCTATGTGATAGAATCAGTCAACTAGATAATATTAATAACTCCGTGGAGTAGGCCTCAAGGAGAGTGCTATGGGCAAAGAACATCACCTAACTAGTGCCGGTTTAGAGAAATTACAAGATGAGCTAACTAAGCTAAAAGCTAGACGCAGTGTGGTAGCAGCTAAGATTAAAGAAGCTAAGGCAGAAGGCGATCTAAGTGAGAACGCCGACTATACTAGCGCTAGAGAAGAGCAAGATTATGTACTAAGTAGAATTGCTGAGATTGAGAGTATTTTACAAAACGCGACTGTGATTGCCGATCCTAAAGGCAATAAGACTGTAGATTTGGGCAACAAGGTAGAGTTAGAGTGTGATGGTAAATCGGTCAGTTATACAGTAGTTGGTTCATTAGAATCAGACCCAACAGCCGGTAAGATATCGGAAGAGTCCCCCATAGGTCAGGCTTTGCTGGGTTCAAAAGTCGGTGATGCGGTGGATATAGTGATTCCTGGCGGCAAAAGAACCTGTAAAGTTACCAAGATCAGCTAATATCTATACAAAACTAACAATAAACCGTAACAAGGAAAATCTAAGAGCTTTATAACTTAGGGCTTTATGGACTATAATGAGGTATATATGCTAGATATACAGTTTATTAGAGACAATCGAGCGGAAGTTGAAGCTAGTATCAAAAACCGCAAATTGTCGGTAGATATTGATCAACTACTTGAGTTTGACGATCAGCGCCGCAAACTCCATGCCGAGGTTGAGCAGTTGCGAGCTGAGCGTAATAAGCTGTCTGCTAATAAGTCGGCTAAGCCAACTGATACTGATATCAAGGCAGCGTCCAAAGTTAAGACCGAGCTAGCAGACATAGAGCCTAAACTAGCAGACATAGAAGTAAAATTTGATGAGATACTAGCTCAAGTGCCGAATATACACCACCCTGACGTACCCATAGGCCCAGATGAATCAGGTAATAAACCGATTAGGTCTTGGGGTGATATACCTAAATTTGATTTTGAGCCCAAAGACCACGTCGATATAGCTGAAGGTTTGGGTATTTTAGATATCCCAAGAGCCGCTAAAGTATCGGGCGCTAGGTTTAACTATCTCAAAGGTGATTTAGCGCTGTTACAACTAGCGCTTCTGCAGTACGCGGTTGAACAAGTTACAGATGAGAATGTCATAGCTAAGCTAATTGAGGATAATAACCTTCAAATACCGGCCAAAGCTTTCACAATGGTCATACCACCAGTGTTAGTTAGGCCAGAGACTATGGCTCGGATGGCTAGACTAGAACCCAAAGATGATCGTTTCATTACTCTAAATGAAGAGTATGTTTTAGTCGGTAGTGCTGAGCATTCAATGGGATCTATGTTTATGGATGAGGTTCTAGATTCCCAAGAGCTACCGATTAGATTGGCCGGTTATTCACCAGCCTTTAGGAGAGAGGCCGGTAGTTACGGTAAAGATACTAGGGGAATATTGAGGCAACACCAGTTCGACAAACTGGAGCTAGAGACTTTCTCTACCAGTGAAACGGGAGAGGATGAGCACAAACTGATGATCGCTATTCAAGAGTATCTAATGCAACAACTCAAGCTGCCTTACCAGGTAGTTAGTATCTGCACTGGTGATATGGGCGCGCCTGATTATATGCAGACCGATATCGAAACCTGGATGCCGGGCCAAGATAAATACCGTGAGACCCATACGGCCGATTATATGAGAGACTACCAGGCTCGTAGACTGAAAACTAGATATAAAGATGAGGCCGGTAAGACCCAGTTTGCACATATGAACGATGCTACAGCGGTAGCTATCGGTAGGACCTTGATAGCTATTTTAGAGAACTATCAAACCAAAGACGGCAAGGTTAACATCCCAGAAGTTTTACAAAAGTATATTAATAAAAAGGAGATAAGTTAGATGATAAAACTAGATATAGCTGCTACACACATGGAATTAACCGAGTCTATGAGCAAATATGTACAAAAAAAGCTCGGTAAATTAGATAAATATATGCCAAAGAATGCTCGCGTTCCCGCTCACGGCAGAGTTGTTTTAAGCTCTGAGCAGGGCAAGTCCAAGAACCGCTTCAGCGCTGAGGCTACCATTACCTACCCAGGTGGCGAGGCTACATCTAAAGAGTCAACGATCAGTATCTATGCAGCTATCGATATAGTTGAGGAGAAGCTCAAGAGCCAGATAATGAAGCACAAGGATAAGGTCCAGGATAAATCTAGAGCTCATAAAACCTTGAGAAGACTAAAGTCTTTTAGGCCTGGTAGATAAACTAACTGTCTTCAAGAATATCCCAAAAACCTCTCAAAACACCCCTATAATCAAACCTCTAATTGCTATATAGTAGAGAGTGCATATGAAAAGAATCTTAACGAAAATTTTTGGTGATCCAGGCAGCAAGCAGCTGAAACAAATCCAGCCAATCGTGCAGCAGGTCAATGATTTAGAAGCTGGGCTGAAGAAACTCAGTGATGCAAAGCTATCGGCTAAAACTGCTGAATTTAAGTCTAGGCTAGAAAAGGGCGAGAGCCTAGATGATCTTTTACCCGAGGCTTTTGCAGTTGTTAGAGAAACAGCTCTTAGGCGTCTTGAGATGCGGCACTTTGATGTACAGATTTTAGGTGGCATCGTGCTGCATAAAGGCGACATTGCCGAGATGCGTACTGGTGAAGGTAAGACGTTAGTAGCTACGCTACCGGTATATCTTAACGCCTTGAGCGGCAAGGGCGTGCATGTCGTTACAGTCAATGACTATCTAGCTCGTCGTGATGCTGGCTGGATGGCCGGTATCTACAGCGCCCTAGGTCTAAGTGTAGGTGTAATTACCGGTGGTAACAAAGGGTTTATTTATGATGAGGAAACTATCGATGAGTCCCATAGTGATCCTAGATTGCGGCATTTCCGGGAGGTAGATAAAAAAGAGACTTATGAATGTGACGTTATTTATGGTACTAACAACGAGTTTGGCTTTGACTATTTACGCGACAATATGGCTCCGAGTAAGGACGCTATGGTGCAGCGTGGCCTTAACTACGCCATAGTCGATGAGGTCGACTCAATTCTAATTGATGAGGCCAGAACACCTCTAATTATCTCAGCTCCAGCGGCTAAAAGTACTGATACCTATCAACAGTTTGCCTCGATCGCTAAACAGCTCAAGCAGGGCGATCACTACAGCGTGGATGAGAAGCAGCGAGCAGTTAGTTTAAGTGATGATGGTGTTAGTAAAGTAGAAAAGATACTAGGAGTAGATAACCTCTATGATCCTGAGTATGTCCAGTCAATCTTCCACCTAGAACAGGCCCTAAAGGCAGAGGTGTTATTTAAAAAGGATAAAAACTACGTAGTACGTGAAGGTGAAGTTGTTATAGTCGATGAATTTACCGGTAGACTTATGCCAGGTAGACGCTATAGCGAAGGCCTGCACCAAGCAATTGAGGCTAAAGAGGGCGTGCGGGTTATGCAGGAGTCGATGACTCTAGCAACTATTAGTTTCCAAAACTACTTTAGGTTGTACGACAAATTAGCCGGTATGACCGGTACGGCCAAGACAGAAGAGGAGGAGTTTCAAAATATCTACAACCTCAACGTAGCTGAGGTTCCGACCAACAAGCCGACCATTAGGGTAGATTTACCAGACAGGATCTACAAGACCGAGGATGCTAAGTTTGATGCTATAGCTAAAGACGTAGCTGAACGTCAAGAAAAGGGTCAGCCGGTGTTAATCGGTACAGTTTCGATTGAGAAAAACGAAGTTATCTCAGACAAACTCACCAAAGCCGGTATTAAACACGAGATATTAAACGCCAAGAACAACGAACGTGAAGCAGATATAGTCTCCCGGGCTGGCCACAAGGGTGCAGTCACACTTGCTACCAATATTGCCGGTCGTGGTACCGACATAGTTTTAGAAGAAGGTGTTACAGACCTTGGGGGACTGCATGTTTTAGGGTCCGAGCGGCATGAGTCTAGAAGAATAGATAATCAGCTTAGGGGTCGTAGTGCTCGTCAGGGTGATCCCGGTAGTACCCAGTTTTATGTCAGTCTAGAAGATGAGATTATGCGTATCTTCGGAGGTGAGCGTATATCTAATTTGATGGGTAGTTTGGGTGTAGACGAGAATACACCGATAGAGAACAATATGGTCTCTAAAAGTCTAGAGAACGCTCAAAAAAGAGTAGAATCACACAACTACGATATGCGTAAAAACGTATTACAGTACGACGACGTTATGAATCGGCACCGTGAAGCTATTTATGCTAGAAGGCGTAATATATTGGACGAGAAGCCTCTCAAAGACGACATATTATCGATGGTAGAGCATGAAATTCATCACGCTATAGCTATACATACCGATGCGGAAGACGAGGAACTTAATAGATTAGAGCTATTTAAATACCTAGGCCGTTTTATACAAGTTAGAACCAATGAGTTTAGTGATGTTGATGATAGTCAGTTAGCGAGTAAGTTAATCGAGAAGGCCCATAAACTATATGAGGCTAGAGAAAAAGAGTTCGGTGATGAGATGATGCGCACCATAGAAAGGCATGCTTACTTGCAAGCTCTAGATAGGCTGTGGATGGATCACCTAGAAGCTATGGATCACTTGCGCCAGGGTATTCACTTACGCAGTGTCGGCCAAAGAGATCCGTTAGTAGAGTACAAGAAAGAAGCCCATATCATGTTTGCCAATTTAGAGGCTAGTATCGAGCGAGAAGTGGCCACTACTATCTACCGCATGGTACCAAGACAAGAAACAGCAGATGAAGCCCAGGAAACAGAGCTGACTAAAGCGGCTGAACATGCTCAAGTGTCTCGTAGCAATGGTAGCGGCTCCCGGACTCAAGGCGGTAGTGGCACGGTTAGGAATACCGCAAAAATCGGTAGAAATGATCCGTGTCCATGCGGCTCGGGGTTGAAATACAAAAAATGCGGACTCGTTAACGCTCCAGAGCACAAAGGCTAGGGGTAAAGGTAAATTTATGCGACAAATAGCTATCCTAGGTTTTGGAGTAGAGGGTAAATCGGCTTATGAATATTTCAGCTCCTTAGGGGATGAAGTTACGGTTTGTGACGCTAGAGAAGATGTAGAGCTACCAAAAGGCGTGAGGGCTAATTTAGGGGATAGTTATTTAAATAGTTTAGAAGACTATGATCTAGTAGTGCGCTCACCTGGGATTTTGCCCTATCAGCTGCCAGCCAACATTAATGTTACTTCGGTGATGAATGAGTTTTTGGCTGATTGTCCCGAGGGTGTGATTACTATAGGTGTAACCGGCAGTAAAGGCAAAGGCACAACATCGGCTTTTGTATATGAAATCTTAAAAACCGCCGGATTGAACACTTTTTTGGGTGGCAATATCGGCATTCCGCCTCTAGATTTTATCGATCAATTAAAAGCAGGCGATTACGTGGTCTTAGAGATGAGTAATTTGCAATTATGGGACATTACTCGCAGTCCCGATATAGCGGTACTACTGATGATTACCCCTGATCATATGGATTGGCATCGAGGTGATATGGATGAGTATGTAGCTACTAAGGCTAACATTACTAAATATCAAAATAAGCAAGATTTGTTGGTTCATCATCCCGATAATCAGTTCGTAAGCAAGATCGTTGATAAATCAGTTGCGCAAAAGTTGGCTTTTATGAACAAAAACAGCGCCTGGGTGGATGATGAGACGATTAAGTTTGCCGGTATTGAGATAGCTAAGACAAGTGATGTGAACTTAGTGGGCAAACATAACTTAGAGAATATCTGTGCCGGTATTTCTGCTACGTGGGATATATTACTCAAAAATTTAGGAGATGAAGAAAAGGTGGTGGACGTGCTAAATAGCAGCATTAAAAGCTACAAAGGATTGCCGCATAGATTAGAGTTTGTGGCTAAGAAAGCCGGCGTGCGTTTTTATGATGACTCGATAGGCACTACTCCAGAGGCAGCTATAGCAGCTATCAGGGCTTTTGATGAACCAAAAATTTTGATTATGGGCGGATCTAGTAAGGGAGCTGATTTCAGTGAGTTAGCAGGGGAGATCTCTAGGAGTAACGTTAAGTTTGTTGTACTGATGGGTAATACTACGAATGATTTAAGAGAGGCTCTTGGGGCGGTAGGTTATAAGGGGGGTATTGAGGTTGTTGATGATGGTAGTGAGTCGATGAGGCGAGCTGTTAAGAGTGTCGTTAATGTAGCAGGTGAAGGAGACGTGGTATTACTAGCACCTGCTTGTGCTTCCTTTGATTTATTTAAAGATTATAAAGATAGAGGTGAGCAGTTTAAGCGGGCTGTAAGTAGCCTATAGTCTTTTAGTGCCTATGCTTGCAAGCAGTAATTTTTGATGGTTATATAGCACCATTCCTTACAAGCCAATAGATAACCTAATCCAATAGGAAGGTTGTGGTCATGGACGAGGAAGTACACACACAAGACATAATTACATTTGTTCACGATCTTCGTCGTGGATTGAAGCGCTTGGTTCTGGTGACGATTGGAGTCATCGTCCTTATCTGGGCTCGCAACACAGCGCCCTCATTTATGAGTAACGATTCCTTCGAAGTTTCCTATCTGGAGGGATTGTTAGCTCTGCCAGTCAAAGTAGCAGCCGTAATCATTAGCGGCCTATTCATTGGTCTGGCTCTCGCGGCCCTGCTTATGGTCTCGAAAGTCATCAAGGAAAGGCGACGTGATTTGCTAGCTACAGCTGCTGGCTTTGCTTTACTGGGCTTCATCCCGCTGGTGTGGCTCTCTAGTAATCGGCTTAATTGGCAGTGGGGCTGGCAAGAGTCAATTGGACCTTTCCTCTATAGCTTGGCGGTGACTATCTGGTCATTCTTGCTAGGTCTTGGCATAACCTCGGCATTGATTCTGGTTTTCATCTCCTGGGTGAACTGGAGAGGTTTGTTAGAGGCGGCCGATCGAGGGTCCTAAGCTGTCTTGTAAGTGTTATATGGCCAGGCGCCGGAGCCCTTGAGAGGAAAAATCCTTTCAAAAATGCCGGCGCGCTTTTGGCGAAAGAAGTTTTTGGTGTGCTTTTGCTAGCATATTAAAGACATAATACTTTCGCCTCTTTTCATTTTTATATGTCGAAATATTAGCCGTGTTAGAATATGAGACTAAGGTTATAAAAACAAAGGGAGTTTAGATGAAACATACACTCAAAGAAGTTGAGTTAAAAAACGGCGCTAAGGGGCTATTAATACAGGTACCTGGAGCATCGGTAGTGCGGATGGTGGCAGAGTTTAGGGCTGGGTATGATCTTAACGATCTAGATATCTATGAAGTTCCACACGTAATGGAGCACATGATGTTTACTAACCAGGCCTATCCTAAGCCGCGTGATTTCTCAAGAGAGATCGAAAAGAACGGAGCTTTTTCTAACGCCTCAACTAGCTCTGATAGTTTGAAGTACTACTATGAGTGTGCCGATTTTGAAGCAGGTCGCATCGCCGATTTATTGGCCTTGCAAGTAGCTCAACCTTTGTTTGATGAGACCGAGTTAAGGACCGAGCTTGGTAATGTAGCAGAAGAGTTAAACTCTAAACTATCTAATCCTAGCTATGCCAATGTCTACAATCTACGCATGGCTGCTGAGGGCTTGCCGCCCCTATCTACTCGAGTAGAGCAGCTGCCGGAAATTAAAGTTAAGACACTGCAAGACTACTATAAGCGCACACATACAGCAGGTAATATGCGCTTTATCATAGCTGGAGATAAGGGGCTAGAAGATATTGCTAATAAGCTAGATGAGTCTGGACTGCAGGCTGGTGAGAGACTAGAGCTGCCAAAGAATATAGTTCAGCATGTGCCAAAACCGGTAGTTGAACAAAGAGACATACCGCAAATCTACTACAGCGTATTTAGCTCCTATAACCAGAAGCTTGAGTATAGGCAGATAGTAGCCACTAAAATTCTATCGGCCCTACTATCAGATGGTTTTAGCTCAACCTTGCTAGGATTAGCCCGAGAGAAAGGTCTCGTATATGGTATGTATACAGATGTTGAGAGAGACAACTACAGCGCAGGCTTTATGATGGGGGGATCTGTATCGCCGAACAATATTGATGAGTATCTTGATTTGGTAGTTGATGAAGTAAGCAAAGTCCTCAGAGGAGAGGTAGATGCTAAGCATTTTCAATCTACCAAACAGCTGCTCAAAGGACAAAGAGCTCTGCAGTATCAAGAGGTAAGCAGTTTAGCTAGATACTACCAAGCTTACTTTACGATTGGATATAGGCCGTTTAATGAGTTCGAGGAAGTATTAGACAGCATTACCTTAGATGAAGCGGTGCTTGAGTTTAACAAACTATTTACCCAAAAGACCTGGGGACTTAGTCTGCTAGGGGGTGTTGATGAGAAATCTGGTGCTAAATATCACCGAAAACTAGCTCAGCTTTGGCGATAGTTAATTTGACAAGGAACACCTTGATATTTGACAATAATCTGTAAAAATGGTAATGTTTGAATAGCTGCTTCGTGTGAGGAATCAGTTAACGAAGACAGAGAATTTTGACATGCTAAACCATTGAAGATTTAGCTTTTCTCGAACCCAGTAATTTTTAATTAAGTGAGGGCAGTAACTATTTTGTAGTCAGTTATTTAATATGGCTGCATGCTAGTTTCTGCCCTTATCTAATCGGTTATCATAATACAATTTAGATAGCCATTTAAGTTAGCGGGGTAGAGATAGTAATTTCTTCTACGATAATATTTTTGTTGTTTGACCCAAATACTCTTTTTTTAGTCACTTCCCCTAAAGGACTTTAGGGAACAGCACTTTGTTTCACTAAAAAACTATAAAGTGAGATAGACTGCTGTTCCTAGCCCTAGAGGGGGTCGAAGGAAAGATGATTAGAAGTTCTAATCATCTCGGTGCATTTATATGCCGCAGTAGACCTCCGGAAAGGGGAGGATAATGACTACAAAAACGAAGAGGCCAGTCACGACCGCCGACTATCAGGTTGTCCTTGATGAAATCAAGGACCTAATCGGCATGTCAGGCTCTTCGGTACCGAGTACCAGGCGAAAGCGAGTCCTGAACGCTGATTTCCTGGCTGAGCTGATAAAGGTGAGGGATTTTATTGATACGAACTCCCTGACCAGCAAAACCAGTAGGTTTGCCACGGCGACCAAGTCGATAACCGTCAAGGTGAGACGGGTCGGTAGTGGTTTCAAGACCAAGATCGGCAGTATCCAGCCAATCCAAGACGGTTTCGGTTCGAAGTTGATTGCACTGCTAGTCGGTGCAGTTTTCGGCGTACTGAGCTTCTTGGTTGCGCGTTGGGTCGGTATGTACGTTGCGAACACAGTTGCGGACTTCGTCGATCTTTCCACTGGATGGGTTGCTACCCAACAGGTATTGATTTTGTTGGTTTCGTTGCCCATCGGAATTGTTGTTTTCAGAAACACCCTTCGGTATTTCGAGCAAAACCATCAATCATCCTAAGGGGGTGATGATCATGAAACGCATATTCATATGGTTGGGAGTGCTGGTACTCGTTGCCGCCTCCCCCCTCGTCACCGCCTTCATGGGTGATGATCAGCAAGGTGCCGGTATGGTTCTTGGGTTCACAATCCCAAAGCCAGCCGCTGCCGCCGAGCCAGAACCAGGGTGTGACTACGTTGCAGTGGTCGCCGAGGCTCTGGAGGAAGCTGGTTTCGATGCCGATCTGGACTTCGTCTGGTTCGACTTCGATGCGAATCTTCCAGGTGCTAGTGACGCTGGTGCTGGTTCGTTCTCTTCTGAACCTATCACTGACCTTACGAGGTTGGTGGAGTTTCTCAACGATGACTCTTCGGAGTCGGTCGCTGCTCTTGAGCACCTGACCCGTGATCTCGATGAGACGGAGGTTCAGAGGTTGCTTGCTGGTGAAGGTGTCGTTGGAGTGCAATTTCTGACTCCGATCGAGGCTGACGGCAACACTCTCTATACTGATGATGGCTTGCGTCCAAGCAGCCAAACTCGGAATGTAGATGAGGGTGACATATGGTGGTTTTTTGTCGATTCTGACTGTCAATTGGTCGAGTCGGCAACGATCAGGGGGACTTGCGCTAACCCGCAAGATGAACTCCCTAAGCCTAAGCCATCAAGGTCCAAGCCCAAGCAGCCTGAACCACCGTCCAAGCCATCTCTCTTGGGTCCAGCAGGCGAACAGCCGTGTCCAAACGAGAGTGGTGTCTACCATCCAGCCTGCCAGCCAGTTGGACCCGATCCGGGACCGACAGAAGGTTATGAAGCTGGAAATGCGGAGGAGGTTGTCGAGCAGCAAGAACAAGCAGCTGGCTCAGATAAACCATCTTCGCATGGTCAACCTGCCGATGATTCATCTGGAACCCCTGGTTCAACCACGGATCCCGATGGATCAAAAGAGTCCGGCGGAGACAGCGGAGCTTCGGAACCTGAAAAGACCGAAGGCTCTGGAAAGGACAACGAGGAAGAGGTTTCTAACCCCTTCTGAAGTAGTCCTTTTTAGCTCTTCGCCAATCGTAGAAAGGAGTTGCTAAGGAGAGTGTGTCTTGAGTGAGGCGTGGTGTTGTAACCTTAATTGGTTACATACAAACACCACGCCTCCTCAAGCACACCTCCTAACTTCCTAAATTTTAATTTGAAGAATTTTTAATACTTAAAGTCTTTGATGGTTTGGTTTGGTTTGTTTAATCCAAAGAAAGAAAGTTTATTTTAAATTTTCTTACAATGTTTTAAACAATCAGCTTTTTTTGGTTTTTAAATACCTAAATAAAGAAGCTTCAGCCAGCACTTTAACATTCAATATAACCTAAGGTTTTTTCTTCCATATAAACATATTCAGATTTGTTCTTTTTTAGAACTTTTGATTTTGATAATTAACTAAACTTGCAATTTCAATTAGAGAGGAGGTGCAAGATGATAAAAAATATAATTAACTATTTAACTTACATGCCTAAGCAATTTATAGCTTATGCATCGATACTAGCCTTAGTGCTAGCCCCTATGCAGGGTATAGCTTCCGAGCCGGTAGAGATAGAGGCTTCTATACAAGTAGCCAATGTTACTCAAAGCAGTGACGACACCTACTTTAACCAAGTAGATGCCCAGGTAGATGAGGTGGTCCAGTTCCAGATTTTCTACCACAACATGGAGCATGAAGATTCTGGCAACAATGCCAACAACCTAAGTGTCAAAGTTGACCTACCTAATTCTGCTGGTAAAACCCAGACAGTCACAGCTACCATAAAAGCTGACAACAGCAACACTGTAGTTGATACAGCTGTAGTCAATCAGACTTTGGATAGAGCTTACTTAGAGTTCATTCCCGGTACAGTCAAGTGGCGCCACAATTCTGGCACCAATGACAATCAAAACTGGGTGACTGATAGTTTGCCTGACAGTGTAGTAACTGGATCTGGATTTACTACTATAGAAGATGCCCAACCTTGCGATAACTTCGCTGCTACAATCACTTTCCAGGCGCGAGTTAAAGCTCCAGTAGTGAGCATTACCAAGCAAGTGCGTGTAGAGGGCGAGACTGAATGGAAGACTAAAAACACTGCTCAGCCAGGAGATGTCTTAGAGTACTTAATTACCGTTAAGAACGAAGGTAACGTGACTCTAAATAACCTAGTTATAGGTGACAACCTACCTGCACGTGTTACTTACATAGCAGATACTACTAAGTTGGCTAATGCTAGTTTTCCGCAAGGGACATCTATATCTAGCAACAATGTCACTGCTGGTGGTATAGATATCGGCAACTACTCTCCGGGTGCTAACGCCTTTACTACCTTCAAGGCTAAGATCGATGAGAACTTAGCCCCAGGTAATTGGGAGTTTAGTAACGTAGCTATTGTAGATGCTGATGAGGTAAATCCAGTAGAAAACTTTGCTATTACTAAAGTTTTCGTACCGGGTGAAGAGCCTGAACAACCCGAGCAGCCAGAAAGTCCTGATATGCCAGACGAGTTACCAGTAACTGGTATCGGCGGCATATTCGGCGGAATCTTAGGTAGCGGTGCCCTAGGCATAGGTGCTAGGAGCTGGTATGGCTCAAGACGTAAACTTATTGACTCTTTAAGTCAATAAACTACGCCGCTAAAAGGAGCCTTATCGGTTCCAAGAGATATACCCCTGTTATTACAGGGGTATATTTTATGCCTAATAGAGGTATAATGCATTATAACAGGGGTGGATAAAAAGCCATACTTCCTTGACAAAAGCATAAGCAAGTAGTATAATATACATATTATTAAGTCTAAGGTGTTAAGGAGTTAGCACCAAAGGAGGTTTGATAGAGATGTTAAGTAACCTACGTCACAAGAACTACATATTAATTGCTCTAGTATTTATACTTAGCACCTTTGGTGTAATGAGTGTAGGTGTTTCCTATGCTGCTTCCAATAACGATGTAATTTACGGTGGTGTGTCTAATCAAGCTGATTTGCGTCAGAAGTTCGATCATGGTGATGGCCGTAACTCAGCTAGCAACATCCAAGCCATATTCCGTGAGGCTCTAGGTGTTAGAAGTTCTTCTGAACTAATGGGTATGTCTTGGGGCTATGTCTACCGTGACGGTAGAGTAGTGGTTGATGGTAAAACAGTAGCTACCGATGCTAAAAGCTCTGGCCGAATTAACTTTAGAAACTCTAAACCACTAGGTAATACTGGTGCATATTACCACGATACCGATATTAGGTTTAGCTCTGGTGTTAATCGTCTACGTGCTTTAGTGAAGCTAGATAGCAAGGGAGAGTATAAGTTTGCCGTTATAGCTAACTGTGGTAACCCAGTTATTGCTAAGCCAGTACCTGTATCTGATCCCAAACCTACACCTACCCAGCCAAAACCTGAACCAAAGCCACAACCTCAAGCTAGCTTCATATGTACCAACTTGCGTGCTACTCGTCAGCAACTAAGCGTGGATCAGAGTGTAACTTTTACTGCTAGGTCAACTAGACAGAATGTTAAGTTGCAAGGATATACCTACTATTTTGGTGATGGCAATTCAGTTGATACTAAAAGTGATATAACTTCACACCGTTACCAGGAGCCAGGTACTTACACTGCCTATGTCATAGTTAATACTGATGCTGGTAGCACTAAGCAGGTAGATGCTTGTGAGGTAGTAATTACAGTCGCGTCTGAAGATGTAGTGCAGCAACCTCAAGAACCAACACCAACCGAAGAGCCAACCCCTCAGGAGCCTGAGGAAGTACCTGAAAAACTAGCTGAAACCGGTATTGGTAGTGGACTATTAGGCTTACTAGGTAGTGGAGTGCTAGGTATGAGTGTTCAAGGTTTCCGCATGACTCGCAGGAAATTCATCGAAACTATCTTTAGCTGAAACTATCTTGGTGGGGGACTTAGAGACAGGAGTTTTTAAACAGCAGGTGCAGTTATGAACTGCTATACTTCTAAGTGTTATGCATGAATTAATAAAAGAACTTCAGATACTACTTGAACGTAGTGATCAGGCTATTAAGCAACTAGATATTGCAGGCAAGAGCAAGCAGGCTAAAGCCTTAGAGCAAGAAATGGCAGATCCCAAGTTTTGGGACGACCCAGAAGTGGCTGCTACTAAGTCTAAACAGCACGCTAGATTAAATGAGCAGGTCAAGCAGTGGCAGGAGCTAAAGAGCGATATTAACTCAGCTATTGAGATGGCCGAGCTTGAGGACCACTCACTACTCAAAGACTTACAAAGACAGCATGAAGATCTCAAGAAACGTTTTGAAGACAAAGAGTTTGAAGTCAAGCTGTCGGGTAAACACGACAGTAATGATGCGATTTTACACATCCATAGCGGTACCGGTGGTACCGATGCTCAAGATTGGGCCCAGATGTTAGAGAGAATGTATCTACGCTATGCCGAAAGTAGCAATTTAGAAGCTGAAGTTATCAGTGAATCAGCCGGGGATGAGGCCGGCATTAAAAGCGCTATATTGAGACTGTCTGGTCCGTTTGCCTATGGCCGTTTGCGCTCAGAAAGTGGTGTACATAGACTAGTTAGACTTAGTCCATTTAACGCCGATAATTTACGCCAGACTAGCTTCGCTCTAGTGGAAGTTACACCCGATATATCAGAGCCAAAAGATTTGAGCATTGATGATAAAGACTTAAGGATCGATGTCTATCGTTCTGGTGGCAAGGGCGGTCAGTCGGTCAATACTACTGATTCAGCTGTGAGAATCACCCACATACCTACCAATATTGTAGTAGCTATTCAAAACGAAAGATCGCAACTACAAAACAAGGAAACAGCCATGAAAGTTCTAAGAGCTAGGCTAGCTCAGTTGCAGCAAGAACAGCATGAAGAAGAGATCGATAAGCTCAAAGGCCCAATACATTCACAGCAGTGGGGGCAGCAGATTAGAAACTACGTTATGCATCCTTACACTTTAGTTAAGGATACTAGAACCAACTTTGGGACTAGTGATGTAGAGAAAGTTCTCAATGGAGATTTAGACGACTTTATAGACGCCTACTTAACCCATAACATCACGGCTTAGATAAAAGACCGATAAAGCATAAGATATAGCAGACCTCTAAGCAACTACTTACTTATAACATCATACCTATGCTAATATGAGAGGTGTGATATTACTAGATAGACTATCGAAATCATACGGCAAATCTATCGCTTTAGAGCGAGTGGATCTACATATCCATCCTAAGGAGTTTGTCACCGTAGTGGGCCCTAGTGGCGCCGGTAAATCGACACTGATAAAGCTACTAATTCGCGAAGAGACTCACAGTAGTGGCAAGATCATAGTTGGTGGAGTAGATTACGATAATTTAAAACGTCGAGATATACCTAAGCTAAGACGCAAAATCGGTGTAGTTTTCCAAGATTTTAAGCTACTACCGAACCGCAATATCTATGAGAATGTAGCTTTTGCCTTAGAGATTACCGGCACCAGGCCAAGCGTTATTAAACATACAGTACCTAAAGTAATTAAATTAGTAGGTCTAGAGGGTAAAGAGAAAAGCTTTCCGCATGAGATATCTGGCGGAGAAAAACAAAGAGTTGCCATTGCTAGAGCTGTAGTTAGGCAACCCAATATTTTAATAGCAGATGAGCCGACCGGTAACTTAGACCCTAAACATTCCTGGGATATTATCGAACTTTTACTGAAGATTAACCGTTATGGCACTACTGTAATATTGACTACCCACAATAGGGATATAGTTAATGCCTTGCAGCGTAGAGTTATAACTTTGCGGGATGGCAAGGTAGCTGGTGATGAAGAGAAGGGTAGTTATGAAGTTTAGGTCTAACCTCCAGTGCAGCATTAATAGTTTTTATTCTGCGGGGGTAGAGCTATGCTAAAAGCTATAATCCGGCGCTTGCTTATGCTTTGGCGTATTATCGTTGCTGGTACTCGTAATTTCTTCCGTAACGCCTGGTTGAGCGTAGCTGCTACTACGGTGATGGTCATCACCCTAACAATCATACTAGGAGCGGTAGTATTCAATATGGCTCTAGGTGATACCTTGGATAGAGTTACTGAATCTATCGATATTGCTATATTTTTAGAAGATGAGGCACCTATGAGTACTGTCGTTCAGTTGCAACAGGACCTAGAGGATTTAGAGAACGTCACCGAAGTTTATTACGTTTCCAAAGAAGAAGCCTTAAGACGATATAGACTAGATAATATCGATAACCCAGATATCCTAGATGCTGTAACAGAAGGTAGTAACCCGCTGCCAACTAGTTTAGAGATTCAGGTTCAAGATTTACAGTTAATCGATGAGATTATCATGTTAACTCAAGAGAGTAACTATATCCCAATCATTGAGGACACTTCACTAGGAGATGATCGGCGCAGAACCATAGAGAGGATTGCCGATACCCGGCAGTTTTTAATTACCTCAGGTATAGTGGCTAGTTTAATATTTGCCGGTGTATCGGTGCTAATTATCTTCAACACTATACGTATGGCTATTTTTGCAAGAGGGGATGAAATCAGTATTATGCGCTTAGTCGGTGCCACCAACGGCTTTATTAGAGGCCCATTCCTGTTTGAAGCTATCTTAGATGGCTTGCTTGCAGCCACTATTAGTCTAGGTTTAATCTATGCTCTACTTAATAGAGGAGCTACCAGGATAGTAAATGACTTTATTAGCTTTGATGGCACGATTGCTTTCTTCTCTGAGCAGTGGCCATTAGTAGTGCTTGCTACCTTGGCTGCAGGAGCTTTGATTGGCGTTATCTCTTCTATGATGGCCATGGTTAGATACCTAAAGCTTTAGTCTTATTTAGCTAATTAAGTAGATTTATAAAGCTTAATACTTATAGGCCTTTACTACTATATTGCTTGTGTTATAATCTAATGCGCTGCCAATTTCCATTGATTACCGTCTGATACTGAGCACATCTATTAATCATTAAGAATCCGATTTCGTTACACACATCTATATAAGCTTAAGAACCATTGATTTATTAATAATAATTTGATAATATTTTGGAGTAATATACTAATGTTTAATATTAGTGAAAGTATGAAAACAAAAACAAAAAAATTAAAGTCTATTATTGCTATATTCTTAGCACTAGTTTTAGTGCTTGGTTTTTATACTGATACTTTTGCGCAAAGCTTGGGGGATTTACAGCGCGAAATCGAAAGATTAAACGAAGATATATCTGATTCTGAGAAACAGATCCAAGAACTTAGAGAGAAGGAAGACACTCTACAGAACCGTCTAGCTATCCTCAATGCTGAGGCCAGTCAATTGCAGTCTGAAATTAATCGTACCGAGAGACAGATCAAAGATGTTCAAGCTGAAATTAAACAAAAAGAAGAAGAATTAGATCGCACTAAGGAGCTGATTCAAGAAAATGCCAAGATTCTCTACAAGCAGGGCAATCCATCTACTATCGAGGTACTGTTTTCTAGTGAAAACTTTACAGACTTCATTAATCGACGCGAATATTTAGATAGAGTAAAAGCTAGTCTTAACGATGCTGCTAAAGAAGCAGTAGCTATTAAGGAAGATCTAGAAGAGAAAGAGAGTGATTTAGAGGTTAAATCTAGCGAACTAAATATGCAGAAGCGACAGCTATCATCTAGGCAAGATGAGCAGCGTAGATTGATTGCTGAAACTAGGGGGCAAGAAGCTCGATACCAAGAGCTAGTAGCCCAACAACAAAAGGATTTAAAGGAAGCAAGAAGAAGATTAGCCCAAGAGCTAGCTGCTAGACAGAGCAACATAGTTTCTGGTGGTACTGGCGGTTATCCATACGCCAATGTATCTCCATGGAGTTTTAATATGTGCTACCCAGATCCATGGGGTATGTGTCAGAGACATTGCACTTCATATACAGCCTGGAAGGTACATGCAGATTATCTGGCCGGTAAAGTGCGATTTAATATGCCTAATTGGGGCGGATTTGGTAATGCACATCAATGGATAGGTAACGCGCAAAACATGAATATACCAACAGGTAGTACGCCTAAAGTTGGTGCTGTAGCTATTGATCCTAACGTAGGTTGCGTAGGTGGAACATGTTATGGCCACACAATGTACGTGGAAGAGGTACTTTCCAGTAATACTATAAGGATTAGTCAGTACAACGCCCTAACGGATTCAGCAGGTAATTTTACCGGTACATATAGTGAGGCTACAGTTAATACTTCAGGATTAACCTTTATCTACTTCCAAGACTGGTAGAATAAAATAAATTGTCACAGATAACGACTTTTATTTAGCTAAATGCTACAATAATGCTCATGCATAACGACGATCCAGTGGTTGAGTTGAGGCCCTCTAAGTCTAGGAATTTTACCCTAGCCTCAGTAGTAGCTATAGCCATATTAGTTGGTTCTTTGGGTTTTGTCCTAGGAGCTAATATCAATCAACTAAGCGTAGGTCAATATGATAGTGAAAATGAACACCTACCAGAAAAACTAGACTATTCCTCAGTAGATAGATTGTACGATCTCTTGCGCCAAAACTATGCCGGAGAGTTGAATTTAGAAGATTTAATGCTAGGTCTCAAACAAGGCTTAGTTAGTGCCACGGGGGATCCTTTCACCGAGTATCTAACATCAGAAGAAGCCGAGGAGTTTCGCAGTAGTTTAAACGGCGAATTTAGTGGTATCGGTATTGAGATCGGTATTAGAAATAACCAGCTGGTAGTAATCGCTCCCATAACTGGCACTCCGGCCGATAGAGCCGGTCTAAGGGCTGGAGACAAGATACTAGCTATAGATAGCGAAGATACTACAGATATGAACCTACAGACAGCGGTAAGCAGTATCAGGGGGGATGAGGGTACGGATGTAGTGCTGAGCATCGGTAGAAACGGAGAAGATATTCAAGACATCACCGTCACCAGAGGCTTAATAGAGGTCCCTAGCGTTGAAGCAGAGATTTTAGAGGATGGTATTGGTTATATACGTATTAACCGTTTTGGCGATCATACGGCTAGAGATTTCCGCCAGGCTGCAGCTGGGCTTACAGATGATGGAGTTAGCAGGATAGTGTTAGATATGCGCAATAATCCAGGTGGATATTTCGATGCGGCTGTAGCTGTAGCTAGTGAGTTTCTAGAAACTGGAGAAGTTGTGGTTGAGGAAAGACGAGGAGGTGACGTGATTGCCACTGAACGCGCTAGGAGTAGCGGCAGCCTAATAGGTTTAGAGGTAGTAGTTCTAGTGAATGGTGGTTCAGCTAGTTCATCAGAGATTGTAGCAGGTGCCCTAGCAGATCATGAAGTAGCTGTAGTCGTTGGTGAACAGACTTTTGGCAAAGGTAGTGTGCAACAGTTAGTAGATGTTGGTGATGGTAGTATGCTTCGAGTAACTATAGCTAATTGGTATACTCCCAAAGGTCTTAATATTGGTGACGGTGGTATTACCCCTGATGAGGTAGTGGAGATGAGTCAGGAAGATTACGATATGGATCGTGATCCACAGCTTCAAAGAGCTATAGAGATATTACTCAACAGTTAAACCTTAGGGTCTATAGATTCCTGCATTCAAAAATACACTAAACCACCCCTATTCTCAGCTTTATGTTAATATAGCTGTGTAAGAATCAAAAGAGGAGAGTTGTTTTGGCGTCTAAAGATACGAAATACATATTCGTAACAGGTGGAGTGTTGTCTGGGGTAGGCAAGGGCATTACAGCGGCTTCTATCGGCAGCATACTCAAAAGCACCGGCCTGAGTGTCAATATTCAAAAATGCGATCCATATCTCAATATGGATGCCGGTACGTTAAATCCAGCTGAGCATGGCGAGGTGTTTGTAACTGCTGATGGGGCTGAGACCGATTTAGATCTAGGCCATTATGAGCGGTTTTTAGACCAAGAGCTCAACAAGCACAGCTCCTTAATGAGTGGCCGCATACTTAATAGAGTCATCAAAGCTGAGCGAGCCGGTAAATATTTGGGTAAAACTGTTCAGATAATTCCGCATGTTACCGACACTATACAGGATGAAATAGAGAAAGCTTCAGAAGGCTATGATGTCCATATTGTCGAGATAGGTGGCACGGTCGGGGATTATGAGGGCTTGAGTTTTATAGAAGCTATTCGTGAGTTTAAACAACGGGCGGGTAGAGAAAATGTGATGTATGTACATGTGGTATATATGCCTTACGTGCGAGCTTCTCGAGAGGTCAAGACTAAGCCGGCTCAAAACGCCGTTAGGATTCTTCGAGGCTACGGTATTAATCCAGACGTCTTAGTGGCTAGGACTGAGGAAGAGGTCAAAAACGGTATATTAGATAAATTAAGTATGTTTGCTGATGTACCAAAGAGCGGTATCTGTATAGCTCCAACTGTTAGTAGTGTCTATGAAGTGCCTTTGATTATGGATGGTATCACCAAGCATTTAGCCACCAAGCTGGGTCTAGAGCTTGGTGATATTGATCTCAAACACTGGAAGAAAGTTATATCAGCTGCCAACAACACTTCTTTACCAACTGTAAAAATTGGTGTGGTGGCGAAGTACATGGATCATGAAGATACATACATGAGTGTTTTTGAGGCTGTTAAGTCAGCTGCCTGGAATGAAGGTTTGAGTCCGGAAATAGTTTGGATAGATGCCGAGAAGGCCGAGAAGAGACTACCTATAAAAGAGTTAGAAAGCTTAGATGGTATTGTGGTTCCAGGTGGCTTTGGGTCAAGAGGAGTCGAGGGCAAGATCAGGGTAGCTGATTGGGCAATGAACAACAACAAACCATATTTAGGGCTGTGTCTAGGCATGCAAGTAGCAGCTATAGCTTTAGCACGTAAGGCGATCGATAGCTCGGCTAATTCTACTGAATTTGATTCTAGTACCAACTGCCCAGTCGTGAGTTTGATGGAAGAGCAAGAAGATGTGGTAGACCTAGGAGGTACTATGCGACTAGGTAATTGGGAATGTCATCTTGAGCCCAGCTCTATAGTCAGGTCTCTATATCGAAAAGATGTAATTCTTGAAAGACATAGGCACAGGTATGAGTTCAATAACAAATACAGACAACAACTGGAGTCTGCCGGTATGGTTTTCTCAGGACTATCTCCAGATAAGAGGTTAGTAGAAGTTATAGAACTAAAAGATCACCCATTCTTTGTGGCTAGTCAGTTCCATCCCGAATATACCTCTAGACCAGGTAAACCAAATCCGTTATTTAAGGGTTTTATTAAAGCCGCTAAAAGTAAATAATTAATTAGCTATAAATAAAAATATCCCAAGGCGTAGGGGTAGAGCTGCTGCTGATGGTCGAAATTATCCGACCTAGAGCAGATACCCCCAGCCTCAGGAAGTTCATCACCTCGACAGCAGTGCCGATCCGCTGCCACGGCTCTTCGTCGAGCTGGTGGTGGCCAAGCTGCCGTTGATCATGTCCAGGCCCGACTTGAGTTCAGGCCTCTGCTCAACGGCATCAGCAGCACTCTTCGCTTCACCACGATTGATCATGCGAACGATCGCTCGGGCTGCCGTAACCGGCTTCTTGGTTTTTGACATGTCATCTCCTGATGAGAGACTCTCTGGCTATGAATACCAGAGGGTGTAGTTGGCTCGGTTTCAGTCTGTCGATGATCTCCTCAACAGCTAATAGGTTTTTATCCTCAATGGGGCCATCTTGCATCGATGACTGCCATATTAACTGAGAGGGAAATAGCTTGGCAAGGTAACGTGCTAAATTTACTCTACCATCTTTTCGCCAAGTTGCATAGTGATTAAGGTACATCGCCCCTATGGCAAATTCCGGATGACAGTACTCAGAAGTAGTATCAACCATACCTTGCTCATGGATACTGGATAGTGACACTAAACTTTTGCTGTATTGATCAGTCATAATTACGAGAGGCAGCATCTCGATGTAGCTATAGAACTTTTCTCTTGCAGAAGAGTCATAACGTATTTGCTGACAGATACTCTCCCAGGCCGATTTAAATAGCTCAACATATTTATCGTCTAGATCTTTTTGGCGTTTTTCATAACCATAATCTCTGACATCTTGTTTATTTTTGTAGAGTTTTTCCGCTTCAGATACAGCTTCGGTTACTCTCATATCACCAGAAATATCTTCATACATAGCAATAACCATAAACTCAAATACATGCGATATATATTTTTTTAATATATCACTGTCTTTTGACTCAGGATCTAGTATTTCGAATCCTCTGGTAGCTATTGATAGGATTGTTTCCTCCAGAGACTTCATTAGTAATTGAGGATTGGTGTTAATATTTTGCTCAGCAACCTCTGTTATTTGAGTGCGATTATCTCCTATATACCTAAAGCATTCAGCAAATCTTTTGTAGAAGTTAGATATAAGAGTATCTATACTGACATTTGCAACAGAACTATTATTTTCGGGCTGCTTTAGTTGTTGGTATATTTTATCTATCTCTTCCTTGTTGATGGGAGTAGCGGCAAATATTAGCGAATAAGGATCTATCTGTACCCAGTGCTCATCGCCATTGTCTATACGAGCCATAACACTGTGATGGAAGCTTTCCCTTCGGTGACTGCCTTGAAGTTGCTTGGGTGGGTCGAAGAAGGTATTAATAGCTGGTTCTTCTTCGACATATAGATCATTTATAAGCTGAATCTTATCGATAGTACTTAATACTTCTTGTCTTTGGAAAAATTCAGGAGCAATTCGAGATAGATAGGCTACTATGTCCTGATGTCGTTCGGCTATAGTACCATCACTATACTTAATTTCGTTGGCAAACATATAGTCTAAACCCAATTCTTCGCAGGCTGCAGAAACAGCAATTGTTATACCTAAGCAATTGACGTAGTCACCATTAGGCCACTGACCGACTCTTACAGGCGAGGGGGATTCAGGGTCTTGTTCTAAATCTGTAATATTAATCTCATTATCTGCGATTTCAGGATGATGTTCGTGCCAGTTAGCACTATGCGTTAGTAAGTAGATAGCAAAAATAGATGCAGAAGTATCTTCAAGGCCAGGATTATTTTCTACTATTCTATCCTTAAAGTAATAAAAGTCCTCAGTTTGAGTTAGGTTTCTAGCTTTATCTATTAGAGACCTGCCAAGAAGTCTAACTTTAGCTATATTGACGATATCTTCATAACTGTATTCATCTGCTCTAGGTGGGCGTATAAATTCTACTTTGGCGATAGGGTCTTCGCAGTGGTATTCCTCTTGCTGTTCGGAATTAGTTATGGCGTCTTGATACTCTTGAACAAGCTCATGTATATGGGTGTCGTCGCAATGGTAATCTTCATCCAGAGCGCTAGAATAAGCCTCTTGCAATAGCTGATCAAACTCCACATTAGTATCTAACTCCGGCCTTCCGGCAATAGTTTCAAAACTCATAATCCATATACTATAAAATATTTATATAAATTAGTCCACCTATTAAACACTTGCGCTAAAGTGACATAAGCGCTAGGATTAAATACAAGATGGATATAGCAGGAACCAAAAAAACCAAAAAGAAAATCCTTTTAGTTGAGGACGATACTGGGCTAGCCTCAGTTTACCAAGCTAGGCTAGAGGCCGAAGGTTTTGAGGTCTATCACTGCGACAACGGCGAGTCAGCTTTAAGTGATGCTATTAAATACCAGCCAGACCTAATATTACTAGATGTGATGATGCCTAAAATCAGCGGCTTTGATGTATTGGATATCTTGCACAACACTCCAGAGACTAACGGTATCAAAATTGTGATGCTAACAGCCCTATCACAAGATAGCGATAAAGAGCGAGCTGAAGAGCTAGGCGCAGATGATTACTTAGTTAAGTCGCAAGTAGTTATAGCTGATGTTATCTCTCGCATCAAACATCATTTGAATATGTAAAGTAACCATCAGATATAAGCATCTATAGGGGAGTAGGCTGTTTTTTGGTTGGGGCAACTAAGTTGACATTATGTAAAACTTATGCTAATAATATAGACATCAATTAAATCTAAAAATAAAAAAGGAAATACAAATATGTCAGAGCTAATTACTCACGTCCCAGGTTTCGAATCAGACGATCATCAAAATCAACCCTCTGTAAATGAAGGGCGAGTAACAGAAGTAGACCTATCGGAAGCAGATAAGGCTAGAATTAAGGCCAGAACTTTGGATGGTGAGAATATTATGCGGGCTGCCGCAGATAGCATTGCTGTTAATAAAGAACAACTCGTTCTAGATGCCTCAGAGGATCAACCTGAAGGCGATCAACCCGAAATCATAACAAATGTACCTAGGGCTGAATAGATAACTTGAGTCAAGGGAATTAATGAAATGCCTAAACATGAACGTAAACCAAGTACAGATACTGAAGATCAAAGCTACCCAGATGAATCTCTGAGTCGCTTAGCTGCTATGCGCCATGAAGCTGGGCAGAGAGTATATGAAGATGTTACTAGGCAGTTACAGTCTGATCGAAACCTGGAAGTACGAAAATTAGAGAGCAAGACTTCTTTTAGTTTTGACTCAGAAAAACATGGCTTTGCAGCGAGCTCAGAAAATGAAAGCAAGGGTGTGTTCCAAAGATTAGCTATGGTAATTAGAGCCGGGAACCAGATGTTTGCGGTTTCAAAAATAGAAGTTCAGGGCGAGTCTTTATGGGGTATATCAGTAGTCGGCGAAGGTGACGACGATAGAGCAAGATTTATAGCTCCTTTGCGACCTTTAGAATCTCAAAACTCTACTGCTACATACTCTTTTGGTAGGGAGTTTTTAGGGGAAGTATCTAGTAGTAATCCAGACATGAGCAGTAGGCATTTTAATATATTTGTAGGTAGCGATTCGCAAGAACCAAGAATATCGGTAATGGATATAGACTCCACTAATGGAACCTATATTGCTACGAAGGCAACCGAGTCAGATCCAAGCAAGAATACAGCCCCTATCAGTGAGAGTTTGAGATGGTCGGTTCCGTCTGATGAGCTAATAACCCTAGTTGGCTCAGAAGCTTAGCTTTAGGCTAGACCTAAACTACCTTGACCATAGTTCGAGGTACACGGTGACCGCTAAAGCGTTTCTTTCTGGTTTTAAGAAACTCTACCTTGCCATCTTTAGTAGCGTAAATAGTGTGGTCGCGTCCATAGGCTGTGCCTTCACCGGCAATTTTACTGCTGCCACGTTGGCGCACTAGTACTGCACCGGCCTTGACTTCCTCTCCGGCAAATAACTTTACACCTAGTCGTTGACCGGGTGAGTCCTTTAGATTTGAGGCTGAACCGCCTGATTTAGTTTTACTCATTTGAAATAGTCTCCAAAAGTATTATGTATCTTCCGACAAACTGATCTTCTCTACGATAAAGTAGCCCAGTGTCGGATTTATTTAACAGTAGCCGATTATAACCAAGCGCCTCTATATTGTCAATTATTTCAGGCAGGATAGTCTCTGAACCGCTTTTCCAGGCCGGTAGAGCTAGGCACAACTTGGAGTTAGCTGGCAGTTGGTTCTTTATATTAATTAAAACTGCTTTCATCAACTCAGATGACTCACTAGCCAGTTTTTCAAGCTCATCTTTACTAGTTACTGTTTTGATAATTGGGCCTAAATACCCTTCGGTAACTATAGTATCGACTGCTTGAGGTAATTTAACCTCTCTTGCATCGACAACCCCTAACTCTTGAGGCTTAGCAGTATTAAACTCATTACTGAGCCAATCTAGATTCTGTCTAGAGCAGTTAATCATTTTACTATCTATATCAGACCCTCCGGTCTTTTTGCCCATCAACAAGGCTTCTTGCAAGATAACGCCACTACCACAGAAGGGGTCGAATATATATTCTCCTCCGGCTAGATTGATCATAATCTGGGCTAGTTTAGGTGGCAGCATACCGGTCTGCATATCTCGGCAGGGTCTATCCATGTCTCTATGGGTATAGCTGTCGATATCTTGCACCCAAGTTGTTCTAGCGATAAAGGTATCGCTTTTGCCTATGCTGATGAGTATCTCGTAGTCGTTATCTTCTACTAGTGAGTTATGGATAACCTGAGCAGAGGATAGCTCCTGGTTTTTTGCTAGAACTACCCTAGGCTTATAGCCCTCCTGACGTAGCTGTTTTTTTAGTGATAAGCAGATAGCTTGATAGTTATCGATTTTGCCGCCATAGAAGCTGATGCCTAAGTTGAATTTTGACTCTGGTAAATCTAGCTGACTGGCTAGTTCTTGGTGCAAATATTCAACAATCGCATCTATGTCATTTGTAGGTAGGGTAGTGATGAGTTGACCAACCTTGCTACTACCTCCTAGGTGCTGGTAGATATCCCCATCGAACGTAGCAGTACTAGATGTATGCAAGTCAACATCTGGGCCATAAACCGCTCTTAGCTCCGCTAGAGACAGTTTGGAGCTATGTCCGAGTATACTTAAGTGCTTCATTAGGCTTAATACTAGCATATATCTTCTTAGCTACTTTTATTTAAGCCCTATGGTTATATAATGGAGTGTGATGAGCACTAGACGTATTTTAATTTTAGTGGGAGTGTTGGGTCTGTCGGCCTTTGTTTATGTGTTTTGGTCAGACTTGGCGGAATCAGTAGCTATTATTCGGGCTGTTGAGTGGCAGTACCTACTATTATTTATACCCACACTAGCTTTAGTTTACTTTCTTTACAGTCTTTTCTATCAGTCGGTATTAGCTACTATCGGAGCTGCTAAAGTATCACTTACTAGGCTTTACAAGCTATCTTTAGCTTCAGCTTTTGTTAATAACATCTTACCCTCAGGTGGAGCTTCGGGTGTATCGTTTTTGGTTGCTGTTTTGCGCCGAGATAATGTCAACAGTGGGCAGGTTAGTTTCATGCAGATAGCTAGGTATATGGCTGTTTATGCCTCTTATTCAGTACTGCTTCTAATAGCTATCTTTAGCCTGTATCTAAACGGTATTGGCAAGCTAGCTACGATTATCGCTATAGCTATAGCTGTAAATATATTTTTGGTCACTGTCTTAGGTATATATATTCTTTACAGCAAAAAGGCCTTTAACTGGTTCTTTCACTATTTACGAAAAATCGCTGATTTCATTGCTCGACGTTTTAGAAAGGGCAAGAACCTGATAGGAATAGATAGGATGCAGAGGTTGCTTGATAATTTTCATAGCAGTGCTCAGCAGGCTGTTGAACAAAAAATTTATCTCAAGCAACCGTTTTGGTACGCTTTAGTAGTTAATACTCTAGAGGTAGCCTTGCTGTATATAGTCTTTCTGGCTTTAGGAGCACCGATCAGTATCGGTATAGTTATCATTGCTTTTGCAGTGGCGAATGGTGCTGGGATTGTTACTATCATTCCAGGAGATGTTGGCGTTTATGAGATAGCTATGGTGGCTACTTTGAGCTTGGTAGGTGTGCCTCTAGCAGTCGGCATATCCGCTACCTTAGTTTATAGGGTGCTTCACAAAGGCTTGATTTTGCCTTTCGGTTTTTACTTCTATAGCCTCTATACCAAGGAGATTGCTGATGCAACCAATACTTAGTGTCTCTCAGCTAGTCGGTATCGTTAACGATACTTTGGCCGCAACTCTAGCTCAGGTTAGTGTTGAGGGGGAGGTAGCTGGGTATAAAGAGTGGAACCAGCGACTGGCATTCTTTGATATTAAGGATGAGGATTCATCAGTTAACTGCATGATACCCCTGTCTTATCTAAATACCCCCATAGAAGATGGCATGAAGGTCCGTCTTGATGGAGTGCCCAAACTCACTAAAAAGGGACGCTTTAGTTTAAGTGTAGTGACTCTGCGTCCTGCCGGTGAAGGAGCTATAAAGAAGGCCTTTGAGCTACTTAAAGCTAAGTTAGAAAAAGAAGGGTTATTGGCCGAGGAGCGCAAGAGATCTCTGCCGCTATACCCAACTCGCATCGGTGTAATCACCTCACTAGGCTCAGCTGCCTATCAGGATTTTCTAAAAATCATCAACACTCGTTGGCTAGGCATGGAAGTTCTAGCCTATAACTCCCAAGTTCAAGGGGATGGGGCGGAAAAGCAGGTTATTGCAGGTATAGAGTATTTCAATCAGCTGCCTGAGCCGGTTGAAATACTAGTATTGATTCGCGGTGGTGGTAGTCAAGAAGACCTACTGGCCTTCAATAGCGAGTCGGTAGCTAGGGCTGTAGCTGCTAGTCGCACACCCATCGTTGTCGGCATAGGCCATGAAGTCGATACATCCTTAGCCGAATTAGTAGCTGACATGAGGGCCGCTACACCGACCGATGCAGCTAGACTAATCACTCCGGATCGAGACTATATCTTGGATAACTTAGAAAAATCTAACCAAATTCTAGCTAGGTCTATTCAGGATCTGCTAGTAGATACTAAAGATAATCTGGATGAATATCTAAAGACCTTGAGCGATAGACAGACGAAAGTCTTAACTATGGCTAGAGACAAAATAAACTCTTTATCATTTAGGCTATCGAGTTTAAACCCAGAAAATGTTTTGCGTCGTGGCTACGTGATTTTACGTAAAGATAATGTTATTTTACGTTCAATCGGTGAGATATCTATAGGGGATAGGCTCATGCTACAATTAAGCTCAGGTAATGTTGAAGCAGAGGTGTTAAATGTCGAAAAAAACTAAAACTTTTCAAGAACAACTAGAGGAACTAGAGTCGATTATCGAGTGGTTTGACTCTGGCGATGTCGATATCGACCAAGCAGTTTCCAAATTCAAGGCAGGCAATCAATTAGTTGAGAATTTAAAAAAACGCCTCAGTGAAGCAGAGAACAAGATTAGTGAGATTAATAGCCAAGCAACCGGTCCAACTCAGGACTAAAATTCTTTTGGTAATCTTGCTAATTACTTATAGCTGATTTAATATATTGCTTATGGATTCAGGCAAGACCCACCATACATCAACAATCGTGATTTCAGTACTAGTATTTACTACCGTGGCTTTCTTGGGCCTATCAGCCTGGGCTATTTATAACTATCACCAGGAGCGCAGCAGTGTTGATGAACAGATAGATGAGGCGGTAGCTGAAGCTAGAGCCGATCAAACAGCCATAGAGGAAGAGCGGTTCGAGGAAGAGCTTAAAAACCCCTACAGAGTCTATTCAGCCCCTAGTGTTTTTGGGGATATTAATTTAGAGGTGCCCAAAAACTGGAGTATCTATGCTGAGGATGGGACTTCTGGGCGGGTTCAACTAGATTTATTCGTACACCCTGATATGGTGCGTAATAACCGTAGTGGTAGCAATGACCCATATGCCTTTAGGATGGAGGTTAGGGATGAGTTATACAGCAGCTCCATACGCGGTTTTCAAAGAGATGTAGATAGGGGTAATTTACGGTCCAACACAGTAGAGGTATCAGGCTTAGAGGGTATTAGATTTGAAGGACAGATCAATAGAGACCAGAGGGGCCATTTAGTAGCTTTACCCTTTAGAGATAAGACTATCTGGATGTGGAGCGAAGGCTCTAGATATATTAGTGAGTTTAACAAGATACTAGATTTAGCTGAGATAGGGCGCTAGTCAGAGTTTCATCTCATCTGATTTTCTAGATATCTTAATCCTTGCGCTTGGGGTTTTGCCTTAGTGTATATAAAATATATAACTAGGATGGTAAACACTAAGCTGCAAAGAGATGATAGTGAGTTGAAGCTGATTACAGCTACTGTACATGAACTCAAAACCCCTCTAACTTTGATTCACGGCATGACTTCTATGCTGGAAACTGAAAGTTATGGGGAGTTAAACTTGCAGCAAAAAGAACAGATTAGACATATATCCAAAGCCTCAAAAAGGCTAGGCTTTTTAATAGAGAGCTTAACTCATATAGAGAAACTACCTAACTCACAGCGGTTACAGCCGGTCCAACTGCAAAAAGAACTGTTAGCAGTAATTAATGCTCATGAGGATAGAGTTGCAGAAAAAGACATATCGATTCGCTATCAGCCCAAGAAAATACCACCAGTCCTAGCTGACCCTAAAAGTATCTATCAGTTATTAATGCATATAGTTAGCTCATCGATTAAGTATTCACCGCCTGGTAGTAGTATCGATATATCGACCAAGTTATCAGGTGAGTATGTGTCGATGAGAGTTCGGGATAGCGGGGGAGTGATTATGCCCAAGGAAATGCGTAGTATTAAAGCGAAGTTTGGTCGCCATAGACAACCGATTAGATCTCACTCCGACTCATCGGGCCTAAGCCTCTATATTATTAAATCGATAGTTGAGTTTTATGGTGGCAGCTTAAGTGTATCTAGTAGGCCGAACGGTTCATCGATTACTATCAAACTACCGATAAGTGATCAGCTGAGCCTCTTTGAAGACTAAAAGGGCTTATATTATCTGCTAGAATGTATAAAAAGGCATCTTGATATTAAGTTAAAATCAAAATAAAGGAGATGTAATCTTATGAGAATACTTTTTGTTGAAGATGATGTTGAGATAGGTACTATGTATGCCTCCCAGCTATTATTAGAGGATAACGATGTTGTTCATGTTCGTAATGCTCAAGAAGCTATCGATATACTAGATGAAGAGGAGTTTGATCTAATAGTTTTAGATATATTACTTCCAGGAAGCAATGGTATAGCGGTATTGCAGGAGCTGCGTAGCTACCGTGATTGGCGACAAATACCGGTCATAGTTCTCAGCAACATTACCCCCGAAGATTTACAGGTTAGCGATAGCAGGCTAGAAGAGCTGGGTGTGAGAAAGTATTTAGTCAAGATGGAGACTACTCCACAACATCTAGCCTCAGCCGTAGCAGCTTTAGCTTAAAGGGATGAGAAGAAAGGTCGCTTAAAATGCTAAGCCCTCAGGTAGGTAGTTAAGTAGTGAGCAAGAACTATAAAACTACTGGTATTATCCTAACTCGTCGTGATTATGCAGAGGCCGATAAGATCTATACGATTTTAACTCAGCAGCGTAAAGTCTCAGCTATCGCTAGGGGAGTGCGTAAAAGCCAGGCCAAACTATCATCACACCTAGATTTATTTGCCGAGATAGAGCTGATGTTAATAGAGGGTAAAAAGCTAGATATCATCACCTCAGCTAGAATAGTTGAACATACCGATATTGCCGAAGATTACGAGAGGTTGCAGACAGGATTTTTGTTTTTAGAGATGGCCGATAAGCTTACCGATACTGAGGATATTGGTGGGGTTTATGATTTACTCAACCAACACATTAAGCTGCTTAAAGAAATCCCTATATCAGTTTGCGAGCTAGGATTTAAGCTCAAACTACTATTAGAGCTCGGTCAAAAACCAGATATGAGCTTGCCGGTTTCTGATTCTGAAATTCATAAGTGGGGCTTCGATATAGAGCATGGCCGGTTGGTAGATGCTAGTTCGGCCCTAGCTATAGCTATGAGCCAAGACGAGATTAAGCTGTGGCGATTAATGTTTGATCAACCTACAGAGTCGGTAGCTAAAGTAGGTGGTGTAGAAGCAGCAGCTAAAAGCAGCTTAAGGGTCTGCAATCAGTTCATCACCCAACAGTTTGGAGTGAGCTTTAGAGCTAAGTGAGTTTTAAGTTAGCCCGCCTATTAACACTTTATTTATATCTCCCACGCTAATCTTTTGTTATACTAACTACTAATGAGTAAAGCTAAAAATAGCGCTAGTTTAGAAGATTTAACCTCTCTAGCTAAAAGGCGAGGGTTTATATACCAGGGTAGTGATATCTACGGTGGTTTAGCCGGTACTTGGGATTACGGACCGCTAGGCGTGCAGCTTAAACGCAATATCGCCAATCTTTGGTGGCAGATGTTTGTTGAATCTAGAGATGATATTTACGGTTTAGACACAGCCATATTGATGAGTCAAAAGGTTTGGCAGGCCAGTGGACATACCGGTGCCGGTTTTGCCGATCCTTTAGTCGAGGATTTAGTTACTAAAAAACGCTACCGAGCAGACCATCTACTAGAGGATAACGGTGTTGAGAATGCTGAAGGTATGAATCTTGATGAAGTTAATCAAGTCATCAAAGAAAAAGACATCAAAAGTCCTGATGGTAATGAGTTGAGCCAGGCTAGGCAGTTTAATTTGATGTTTGAGACGAGTGTAGGGTCACTGGAAGATGAGTCTAATAAAGTCTATCTTCGCCCTGAAACAGCCCAAGGCATGTTTGTTAACTTCAAGAATGTAGTCGATAGTATCTATCCGGATCTGCCGTTTGGTTTGGCTCAAATCGGCAAGGCTTTTAGGAATGAAATATCTCCTAGAGAGTTCATTTTCCGTACTCGTGAGTTTGAGATCATGGAATTAGAGTACTTTATTCTAGAAGATACCTGGGAGGAATATTTCGAAGGTTGGCGTAAGAGCTTCTATGATTGGTGTGAAGCTTTAGGCTTAGATAAGAAACGTATTCACGAAGTAGAAGTTCCTGAAGCCGATAGGGCCCATTATTCTAAGCGCACCATCGATTTTGAATATGAGTTTAGTTTTGGTACTAAAGAGATTGGCGCTGTAGCCTATAGGACCGATTTTGATCTTAAAAACCATATGGAGCACTCTGGTGCTAATCTAAACTATATCCTTAAAGGTAGCAACGAGAAGGTAGTACCTCACGTGATTGAGCCGACCTGGGGGCTAGACCGCAACCTATTAGCAGTACTAGCTGAAAGCTACTGCGAAGATGTCCAAAACGGAGAAGCGAGAGCCTACTTGAGTTTGCCAAAAGCTCTAGCACCTATTAAGGTAGCAGTATTTCCACTGCTCAAGAACAAACCGGAGCTAGTTGCTAAAGCTGAGGAAGTGTATCAACTTCTGCGTCAGCATTTTGGTTCAGTCGTGATTGACGATAACGGCAATATCGGCAAAAGGTATCGTCGCCAAGATGAGATAGGTACGCCATATTGCGTGACCGTTGACTTTGATAGCCTAGAAGACGGTAGCGTGACTTTGCGAGATAGAGATAGTACCAAGCAAAGTAGAGTTGCCATCGATGAATTAATTAAAGCTATCGATATATAATAAGAGTAAGGGATTTTTCTAAAGTTAAGTAAATAGAGAGGATTTTATGCCTAATACAGATAAACAAAATAATCAAAAACCAAAACAGACCCAAAAGCAGCAGCCTCAAGCCAAGGGCAATAACTACGCCTTTATAGATGGTCAAAACTTGAATATGGGGGTCCAATCACTTGGATGGAAGCTAGATTACAAGAAGTTTAGAGACTACTTGCAGTCCCAGTTCGGAGTTTCAAGAGCCTATATGTTTGTCGGCTTCTTAGAGGAGCAGCAGGCACTATATAACGCCTTGCAGGAGGCCGGTTTTATACTAGTGTTTAAGCCTTTGATACGACATGGTGATAGTGAGATTAAGGGCAATGTCGATGCTGAGTTAGTCTTGCAGACTATGATAGATATCGATAGGTACGATCAGGCCGTGATTATCACCGGTGATGGAGATTTTGCTGGGTTAATTAGACATCTCATGAGTGTCAACAAACTAAAGCAGATTATTATCCCCAACAAAGATAAGTACTCCTCATTATTCGATCGATTAGAGGAATTTGATAATAAGCACGTTACATACATGAGCGATATTCGTAAAAACGTTGAGTATCCTAGCAGAAGGCGGGGCTATTCTAAGTCTAAAAAGGCTTAGGAGCTAATCAGGTAATTAATATAAGATAAGGAGTTTTATATGGCGGATACACAGAGACTTTACAGAATCCCTGAAGAAGGCATCATAGCTGGTGTTTGTGCAGGGCTGGGGGATTATTTCGATATAGACGTGACTTTAGTGAGAGTGGTTTTTGTGGTCATGACTTTTGCTAGTGCTGGCTTTGGAATACTGCTTTACGTGCTACTGGCAATACTAACCCCAACCAGAGGCTCAGCAGCAGCTAATCAAGCAGGTGGCTCTAAAGATGTTGATGATATCAAAGAGTCATTGCAGGAGATTGGCGATGACTTGCAAGAAGCAGCCGCTGATGTTAAACGCAGTGTCTCAGCTAATAAAAATAGGTTGCGCAATTACTTAGGAGCCGGTTTAGTGGCTTTTGGTCTATGGCTGTTAGCTAGCCAGTTTATGCCAGAACTGATTGAAATTAGATGGAACTATATATGGCCTGTGCTATTAATAGCTCTAGGCTTAATGATATTATCAAGGCGTAAGTAGTTTGAATTAACTAGCAAAAAAAGTATTAGAAAGGAAAGTAGGTAGTGTATGGATAATCAAGATAACCAGGAGAAACCAAAGGCAACTTTTACTACTAGAGCAGCCGGTTTCATTATGAGTCTAAAGATTGGTCGTCTATTTTGGGGCGGCTTCTTATTATTAGTGGGTACTTTAGCGCTACTGAATAACTTCGATCTAATGGAAGTGAGGTTCGGTAATCTATGGCGTTTGTGGCCACTAGTAATCGTAGCGATGGGTCTATCGGTACTATCACTTAAAGGCTTGATGGCCAGGTTACTTGCGATTCTTTTTGTGCTACTAGCTTTGGCAGGTATATTCATAATGAGTGTTGCCGATGCACAAAGCGGGGAAAATAGAGTTACTACTGCCTCTGTGTCGGTACTTGATGATATCAATAGCTACGTAGTGTCTTTTAGCGGCGGGGCTGGCTTGATAGATATCTCTAGTCAGTCCCAAGACAATCTTGTAGAGGCTTCTTTAGATAGTAATTTTGCAGAGTTAGAGTATGTAACTTCCCAAGAAGGTACTCTGCAGCTAATCGATTTAGAGGCTAAAGGTTCTGAGCGATGGTGGCTAGGTGATTGGCGCAGCGATTTTAAACTGACACTTTCAGAGTCTATGCCACTTAATTTGAGATTAGATGTTGGTGCTAGTGATATATCGGCCGATTTAAGCAATCTGCAGGTTGAGAGATTAGACGTTAATGCTGGAGCTAGTAGCATGGATATAACTTTAGGTGATTTAGCAGATAGACTAGATTTCAATCTCAACGTCGGTGCTAGCTCAATAGATATACGGGTTCCTGAGAGTGTGGGGGTGAGGGTGTCGCTATCTAGCAGTCTAAGTGAGACTAGACTACCTAATCTAGTTGAGGTTAGTGATGGAGTTTATGAAAGTAGCAACTACGCTGAGGCTGCTCAAAAACTTAACATCAGTGGTAGTAGTGGGGTTTCTAGTCTAAAACTAACCTATTATTAGCATTATCTTCAAGGTTGAAGTTTGCAATATGTGTATGACATTTGCTAATATAAGCCGTAAGAATTAAAAGGGGACAAATAAAAATGTCAGTAGTTAAAGTAATCGGCTTACAGCATCCAAACTCTGAAAATGTACAGATTACCCTAAGTGCAGATGGTAGTGTAGATATACCAAGTTTGGGCGTGTCTGGCTCCGGAACTTTAATGGCCGGTTTTACTAACTGGTCAGACTATTACACCGATAATAGTCCAACAATAGACTTTGGTGGTCTATCGGAGAATGTTGACTTCTCTAATGAATACTTTCCCAAGAACAAAATAGACTTTGCTCTAGGTAATGCAGAGACTGACTTTGGTACCGAGCTACCAGCAGCATAATAAAGCCAATTATTTAAGTAACTAACCTAAATAAAGAGATCTTGCAAATAACAGTTGCAAGATTTTTTATTGAGGCCTTTTGCATATAGCGTAAGCCTTATCTCTGCACACTCTATATAGCAAGGAAACGCTTATGTTCGGTAAAAATTCGTCTGTATAAGTATAGACGTGGGTAGGTGTGGGGTAGTATATTGGACTCAGTGGGTAGCAGTGGGTAAGAAGCCCACCTTAAGCAACTCAAGAAAAAATTAAAAAACTATTATGACACGATTAGATTATTTCCAACGTAGACTCGATGATAAGAACCGGTTAACCATACCGGCCGAAGTTCGTTCAGAATTTCAAGGCGGGGAAGTGGTTATAACCCGAGGGTTTGGCCAGTACTTGCATCTATACAGTCAAAAAACTTGGGAAGAATCTATGGAATCAGCTTTAGCTGGTGATATTTTAGATGAAAAGGTAGCTGATCTTAACGTTAAGTTTCGAATCGGTAAGCAAGATACCAATCTAGATAGCAAGCAAGGCCGTGTCACAATCGATCAGCAACTCCTAGATTATGCCGGTATTAGTAAAGATGTTATGGCAGTTCGAGTCGGCAAATACTGGAGATTGATGAGGCCCTAAATACCAAAAGCTAAAGAGCATATGGGGCAAACACTTAAAACTTAGTAATCAAACTTTTGATTGGCACCTTTAAAAAACAAAAACAAAAAACTATGCAAGCGAGATCATCTATGTGGCAGTCAGCGGGTGATTTTTTAGGGTTAGATAACACCCTTATCAACAAACCCTCGCACTTCAAATCTCCAAAAACAACAACTCCACCTCACACGTCTCTCTTTTTGAAGGAATTATTCTAATTCCTTACTATTTACAACCCTCCCCTGATTTATCAGGAGACGGGGTTTAATCTTTTGCTACATCTTTTGCAAAAGAGCAGTTACAGGTGCTATGCTGATTTTATCAGCACAGATTCTCCAGTAGCTAAACAAAAATAAAAACTAGACAAAACAAAAAGTTGACTGCTACTTAGGTGATCTTGATATGCAAAACAAAAACACTAAACATACATCTACACATCATGAGCCGGTACTGCTTGAGGCAGTATTGGATCTTCTAAACCCGCAACCAGGCGAGTCTTTTATAGATTTAACGGCTGGATACGGCGGGCATGCTAGTCATATCATCAAATCAATTGGTGATGAATCTAAGGCCACACTAGTAGATCGTGATTTAGAAGCTTTCAGATTCCTAAAAGATAAGTTTGCTAACACCAAAATTATCCATAGTGATTTTCTATCAGCCCTAAATGAAATTGATAATGTAGATTTAGTCTTAGTCGATTTAGGCATGTCTTCACCGCAACTTGACAACGCTAATCGTGGTTTTAGTTTCAAGACGGAAGCTCCGCTTGATATGCGCATGGATCAAAGTCAAAAGTTGAATGCTTCGGATATAGTTAACCACTATTCCAAAGTTCGTTTAGCCGACTTAATCTATGAATATGGCGAAGAGCACCGTTCTAGACAGATAGCAGAAGCTATTATTAATGCTAGACCGATTACTACTACTAAGCATTTAGCTGATGTAGTGGCTAGAGCTTCCAGAAAAGGTAAATCAAAGATTCATCCAGCTACCCGCACCTTTCAGGCTTTGCGCATAGCAGTAAATGATGAATTAAATCAGCTTGAGAAAGCACTACCACAGATTGAGCAACTACTTCGTCCAGGTGGCAGAGTAGCTATCATTAGCTTCCATAGTTTGGAAGATAGGATAGTGAAAAACTTCTTTAGAAGTAGTGAATATCTTGAACCGATCAACAAGAAGGTAGTTCAAGGTAGAGATCAGGACGTATCTAACCCCCGAGCTCGTAGCGCAAAACTGCGGGTTGCGGTTAAAAAATAAAAACAAAAAGGAGGTCAGAAAATGGCTATTAAAGTAAAAGCTTACGGCAGCAATGTTCGTACTCAAAAAGTAGAAATCAAGGTCAGGCAGCTAGTAGCAGCCTAGGTATTTAGGCCTTGATAAAGAGGGTGGGGATAAAGTAATTTTTCCCCAAGGGAAGCTAAAAACAAAAATAAAAACTAATTTTTCAGGAAACAAAAAATAAAATGTATTATTCACAAACCATGGCTCAAAGCCGCAGTAGATCAAAGCCAGCTCGCTTACGTCGTAATCGAGACTTTGGCGGTTTCAAAGCTACTAGTGGTATGGGACCGGTAACTTCAACGTTATTCTTAGTAGTAATTGCTTCTGTCTTAGCTCTTTTATACCTAACTCAGATCACCAAGACTAGTGTCTATGGTTATCAAATCAACGAGCTCACTAGTGAGCAGGCAGCTTTGATAGAGGAACAGCAAGAGCTACGCGTAGAAGCTGCTAGACTGCAGTCAGTTGCTCGTATAGAACGTTCGGAAGTTACTTCAGGCCTTGAGCCGGAGACGAGCGTTTCCTATGACAACCGCTAGAAACAGTCGAATCACCGTCTTAGCTATAGCTTTTTTAGCTATGGCTTTGTTAACTTTAAGCCGCTTAGTATATCTACAGATTATTAGACACGATCATTTCAGCGTGCTAGCCGCTCAGACCCATAGTCGTAAATTTGAGATTGCTCCACAACGAGGTCAGATATATATCCATGATAGGGGTAGACTGGTACCGATGGCTATGAACCGTAATCTGAAGCTGCTCTATGCCGATACTCGCTATGTTTATGATTTAGATGCGGTAGTTGCGGGTCTGAAGCAGATACTAGGCGAAGACTATAGAGACAAACTAGAGGCGGCCGATGGCTATGTAGCTTTAGAAGATGATATCGATTATCACACTGGTCAGGAGATACAAGCTTTAGGTGTATCAGGTATCGGTTTAAGTGATCAGTACAAGAGAGTCTATCCAGAAGGCTCCTTAGCCGCTCAAGTGCTAGGTTTTGTTAATCGTGACGGTGAGGGCCAGTATGGTATCGAGGGTTGGTTTGACGGAGTTCTAAAGGGCTCTTTCGGTATGTATGATATGGAGACTGATGCCAATGGTATACCGATAGCTACTAGTGACAATATTCAGCTAGAACCAGTACATGGTGATGATGTGGTCTTAACACTAGATCGTAATATCCAGGCCAAAGTAGAGTCAGCCTTAAAAAAGGGCGTAGAAGGTACTAATGCTAAATCAGCCCACGCAGTAATTATGGATCCAAATAGCGGCAGGATGCTAGCTATGGCCAACTATCCGACTTATGATCCTAATAAATATAGTGAGGTTGAGGATTATCGTCGCTTTATCAATGTAGCCTCTTCAGAGTTATTTGAGCCTGGATCAGGTTTCAAAGTCTTTACAGTAGCGGCCGGCCTAGAAGCTGGCGTTATAGATAAGGATGAGACCTTTGATGATAGTAGCGGTCTAGTGAGAGTGGCAGATGCAGTTATTCGTAATGCCGGTATACCTCATAGTAGCAATCGTTCTATGACGGAGATTATCACCAACTCAGTCAATACAGGAGCGGTTTATGTGCTAGAGAAGTTCGGTAACGGCGAGATAAACCTCACTGCTAGAAGGGGGCTGTATGAGTTTTTTGCTAACCGCTTCAAATTAACTGATTCTACCGGTATCGAGCAATCAGGCGAACCCAATATGAGTATGGTAGATCCTGAGAGCGTTGGGCCGGTTAATTATGCCAATATCACTTTCGGACAGGGTATTGCTACCACGATGGTACGGATGGTGGCTTCTATGGCCGGTATTATTAATGGCGGTGATATCTACAAACCATATCTAGTTGATTACCGTATTCAAAACGATGGGGAAGTGGTAACTACGGAGCCTGAGATTATGGCTGAAGGTATAGTATCTTCAGAAACCTCAGAAACTATGAGGGAGATGATGGAGACAGTGGTTACCGATGGGGGAGGCTGGAGTATTAACTGGGCGGTTCCCAATCACAGCGTAGGGGGCAAGACCGGTACGGCCGAGATACCTGGGCCAGATGGTGGGTATTTGAGAGGTCAATATATAGGCTCTTTCATCGGTTTTGCACCGGTAGATGAACCCAAATACTTAATGATGGTGCGCATAGATGATCCACGGGCTCCAGGATATGCCGGATCCGCCGCCGCCGCCCCCATATTTGCCGATATCATGGAGTGGTTGGTGCGTTACGGTGGATTGGAGATGGATAGGTAGTGTTTTAACCAAAATCCTTGACACCCCACACACCCAAGGGGTACCATAAGAAGTAATATAAAAGAGTGTTTTGACTCGACAAAGTAGGATATAAAAACCAAATATTTTTAATGATTGATTTAGCAGTAAATACCAACAGTAGACACTTAGTAGTCCAAGACGGAGTCTTATTAGCAGTATTACTGACAAGAATAACATCACAAGGTAACCACTATGCCTGATCAAGTCCAACTCAGAGGTGGCACAGAGTCTGAAAACGATGCTTTCACAGGTAAACAACGTGAAGTCACAGTCGATACTACTAATAACACTCTCAGAGTTCACGATAACTCTACCCTCGGTGGACATAAACTAGCTACTACTACTTACGTAGACAGTGAAGTAGACGCCCTTACAACCCAAACCAACCAACAGATCGATAACCTAACTCCAGCAGAACCTGACCAACCAGGATACGTCTATGTACCAGGTAGCTCTAAACACGGTACCTTGCCAGGCTTCTGGGTTATGAAGTACCCAGCTAAAGATGTCGGTGGTGTACCTACCTCCCAAGCTGAAGGTACCCCCTGGGCATCTATATCCTGGACTGATACTAAAGTCGCTATAGAGCAGCTAGGACCAGGATATCATCTCATCAATGACTATGAATGGATGACAATCGCAGAAAACATAGCTGCAACTCCTATCAACAACCAAGACAGCAGTGGCTTCAAACTAGCTAGAGGTCACTCAGATAATAATCCTAGCAATGCCATTGAATCAACTGAAGCAGATGAACCAGTAGTCTCAGGTTGTGACTTGACTAAACCTATGGATGATGTAGCTAATGCCTACCAAGCAGGAGTCTGTGAGATTAGAGGTGATGGCACTGACTCTAAAGGGTATGTTAATACCGGTAACTCTTGGAGTGAGGCTTGGACTACTTTGGGTGGTGGTCAAGAACAACTCAGAACCCATGTCCTCTCAAACGGTGAAGTACTGTGGGATATAGCGGGGAATACTTGGGAGTGGACCGATGCTTACGTAGTTGAGGTAGATGAGAAGCCAACACCGGTACAAGACTCTTATAACGACTACACCAATATTACTGACTACAAAGGCTTCTCCTACTTAAGACCCTCTAACCCGAGCTGGACTAGAGCCGATAACGGCATAGGTAGTGTCCTCACTCATACTTTTACCGGTACCAGAGCCTTCAGGCGCGGAGGCAGCTGGATCACTGCCTCCCACGCTGGTGTCTTTGCCTTGGACCTGGTCTACACGCCGTCGCATACGAACTTGGGCCAAGGTTTTCGTGTTGCTTGGTATGCTTCTTAGATACTTGGACCTTGGTAAAACCAAGAATGCCAGGATATACCTGCTGCTAGGCATAAGGGCGTCTTAAGTGGTATAATTCTCCCTAATAGTTACTAATGTTATAAAATAAATATATATGCAAAATTTAGATTTACTTCAGCTTGAACCAGTCATATTAGATATCACAGTTGCAGCTGTTTTGGCTTTTGTAGTCTCTATATTAATTACTCCTGTATATACCCACCTAGCTTATAAATACCAAGCCTGGAAGCGAGTCAAAGATACCGCTATTACCGGTGAAAAGGCCAAAATATTTCATAAACTACATGCTGAGAAGCACAAACGAAACATCCCTACTATGGCCGGTGTAATTATGGTAGCAGCGATTACTTTTGTAACTGTACTTTTCAACCTCTCAACTGCTCAGACATTGCTACCCCTAGCGGCTTTGATAGCTGCCGGTGGGGTGGGGCTAATAGATGACTTTATCAATATCAGGGCGCCATCTAAAGGAATTGCCGGTATGCGCTCTCAGATTAAGTTTATATTGATACTAATCATAGCCTTATCTATTAGCTGGTGGGCCTACTCTAAGCTAGAGTACACATCCTTATCAGTGCCCTTCTTTGAGGTATTGCCCCTAGGCTGGCTGATAGTGCCGCTGTTTACTTTTGTGATAGTAGCTATCGCTAACGCCGTTAATATCACAGACGGTCTAGACGGGTTAGCTGGAGGGCTGCTATCCATAGTATTTGCAGTCTATACAGTAATTGCTTTAATGCAGGGCAATATCGGCATAGCTATTTATTGTGCTACGGTAGTTGGATCTATGTTAGCTTACACCTGGTTCAATATCTTTCCGGCCCGGTTCTTTATGGGTGATACCGGTTCATTTGCCCTAGGTACCTCCTTGGGCGTAGTAGCACTTTTGACCGACACAGTTCTGCTTTTGCCGATTATCGCCGGTATGTTTGTCATAGAGGTTAGTTCATCTAGCCTGCAGATACTATCGAAGAAGTATTTCGGTCGGAAGATATTCATCTCAGCACCCCTGCACCATCACTTTGAGGCTCAGGGTTGGCCAGAGACCAAAGTGACTATGAGATTTTGGATATTAGGCGCTATGATGGCTATTTTAGGCTTAATCATCGCTGTCTTGGGTGGCCAGCTCTGATTAGACATAAATCCTTTTTAAGATAAAGTATCGAAAATTTTAAATATAAAAAATCAAAAAACAAATGAGTCCAAACAAAAATACCAACAAATCATCAGGAGCAGGCCGAACCCGTCGACATCGTAGTGACGTTAGTATTATCCTAATCACTCTAGCACTAGTGATATTTGGCTTAGTGGTAATTTATGCGGTTAGCCCTATCTTGAGTCACAGAATGTCCGGAGATGTTAATCGCAACTTTTTTGTCTATGGGCAACTGCGCAATATGGCTGCAGCCCTAGTAGCCTTTTATGTAGCTACTAGAATTAAATGGACTAACTGGCAAGATAAATTATTGCCAATACTGATCATTGCCTCCTCAATATCACTAGCTATGACCTTTATCCCAGGGTTAGCTATTACTCAAGGAGGTGCTACTCGCTGGGTGGGTATAGGTGATTTTAGCTTTCAGCCTTCAGAGCTAGTGAAATTAACAGTTCTAGTAGCTTTAGCAGCCTGGTTTGCTAAGTTGAAGTCTGAAGAGTTGAGAGATTACAAGAAGACCTTGTTGCCGGTAGCAATTATCGGTGCTTTAGTGGCCGGTTTTGTACTAATTCATCAACGAGATATGGGCACAATGATTGTTATCGCTGCTGTTATGATGTCGATATTCTATGCTAGCGGAGTTAGTTTAGTTCAAGTAGGTATACTGCTTTCAGCAGCAGCAGCCTTTTTTGTTGCTAATATCCTGCTATTTGCTCACCGTATGGAGAGGGTGAAAACCTTCTTTAACCCATCAGAGTCTTTAGGAGAGAGCGGTTATCATCTACATCAAGCCCTCATAGCTGTAGGCTCAGGCGGTCTATTCGGTCTAGGCTTAGGCAAAAGTATTCAAGTGTATGGTTATTTGCCCGAAGCAGCCAACGACTCTATATTTGCCATTATTGCCGAGATGTTTGGCTTTGTTGGAGCCTTGTTGGTAATTGTTCTCTTTGCTTTGTTGATATATCGGATATTAATTGTAGCTAGAGATGCACCTGATAGTTTTGCTCAGCTTCTAGCAGTAGGAGTAGCTGCTTGGTTGGGTGTTCAAGCTAGTGTTAATATGATGGCTATGATCGGTATTATACCGTTAACAGGTATACCGCTGCCGTTTGTTAGTTATGGTGGTAGTAGCCTAGTGTTTATGATGATAGCATTAGGTATAGTAGTAAACATATCACGCTACACTGAAAGGAGCATGGTTAATGCGAATAGTACTAGCCGGCGGAGGCAGCGGCGGACACGTCACACCAGTAGTAGCCGTAGCTAAAGCTTTAAAACGGCTTAATCCAGAAGTAGACCTAGAGTTTATAGGTTTAGGTGCTCAGATGGAGCAAGATCTTTTAAAACCTCTTGATATACCTATGCACCGCATTACTTCCGGGAAGTTTCGTCGTTATCCAGGCAGACCTTTATTGGAGAATATTTTTGATCTAAAGATGAAGTATCTTAATATCAGGGACTTTTTTAAGCTAATTATCGGTATATTGATGAGCTTAAGGCTACTTTGGCGCATTAAACCTGATGTAGTTTTTTGCAAAGGAGGCTTTGCTTCACTGCCTGTAGGTATAGCGGCTTGGATACTCAAGAAACCTCTAGTGATACATGAATCAGATGCTCACGTAGGTCTAGCTAATCGTATCTTATCTAAATTAACTAGGTATCGTATTAGCGGCTTTGAAGCTGAAGGATTCTTGGCTCTAGGTAACCCCATTAGAGAAGATTTATTGGTTAATAGCGGCAATGTAGCGATTAACAGAGATGATTTTGGCATCAGAAGCGATAAGCCGGTAGTTTTAGCTATGGGCGGGTCTTTAGGTTCAACCACTCTGAATGTAGCGGTTGTGGGTCTAGTTAAATCTACAGATAAGTATGAGATTATCCATATATCGGGCGAGGGTAAGGCGCTAGATGCAGAAAATATGCCTCATTACCACAATTACACTTTTCTAGGAGATCAACTAGCTAGCGCTCTTAATTTAGCCGATGTAGTTATCTCACGTGCCGGCGCTAATACTCTAGTAGAGCTAGCAGCTCTAGGCAAAGCCGCTGTTATAGTGCCGCATCCTAGTTTGAGCGGTGATCATCAGTACCGCAATGCTAGGTTGATGGCCGACGCTGAAGCAGCAGTTTTACTGCCACAAGACGAATTAAATTACAAAAGACTTGATGAAGTGATTACAAAAATTGTTCAAGACCCTACTTACAGGGGTAAATTAGAGAATAATATTAGACGATTTGCCAATCTTACGGCTGCTGATGATATAGCTAAGGCGGTTTTAGACCCCAAGAAAGCATTTGCTAAGGAGTAAAAAGTGGCTAAAAAAAGACGTGTTAAAAAGAGTAGGGCAGGGGGGTATCAAGGCAAATACCACAGTGGCAAAAAACCACTTAAAAAACGCGAAAAAAGCAAGATAACTAGCATATTTGAGTTTTTACTAGTTATATCTCTAGCAGTTGCTGTCGGGTGGTTCTCTTATATCGATGGGGTAGAGGTTAGGGGTGGCGAGGCTTCCCTACTAGATCAGATACATACTGATGCTGATGACCTACTTGCCTGGCAGTGGCAGGTAAATGATAGCTCCATAGGGGTGATCGAGTATAACTACAGGGCTAAAATAGCTAGTATCAACTACAGCCGTTCTTGGCTGGATCGCCAACTTTATTTAGATATCACTCCTAGACAACCCGTACTTATTTGGTCTAGTGGTGATACGGACTATTTAATGGATGAGTTCGGCGTCATTACCGGCTTGCTATCAGATGATGAGTCCTTAGAACTACCTAGCATTAAGGATGACGCTAATTTACCGGTAGAGGTTGGTGAACAAGCTACGGTAAGGATATTTGTTGAGTTTGCCTTAGCTCTGGATGTCAGTGAACGCCTAGATGTAGTTAATATGGGCATTTTAGAGACTACTAGTGAGATATATGCTGATTTAGATGAAGGCTATAGCGTACGTTTCGCTATAGATGAGGATATAGATCAGCAGATAGATAACGTCAAAAGAGTTCAAGATATAGCAGAGGATAGAGGAGACAGGATTAGAGACTATATAGACGTTAGGATACCCTACAAAGCTTACTATAGATAAAGACCCTAGGGCTTTGTTTAAAGTTTAATGGGGTGTTAAATGATCGGTACACCTCTTCTCCTCACTTCTCTATTCTGTTCGGTTTACGTTCGATAAATATCTATAATAAAAAAGATAACAAAAAACATATTTAAAAACTTAAAGTCAAACATTGTCAAATATATAGGGAAAAGAGTAGTAGAGGATAGGAGGGTAGTGTTGTCAAATGCAAACATGACACTATAGCATTTGGTGCTAGGCTGTGGACAAATGATGTAAATTTTATGACGTAAGATTATCTAGGTAGCTAGTTGTTAGGCTTAGTAGGCTTAAGAAGTGCTTATATTATATATAAAAGTTTATATGAATGTATTAGGGAGTCTTATAAAACATTTATTAGTAAAATCTTAGTAAAACCCCTTAAAGCCCCCTATTAGCAAGGTATCGATAGTCACAAGAGTTATAAAAAACTCTATGTCGCAAAAGGTACATTGTGCGACGTAGTGTCTATATCAAAGTAGGGACCACTCTATCACCAAATGTCTATGTAATTTTTTATTTTAAAACGTTTGTTACTACATTCCTCTAAATTTTGTTTGTCTCTAATTTATTTTTCACACACTTTCCTAGCTCACGTGTGTCTATGTATTGGTATTTGCCTAAATTTAATTAATCTTTAATTATTGGTTAATTTGCGATGGATTCTATATTTTAGCTGTATTAGTTAATTACGTACAAAAAACGAACATAATTAATTTCAGTGTAAATTGATCGTTAATAAAAGAGAGAAGTGCAAGTTGATGTGTTTAGCCTATACGGTAACGGATGATGACAATGCCGGAGCCGCCATTGCCGGCAACGGCTCCGCGACGACCACCACCCCCGCCTCCACCGGTGTTTGCCGCCCCATTGCCACCAACAGCCGCCCCTCCACCACCTTCTCCACCTAAGCCTTGCGACCCGCCGTACGAAGCGCCACCACCTCCACCTCCACGTGCGGTTGCTACTCCGGTAATAGAAGAGGTTAGACCTGCTCCTCCGTCACCACCCTTCGCACTTACGCCGTTCTGTCCCGCTACTCCTGCGCCACCACCTCCACCGGTAGAATAGTTGGATGATACTGCGTTACCACCGTTCGTACCCTGCCCAATAATGCCAACACCTCCGGTGGCCCCAGTGTTACCACCACCACCGCCCGAGCCTCCTTGTGCGTTGCCCCGTTGGGAGCCGTCGCCTCCTTGTCCACCAACAGAAGTGATGGTCGAAAAGCTTGAGTCGCTCCCGTTGAATCCAGACTCTCCTCCGTTAATACCCCTTGATCCACCGGCACCGACGACGACCGTATGAACACCTTTGCTGATAAAAAATAATGGTTCGGCGACAGATGAACCGCCAGACAGCTCACCCACGACAGCACACCGATAACCGCCTGCTCCACCACCTGCCGCAGAAGCGCCATCAGACGAGTCCGCTTCGCCACCCCCACCCCCACCGATAACTAGATACTCAACCTCACCAGCGCCAGTAATAACCTCAAAAGATTGTGATGATCCAACTGTTGTGAAGTTATGTATACGGTAGATCTTGCCATCTATCTCTTCTTCGAAAACTTCATCTCCCCCTGTAGCAAAAAGAGACTGGATAAGTAGGCCGTTTTCGGTTAATACCCACTCATTCTGGGCCCTTTTTCTAAGTTGAGTTTCACCATACTTTCTAACAAAGTAGTATGGACCAGGAGCAAGAGGGCTTTTGGTACTAACGTTTTGGTTAGCGGTAACGGCTAGCTTGGCTTCATTATCTCTATATAGAGAGATTTTAGATCCTATCTCAAAGTTAGCCTCACTATCTTGGGGTACTTTAATGGTTACTACTTTGTTCTCATCTTCATCATCTAGGGTCAGGACTTTGCCAGCATCCTCTAGTGCTAGGGTGTATTCGTTGTTTATATCAGGAGTTAGAGCTTTTTCTTGGGCTATCTGGGTTTGATTAACACTTTCTTGGGTAGCTAATTCTGTAGGGTCAATTCCAGCTACATTAACACTACCATCAGCATTCATAGTGATTTGTGGGTTTACAGCATCAGGATGTTTTAAAGACTTAGCATTTACACCACCTGAAGCATCCAACTTAATATTAGGCTCATTTGAGTCTGGATGCTGAATGTCATTGACTCTTAGCTTACTACTCAATATCAGCTCTTTTCTTTATTTTCTACCCTATAATCTTAATATGCTTATGATACCAGCGGTATCATAAGGGGTCAAATAAAGTGCTGTTATCTACTCTTCCCTTCTCAATTTAACCACCTTGCCATGCTCTATAGTGTTATTATTTGTCTTTTTGGTGGGTAAACCTCCCTTATCATTTACACCTTTGTGATTATTCCCCCTGTTATGCCTGTTATTGTTCTGGTGGGTATTGTGTCGATTATTCTTGCCATTACCTTGCCTATTGTTGTTTTGCTGATTGTGCTGTTGGTTTGTATGCTGGTTACTAGTTACATCTGCCCAGGAGCGAATCTCTGCTTCTACCTCTGCTCTAGAGGAGCTAAAGCTTCTAGAGTTTTCGATAATCTGCGGTATAAAATCTCCCGGTACCTCAGGGGTTTTAAGTGAAGTAGCGGCAAATGAAGAAACCTTCTCACCATCTATACTCATACTAATTACAAAGTGGCGGTTGTTGAGTTTGACTAGATCCTCTCCCTCGAAGGTAGGTGCGAAGTATTTAGCTAAATACGGAGCATCATCAGCACTGACCCTGAAGGATATAATTGTGCCTACGTTACCAAATACAGCATCTCTGACCTCTTGAGACATCTGAGAGATGTATTGGTTGGCTATAGTTAGGTTTAATCCATATTTCCTAGCTTCAGATAAGATAACAGCAAAGGAATCAGTAGCGAAGTTCTGGAACTCATCGACGTATAGGTTAAAGGGCCTCCTATTCTCAATACCAGGTATATTAGCTCTACTCATGGCGGCTAACTGGATTTTAGTCACCATCAGCGAGCCTAATGTAGCAGCGTTATCCTCTCCTACCTGTCCGCGTGATAGATTAACTATGAGGATCTTACCCTCATCCATCATCTCCCTGATGTTGAAAGCGCTTTTAGGCTGCCCTATGATGTTTCTCATCAATGGATTAGCTGTAAAGGCTCCTACCTTGTTTAGAATCGGTGCTACGGCCTCTGAGGCGAACTTATCGTTCCAAGAAGCAAACTCATTAACCCAGAAGTTTTTCACTACTGGATCCTCAATACTATCTATGACTTTTTGACGATATCCCTTCTCGGTTAACATCCTAGTAATCCCTAGTAGTGTGGCGTTAGGATAGTCTAATAAGGCTAGAATGGTATACCTGAGGATATATTCTAGTCTTGGACCCCAAGAGTAGCCAAACATGCGCTTCAAAGACCCTACCACTTCTGATGATATATGTCCCTTTAAGCTTGGATCGGTGACTTCAAGGGGGTTAAAAGCTATGGGGTACTCAGTATCAGCTGGATTAAAATAGACTACGTCCTTAACCCTATCTTCAGGGATGTAGCGCAAGATATCGTTGGCAAAGTCACCGTGTGGATCAATTACGGCAAACCCCTGATCATAGTAGACGTCAGATAGGGCTAGAAGTAGCATCAGGTGGGATTTACCGGTACCGGTTTGTCCTACTATATAGGTGTGTCTACCTCTATCGCTTCTTTTGAGTCCGAACTGTCGGTGTTGACCCCTGAAGTTAGTTACTCCTATAGTGCTGAGTTCTCCGGGTTCAACTAGTTGCGGTGTAGGTATATTCGATGGCGGCTCAGCAGTTTTACTCTGAGCCCATATCATACTCGGAGTCTCAACATTGGCATGTGGTAGGTGATAAAGGCTAGCTAGTTCCTCAATATTTAGAACAAAACCTTTGTCCAAAAAGACTCTGGAGCGATACCGGCGCAAAGCCTCCTCTTGATAGTAGTGCTTTTTAATTTTGAAACTGTTGGTATTATCATTAAACTGTTTGAAAGCACCGACCAGGGCCTGAATTCTCAGTCTAGATAGGTTTTTGTCGTTGCCTACATGACAAAGTCTAATACTAACTTCATAACCGAGCTTTGAAATTTTGTCATTAACTCCTTGGACCATGGCTTTTTGTTGATCGGATAACTCTGCTGGCCCACCTTTTTCTCCTGCTTCTGGTGGTTTCCAGATAGCGATGAATAAATCATGAATTAACTTCTGTAACCCTCCTAAGAAACCCTCAAAACTCTTGCCGCTACTGCCATTTCGCAGTTTATTAATAAAGGTCTCTCCCCGTTTATGCCAGCTATCTTCCAGGGGTCTAGCCATAATCTGAATCCAAGCTTGTTCATTTTCTTCCTCTAGTTTTGATAGTACCGCTGTAATACCGCCCAAAGGATCGACCTCGAAGCTGTTAAAGGTGCGTATCGGTAGAACGTCGCTATTAGTTAACCCTAACTCCACAGAGTGAGCTTGAACTTCTTCACCAAACTCTTTACGGGAATAATCCTCTTCAACCTCAACGATATTAACACTAGGATACTGGGCGTAAACCTGTCCCTCTACGAAGTTACGTAAGTGTTTAGGAGTCCAGATAAAGAATCTAATATGCTTATCAACAGAGACGATTTCAAAGCTGATATGTTCTTGCAAAGCCCCTTCTTTAAGCAGTTCTTGTCTAGGCCTTAGGATTCCGTGCAGACTGGCAAATAGCTGCTCGGCTGATAGCTCAGCCTTGTCGTTCTCTCTAGGTACTTCCAGTAGTAGTAGTGAGTACTGGCTATCACTCACCCACTTCTGCTTGCGTATGTTTTGCCAAATCAGAAAAGCTAGGACTATAACGATAACTATCCAGCCTCCCCAGTCGAAGATTAATCGACCCAAGAACTGGATAATAGTAAACAATACTTCAAAAACAATATTCATCACCAGTAATTATACCTATTAAAGAGCTAAATCTAAAATCGGTAATAATATACAACTACCTCTCATCTTAGACGGGCCGGTTTTGAATTATCTGGCTTATTTGCAAATCTAGGCCAAAGCAGAGCCTGTTTATCCATATTCCAAAGTCGCGCTGTAACCACAACTCCGTTAGCTCTTGTCTTATTAAGGCTCCTTAGGTCAACCACTAATTGCCTAGTTCCATCGAAACACACACTCCTAAATTTCTGAAATGACCACTCAGTATTAGGTCCCCGTGTCCGGGCTTCCTGTAGTTTAGTTATATCTTGATCCTGATCAAGTACAACTTCTCTATCTAGGTATACTAGCTTATTTCTGTGATGAACCGTTAAGTTGTTGAGATACTTAACCACAGCATCAATATTTGTATCGACTTCTCCTCGTAAATGGCTACCAAAGCAATCAATAGAGGCAGCGATATATAGATCATCTTGCTTTGGAGCTTCTGGGCTTAATATGGGTGGAGGGGGAGCCTCGAAAAGAGACCTTGGCATATTTTTAGCTTTACCCCTCAGCTAAGGCATAAGTAGCTTTAGATACGCGCTTAAACTTATCCTTGCTCTGCAAGTTCAAAACTACAGTAGTTGGTTTGACCTGTCTTTGTTTTAAGACTCTTTTAACAATTTCATCTCGGTGAAGGGGTGACTCATCTTTAAGGATAGCCTCAATTACGTCCGATACTGTGCCTTGAGAAAAGCCCCACTCATTAAGAGCATAAATACCTCTACCGACTAGTACGAAACGAGAGTCTTTAATTAGCTCGTTATGTATAGCTTGAGTAGTAACGTCTTTGCGGTGAAAATCTGAATTCTTGATATGCTCAGCAATCTCGTTAAAATGCATCGGCTCTTTTTCGCGACTTAAGACGATGTAGATCTTATCTCTAATGCTTTTGGGATTAACTTGCGGCCAAGAAACTAGACCCCACTTATCATCCAAAGTAGCGATATGCTTACTAGATCTAATCAGTCCATGTAAGTGGTGCTCTTCTAATTTACCGTTAATGTTCTGGTGTATATCACTAAGTGATACGGGTTTGCCTAAAGTACGAATTGTTTTCACCACTTCGTCATGTAAGGTTTTAGTGGTTTTGTGATCTCCGTGGTGATCTTTTAAGGCGAGAGCATGGTGGAAGTCGTCATTTTCGTTAATGATCACAATCTCTGGTATGAGATGGGCCAAGAAATTGACGTGAGCATGTTCTTCTGTGCCGGAGTGAGTACTAACTTCATGCAGGGGTACAATGCGGCCTAAAGACTCTAGAGCGCCCAAGAAGTGCTCCTTCAATGATTCTTTGTGGTTATGTTCCATCTGCTGCAGTTTGGTCAGAGTCTGTTTTTCTATCTGACGTACACGTTCGCGAGTAATTCCAAGCAGCTTGCCGATTTCTTCCAATGTTTCTTTTCTATCTTGCAGTCCAAAGCGTCTAGTGATGATTTCTCTTTCTCGGTCTTTATCTATAGTATCTAGAAAATCATTAACTATTTGAGCAATGTCTAAGCTTGGCTTGGCAGTAGTTTCCATCCGGCACCTTTCACTTTTTAGCTTTCTTTGATTATAAAACAAGGAGTATTCGGTGTCAATTGAAATTTATCAATAAATGTTATCTATATCTATTTTTTCTTGCCACGTTTTTTCTTATCAGGCGCCTTAGCAATCATGTCTTTAGCCTTGTCTTCATCGATAGTTTCAGGATCGACATCTTTAGGTACACTGACGTTTTTCTTACCATTAGTAACGTAGGGTCCGAAGCGACCATTGAGGACTTTGATATCTCCAAAAACAGCGATTTGTTGGTTTTTTACTTTCTCAATCTTCTCAGCTATAGCTAACTTAGCTACATCTTCGGTCACGGTCAGCGGGCCGTGAGTATTAGGTATAGGAGCATAGGTAGAGCCGGCTTTAACGTAGGGTCCGAAACGACCGAAATTGGCAGTGATCTCTTGACCATCATCGGTCTTACCTACCGTTCGCGGTAGTTCGAATAACTCCAAGGCTTCTTCTAGAGTGATATCTTCTATGCGTTTATTCTTTGGTATGGGAGCGAATTTAGGTTTCTCACCATCTTTATCGGCATGACCTAGCTGCAACATCGGGCCATATCTACCCATGCGCGCAATGATGGGTTTATTACTTTTAGGGTCTATACCTACTTCCCTAGCACCGCTAGCTTCTTCACGGGATACATCTTCAGCTTCTTCAACCAATTTATGAAATGGCTTGTACCAATCGGCTATCATGCGGTTCCACTTTTCTTTACCCTGAGCTATTAGGTCGAACTCTTCTTCAGCTTCTTTAGTGAAGTCGTAATCAACGATATGGGTAAAGTGTTTGCTTAAAAAGTCGTTGACAAGTATAGCTATCTGGGTCGGCAGTAGCTTATTGCGATCTCGGCCATATTCGATTGTTTCGGTTTCTTCTTGCAAGCGATTATTTTCTAGTTTGATGATAGTGATTTCTTTTTCGACACCTTCAACATCACCGCGCTCAACATACCCCCTATCCTGGATGGTATGGATAGTCGGTGCGTAAGTTGAGGGTCTACCGATACCCATCTCCTCTAATTTACGGACCAAAGCAGCTTCATTATATCTAGCTGGACCTCGCTTAATCGATTCTCTAGCTTCTAGAGTAATTAATTCTAGTGAATCACCTAAAGTAACTTGCGGTAGTAATACGTCCTCCATCTTGCTGTCTTGGTAGACCTTTAAGAACCCAGGGAATTTAATAACCTCGCCTTTAGCTACTAACATCTCTTCATGGTTACTACTAGCAATATGTATTTCGGTCTTCTCTAAAGTGGCCGGTGTCATCTGTGAGGCTAGAGTCTTGTTCCTAATTAGGCTATATAGTTTTTGCTGCTGCTCATCATCTCCGGCCGATTCTAGCTGTAAGTTCGTTGGCCTAATAGCCTCATGGGCTTCTTGAGCTCCGGCCTTTGATTTAAAATCTCTAGCCTGGTAATACTCCTCGCCATACTGACTTTTAATAACTTCAGTAATCTGAGTTTTGGCACTACTAGCTAAATTTACAGAGTCTGTACGCATATAGGTAATGTGTCCTGACTCATACAGTCTTTGAGCTAGTGTCATAGTCTGTCTAACGCTATAGCCTAGTTTGCGGGCTGCAGCTTGCTGCAGTGTTGAAGTAGTAAATGGTGGGCCTGGGTTGCGGTGAGTTGGCTTAGTATCGATCTCATCAACTTTGAAACTAGCATCGATAGCTTGTTCTAGGAATTTCTTGGCCTCCGCATGCTCATCTATATAGCCCGCGAGTTTGGCAGGTAGTTCTTCACCAGACGCAGTTTTGAACGTAGCTGTTACTTTAAAGCGGTGTTCTGGGGTATAGTCTTTAATCTCTTGTTCGCGCTCAACTATTAGGCGCATAGCTACTGACTGCACACGCCCGGCGCTTAAGCCCGGCTTGACCTTTTTCCACAAGACCGGTGATATTTCATATCCGACCAATCTATCCAGCACCCTTCTAGCTTGTTGGGCATCGACTAGATTCTTATCGATCTCTCTAGGAGTTTTTATGGCACCGGTAACAGCTTCTTTGGTAATCTCGTGAAAAGCGATACGTTTAACTTGCTTCTTATCTAAATCAAGTGCTGCATGTAAGTGCCAGGCAATCGCCTCTCCTTCGCGGTCTTCATCGGTAGCTAGCCAAACAGTTTCTGCTTCACTGACTAGTTTCTTGAGTTTAGTAACCTGCTTTTTCTTATCCTCATTAACTTCATAGTTAGGCTCGAAGTTATTATCGATATCTATCCCCATATTTTTACTAGGTAGATCCCTTACGTGTCCATAGCTAGATGCCACATGGTAGTCGCTGCCCAAAAACTTTTCAATAGTTTTAGCTTTGGCTGGGGATTCAACTATGACTAGGTTTTTGCTCAAATCTTTAATCCTTTAATTTTTATGCTTAGCTTTATATAACTTATATTAATCCTGGCAAAATGCAAACATCCTTAATATGTACACGAGTTGAGTTTTGATGTAAAGGTTTGGTTTTTGATTTTAGAACAAACTAGTCTGAGAGGGTCGGTTGTTAAAACCTCCAGTATCATCACTATCTTTTTTGATATCTTCATTGTTTTGACCCTTTTCTACCAACTCAACTAAAAATCGATATATCTCGACCATAGCCAAAGTATCAAGGGCGCAATACTTTACTAGATCATCAAATATCTTGTCTTTATCTGGTGCTTTTTCAATAGCTGCTTTGTACCAAGAACTTTGTGCGCTCATGCCGTCGGCTATATCTAAATCTCGGTAACTTAGCTCTGGTGCGATGGCTGGCAAGACCTTTTTGATACTAGCACTACCGGCAAAGCTCTTGTCGATATACCAGCCCTTAGAAAAAGGTATCATCAAATCAACAATTCGCTTATTGACTTGTTTCATCCAACTCTTATATTCCGGTACCAACTCGCCCATATCGCTGTTTCTACCCATCTCAAAAGCCTGATACCAGACCAAGATACTTCCCTCACCTCCTAAGTCTTGATGCAATCTCTCAAGTAGTCTCGGTGTAGGGTTATCATCTCCTCTATCTAGGTATTCAAAATGCTGCAACTCACCCCCAGGGCTATCGAGTACATGCAAGGAGTACTGGAAAGGAATCTCTTGATAGGCGCCGGTGCCAGGATAGATCGGTACGGAATGTGAGACAGTCTCATAGTCTAAAAACCACAACGGAAACTCTAGCTTATTTAAAAACTTCTCAATCTTCTCAAGTTCAATAGGCGGTGTTTCTTGCCAAGCTTTAATCTGGCTTTGTTGACGAGCATTAAAACCCTCTAGATCATTTACTTGCTTTAAGCTATCTACTCCACCAGCATGTAGCAGCTTTACATCTTCAGGTTTTAACTGAGCTAGCTTGTATATATGTTCCGGTGGTAGCTCTGGGTTTAAGTGTAAATACATCGGCAACCAAATACCTAAGTTACCGGCATATTCTAGGCCTAAATCTGGGCAGGTTTTTTGATCTAATACCTTTAAGGCTTTGGGTATTTGCTGCTCTACTTCAGGTATTCTCTGTTTGACTTTGTAGGTGATCTTTTTTTGACTGACTAGTAGCTCTGGTTCGATATTCTCTCCTCGTTTGTACTCTTTATTAACATAAAGTAGATAGATATCACCTACCTTGACCCCCATCTCCTCCCAGGCTACGGCCTGAAAAGCCAGATCCGATAGATGATCATCCTTCACGCTAGTTGAGCTCTTTACTTCATATAGGTCCCAAGTCTTGCCGCTACGTTTTAAGACGTCACTTTTAACTAGTAACCCTCTATCCGTAAATGCGGTGGCTTGAAAGATTGTTTCAACACTCTCATCTTCCATTAGTCTTTTAGTTTGATTAACTAGCAGGTCAAACTCCCAAGGTTTAGCATCAACTAATTTAGCGCTCGGGAACAATTTACGAGCTTGGGCTTCAAAAGCATGCCCTTTATCGAACATAAATTGATCGGACGTGGTTATCGGTGGTAGTTTCTTCTTATCGAACTTCTCTAGCCATAAATAGCCTGGATGAATTAGCCAGTGCATGAAGTTGGATTTGGATAGGTATTTACTCAACATTACTTATTTAAGAGTAGAGGTAGAGGCAGTAAAATGCAAAAAAGTACTTGTGTGTTCGTATTGTGTTCGTATATAATAAATATAAACAATTATTAATTAAACAAGGAGGTTTACCTTATGTCTCAACAACTACTATCAACCAATCAAAAATACCATGATGTTATGCTCAGCTCCACTTCAGCTAAGCCAAAACTTTTTGGCCGCAAGAAAGGTAGATACTACCCTACCGGGACTCGTCAGCTAATGGACGGCCGCATGGAAGTAACTTTTTATCTACCCCCTTCCATATTGCGTCAGTGGCAGTCCGCTATTACTAACGGTAAGCGTATACGTCTGTTCGTACCTAACTAATACTTGACCAAAACCGATACACGTTGCACAATTATTGTTAGTTGTGGGAGAACTTTTCAATCAAGGGAGTGAGAAATGAACACCATTATTGCAATCGTGATGGCAGTATTGGCGGCGGTGGTTCTGTCGAGGGCTTTTCAGTCCTTGCAGATCTACCTTTACAACCGTAGGTACCAGACGCCGGATCAGGAGTCAGATGTCCTGCTCGGTTTTCTTGTTGATGTGCAGGTCTCTGGGGTAGGCAGAAGGGATGCTACTATCATCGTGCCGGACGATGCGGCCAAGAAGTATCTCAACTTCCAGGACGTGCGTGTCGAGGAAGAGATTGGACGGCAGTTGTCGGCGAAACTCAGGTCTCATCTGCCTGTTGCTTGGTGGAAGCGTTTGGCCGTAAAGCCCAAAACTGTACAGATCATCAAGTGCAAAAATGCTCAGCTGTTGTGAACCTCTCCCATCTACGTCTAATCCCCGGATTCTTATTTACCTTTATCTAGTTATCAACTAGGTTACATTAGGTATTTTAAGGATTCGGGGAGTTTTTCTTTATAGGTCTTCTAATAGTTTATCTATACCTTGAGCTAGTTCGTAGTCTTGATCGGTAATCTCACCTTCTTCATGGCTAGTGAGATTGATAGTGACTTTGGAATAATCATGGATCGATATATCGGGGTGATGGTTCTGTTCTTCTGCTAGTGCGGCAATTTCACATACTAAAGTAACTGCAGCCATAAAATCCATAGTATCGATTGTGGCTTGCAAGCTACCATCTACTTCTGACCAGCGACTATCTATATCCATAGTTATTATGCTACATAGTTAGCGGGAATTTCTCAACTCAAATAGTATTTTATTAAAACAGCTGTGCTTTACAGTATGGATAAGGTGCTGTATCTATATAGATATGTCAGAAAGTCGGCCAGACGGCACAGGGTACATGAGTGATGTCTACTGGAGTGTTCCAAGAGATTGCTTGGGTTGCCCAAAGCTGGCTTCAGCTATTAATGATCGAGCTCTAGCTCTTGATATGCAAAGCTTTAATAGCCTAGAAGCGCAAGCGCATGGCTCTGTTGAGGATATTTTAGGTGCTTTGGGTGAACTTGAAGGAGTAGCTAGAGGTTATCTAGATGCCAGATTGGATCCACCTGAGAATATTTCTTCAACACCTAACTATCGTCGGGGTTTAAGTCGCAGACTCGACCAAGAGTCTCAAGGGGTTCAGGCAGAAGCCTTTATAGATGAGGTACTGTTAGGTAAGTGCTCGGGTGTAGAACAAAGAAAACAATACTATCTATTTGGTAGAGTCGTTATTGAATGCGGCTTTGAAGGTGATGAATAACAATATTCCAAACTGATTTAGAGTTTTAACTAACTATAATTCAACTAACTCTTATTTAGGGTGTAATAGACTCTAGCCCTATCATCATGTCTATCGATCAATCCTCTAATTTCCAGCTTATCTAGGTAGCGTCTAGCCTGTTTTTCCGATACTTTGAGTTTTTCTGATATCTCACCTGGTCCAGCAATGATCCGGTTGTTTTTTAGCATATCTAAAACTTTTAACATATGCTTTTCTCTCTTGCGTCTTCTTTTGCGGTTTAGATAACTAAAGGGATTAATATCCTCATCAACAGACTGAAGGGCGATACCTGATATTAGGCCTAAAACTAGTATGAGTATGTATACGCGTGCCAAGTTGTGAGGTTCCTCTAAAAATTAAGCTACTGACTACTAACATCATAGCATTTAACTAAAAAGAGTGGTGCTTAAATATACTTAAAGATATTAAATTGTGTTTAATTATCTAGCTTAAACTTCAGGTTCATGTACAGGTACTATGCTTTCAATTCTAGATAGTGGTACGGCTACTTTCTTGCGTTCTTGACTAGTTTGATCATATTCGGTTGAAGTAAATACTACTATAATACCCTCCCTTGCTAACTGGTCTGCATCATAGTAGGTGCCCCACTTTAAATCATCTAGTCTAATACCAGGTAGACTACTAAGAGATCCGCCCAAAACATCTTGACTGTCGGTCATCTCTACTTCTACCTTTTTATCTTCATCAGCTACGACTTCCATAACTTCTTCTAGTCGGTGCGATAGATAAAACTCTATCTGGTCATCTCCACTTTCTTCTAGCTGGGCTATTTCAGCAGCTACAGCGCCTTCACTCATGCGCAAATAGCTATCTAGTTCACAGGTTTGTGTTGCTTGCTCATGCTTATTCATAAGTAACATCCTCTCTAATATACAACCCAAGGTTTAAATGGGTATCTTAAAATGTGTCGACTACTATAGACCAACAAATAAATCCTCGTCAATAGCCAGTGACTATAGTAGTTATGTTACAATGACCCATATAAATACCACAATAAAACCTAAGATCCCCCACAGAGGATAAAAAGGAGTAACTAGTTTATGAACAAAAATATTTTAATAGCTATAGCAGCTGTAGCTGTATTGGCGGTTGGTGCAGCCGTCTATTACTTCATGCCAGTAGGTGATGATGCCACCTTAGCGCGTAGAGCTCTAGAGAGTAGAGGTTCGATAACTTGTGATTTTGTCGATGAGCATACTGGTGAGACGGCCACAATGTATATTCGTAATGGCGATGTTAGAGTTGATGGTGTGTCTTACGGAGTAATGGAAGAAGATGTAGAGGCTGAGACAGCTGAAGTGCCGACCTACATGCTACTTAAAGAAGATAGTATGTATGTCTGGGCTGATGGTGAACCTCAGGGAATTATGAGTAGTTTGGGTGCTGAAGAAGATAGCGGTAGTCTAGTGTTTGAAAACTATGAGGACGAGGATGAATTTAGGGATGACTTTGATCGCGGCGAGTTTGATTGTAGCAGAGGTGCTTCAGCTAGTCTTTTCGATCTACCATCAGACGTAGAGTTTGTGGATTTTCAGAGCATGTTTGAGCAACAAATGCCTTCCAGCGATTTTGATGAAGATGCAGATGGATTTGACCAGCAGATGAGCGAAGAGGAGTTAGAGCAGCTCTTGCAGGAACTAGAGTCTAACTAAGCTAGCTCTATATCAATTCTATTCTTTAAATCTACCTCTTTGATTTAATCTGTAATTTGCCCTGCTTGGTCCATTTAGAATTAGTGCCTTCAGAGCCTTGGCTAGTTGCTGCAATCTCACCTTGTTGAGTTAGTTTACGCCTATTTAACGTAACCTTACTCCACTTACCTTGTTTGAGTACATATTTACTGTTTGCCATTATCTTATTTTAACATCTAGCAATTAATAAATCAGTTACTAACAAATAAAGTTTAGTCAGGTGGGGCGATGCGTTCAAGGGTCTCTGCAAGGTTGCCCCCGCTTGAGCATACTTGAACGCAACCGCCCCACCTAGTGACCACTCATCAGGGTATTGAAACCCTCAGTTCCACAGGCTCCCACCTGCTCTGATCAGGCACCCACTGCAGGATCGGCCCCTTGGTCTGATCCATCAGGAAGCGCAGGAAGGGGTGGTTCGAGAGGACCTTGACCCAACCCTGAGGGATGCAGGTTGCCTCGATTTCATGAAGAACTCGAGCAGCCCCATCGCCCACGTATGTGGACTTCTTCAAGACCTTCAAGCAGTCCTGGTAGAAGCCATCTTCATGGGCGCAACAGGAAATCCTGTTGGTCGTGACCCGAAGGTCTTGTGTGAAGACGATTGGATGGAGGAGATCCCATCCCAGCCGTATCTTGAGCAGGTCAACTGCCTCGAGATCTTCGGCAACGTCCTTGCTGATAAGTGCTTTGGGCATATTCTGCCTTCTTTTCTCCCGCTATCACCGAGTTGCGATAACAGATGATATTTTGCAATATATTAATATAGAAATCAAGCACTTAGACGGTAATATAAATGGCTTTGTGTGTCTGTTTATACTAAACTAAAAATCTATGATAGAGCAGGAACCACAAGATAATACCGATGCAGGGCTAGAGGAAGTAGACTTAGGCGTAGATATAAACTCTCTAAGTTCTGAGGATTTGCATAGACTAGAACAATCTTTGATTGGTAAATTAGGTGAAGATGAGTATAGATACTTAGTAGATCAAGCTATTGCTTTAACAGTCCATATAGCCGGTACGGGTGATATACCGCCTGGCTATGATCCGGATAAAGACCCGATTTTAAAAAGAAGAGTTGAGGTTAGTAGAAAAGTGGTTATTGCTACTTTAGCTAGTGCGCTTGGGGTAGCTACTATAGGGGCTACTGTCTATAAATATAAAGGACACAAAAAGCGAAGATTTTAAAAGTAAATAATACCTAGATAGCTGTTTGAGCTAGTTTTTTAGGAGCCTGGAAGCGACGATATATCCATTTACGTAACTCATCAACTACTACTGTCGATAAGGCGGCGAGCAGGATGATACCCCACTCCGATAGGCTTAATGGGGTGACGCGCAATAAGAACTGCCCGGCTGATGTATAAAGAGCGGCTATATGCAGAGAGATTACTACTGCTAGAGCTGCTACTATGTACTTATTGCCAAAAGGGTTGATGCTAAATATCGATTTGTACTCAGACCTACATATGATTGCTTTATACCACTGGAAAACCACCATAGTTGTTAGCGCTACGGTGGTAGCCTTGACGTAATCACCATCCACATAGTTGCTGAATATTATCAGGGTAGTTATAGCCATAGTGGATGACATCAGTAGCATCCTTTGCGTCATCCAGCCATCGATAATCCATTTCTTGGGCTTAACAAATTTCTCTTTAAGTAGACCCGGCTCTTTTTTCTCCATAGCTAGTGCGGCGTCCAAAAATCCATCAGTTACTAAATTCAACCACAATAGTTGAGCTGCTAAGACCGGCAATGGATAGCCTAGTAAGATAGCTGCGATTATAACCATCAACTCTCCTAGGGAGGTTGAAAATAGGTATAGTAGTACTTTCTTAATGTTTTTGTAGATACTGCGGCCTTCTTCTACAGCCGAGACGATACTACCGAAATTATCATCCAGCAGTATTAAGTCCGAAGCCTCTTTAGCTACTTCAGTACCGCTTCTACCCATAGCTACACCTAAATCGGCACTAACTAGAGATAGAGCGTCGTTCACCCCATCGCCAGTCATAGCTACTATCTCCCCTCTTAATTTATAGGCTGAAACAATTCGGAATTTATGCTCAGGGGTAATACGAGCAAAAACGCTGACTTTATTTAGCTTTTCAGCCAGCTGCTCATCAGTGAGGCTTTCGATCTGATCATCGGTTAGAATCTCATCTCCTTCATGGAATATACCGGCCTCTTTAGCGATAGCCTCTGCAGTAATCTTGTGATCGCCAGTAATCATAACCACCTTAATACCGGCATCTCTAGCATCGATCATGGCAGCAGCAACCTCCTGGCGTATATCGTCTTTCATGCCTAATAAGCCGACAAAGGTTAGCTCTGATATATCTTCGACTCCTAATTTATCTATAACGGTCTGTTTCTTAGCCAAAGCTATAACACGTAAAGCCTGGGAGCTCATTTCAGAAAACTCTTCAGTAATCTTTTGCTTGTCTTCTTCGGTGATGGGCCGTAATTTGTCGTTCTCGCTAACTTGTGAGCAAAGATCTAAAATTACCTCTGGAGCTCCAGCTACTGCTAGGAACTGAGAGTTATTCACATTATGGATAACGGCATGATATTTAAGCTGTGAATCGAAAGGTATCTCATCTATTTGGGGGTATTTTTCGTGCAAGTCATATTTAGAGAAGCCAATCTTCTCAGCTAGTACCTCCATAGCTGCTTCGGTTGGGTCTCCAGCTACTTTCCAAGTCTGCTTTTCCTCATCAAACGATAATCTAGCGTTAGAGCAGAATCCACCTATTTGAGCTAGGGCTTTAATCTCTGGATGCTGATCAATACTTACAGCCTCTCCATTCAAAGAGACCTCACCATCTAGCTCGTAACCACTACCACTGACTTGAAATTGAGTGAAGTTGGTATAGACTTTCTCAACTATTAGCTCGTTACGGGTAATAGTGCCGGTCTTATCTACAGCTATAACTTGAGCTTCTCCTAAAGCCTCAACGGCCTGCAAACGTTTGACCAAAACATTGCGTTTACTCATGCGCCACACGCCAGTTGCTAATAACAAGGTCATAACTATCGGTAGACCCTCCGGTATAGCAGACACTATTACAGCTACTGCTAGCATAAATATTTCATTAATATCGAAGTGGCCCACGAAAAAGCCCAAAGAGAAGATGATGGCGCTTAAAGCCAAGACGATAGCGATAATGATGCGTGATAGATATTTGATGTCACTCTGAAGGGGCACTTCACTCTCTATCTCTGTCATTTCTTGCGATATCTTACCTATAACGGTATCGAGCCCGGTAGCTACTACCACTGCCTTGCCGGTACCGGCCACTACATGTGAGCCTTTAAAGACCATGTTTTTTTGATCGGCGGTATTGGCTTTAGAGTTATCTATAGAGTCAGCAAACTTAGTGATCGGATCTGACTCACCGGTTAGAGCAGCTTCGCTAACCCGTAGGTTATGGGAAAACAGTATACGGGCATCAGCAGGGATCTTCTCACCTTCTTGTAGCAAGATGATATCTCCTGGCGCGACCTCTTCATCGGTGATAACCGCCTCTTTACCCTCTCTAATGACGGTAGCTTGGGTTTTGGCGAATTGCTTCAAAGCTTGCAGGGTATTTTGGGCTCTACCGGCCTGTATGGTCCCAGCCACAGCATTAAATAACAAAACAAAGAAGATGATACCGGCATCTATCCACTCATTCAGCAACATCACCACTACACCGGCTGCTAGTAGTAGGTATATTAGCGGACTTTTAAACTGCCTAAAGAATATTTTAAATAAGGTGTCTGGTTTGGCTTCGGGTAGCTTGTTGGGTCCGTAATGATCTAGCCTGAGTTTAACCTCTTGATTTGATAAGCCCTTTTCGCTATTTGAACCTAAGTCTATAACTACTTTTTCAGCATCTTTAGTGTGCCAAAGACCCAACTTGTTTTTAGTTTGTGAGGATGAATTTTCTTGGCTACTGAGCGGCATAAAAGCACTTAACTCTTTCTTTTTTGTTAATTAGTAGTTACTTTTTAACTAAAGTAAAACACTTATGCATTAATTGTAGCAAAAAGTTAGCTTATTTAGGATGTTTCTGTTAGCACTTACTCTAGCTTTGAGATTCGATCAGCTCTTGCAGTCTTTCATCAAACTCTTCGTTACTTGGTAATAGCTCAGCTACTTTCTTTTCGATCTCAGCTCTTCTTATAGCTCTTCTTATAGCTCTTATTCTGTCTCTTTCATCATCCAAGACTTTATAGGCGTGATACATGATAAAGCCAAAGCCTCGCCTAATATATATCGCCCACTTAACATCACTACACAACTTTTCTTCAAGGTCTTCAATCAACTGCTCGTAAGCATCAGCTCTAGCTAGGCCCTCTTCGCATGCAGCTACCATGTTTTCGACAAATGCATTAAGTAGTGCTATAGATTTTTCTGTCTCATCTGTATACTCCGTCTCGTCGTCGTCTTGATCTTCATCATAGCTAGTTATTTCGAGCTGTTTAGACATTCTATTATCGAAATCTATACCTAATAGTTTATGAGCAACTTTCATGCCTATGAGGCTACCGGCTAAAAAGGTATATTCAACCTGACCTTCATCCATAGGCTCTAGGGTTGATTGGTCTCTAGGTCTAATTATTTCTGCCATAAAATCAGCAGTCTCTGTCATATTATAGCTGCCGTATTCTTTATGTAACCAGGCAAGGTAATCTCGCACATCACCATTATTGGTTTCGATATCATCCTCTATATCGGCGATAATGTCTTCAGGATGAGGTTCACCTGATTGCTGGCTGTTTGATTCGTAAGTCATAGTAACTTATTACAAATGTAAATTAGAGAAAAGTCAATAGATGAAGATTGAGTTAAAACCAAAAGAAACAACCTAATAACTTCTTCTTAGGTAGCTTCCTCTCCCCAGGTACTGATAGTAAAAGAAGTAACGTTATCTGTCTTCTCAATCTCAATTAATACTCCTACCCGTAATTTTGCCCTAGAGTTGTATGCAGATATATCTATAACATCGTCTAGTTCAATTACCTCCAGCACCTCCCAATCATTAGTCTCTAAAGCCTGTCTGTAGAACTCATCTACTTCCGAAGAGCTGCTTGCAGTAGTAAATGCCGCGTCCCAATATGGGCTAGGAAGGTCAACCGACTCGTTGTAATCTATCCTTGCAGTATCGATAGCTGTAGATGGCTCAAATATCGGTATCTGGCTAGGAAAATCATCTGCTAAACCTTGAGTCATTCGCTCCGTAGTACCATCATCAAACTCTATGATCTCTTCCTCAGCTTCAGCATTGTCACTGGTTTGATCTCCTATGCTAAGCCATGAAGTCTCGCTATCACTTAGATATTGCCACCCAAAGAATCCCAGAGTAATTAGTAGCAGGATCACGACTGTAGATATTACGATCTTTTTAGTTTTCCCCGTCTTATTCTTAGGGCTAATCTGTCCAGTTGGAGGCATGTTTTCACTTTCCATAGCTAAATCCTTTTATGCTTAAATTCCTAGTGATAAGTATAACATCCACTTAGCTCCCAGACCATATCGTCCTAGTTAAACTCCAGTATCTCTAGTACATCTTCGATATTAGTAACCAATCCGGCCCCTTGGCGGATGAGCTCATTAGTGCCTTGAGATAGTTCACTATTACTATTTCCCGGCACAGCCATGACTTGGCGGTTTTGCTCCAGCGCAAACTTAGCAGTAATAAGCGATCCACTACTTTCGGCTGCCTCTATAACGATTACACCTATAGATAGACCTGAAATGATACGGTTTCTAATAGCAAAGTACTGTCTCTTGGGCTCGGTGCCACTCGGATATTCACTGACTAAAGCTCCTGACTGCTTTACTATGTCTTCTCCTAAGCCTTTCCTGCCTCTAGGGTAGATATCGTGTAAGCCTCCGGCCATAACGGCTACTGTATAGCCACCTTGATCTAAAGCTGTTTTGTGAGCTATAGAGTCTATGCCGTAAGCTAAGCCACTGACTATGCCAAAGCCAGCCTTTATCAAATCACTACAAAGACTCTTAGTTATAGCTTCGCCGTAGCTGCTGTTGTTGCGACTACCTACAACTGCCAGCATCGGTATATCGTTATTTAAATTACCTCTTAGGTATAGTTGTTTGGGCGGATAAGCTATCTCTCTAAGCTGCGGAGGGTATTGCTTATCAGGTAGTCCTACCTCTTTAATATCCATATGGTGCTATATGATAAAGCATAAAGCCGACATTAGTAAAATCACGCCAAATCTATAGTTAATTTTATGAAATAGTGTTGACATATATACCAACTTATGTTAATAATATATCTACAACAACGATTCTATTGGTCAACTCCCAATCGGTTTCGTTTGTTTGCACTGGCACTGCCCAAAGTCAGTCTAAGACATACTTTTTAGGAACAAAAAATGTTTGCCCTCCAATTACATTCGTTCCTACTTGTCCTAGCTTTTGGGCATTGTCGTTTCTCTTCGATATATTTTACTTATAGCGGGTGTCGCTGCTATAATTCTAGTATCATCGAAGGGATACGTGAGGTCGCTAGATACTTATACCCCCACCCTAAGTATCTGTGGCCTCACTTATCTTTTTAGAGGCTTTTTTATCACCACAGCGCAAGCTATAGCTATCGTATATCTCAAGAACTTAGTTTATTTTATAGGTTTCTTCCGGTAGTTCATCAAACTTTATAAAAGCAGCTATCAATTCGTCTGTTTTAGCTAGTATCTTATCTATTTGCTTAGCTTCTTTGCGTGAGAAGTTACTCAAAACAAACTTAGATGCCGATTTCTTATCGGTTTTTTCATTTCTAATACCGATACGTATACGTTTGAACTGGTCGGTGTTTAGATGAGCAATGATTGATTTGATGCCGTTATGGCCACCGCTACCACCTTCTCCTCTAACTCTAATAGTTTCAAAGGGTAGATCTATTTCGTCATAGACTATTAATACATCCTCAGACTCGATCTTGTAGTAGTCTGTTATAGCTCGCACAGCCTGTCCACTGCTATTCATCATGGTAGTGGGCTTAGCTATTAAAATACCACCAACCTTACAGATTTCTGCCTGCATTTTAGTATCAGTTTTGAAATCGACGTCTTGGCTTTTGGCAAAACTATCTAGCGCCATAAAGCCGATGTTATGCCGGTTTTTTTGGTAGTTTTTGCCGATATTACCTAAACCTATGACTAACTTCATTGCGATTTATCCTTTGGCAGGTTTTCTCGCCACTTAAATCTCAGTGGGGTTCCAGCAAAATCATACTCTTCTCTAAGTCTAGATTCTAGGTAGCGCTTATACGACCAGTGTAGATACGGAGTGTCTTTGCCGAAGACTGTAAAGGTCGGAGGATTGACTTCAGTTTGAGTGATGTAGCGTAGTTTCGGATGCTTGTTTTTAAGCCCTGCCGGCGGATGAGCGCCGGTGGCTTCTTCTAGTGCTTTATTAAGCTGTCTGGTGGTGAGTTTCTTTTGTCTATTTTGTTGCACTTCACCAGCTATATCTAACATCTTAAAGACGTTGTGTTTAGTGGTAGCTGACGTCATCAGTAGTGGTGCCCACCAGATAAATTGAAACTGGTGCCTTATAGCGGCGGCGATACGTCTAGTCGCCTCCTCATCTCGACTAGTTAAGTCCCATTTATTTGCAGCGATCAAGATGCCTTTACCGGATTCACGGATCATACCGGCAATACGCTGGTCTCCTGCTACAGCCGGTTCCTCAGCATCAATAACTAATATGCAAACGTCACTATCGTTAATAGCGCGCAGGGTTCTAAGAGCACTAAACCTTTCTATATCATCAGAGCGTTTAGCGGTCCTTCTCAGCCCAGCTGTATCATACAAGCGCCACTGCTTGTCTTTATGAGTGATGATGACATCGCTAGCGTCTCTAGTGGTGCCGGCTTGATCGCTCACTATAGCTCGCTCCTCACCAGCTAGGACGTTTAATAGACTGCTTTTGCCGACGTTGGGCCTACCAAGTAGTGCTACAGTATCGATATGTTTCGTTTCTGACGTAGTTTGATCGGGTATTAACTCTACCAATACATCTAGTAGGTCACCGCTACCGGTGCCGTGTATAGCCGATACCGGCACAATATGTTTCGCAGGCAGTTTATCTAGCTCTACTTGAGTATTTTTACGGTCCGACTTATTAGCAGCTACTACTAAGGGTTTAGATGATTTGTAGGCATCTTTGATGATGCGGCTATCTTCGTCACTTAATATAGTACTGCTATCGATTACGATCATAATTACATCGGCTACATCTATAGCTGCTTTTAGCTGGGCTTGCATCGAGATTTCTAGTTCATTGTCTGCCCTCTCAAACCCAGCAGTATCTATGAGCCAAAAGCTTTTGCCGTTCCACCTAGTAACACCTTGGACCCTATCCCTAGTTGTTCCAGGCATGTCAGATACTACGGCCTTACGTTCACCTAGCAGTCGATTAAATAGGCTAGATTTGCCGACGTTGGTCCGTCCGATGATGGCGATTATGGGTAGATTATCTTGCTTCATTACTAATACATAGTAGCATTATCTATCTAAACTATGCCTTTTTGTATTTAGCTTCTTGCATATCACCTAAAACATATTCACCAAACTGTGTTCTCAGTAGATCTACTATCTCATAATCCAAAGCTTCAAAAGTTTTACGTATCTGGCGGTTTCGCCCCTCACTCATAACCACCTGCCATATATTACCCCGAAGGTGTCTAAGTTTTAGTTTACTCGTATATCCTTCTAGCTCGATACCGTCTTCTATTCTTTTTTGGTCCTCGCTACTCAAAGGTCTATTTAGAGTAACTTCATAGACTTTATCTTTACTGTACTTAGGATGAGTTAGTTTCTGTGCTAGCTCCCCATCATTTGTTAATAGGATTAGTCCCCTAGAGTCTTTATCTAATCTACCAACAGTTTTGAGATGCTTTAGATCTTGGGGCAATAGCTCGTAGATTGTGGGAGTATCATCTTGCCTGACTTTGCTACAGATTACACCTTTTGGCTTATGGAAGGCGATGGTGGTGGTTGGGTTGGGTCTTAATAACTCACCATCCAGCATGATTATGTCATCATCTCCTACTCTTTGACCCGCAGTTGGCGGATGGTTATTTACTAGCACTCTACCGGCAGCTATTAACTCATCGGCTTTGCGTCTAGATAATCCGGTGCTTTGGGCTATATACTTATTGATTCTCAAGGAGTAAAACTATTTTTTCTTAGAAGCTTTTTTAGCCTTCTTGGCTTTCTTTGCCTTCTTTTTATCTGATTCATCGTCTTTAGCCTGAGTTTCTGCATCTTGGCTATCATCCCCATCATCGGAGTTTTGGCTTTGGACTAATTGCTCAATTTCAGCAATTTCTTCAGGAGTAGCTGTCAGCCTGGTCGGCATCGATCCTGAATTATCATCCCCTACATTATCATCGCTCTGTTCAGTGGGCGCATTTAAATCAGGATTTACTTGATTGATTTGGTTAGTTACAGCTTCCTCTATACCGTTTTGAGATTGAATATCTTGACCAGGAGTTTGATCTGGAATTTGAGTAGCGTTATTTTGCGCAGGACCATCGCCATAGCCACCACTAGCATATGAATTAGGAGTATTAGTGTCTGTTGGATTATTCGAATCAGTGCCATCATTTGTTGCTTCAGCTGCTTGGGTAGCACCTGAAGCTGCTGGAGTATCATCGTTACCTGATACCTCAGCAACCATAGCTTTGACAGTACTAACAACATCTTCTAGAGTGATCTGTGACTTAACTAAATATTTATCAGCTCCTAATTTCTCGCCTCTATCTTTATCGGTCTCTTGTGATAGCGCCGATAGCATAATAACTTTAGCGTCTTTGGTTTCGGGGGTAGAACGCAAGATATCCAGTACATCAAAACCGCTGATTTTAGGCATCATCACATCTAAGACTATGACGCTGGGTTTTTCTGCCACCGCCTTAGTTAAAGCCTCTTCCCCATCTGAAGCAGTAACAATATCATAGTTCTCAGCACCTAGCCTAGCTGCATAGATTTCTCGTAAGTTTATATCGTCTTCTACTAGTAAAACTTTTGTCATTGCTTTTATTCTACTGTACTTGTGCTTGTTGGCGCAACTATATCACCAGGTTCAGCCGGTACATCTTCACCCTTAGCCCGTCTCTCTAGCTGAGACTTTATCTTATTAGCCTGCTCTTGATTGAGCCTAGGCAGAGTAAAGAAGAAGTGACTACCCTGTCCTTCCCTGCTCTCTACCCAAATACGGCCTTGATAGAGCTCGATGATGGTTCTAGCTAAGTATAGTCCTAGGCCGGTACCACCAATCTCTCTAGTAGCGGTACTATCGACTCGGTAGAACTTTTGAAATAGGTGTTTGACTTCATCTTCAGGTATGCCGATGCCTTGATCGTGGACACCAACGGTAACGTATTTATCATCTCCGGTAATCGAGACGCTAACTTCACCTTTAGGTGTGAACTTTATACCGTTATCTACTAGGTTGGTTAGTACTTCTCTAATTCTCTCAGGATCGGCATTAACGAAGAATAACGGTAGGACCTGGTTATGGGCTACTGCCGTCTTGTCGTTTGAGGCTTTTAGTTTGAGGCTTAGGTTTTTCTCCTCGGCCTTAAAGCTTAGTTCATCGATGACGTTGTTGACTAGCTTGCTCATCTCAAACGGTTCTGGATGGTTGGCCAATCTACCATCTTCGACTTTGGTGATTGATAGGAGGTCTTGGAAGAGTTTGCCTAGATGTCTGGTTGATTCATAGGCTTTAGTGATATAGTTGCGGGCATTTTCATCAACCTTTGATACCTGCTCATTCATGGCTAGAGATAAAAAGCCTTCAATTGCGGCCACGGGTGTACGCATCTCATGTGATGCAGTAGAGATAAACTCATCTCGCTGTCTAGCAGTTCTTTTTTCATCGCTAATATCACGAAACACACCGATAGCACCGGCTATTTGGTTGTCTTTAGAAAATATCGGCGAGGCCACAATCGATAGGTGGATTTTGCGTTTAGCTCGATTCAAAATTATAAAATCATTGCTCCTAATGCTTGATTTAGTCTTCATAGCTCGCTTGAAAGGGTCATGACCCTCATCAATCTTATTACCCTCTTCATCCTCTAAAGTGATGACGTTTTGATAGTGGATGCCGATAGCTTCTTCTTGGGGCCAACCTGAGATAATGCAGGCCGGTCCATTAAATAGCTGGATGACTCCTTCATAATCAATTACTACTACCCCATCACCGATACTACGCAGCAAGATATCTGATTTAGTCTGCTCTACCTGGAGTTTTTGCGATAGTTTAGTGACCTGAGTATCACCACTTGTCTCTTGGGGGTGGTTGCGCCATAGCCATAGACCTAAATATCCAGCTACTCCACTAGCGACAAGAAATACAATGTTATCGAGTAGATACCTCCAAGAATCATCACTCAAAAGAGCACTGATAAATAGCATAATGGCGGTGATTGATATATAGATACTCAAGGCAGTTAATCCTAAGACAGCAGATGAGAGGATGATCATCAGCCAAAAGGCAAAGTAGGCCGAAGCAAAGCCACCAGTAGCAAGTGTTAAGATAGCGATATTGAGGCTAAATAGCCCCATATCTATGGCTGTAGCTATCACCTGAGACTTTTCATTAACCCATAGTCTAATTAAGGCAAAGTAGATCATATGCACTACAGCTATCCCTAGGTTTAGCGGTGAAGTACCCAGGAGCTCTCCAGGACCTAAGAACTGACCCAGCAGTAGAGTTAGGTATAATACGATAATAGCTGCACTACCTATTAGGTAGGTGATTTGCAACCTGCTATATATTTGCTCAGGGATATTTTGCATACATCTTATGGTTATTTATGCTACTTAGTATATCCTATATATGGCTTAAGATATAGCGGTTAATCCTGATATGTTTTATACTGTTACACTGCTAGGTTTGAAATCTTTCTCAAGTATTTCATATTTGGCCCCATCGTCTAGTGGCCTAGGACACCAGGTTCTCATCCTGGAAACCGGGGTTCGACTCCCCGTGGGGTCACCATAGTAACATTACATATTGAAAAAGTATCTAGTTTATACCTAACAAGCTATTTGTACTTGTTAAGTAAAAAGTGTTATACTTAACAAAATATGAATGGATGTAAAGTATGCAATTAGGAAATTTCGTCAAACAACCACAAGGCTACAAGGCCTACATTCCTGCTGATTTTCCACCCTCAGAATCACTATTGATAACACCAGATATTATTCTAGCTAATGATGCTGCGACTCGTGCACTCAGTAAACTGGATGGAGTGGCTCAGCTAATTCCTGATATTAACTTTTTCACCTTTATGTATGTCCGCAAAGAAGCGGCGTTGTCTAGCAATATTGAGGGTACTAAAGCTACTATGCACGACTCCCTAAAGGCGGACATAGAAATAACGGAAGGTGTACCAAAAGATGTTGAAAATATTACCCACTATATATCTGCACTGAATTATGGTCTTGATCGTCTGAAGGATTTACCCTTGTCAACAAGGTTGATAAAAGAGATTCACAACAAGCTGATGGCCGGAACCGCTGAAGGTATAGGTAAAACCCCTGGTCAGATTAGAACTTCACAGAACTGGATCAATGGTACTAAACCTGAGAATTCAGATTTCGTACCACCTCCTCCAACAGAATTGAGCAGGTGCTTAAAGGATTTCGATACATTTCTCAATACTGAGCAACCCTATACGCCGTTAGTGCAGGCTGCATTAATGCATGCTCAATTCGAAACAATTCACCCTTTCCTTGACGGTAACGGCAGGACCGGTAGACTACTAATTACGCTACATCTTTGTAGTACGGGTGTTTTAGAGTATCCAATCTTATATATTTCTGAGTACTTTAAAAAATATAGAGATGTTTACTTCGACAGACTATCAGGTTATCACAACGAAAGTGACATCAATGGGTGGCTACTATTCTTTTTGGAAGGAATTGAAACTGTGGCCAAGGAAGCAACTATAGTATCTAAAGAAGTTGTCAAGCTGCGTGAGCGTGATGGAGTAAAAATCCAAAGTTTAGGCGGAAGACAGTCCGAGTCAGCCATGAAATTACTCATGGGGCTATACAGGCAGCCAATAGTTGACGTAGCAACAGTAGAAAAAATAACAGGTCTTTCTAGACCGGCTGCTAACGCCTTGGTTAAGAAATTTACAGATATTGGAGTACTAGCTCAAGCTGATGAAGACACAAAATACGGACGTGAATTTAGCTATGACGAATATCTAGCTCTCTTCGTAGAAAAATAGAGGCAACAATCAGTCATGAGTTTGGTAGATATAGATCCTGAATATATAAGGGACGCCCAGTGCTAACTAAGTACCGATTACGCGAGGGAGCCGAATACTGAACACCATAGTAAACCAACGTATACTAAAGATGAATTGGAAAGATTAATATGAATCATTTGTTAATTAAATTTACCAATACAGTCCGTGGCCAGCATAGCGCTAGAGAGAACTTCCTCAGCTACTCATCTGAGAAGCAGAAGAAGATTCTAAAGCGTGCTATTGAAGGTGCTAACCAACGACAAATGGAGTTGGAGAAACAGTATCTGAAGACTGAATCTCAATCTAGAGCTAGATAGGTTTTAGGAACGGGGCTTAGGTGGTAAGGGTTTTTTGTAGGAACCTGCTTTAATACTACTGCCTAAAATATTCTTACGAATTTCCCAGTATCTGATCAATCAGACTAACCAATTTTGAAGGTGTCACGTCAGCTTTAATTAAATAACCATCGGCTTGTGCTTCCATAGCGCGTCTAGAGTCATCATCTTGAGCTAGATTGGTCAGCACTACTACCTTGGTATTGCTTAAATCAGCATGAGGATCGTTCCTTAGATTTTCTAAAACTTCGATACCCAACATCTCAGGCATCATGATATCGAGCAAGATGAGATTATATTGACCGGTCTTGGCTTTCTTTAAGCCCTCCTTACCATCAGTGGCAGCTTCTACGCTGTAGCCGTGCTTTTCGATGACGTGGCTGTACATATCGACCATAAATGGGTCGTCTTCTATGAAAAGTATTTTGTGAGTTTTATCTGCCATATGATTTCCTCCTAATGCTTTTAGCTTCTAGCTAACCTCTATATATCGAGTGACTTCTAATCCAACCATGCACATCTCGCGTGATGCTGTTATCCTCATTATCACCTTCCGGGCTGTCTTTATCAACTATAGGTAGTTCAAAGCCGAATGTAGAGCCTTTGCCCTCCTTGCTCTCTACCCAGATGCGGCCACCATGAGCCTCAACGATGGCTCTAGACATATATAGGCCTAAGCCCGTACCTCGGTGGGAGCTGCGAGTGCGGTGGGAGCGATAGAATTTGGTGAAAAGTTTGGCCATGGCATTTTCTGGTATACCTACCCCCTCATCGATAACTTCGGTGATGACACTTTTATCACCCTTACGAACTATTACTTTAATAGTCTTGTCTCTTTCGGAGTATTTAATAGCGTTATCGACTAAGTTAGTGATAACTTCAGTGATACTAACCCTATCGACCGATACTTTCGGCAAACTATCGGGTATATTGACTATCAGCTTTTTACCTTGAGTTTTAGCTTTCTTATCAAGATCACTACAGGCCATCAACATAATCTCTTTCCAGTTAGCCGTTTGCTTATTGAGACTCAACTCACCATGCTCAATGTTTGAGACATGCAATATATTATTAATCGATCCAGCTAGCTGAGAGGCCGATATATCGAGTCTTTTAATGAACTCACGGTGCTCTGGATCTAGCTGTTCGCCGACTTCTTGTTCTAATATCTCGATGTAGCCACGGATAATAGTGACTGGAGTGCGCAGTTCATGGGCGGCTAGAGCTACGAAGTCTACCTTCATATCCTCCACCTGCTGTTCTTGGGTTCGGTTATGGAAAGTTACTAGCATTCGCACACCATTTAAATCGGCTCCGACATATGAGGCCTCAACATCAAAAACCATCTCTCCTTCTGGACCCTGGAAACTAACTCCCTCCCAGGAATTCTCACGCATATCACTGCCCTTTGACTCATCAAACCACTGATTAAGTATTAGTTGCTTATGTTGAGTTAAGGGCAGTACTTCATTGACGTGTTTACCGGCTACTTCCTCGATTCGTAGTCCCGTTATGGCCGATGCTGCTTTGTTAAATAGAATAATGCGCTTGTCTTTATCTAGCGCTATCACCCCATCTTTAATGGAGTTTAAGATCATTCTTAAGCGATTGGCTTCTGAGACTATGACTTCGGTTTCAGCTTGGGTGCGGGTTACAAACTCTTGGAGCTTACCGATAATTGAGTTGAGTGATTTAGCAATACTACCAAAGATACCCGGCATATCCTCCCTAGCTCTAATAGTGAGAGTGCCGCTAGCTACATTATTAATATTCTCAGCTAAATCTCCTAGAGGTTTGCTGATATATCTTTTCAAACCCCAAGCAAAGATAACACTTAAGACTAAAATCAGCCCTAGTAACATCCAATCGAAACTAAAACCTAGATAAAGTACCAAGACAGCTAGTAAACCTATAGGTACTACCTGCACTAGAATAACTAAAATTAATAGTTTGCTTCGCCAGCTCATTGATACTCAAAAGTCCTTCCCGATGGTAGCGCGGCCAACCAAGTATCACCCTTGGCTAGCTCGACTTCCTTGCCGCTACTATCTAGTAGTTCAATTCGGTTGCTGTAGCTAGTTTGCCTCCAGGTAATGCTCTGTCTGCGGCCGTCCTTGAACAAGGTGGCATTACCAGAGCCAATAGTATTGAGCACTACATACTGACCATTTTGACTGGAGGTCATGTTCAAGACTATTACATTATCTACTCTTATAGCCTTTCCAGTTTCTCTATCTATATGCGGACTACCTGCCATATAGCGTATGTAGTTGTTGTTGTCTGGATCGTATCTAAACTCTGCTTGGTATAGTGAGCTGGAGTAATTGATGGTGATGCGAGAAGCTTGCGGACTCTCAGCCGGGTTCGGTTCACTCCGTGGTATCTCTTTGAAACTGCTACGGTTGTAGCCTAAACTGACGGCTAGGTTACGTAAATCTGTCACAGAAGAGTACATGTTGTGTGGTGCGAAGCGGTCACTAGCACGGTAGTACGGAGCGCTATAGGTAAATTGATTCAAAGTCTTGGCGTTTCTGGCCGGCAGTAGATTTAGAGCTTGAGCGCTACCACCTACGTGGGCGATGGCAGCATCAAAACCCATAAACCAATCAACATAGTAGGGTCTAAGACTTCTAATAGGTCCAACTTTTGAGGGGCTACGGTCTTGAAAGAGCGCTATAAAGCGAGTAATACCGCCCTCTGCTACAGTTTCAAATACTACACCGGCGCTATCTAGTCCTGATTGTGGTCTAGCATCCGGTGAGTTTTCGATCATCACAGCAATGACTGGCCGTCTAGCCACGCTAGGATCAACCTCTACACCAGTAAGTGGTGCCGGTTCGGTTATAGCTAGCTCACCAGTTACGCTGGTATCTCTACTCAACCTATCAACTCCATGAGCGGAATCTAGCTGCAGCACCCAGATACTGGCTCCAACAACTAATATGGCTGAAACTGCTGAGATTGGTTTCCAGTGTTTTACTATCCAGTCTTTGAAGTTGTAGAGGGTGTCTAGGATATTTTTAAGCATAAAGGTATTCTCTCAATATTTATTGTTTTAATCTAGGCTAAAACTTTACAAACTACCAGCTATTCTCACTATCTCCTCTGGGTCTAGCTCACCCTCTGCCTCGATTTCATAAAGCACCCCGCCGTTAACCCAAACTGCATGTCGATCGTCATACGTGTAGATAGTCAGGCCTTTGTCTCGGTAAGTCACAAAGGTACTGGTGCGTAGTTTGACATATTCTTCTAGTAGGCTATTTGAGTCCCAGCGAGTACTGCTTTGCGATAGCGATATACGTTTATCATCTCCGCCCTGGAAGTTAACTACTAGTTGCCCTGGGCTATAGGCTATAGGGCCGCTGAAACTATAACCTGATGGTAGATACCCAGGCATACTAGCATTTATGCTGGCTCTAGAAGCTGCTACGCGCAATGCCATGTTGGGATAGTTCAGATAGGTTACGTAACCAACTAGCAACACCATACTGGCCGTTATAGCGGCTAATCTCATGAAATTAGCACTAAATGGATTGGCTAATTTAAGCTTTGGCATCCTAATCTTAGCTATAGCTGACTTCTTCTGGTCCTCATCATCTAGATTTACTTCCGCCAACTGCTCACTGGCTGCTTCTATGGGTTTTTTGGGCACTTTGTGCTTGTGTCTTGGCTGCATTTTGGAAACTTGCGCCTCAGGTGGCGCTTCTTTGATAGTATTTTCGGCTGCTTTAACTAGATCAGGGTGTTCAACAGCTAGATTCAAGGCATCTTTTGCTACTGAGTGGTTGAGATTGGCTTGAGGTTTAGCCTTTGGGCTGTAGTTACCGACCTGCTTAACCTTGCTGTATTGGCTTTGACTTAGGTCTAGTACGTTGCTTAAGGTAGGAGATTGTCTCAGCCAAGCATCGGCTTCTTTAGTTTGGGTGGCGGTATTTTCTTGAGGTGGTTGGTAGTTACCGATCTTGCGAGCATCAACAGTATTTTCAGTCTCAAAGCTACCTAGCCTATCGGCTGCTTGCTCAGAGCAATTAGCGCAAAAGTCTCGTCCATGTATAGTTTTAAAGTCTGATTTTTGGCACTTAGCACATTTCATTTTTTGATTAACCTTGCCTCTCCCGAGGTTAATTTATGTTTCGGAACTTAGCTATATAATAAACGCTTAAGCCTTGGCTGGCAATGGATGTTTACAATATTGTAGTTATTCTACCAAAGGCAACCTTCTTTGCTGTATATTATCTACTATGTCAGATGATAAAATCCGCACTCGTTACGCCCCTAGTCCAACTGGACTGCAACACCCGGGCGGTGTACGCACTGCCCTATTTGCCTGGGCTTTTGCTAGAAGTTCTAGTGGTGATTTCATCTTACGCATTGAAGATACCGATAAAGAACGTGAAGTAGAAGAAGCTGAAGAATATATATATGAGTCTTTGAAATGGTTAGGGGCAGATTGGGATGAGGGTCCAGATGTTGGGGGTAGCTATGGTCCATATAGACAGTCTGAGCGCCTGGATATATATCAAAAGTACGCTCAAGAGTTGATCGATAAGGGTCTAGCATACGCTGATCCATACACCAAGGAAGAAGTTGATGGTTTCAGAAAAGAGGCTCAAAACTCTAAGCAGGCCTTTTTATTCCGGAATTTTAGACCCGATAATCCACCGAAATGGCAGCCTGGTATGCCCTTGCGGTTTAAGGTAGGAGAACTTAAAAGCTATACCTGGGAGGATATAACTAGAGGCAAAAGTAGTGCTGGTCCTGAGTCTTTGGATGATTTTGTAATACTCAAGAGTGATGGCTATCCTACTTATAACTTTGCTAACGTCATAGATGATCATTTGATGGAGATTACTCATGTACTGCGCGGTGAAGAGTACATCTCCTCTATACCTAAATATCTATCGCTATATGAAGCATTCTCCTGGCAGCCACCTATCAATGTGACTATGCCACTGGTCTTAGGTAAAGATGGTGGTAAAAAGCTGTCCAAAAGAGATGGATCGCTACCGATGCTTGAATATAAAGATCTAGGTTATCTACCAGCTGCAGTTATCAACTTCCTAGTTACTCTAGGCTGGAATGATGGCACTGAGCAGGAGATATTTAGTGTCGATGAGCTGTTAGAAAAGTTTGATATTAACAGGCTACAAAAAGCCCCAGCTAGGTTTGATATAGAAAGACTAAATTATCTCAATGGCGTGCATATTAGGCAGATGAGCATCGAGGAGCTGTATACACTGACTGCTGAGTATTGGCCAGAGCCTGCTAATAAATATGATGATGAGTATAGAATCAACGTACTTAAACTGATCCATGAGAGGCTGAAGTATTTAAGTGAAATACCAGAACTAACCAGCTTCTTTTTTGAAACACCAAAAGTAGCTGATCTAAGTGATGAGGAAAAATCTTGGATTAAACAAGCAGCTGAAAAACTAGAAGGTTGTAGCTTTGAGTTGGATTGCTTGGAGGGTAAATTGCGAGGTTTAGCCGATAGTCTAGAAGTAGGTCACGGTAAATTGTTTATGGCTATGCGCCAAGCAGTAACCGGTAGTAAAGTCTCCCCTGGGTTATTTGAAACTATGAATGTTTTGGGTAAAGAAGAGGTTTTAAAGAGACTAGCTAAGTACTAAACAAAATCTAAATTTAAGTAGATAAATTACTACTTATCACTTATTACTTACTTTTACTACCCCTATAAATCCTATATATAAACAATGGTATAGCTAACTGCCTACTAATACGAGATGGCTGCAAGAACAATCTCCATAGCCACTCTAAACCGATTCTTTGCATCCACTCAGGAGCCTTGCGCATAGCTCCACCGAAAATGTCATAATCAAATGTACCACCCTCACCTATCAATATTCCGTGATCTAACTGCTTTACTAGTCTCGTGGCTAGTAGCTCTTGTCTGGGAAAGCCGATGCCGATTAATACTATGTCAGGCTTTAGTCTCTTTAGATCATCTAGCAGCTGCCTTTCTAGTTCATTAGAGAACACTCCACTACTATCTTTACCTGCGCAAGTACCGACTATGTTGATGTTTGCTATACCCTCTTTAATTACTTTAGCTGTGTAGTTAATGTCTTTATGTATTGGTGAGCCGACTAGATAAATACTTCTATTTTTTCTAGCGGCCTCTTCTAGTAGTGGCCAGGTGAAGTTGGTACCAGCAAACTTTTCTGGTAATACACTACTTATTTTCCTAGGATTAACTACAATCTCAGCTAAAGTCTTAAGCAGTTGATACAAACTACCGCTTGTAGTTTGAAAATATGCTGCCCACTGCAGAGCTACTCCGTCTGGTAGATTCAGCCAAGCGTTATTTAATACATCTTGAATCTCCTGATCTATCTTGCGGAAAAACTCCACGTAAGGTTTGGCTATATATTTAGCTCCTTGCTGGTTAGAATTAGTAACAATCATCTTGATAGCTTCATCTATAGTTAAGCTATCGATATTAATGCCTAAGATATTAACTTTTTGATTCATACTTCCCCGTACTCTTGATTAACCAATTCTTTAATAGCTTGCCTGAAGCTAGTAGTACTAAACTCACCGGCCCTGGTGTGCAATTTATCTATGCTCCAGTCGATTGCTCCTGCTTCTTCAACAGCCTGGTTAATAGCCTCAGGAGTTTGTTCATTAAAGAATATCCCGGTCTGCTTATCTATCACTGTCTCAGTTGCCCCACCTTTCTTGTAAGCTATAACAGGCGTGCCGGCTGCCATGGCATCGATTGGGGCGATACCGAAATCTTCTATATTGGGAAATATTAAACCCTTAGCGGAAGATAATAATCTATCTCTTTCTGCTTCTTCAACAAACCCACAGAACTCTATATTGTCTTTAGCTAAAGCTTCTAATCTAGCTCTATCTGGACCATCACCGATAACCTTGAGCTTCCTACCTGAGTGGTTGAAAGCTTCGATAGCTAGATCGATCTTTTTGTATGGGGTCAACATTCCTAAAGTTACGTAATAATCAGCCTTTTTCGTTGCTTGTATTAGTTTTGATTTAGTTGGCGGATTAATAACTACTGAGTCTCGCTGGTAGTATTTACTTATGCGGCCTCTAACGGTTTCAGAGTTAGCTATGAACGCATCCACCCTTTTAACTCCTCTAAGATCCCACTTGCGCAAGCACCAGACCATAGCTCTAACTGCAGTTCGTTGCAGCAACCCTATATTCTGTTCATCTAGATACTGTGGCCAATAGTCCCAGGCAAAACGCATCGGTGAGTGACAGTAACAGATGTGTAAGACGCTTTTAGGCGGATAGATGTTCTTGATAAAAGCACACGATGAGGATATAACGATGTCGTACTTTCTAAAGCTCCACAGTCTAATTGCTAGTGGTATTAGTGGTAGTAGGTAACGACTACGCTCTTTCAAGAATCTAGGAGCGTATTGTAAGAACGAAGTGTGTATGCGTTGCCTGGGATAGTTAAAGTTATCTGCGTTATAGATCATGGTGTAGATTGGAGCACTTGGATAGATTTGCGCTAATTCATCTAGTACCTGTTCTGCTCCACCAGCTTTTTGGTTGAGCCAATCATGCACAATAGCTATTTTGATACCTTCATTCATATTAGTTATTAGGATACAGGATTATCAATCTTTAGTCTTGTTGAGTACTACTTTCTAGCTATCTTAAGAAGAGCTATTCAACAAGCTCTTTTGGTACTCTCTGAGACTACTTAAAGCTACAGCTGCACCTCTAGCCACACACAGCTCCGGCTCTTTAGCGATAGTGACAGGCACACCGATAACTTTGCTAAACAACCTATCGATGTCTTTTAATTTAGCGCCACCACCAGTTAGTATGATGCCGTCTTCGATAATATCACTAACTAATTCTGGTGATGTCTCCTCTATGACACCTCTAATACTAAAAACTATTTTTTCCAAAATATCCTCAATTACATCAACTAGCTCCATGTCGGTAATCTCTACTACTTTCGGTAGTCCTCCGACAATATCTCTACCCTTTACTTTCTTAGAGGCCTTTTCTTCTCCGATCATAGCTCGGCCGATATCGTGCTTGGTGTCGATAGCGGTCTGCTCGCCGATAGATAGTTGATAGTTTTTGCGCAAATATTCCGATATAGCGGTGTCGATCTTGTTTCCACCCACTCGCACGCTCGCAGAAGCTACAACACCACCCAAAGACATCACAGCTACTTCGGTAGTGCCGCCGCCAATATCGATTACCATCCTACCTCTAGGAGCGATAATATCGATATCAGCACCTAGTGCAGCAGCTACCGGCTCATTTATGAGATAGGCGTTTCTAGCACCTGCTTCCAAACAAGCATCGATAACGGCCTTTTGTTCTGTAGGCGTAGCACCTGCCGGTATCGATATCATGACGTCTGGTTTGAATAAACGGATGCGGCCTATAGCTTTATTGATATAGTTTTTGATCATTTCTTTGGTGATATGATAATCAGCTATCACTCCATCACGTAAGGGCCTACGGGCGAGTAAAGCTTCTGGTGATCTACCCAACATCTTCTCAGCCTCAGCGCCTATAGCTACTACAGAGTTATCATCACTGTTAATAGCGACTACGCTAGGCTCATTAACCACCACATCCCTACCTGGTAGACATACCAAGGTATTAACGGTGCCTAAATCTATAGCTATGCGTTTAGCGATCATATTTAATAATATACCCTAAAACCGATACTTAACCTCAAGCTTGTTGGTAGTAATTCATTGTAGTCCCTAGATTTGTTATACTAATCAGCGGCTGTATAATAAATACTTAAGCATAAGCTAATCTTACCAAGGGGCCTTTTAAAGGGAGTCGTTAAGATCTAGAGCTAAAAGATTTTTTCTAGATCATCTGTAATTTATATGAAGCACAAATTAATCAAAATCAGCAAACCTATCTGGTATTTTGCTATTTTCCTATTCATCATCTTCGGCACGGTCGCTTTGGTCCGTTATGGTCAAGGCTTTATTTATGATCGTGAGACCGGTGAAATTATCAGTGGTGGACTAGTAATGATGGCCTCTTCCCCTAGAGGGGCTGATATATATATTGATGGCGACTCTAATGGTAGATCACCAGGTAGATTGCGCCTACCTAGAGGTGAATACCATATAGAAATGATTAGAGATGGCTATAGACCGTGGACTAAATCTATAGCTGTAGAACCTGGTCAGGTAGTCAATGCTGAATACCCCCTACTGATACCTACCGCTATTGCTACTACTACCCTATTCAATCTCGATAACTTAGAAATAGCTGTAAGGTCAAATGATCAAGAGATTCTAGCCTATATAGACAGCGACAAACTATATACTCTAGATATTGATAATCAGTCGTCAGAAGAGATTTTGGATCTGAGTTTAGATTTTGCCGACTATACACCCAAGAGTTTAGAGTTCTCCATTAACGATAGTAGCCTACTAATGGTTTTAAATGACGCAAGCGAGAAAGCGCATATATTAGTTAATCTATCTAGTGGCAGCTATCAGCACCTTGAAGAGGTTTTGGATATACAACTAGATGCAGTCTCATTTTCTTCTGTTAATGCAAACACTTTAAATAATTTGGCTGGTGGTAGATTATCTCGCTTGGAGGTTAGCTCTTCAGGCGCGTCAGTAAGTGATTTAGCAGAAGATGTATTGAGCTTTAGCGAATTAGATAGGCGTAGTATGTATATAGTAACTAGCAGCGGTATCTCCTTGGTAAATAGTGGTGAGGTAATCTATGAGTTGAGACGAGACCGTAATTATAACCTCTACTCATCTACATATGATCGTGAACCGGCTTTAATACTGCACGATAAAGACTATCACCAAGTTACTATATTGCGTAATTTAGGCGGCAAAGTCACTACTAAAACTTTAGCCGTAGGTATAGCCGAAGAGGTAGCTTTAAGTCCAGCTGGACGGTTCCTGTTGATGCGTAGTGGCAGCAACTACGCTACTTATGATCTAGAGTTTAAACAATTAACTAACTTCTCTATGCAAACAGAATTAAAGTCTATGCCGAATTGGTATGACGAGTATAGATTGTTAACTGTTATAGATTCTGAGGCAACAATTATGGAATATGATGGAGCTAATATGGAAGCTATTATTTCGGCCGATAACTATCCCGTTTATGGATCTAGTGAAGAAGGTATAATCTATTCTTTCAAATATGATAGTGAGGGTATTTTAAGTTTACAAAAGAGCGATCTTTAGAGATTAATTTCTAGCTAATCAGAAAATAGACCACCCAAGAAGCCTCTCACCCCGCCACCACCGTCTCTAGGTAATTGGTCTACTGATTCTATATCTCTATCCTCAGCCTCCGTGTTATCGCTAGGGTCTGGACTAATCTGTTCAGCTTGGACAATCAGTCTTTGCCAGCTAGTTCCTGGAGGCGTACAGGTGATTAGAGTCAACATCGACTCATCGTTTGGCTGGTTTAATACACTGACATTGGTGGGCTCAACCACGAACTTATCGCGTATTTCATAGACGTATCTAGTGCCTTCATAGTTTAGTATTACCTGGTCTCCAATCTCTAATCTATCAAGCAGGATAAAGGCAAACTTATACTGACCACTATCCCACCAGTTGTGCGAAGAGTGCCCCACTATGACGGTATTGCCGACCTCACCAGGCATAGCGGTGTTGCCGTAATGTACTACCCCTCTTTCTAGCCCCGCCTGAACGGCCGACTCTTCGAAAGTGCTTATATCATAAACTACCGGTATATCGACATTGATTTTAGGGATAATAATGTTTTGAGCATCGCCTGAGGCAGCGCTAGGGTCGGTCAGGTCTATGGGAGCTTCTAGCCCGCCGCTAGGAGTGGTCAAATACTGTACTTGGCCTAATATAACCTGTGAGTTAAACAGTATAAAGACAAAAATTCCGAAAATACCGGCCGATACTAGCGGCTTGTAGTTAATTTTCTTAGCTTTAGCACCTTGTTCGGCCGCTTTAGTCTTAAAACTCCCTAGCATTGACTTAGTTTGGGGGGTATCGATCGGCTCATCCATCCTGGTGACTGTTGAGGCAGCTTCAGTGGGCTTAATAGTTTCAGTGAATGAATAAGTATCACCGGGTGGTGTGCTTGGCTGAGGAGCAGCTTCTGGTGCTTTGGGCTCTTGCTCAGGCTCCTGTAAGTCTATATTTTGCTGCTGACTGTCTTGAGTGGTCTGTGGGGGTAGTTGTTGCTGGGGCGGTTGTTGTTGGGGTTCAGGTGGCGTTTCAGTAGGTTTAGGAGTAGTGTCTTCAACTACGTTATTAACTTGGCCGTTTTGAGGTTCTGGCGCGGGTGATGTCGTAGGTTGAGTTGGATCAACCGTTAAATTAGTCGGTTCCGGCTGTTCGTTAGTACTTGGGATTTGTTCATCTGCCTGAGCGTCATCTGTTAATTCTTTCGATGCTGATAACGCCGACTCCATCGGCTGCTCATTGGCATTTTCTTGGTTTTCTGGAGCTCCATCATTACTTGCAACTTCTGGTTTAAATGATAATCCAGGCAGACTGTCAGGGCTATCTGCTACCTGCAACTCTTCACTAGGTATATCACTTAAAGAGCTAGTTGTTACTGGGGGTGGCGGTATGCTAGAGCGCGTTACTCCTGCGCCTGTAGCTCCTACTCTAGGGGGTAGTTGCATACTACCAGGATCTGTAGGAGTTTGTTTAGCGGCAGCTTCTGGATCTCTCTTAGTTCTACGCTTGAAGGTATGTATGGGTGGATGATTGTTAGCTTCAGGCTGCGGTTGTTGACTGCTAGGTTGAGCTGGTGCTTGAGTCTGTGGTGGTTGAGTTGGTTGAGACGACTGAACAGGCTGGGGCTGTTGGAGTGGTTGGTTTACCTGATCGGAGCTTACCGGTACAGAACCGTGCTCTTGTATAGCTTGATTGATAGCGTTTTGAGCATCATTGTGATCAGAATATCCGGAGCCTTGAATTTGGTGAGTATTGCCTGGTTGTGGTGGCGGAACAGCGGTAGCATCCTGGCCTGCTTGCTGTAGGTCTGATTGTATAGATTTCAGCCTATCGGGCAGCTGAAATGACTGATTGTTATCCTGATTGTTGCTGTTTTGTGGATCCATAAAGTAGTGTTTATATTATATACGTTTATACGCCTCATTATAAGGGGTAATACTTAATAAGTCGAGAGTTTTAGGTTAAAATATCTCTTGTATATGCCGCGGTGGAGGAACTGGTAGACTCGGTAGACTCAAAATCTGCTGACCGTAAAAGGTCGTGTGGGTTCGACTCCCACCCGCGGCACCAATCACCTAAAGTGTATAGGCGTAGATTTTATGAGCACCAAAGAAGCACTATATGAATCCAAAGAACTTACCATGGTTAGACCCAACCATCCTCTTTTGCGCGAATCAGCCCTGGCTGTGCAGCCAGAAGAAATATCCAGCCCAGAGGTTCAGGGTTTAATTGATGGTATGTTGGAACTTAGTGCTGGTGAGCAAGGTGATCTAGATAAGCCATTTATGGTCGGTCTAGCTGCACCGCAACTAGGAATTAATAAACGGATAGTTATAGCAGCAGTAGGTGAAGTAGATTTTGATGGAAAAACCGCTGCTTTAGAAGCTTTTATAAATCCAGTTATTATCTGGTCTTCGGAAGAAGCTAACAGAGACTACGAGGGTTGCTATTCCCTACCACGCAATATGTTCGGTGTAGTTAAAAGAGCTGATAAGGTAAAAATGGTTTTCTATGATCGAGAGGGATTATCACATACAAAGGTTTTTGAGGGTTTTGCAGCTAGAGTACTGCAACACGAAACTGATCATCTCGAAGGTAGGGTATTTTTTGACCGTATTGAAGAACCTAGGGATTTACACCGAGTTGATCCAGAAGACACAGCGAATTACAGAGATAATTGGCAAGATTGGGATAAGTTGTACAATCCAGAAGATTTTCTAGCCATCCGTAATGCACCATATAAATATTAATTAGAAATAAGGAGGCTCAAAGTCGCCATGCCATCAAATCAATATCTACATCATAAAACCCGTATCAATAAAGAAAAACTTAGGAAAGAGATTGACGCACTCTGTTACGCCGGCTCAGTATTCATGCCACTAACTGCTACTCCTCAGATTTATCAACTATATGTTACTCAGAATGCAGGCGGCTTATCTATTGCTATGTGGATACTCTATAGTATTGGAGTTATTCCGTTCTTGCTTTTTGGCATAATTCATAAAGAAAAACAGTTAATTATCCTAAATATCTTGTGGTTGATAGCTAATAGCCTCATGATAATCGGTATATTGCTATATAGGTAATATATTTTTTAGTTTGTCGGATTAATTTCTGGGATAAACAGCTGTAGTTAGGGCTTTAAACTTATCACTATGCTGCATATAAAAGGTGGCTGTTTTAGCCACCAATTCATCCTTATTAAGTTTATTAGCGGTGATAGAAATCTGATTACCTGAGGCAACTAGAATATTCTCACCGGTAGATACCAAAGATATATCAAGACTCTCTAGTAGGGCTTCAAGTAGCTTGATCTCTTTTTGTAAATCAGGAGCTTTAACGTAGATAGGTATATGTAGCTTACTGGCTAGATCAGATAGGTTCTTTGGTGATGAAACTATGCAGCTGACTTTTTCTATGACTTTAGGTTCATGTAAGAGACTCGATAATACCTCATCGGTGATAATGATCGGCTGCGTGCTCTCATGAATCATAGACTCGATTAAACCTATAGTCTCGCTGTTTTGACTCAACTCTCCAGAGAGTAATACGCAGTCGCTATCATTAATAGCTGCTAAAATCTCAGCTTCAGCACTTCTACCTATAGATCCAGATGGCGTGGAGTCAACATACAGACCGTTTTCGATCGATCCTATGAGCTTGCGGATACTGCTGGGTAGAATAACTTTAGTCTCAGCGTATTTACTAGCAGCCATAAAAACCGACTGAGTAAAACTAAACTCTTGAGCCTGCCCACCGATAATTAATAATTTACCAGCTTTAGCGCGCGATACTGGCTGATTCCACAGTATCTCCTCAAATAACGGTTCATCGGTTTGTTTTAGAGGTTTATTCATATACCTATGATATCAGGGTGTGGATACCATGTTTATCGGTATCTAATTCGTAGACTACGTCTTTGCGCTCCACTACCACCTTCCAAGATTTTTCTTTAGCTACTTTCAGAAGCTTGGAATTGGGGTTAAAGGCTATGGGACTTTCTACCATCTCCAAGAAAGATATGTCACTTTCAGTATCACCTATCCCAATGCTACCCTTTAGGGTTAAATTGTGTTCAGTCACCAATCTTTGTAAGGTTTTATCCTTGTCTTTAGCTCCGTAAACTACCACCTCACCAGTGTATAAACCGTTCTCTGCTCTTTGTTGGGATCCGTGCATTAAACTAAAACCGTAGATATCGGCAAATACTTTAACTGACTCTATTGTAGAGCCAGATATAGCTATTAGAGTATGGCTATTTTTTAGTTTAGTTATTAGGTCGCGTGTGTAGCGATAGGTTTTATCGGCCTGGTCTTTAACTACTTTGATGGTAATCTCCTCAACGGTCTTAACGTCTTTGCCGACTAGATTATTGATATAGACTTTAACAATTTTATTAACGTAATCTTCATACTCACCATTACGACCAAGCCAGGCGTCACGCTCTTTAACGAACTCCTGTTCAGCTTCAAGTGGAAATATGCCCTGATTAATCAACTCATGAGTAATTTCTATGACGAGGTTAGAGCGGATAATAGTGCCATCAATATCAAATACTGCAACCGGTTTAGCGCCTGCTTTATTCATTTGATTAGCTTTTTCAACCTATCTATATTAGCTTTATCCGGTCCGTTGCCATCTATACCTGGGACTTCTAGTATACCTGCTATGTTCTCTAATCTGGAATCATTTACTATAGCTTCAAAAGCTGCGTAACCTATATAGCCATCGCCAATGTTTTCGTGCCTATCGACATGAGAGCCTATATCCGCCTTAGAATCATTTAAGTGCATTACGGTCAATCTATCTAGACCGATTGTCTTATCAAACTCATCCATAGTTTCATTCCAAGCTTCTAACTTGCGAATATCATATCCGGAGGTAAATACGTGGGCGGTATCTAGGCAGACCTTTAATCTTGGGTGGCGTTCACAAGCTTCAATAATGGCAGCTAGCTCCTCGAAACTATTGCCGACATTACCACCACTACCGGCCGAATTTTCTAATATAACCTCAGCCTCAGTGTCACTATTTAATACCTGCATGAGGCTGTCTGCTACGTGAGGTAGGGATTTTTCAAAACCCTCACCTTTATGTGAGCCTAGGTGAGTAACAGCACCTTGGGCTCCTAAAACGTCACAGTTTCGAAGAGCATTGATGTAAGCGTCAATCGACTTATCACGGTGTTCTTTATCGTCTGTTGCATAACTAGTTAAATACATCACGTGAATGAAGGCTCGATTAATACCAAACTCTTTCATATTGGCTTGAAATTGTTGGCCTTGCTCTTGAGTATATTCGGTCTTACGCCACATGCGAGGACTCCCTGCAAATATCTGTACAGCCTCTCCACCCTCATTTGCGGCTCTTTGAGGTGCCTTTTCTACCCCTCCACTAGCACTTGTGTGTAGTCCGATAATCATATAGCTATAGTTTAGCAGATACTGCGCGCTTTTTAGGGTTTTAGCCAATGCGGTAGCGAACTATGACGATACCGGAGCCGCCAGCAGCTCCTGTTCTAGGAGATGTTTGCGAAAATCCCCCATTACCAGTATTCGCTGATGCTGATCCGTTAGCATTAGAACTACCTCCAACTGCTCTGGTAACTGACGTTCCAGTAATTGAAGATGCGATTCCACTTCCACCGCTTGCACCTGTAGGCTGCTCACCAGCACCACCTCCACCACCACCTGAACCACCGCTATTCCAGTTGCTACCATCAAAACCTTGTCCAGCAACTCCTGAACCTGGTGTTCCAAGCCATGAACGACCTCCACCACTTCCGCCACTACCAGATGCAACTCCATCACTTCTTCCGCCTAAGCCACCACCTTCTGAAACTATGTTGTTAAATGAACTATCGCCTCCCTTACCTCCATTAGAACTGGATCCTCCGGCAGTTCCGCCGGTACCTACTACAACCGAATATAAGCCTACAGAAACAATGAGTGGTGGCTCTGGGTCGGTGTCTCTACCTGAACGCTCACCTTTGACCGATGAACGATATCCACCAGCACCACCTCCACCACCAGTTGATCCGCTAGTACCGGCACCACCTCCACCACCTCCTGCAATAACTAAGTATTCTATTTCACCTCCACCTGATAGGATGTCCAGTGTTTGTGAAGAACCAGGAGTTGTAAATACATGAATACGATATATATTACCCCCTATCTCTTCTGTGAAGACATCATCTCCACCTACAGCAAAGATTGGCTTAATTAATCCTGATTCAGTAATTACCCATTCGTTTTGGGCTCTTTTCCTGAGCTGAATTTCGCCATATTTATCTAATCTAAAGAAATCGAAGGTACCGATATTTGATTTGAGAGTCACATTCTCGTTAGGGGTAATTCTTAGTTCGGCTTCGTTATCTCTATATAGAGATACTTTAGAGCCTACTCCAAAATCTACCTCACTATCTGGTGGTACATTAACAGTTACTGCCTTTTCACTATCTGCATCATCTAGAGTTAGAACTTTACCAACATCCTCTAGTGCTAGGGTGTATTCGTTGTTTATATCAGGAGTTAGGGCTTTTTCTTGGGCTATTTGAGTTTGATTAACGCTTTCTTGGGTGGCTAGACCAGCTACATCAACACTACCATCAGCGTTCATAGTGATTTGGTTAGATGGAGAGTTGGGATGCTTGAGAGAGGAGGCAGATATTTCTTCCGAGTTTATCTTATCAGCCTGAATACTACCATCTTGATTAATAGATAGATTAGGGTCTTGTGAGCTTGGGTGTTGAATTTGAGAGACTCTAAGTTTGGACATGGGGAGTTATTGCAAACCTCAAATGTTAGATTAGTTATGTTTAAGTTTAGCAGAGTATTGCCCCATTAACTACATATCTTTGCTATACTACTTCCTAGTGAAAACTGTCGGATTTACCCCCTACCATGATCGTAAACAAAGACTACTAGAGATAGCTGTAGGTTCTATGTCTTGGGTCTTTTTTATAGCTATCATAGCGATCAGCTACTTCTCAGTAGCAGCCGCAGCTTATATCCTGGTCGGTTACGTACTTTGGTGGCTAACTAAAATCGCTGGGTACAGTAATCGTCTAGTTCGAGCCTACTACCGTATGCGCTTAAGTGAGCGTATTAACTGGCAGGCTAAACTGGACGATTTAGATAATATAGATGAAGCCCTAAGGCAGCTTGCTCAAGCTACTCCTAAAGGCTTTATGGAGCGTAAGGCCCATAAATACTACCGAAACTACCTAGAAACTGCTAAGGCCAATGAGGCCGACGTGCTCTCCCCTCAGGATATGTTCCAGGCCGTAATTGTAGCTATGTATAACGAAGATCCTAGTATTTTAGAGTCAACTCTAGAAGCTATTAAAGCCAGCCGGTATGATCACAACCAAACCATTCTAATTGTAGCCCATGAGGAACGTGGCGGTCAGGAATTATCAGCCAAGGTGCGTGAGATTGTAGCTCGATATGAGGATGAATTCTTGGTAGCTAAAGCTATAGAACATCCAGCCGACATTCCCGGTGAAGCCAAAGCCAAGGCCGGCAATATCACCTACGCTGCTAAGTGGCTAACTACCTACATTTTAGAAAATGACCTCAAGCCGGAACAAGTACTAGTTACAACTCTAGATGTTGATAACCGTCCTAGTACAAACTATTTGGCCGAAGTTGCCTACAAATACGCTATTACGTCCAATAGGGTGCAAAACTCCTACCAACCGATACCGATGTTTTTCAATAACATCTGGGATGCACCGGCCTTGATGCGAGTCATAGCTGTCAGTAACAGTTTCTGGGTATTGATGGAGGCGCTTAGACCACACAGGCTGCGCAACTTCTCATCACACGCTCAGAGCTTGCAGACTCTAATAGATGCTGAGTATTGGAACGTAGCTTCAATCGTCGAGGATGGCCACCAGTACTGGCGCACCTATTTTGCCTATCAAGGCAATCATCAAGTACTACCTATATTTAGCCCTGTGTATCAGGATGCGGTATTAGTCGAAGGATATTGGCGCACATTCAAGGCGCAATTCTATCAACTTAGACGTTGGGCTTGGGGGGTTGCTGATACTCCGTTTGTTATCCGCCATAGTTTTCACGCCAAGGAAATTCCTTTGTGGACTCGTATTGTTCATATAGCGCGTCAAATAGAGGGATATTTTTCCTGGGTAGTAGCACCAATTATTTTAGCTATTGGTGGCTGGTTACCGCTATTTATAAATACCCAGTCCTCACAATCAGTACTGGCTATGCAACTCCCTACTATAGTTAGCTGGATATTAACCGGCGCCTTACTTGGTCTACTAGCCCCTATAGTCTCAAGTCTAATGAGTATACCACCTAGACCAAAAGAGTACAGTCGTTGGCGCACTGTAATGATGGTGTTGCAGTGGGTGTTTGTGCCTGTAACTTTGATTGCCTTTGGCTCTATGGCAGCACTGAATGCGCAAACTAGATTGCTATTTGGTAGATACCTAGAATCCTTCAACGTGACTGAGAAAAAGCGTGTGACGGACGCTTTAGCGATTGGAAATTAGTTAGTAGCCAATTAATTAGCTAGGCTGAGCTATTTTTTCGATATAAATAGACTATCTTTGATGTAAAATCGCAAAGGTTCATCAACTGCTTTCGATATACCCACCCTGGTGGTAGTAATGATCTGGCTATCTGGAACAGGCTTAACAGCTTCTATCTGCAAGGGCGGCTTAGTTAATTCATTCCCGTTGAGGTTAGTATCTATATTTAGCGCTTGAGTAAGCTTGGCTGGTCCACTGCATAGTTGTTTGATATCGTCTTGGCCTCGATTTAAGCGCATAACATCAACACCCTCTATAGGTTCAAGGGCGCGAATCAAAACGGCTGCTGCGTGATCTTTAGGACCTATAACTACATTCATGCAGTAGTGCATACCGTAGGTGAAATAGACATAAGCTACTCCGCTTGGTCCAAACATAATTTCATTGCGCTTGGTTTTACGTCCCCCAAAACTATGTGAGGCTTCATCATCTTGGTGGTAGCTTTCGGTCTCGACTATGAGGCCTGACAACCTAGTGCCATCTTCTAGGGTGCGTATTAGTTTCTGTCCGAGTAAGGCTTTAGCAACAGTACCTACATCGAGTTGACTCAGTTGATTGAATAGTTTTTCCACTAACTAATATTAAAGCTAATTTGGATTGTTTTTGAAACTACCTTCCTACTTCTTGCCTTTCTCAATAGCTACTTTCTTAGGTTTAGGTAGATCCTTCATCGGAGCTGTGATTTTAAGGACTCCATCCTCAAAGCGAGCCTTGATCTTATCAGCATCAACATTCTTAGGAAGTCCCACACGTCGGTACAGACTCGATGAGCTTTCCTGGACTATATACTTGCGCCCTTTCTTCTCCTCGGTATTCTTTTGGCTGTGTTCAGCCCGGATACTTAAGGCACCGTTATCGATACTGATATCGACATCTTCCTCGTTATATCCCGGCAATTGCGCTTCAACTATTAGGTTAGATTCATCCTCGTCTAAATAGACGTCTGCTGTTGGGATATTTAAATTGCTTTGAGAACTGCCACCCCAAGCTTCATTAAAGAAACTGCTTAATCTATCCTGCATCTCCTCTAACTCTCGAAATGGATTGTTGTATCTAATGATTGCCATAGTTAAACCTCCTTTAATTAATCTTTATTAGTTACTTAAAATATTAATAAGGGATTTGTATAACTTTTAATTAGTTTTGCTACGGGGTTTCCGTAGCCTGTAGCTATATTTTAGCCAATTAGCACTCTATGGTCAAGAGTGCTAATAGTTGCGGCTACTTATGCCAATGTTATAATGGTTAAATATGAAGGATTTAGTTTTACAGTCAGTAGTATATAAAGAGGGAAAGCACTTTGTAGCTCAGTGTCTGGATGTTGATGTGTCTAGCTTCGGTAGTAGTGAGTCAGAAGCATTAGCAGCACTCCAAGAGGCATTAGAACTGTATTTTGAAGACCATCAGGATCAAGACATCGAGCCCATAAAAGACCCCAGAGTGCATAAGCTACGCATGCAACATGCCTAAGCTCTACTCCTCCAGACAAATTACTAAGGTATTAGCTAATAAAGGTTTTGTATTTGTGTCTCAAAAAGGTAGCCATGGCAAGTATCGCCGAGGTAGCTTGGTTGTAATTGTGCCTATGAATAAAAAAGAGATACCAAGAGGCACTTTTCGCTCTATTCTTAGACAAGCTGACTTATCAGAAGAAGATTTTAAGTCCTAATAATCTATACCTTCATTAGCTAGGTATTTATCATCAAAGTGATGTTTTAGCTTACTCATATTAGTTGCTATATCTACTTTTGTTAGTAATTCTTCGGGGAAGTTCCTACCGGTTAGACATAAACTAGTCTTGTCACTTTTAGAATCTATTAGGTTCTTTAAATCATTCTTGCTCAATAATCCATCATGAACTGCGTTATTGATCTCATCACAGATTACTAGCTGGTAGTCTCCACTACTTAGACATTCAAGGGCAAAATCATAAGTCTCTTTGGCTGCTTGTTTGTGCTCTTCACTACTAACATCTTTAGCGCTTAAGTCCCCTGCGTTATAGAATCCTTTGCCCCCTTTGTAAAATGTCAATCTATCTTTAAATACCGGCTCTATTTGTTTTAAGAATTTATGCTCATTAACCTCCCAGTATTTAATAAACTGCACAAAGGCTACTTTCCATCCAGCGCCCAAAGCTCTAGCGACTAGGCCAATAGCAGCACTAGTCTTACCCTTACCCTCTCCGCTATAGACTATTACTACGCTATCTTTAGTTTGAAAATCCTCAAAAGCCATAAATCCCAAGCCTATTCTCTATTGGAGTTTTTTAACAATTTCTTGGGCGGTGAGGGAATGAACTTATTGGTTTCCTTCATATACTCTCTGTACTCAGGATTTTTGCCCATCTTCTCCTCTAGCATCGGTACACCAGAAACTTTAAGTAGTAGGTAGGTAATACCGATAGGACTGATGATACTCCACCAGGCGGATAGATCCACGCTTACAGCAATCAACCATATACCCCACCACATAGTTGCCTCACCAAAGTAGTTGGGATGGCGGGTGTAACTCCATAATCCAGAACTCAATACTTCACCATCTTCTCTATCACTTCTCTTCATAAATCTATCTAGCTGATAATCTCCTACTACTTCAAAGAAGAAGCCCTTCAACCAAATCATTAGACCAAATAACAGCAACCAGCCGTTTAAGTTAGCTAATGATACTTGGCTAAACTGTGGTTGGTTGATGTAGATAAAAGCTGCCGGCAGTAAGATTAAGAAGCATAAAATAGCCTGCAACATAAATACCTGTGACCAGCTGCGCAAATAAAACCATTGCTTACTCCACTCGTCTCGCCATTTGGCGTATCTAAAGTCTTCTCCCTTACCCCAATTACGTACCAATAGCCTAATACTCAGCCTGACTCCCCATAGCAGTATCAACCCAGTTACAATTACCTGGTAGATGTTGCTTTCACCAAATGCAAAATAGCCGTATAGCGTGGCTACAATGAAGCTAATTCCCCAGAAGGGATCGACTACGCTATTGTCTCTGAGCGGTATTGATAGCAAGAAAGCTAGGTTGAAAACTATCACTACTACGGCCAAGATATTGAGATAATCGATCAACATATATTTAGTATATCACTCTAATAATTTAGGATCTTAGTTATTAGTTGCAGCAGTTAAGCTATTAGCGCTAGTGGCTGGTTGAATATCTACTTGAGCATTATGCAAGGTGATAACTTGAGGGGATTTTAGTAAGTTTTGTGTATCTGTTGATTTTGGTTCTACTACATCTGATTGGCTGCTGGTACTAGCATCTTCTGATCCGCCATATAAAACGTAAGCCATGAAAGAACCGGCCACCAATATCACAGCAATCAAAGCAATGATTGTGTAGGAATGGCTAATGGGGTTCTTGCGTCGCATCAAGACTTATTCTAATACTATGATCGCTAGCTTGACAATCGAACATAGACCGATAGTCGCATAAGCCTCAAGAGAATATACCTTTAATTTTTAAAAGAAATAGCCTAGTAATAAATTTCGATAGTGCAATATCCCGCTCCACCGTTGGCACCGTTGCCATATGTGCCGGTACTGTTAGATTTAGTGTGTCCTCCGGAACCACCACTGCCTCTAGTTCCAGCTAGTCCATGAGCTCCAGAATTGCCCCGAGAAACTCCAGTCATCATAGAGTTACCACCAATACCAGATGAGTTATTAGACCCTGCATGCCCACCACCACCGCCGCCACCGCGAAACGGCATTTGCCCACCACCAGCTCCGCCATTACCGCCACGACCAGCGCCATCGGTAGGGTCTCCTAATCCCCTCTCGCCACCACCAACACTTATGAGAGACCCGAATGAAGAGGCCCCACCGTTAGTATTACCTCCTCCGGTATTGCCCGTACCACCAGCACCGATACTGACTGAAACGCTTGTGGGTAGTTCGTTAACTGTAAAGTAGGATATACCTCCTCCACCAGCTCCTCCACCAGCTCCACCTCGGATATGGCCACCACGTCCACGTTGACCGCCGCCGCCACCACCAACGATAGAGACTTTGACATATTTCATACCAGAATAGTTAGCCTTAGAGAAAGTACCAGAGGATGAGAAGTTTACAATCTGAGGCTTAGTAGGCGCATATGGCGTAGATCTCTCCCACACACTACCGTTATATGTGAGGGTATCGCCCACTTGGGGGTTTGATATATTAACATCAACTAAATCGTTCAGGTTTTCTGTGACAACAGGAGTATCGGCTAGCCAGGTGCTAGTAGCAGAATCAAAAACTAACACGTCTCCCTCTTGAGCACTGCCAGCATTAACATTACTGATTAGATCAAGGTTAATATTTTTTAAGCTGCCATCAGGTTCATGGGATATTTCTAAAAATTCATTGAGGATATCTCCCCAAGTACCGGCATCTTCACCTGGGATTGGTAGTCTGGGCATAGTCTTACTAAGCTCCTAGTTTGTTTTTTGGTTTAAAAGTGTTCATACAAAATAAAATAAATAAAAAGCGCCTAGGCTTATAAACAGTACTATTTTACCACAGAACTTAGTGGCTAAAATATACTTGTATATCTCTTCAAAATTTTAGTACTTAATACAGTACATAACAGCTATATTTCTAGGCCTAGTCTCAGCACCACCACTGCTACCACTAGTTCCAGATACCGAGTGCGTATGAGCTCCACCAGTACCTATCGATATAGTGTGAGAGTGGTTACCATTACTATTAGCGCTTAATTCATTGCTAGCCCAGCTGCCCCCTACTCTTCTAGCGGTACCAGAGGCACCAGTTTGCTCCCATTGACGAGCGTTAATGCCGTGCCCGTGAGATCCGGTTGAGTTAGAGGATGCTGAGTGCCCATGTCCACCGCCACTAGCAGCGCTCAAACTACCGCCATCGTGTGTATGGCTAGCAGTTAGATCAACTTGAGTGGAGCCTAAATCTCTAGCGGTGTCTATTCCTCTACCATTATCCCAACCACGCAAGAACTCACCCCGTAAATCAGGTAAGTTGAAAGTAGTACTTCCATCACCATTGCCGTGATCAGTTCCTAAAATTGCAAATAAATCAGCATATTGAGTCCTAGATACAGCTTCACCGTTACACTCTAGCCATCCATCAGGTGGCAAATTCATCATAAAGCTCATGATAGCTCCAGCCGGCACGGCCGATCCACCGGCAGCATGCTGCCACTTACTTACACCAGCATTGTATGTCAAGGTATCACCATCTTCTGGGTTAGTAATTTCAACGTCGGTTAAATCATCCAGATTATTGATGAAATTAGCAGCTACCCAAGTACTAGAAGGCGCATCATAGATTAAGCCATCACCATCTTGTACACCGCTAGCATCAATATTGTAGATGTTTTCTAACCCAATATTACGCAGGGTTCCATCATTGTTGTGAGCTACCTGCAAGAATTCGTTGAGGATATCTCCCCACGTCCCTCCATCTTGACCTGGTATAGGTAGTCTAGGCATATTTCCCTATCTCCAACTTAATCGATTTATTTGTAAGGAGTAAAACATCAACATTAAATCCAATATCTAAAAGCGTTAATACTTTGCAGTAGTCATATTTTAGCATAAAAGGACTATTGATAGAGTAGGTATCAATATTTAATACAATAAAGCAGGGCTATGTTGCGGGGACGATTTTCGCCGCCTCCAGTAGCGGCACTAGTGCCCGATACGGAGTGGGTGTGTGCACCACTAAATCCACTATTTCTATTAGTATTAGTATTAGCATTAGAACTTGATCCAGCTTGGGGCCGCTCTGAGCTGCCGCCACTACTAATTCTAGTATTAGGTAGTGTGTGAGAGTGAGAACCATTAGAGCTAGCTGAAAAAGAGCCACTGCCGTGTGTATGGCTTAAGAACTCAGCATCTTGGAAAGAGCCCATATCTCTTGATACGTCTATCCCTCTATTGTTGTCCCAACCCCTAATAAATTCACCACGCAAGTCTGGCAAGAGAAAGGTAGTAGAGCCATCTCCTTCACCATAAGTCGTACCGATAGCGGTAAATAGGTCGGTATATTGGCTCCTAGATATAGCTTCGCTATTACATTCTAGCCAACCCTCTGGTGGTAAACTCATGCCAAAAGTTAAAACATCCTTGTCATTAGCACTACTGACGTTAACTTCCCCTAGGGAGTCTATGCTGACCTGGGATAAGTCTAATGTGCCGTCTTCATGTAGAGTGATGCTAGATTCTGATGCATCGGGATGTCTAATCTCAGCGGTAATGATTGCTCCGTCAGGGCTAAGGCTTAGGTTAGCGTCCTCTGATTCAGGATGTTTTATTTGAGTGGTCTTTATAGAACCATCAGGATCTATCTCTAGGCTAGGTTCTAAAGCGTCGGTATGCTGGATTTTGTTAGCTTTAATTATCGACATTTTACCTAAACAACTTCCAATCTTTTACTTTTTGTAGAAAAAACAATCAATCTCAAAATTTATAAGCTATATTTTAGCATATGTTTATTAAAATAGGCCGGATAATAGTAGAATAGATAAGTATGATTGATCACTACTATTATCAACCTTCTGATGAGGACAATTCTAAAGACAGCTCTACCAAGCATCCTAAACACCATAAACGCCATAAAAATCAGGAGGATATCAAGGATAGTGCTTCTTCGGAGTCTGAAGACGAGAAGCAAAAACACCCTAGATCCAAACACCATCTAATCCTTAGATTTACACTAGCCATACTAGCCATATTGATCGTAATTACTAGCTTAGTAGCTGGCTCTGTCTATCTATATGTCAAAAACGTACCGCTAGCTAATGATAGTGGCCGCACTAATATATTGATTTTGGGTGTAGATGATACAGCTAGCCTTAGTGATACCATTATGCTTTTAAGTATTGATAGTAGCGGCACTGAACCCCGAGCAGCTCTTTTAAGCATTCCTAGAGACCTATATGTACCTATACCAGGATTTGGCTCAGCTAAAATAAATGCTGCTCATGCATATGGAGAGAATAATAATTATGATGGTGGCGGTGTGGCTTTGAGTATAGCTACTATAGAGAATATTTTTGATCTTAAAATTCATTATCATCTATCTATAGATTTTGAGGTTTTTGTAGATGTCATCGATAGCCTAGGAGGCGTAAACGTAGAAGTAGCTCGTGATCTTAATGACCCTCTCTACCCTGATGATAGGGGCGGATATAATCCCTTATATATACCTGCTGGTGAGCAGCATATGGATGGTGAATTGGCCCTTAAATATGCTCGCTCCCGTCAAACTACTAATGATTTCGATAGGGCTTTTCGTCAGCAGCAAATTCTAGTAGCCCTCAAAAAAGCTGCAGTTGATCTCCATCCCATGAATGACATAGGAACCATCAAGGACCTCGTTAAGCTTGCTAGTGAGATAGATGGTGATTTAGCTTTGCCTCAAGCTCTAAATATTGCCAATACACTCCGCTTGATAGATAGCCAGAATATACCGCACTACGTATTAGATACTAGTAACTTCCTCATACCAGTTACTAATGAAACTGGATCGGCGCTAGTACCAGCTAGTGGTAATTTCCTGAGTATAGCCGAATTCATAGCCGATATCTTCAATCGCCAAGATGTAGCTGAATATCCCCACCAGAACTAATATCTAAACAGTATTAGCTAATAGATAGAACTGTGTATGTGGCTGTCTTTTGGCCACCGATAACTACCCTGTCACCAACTCGTTTGTTCATTAGGCTACTGCCTACAGGTGATCTATATGATATGTAACCGTTGTTAGGGTTTACTTCAGGTGAGTCTACAATAGTGTAGGCTTTAACCGATCCTCTACCCTTAACTTTAACCTCACTGCCCAATCTAACGAAGCTGCAGTTTTTCGGCTTTCTAATGATCTTAGCCTTGCTAATAGTGTTATTGATATTTCTTAGGTCATTTTCTACCTCTAGCTTCTTCTCTAGAGTAGATACATAGCTACTATTCTCTAGCCTATCACCTGGCTCAACAGATTCATGTAGTGCTTTACCTATTTTTATTCGTTTTTGATTTAATGTCTGAATTCTTTGCTTAAGTTGATTTAAACCATCAACTGTCAAAAAAGTGTTATATGTCTGCATAGCGTTGCTCCTTCTTCGTTTCGTGTAATCCCCAGATAAGGAATACACATCAATAAGTTCCAAAGAGGACGCCTATCAAGCTCGAAAATATCGAGATCTAAGTGCCCTCAGTGCTTTTTTGCGGCATGCTAAAAACCCCCTCTCTTTAGTTAATTTCCAACCCGTCACACTTTTATATAATGCTTCGGAATCGTATTATATGCTTCATTAAAACCCCATGCAGTGACGTACATCACTATATCAGTTATACTTAAGGCACTTAGTCAAGTATGGGCTAAGTGGTCGCCAGTTTTGGTGTATGGAGGCTTTTTCATGAGTGAAAACTACACTACTCAGCTTTTGGCCGATTTCTTCCGTAAAGGTAGGTCGCGTCAGTATAATGACGGTGATCTAGTCTATGAATCCAGTAACCCGAATCCATCAGTGTTTTATCTCGAGTCAGGCTACGCCAAATCCTACATGATTACCGATGAAGGCAATATCAATGTTATGTCTTTATATGGACCCAACTATATCTTTCCGCTAATCCCTACTTTTCGTAGTCAATTAGGCCGAGGATCAGGCGGTTATCATGCGCGTGGAACTATATATTATGAAACTATATCCCCTAGCGTTATCTATAGTCGCTCTGCTAAGGATTTATTTACTTTCAGTGACCGAAACCACGATGTCTATAAGGAGTTATCGATCTCGTTATTAAACAACTCGGAGATCTATCTCAGCCGTATCGGCGCTATGCATTATAAATTAGCTAGGGATAAGCTCATATACCAATTACTACTTTTGGCCAATCTATTTCCTAGCCAAACAGCCCAAGCTAAAAGTCCTAAAGTGGTTATCGATATACCTCTAACTCACCAGGATATTGGCGATATTTTGGGTCTAGCCAGGGAGACTATATCAAGAGAGATGGAGAAACTGAAAAAATCAGGACTCATTAGTAGCGACGATAGTCATCATATAGTGATTACAGATATTAATGAGCTTAGTGACCTGCTGACTAATTAGGTCTAATTAACCCTTATTGCTTTTAATATTACTTCCTACTCTTTCTAATACCAGGCATAATAGCGGCTCTAGTACCTACGCTATATAGTCTAAATACCCGCAAGATTCGAACTATTCTCAATGAGCTAAAGATATATTCATGTACTGGGATTGAACCTAGAAGTAGATACCAGTCGCTTTTGAAATACTTTTTGTTGTTAGTAGCTACAAATAGACCTACAAAAAAGTCGATCAAAAACACCCAGGCTATAGCTATATCAACTCTAGCTAGCATCAAGGAGGTAGACTCGTCTAGGTCATAGAAGAACTCTACAGCTAGTGAACCAACACTAATTAATACCAAAACTACAAACACAGACTCAAACGGTATGGAGTGTCTTAGACTATCTATCTTGAGCTTTAGCTGCTTCATTATCTTTTACTATAGCAGAAGTAAGCTATAGTTTTATTGCTTCCTAAGATATTTCAATACCGTCACGCTTAAGCATCGCATCCATACTCGAGTCTCTACCTAAGAAATCCTTCACCAATACTTCGGGTCTTTCTTCATTACCTCTTGATAGCACCTCTTGCCTATAGGCCATGCCTACTTTAGGGTTGAGTACGCCTTCTTTCTCAAAGCGAGTGAATAGATCAGCTTCTATACTCTCGGCCCATTTGTATGAGTAGTACCCACAAGCATAGCCACCAGCTAATATATGTGAAAAAGCTGTTATCGATGAATCTTGAGGATAAACATCTCTCGTTAAGTAGGTGTTTTTTATGTTTCTAGCGAAATCAAGAAAACTGTCTTTGCTAGAGTTAAACTCTGTATGTAGCTTGATATCAACATCAGATAGACTCAACTGCCTCATGGCTTTATTACCTACCATAAAGTTTCTATCGTTGATTAACTTATCTATAGTTTCTTGAGGTAAATGCTTGCCGGTTTTGTAGTGTTTAGACATTTTGACCATGATCTCTGGCTGCCAAACCCAGTTCTCCATAATTTGTGAGGGCGCTTCCACAAAATCCCATAAACAATCCATCATATCCTGCTCTCTGAGTTCAGTATTAGATAGGGCTAGGTGCATAAAATGGCCAAACTCATGCCAAACAGTCTCAATATCACGTAGACTCATCAAACTAGGCTTATCTGCCTTTGGAGAGTTTAGGTTAGCACATACTAGACCTAAGTGCGGTCTATTTTCAGCCCTCTCTGCCCTATCTGCAGAGTAGATACTATTCATCCAGGCATTAGTGCGCTTGCCTTTACGGGCATACCAATCACACCAAACTATAGCTAGGTGATTGCCGTTTTGTAGATCTTTAATAGCGTAAGTATCTACATCCTTATGCCACGTAGCTTCTTTAATAGGTTCAAACTTAACATTGTATAGAGTACTTAGAGTATCGAACATAGTTTCTAGTACTAAGTCTAGTGGGAAATACTCCTCAATCTCTGCAAAATTAATACTGTTTTGGTGTTCACGCATCCTCATAGCGTAGTAGAAATCTATACCAGTATCGATATCGGATGCTTCTAATTTCAACTTATCGTCGTTTTCTAGTTGTTGAGCGAATTTCTCTAATTCCTCAGTCTCGGCCAAAGCCTTATCTTGATAGTAGTTTCTTAATTTATCGATAAATTCTCTAACAGTACTTAGTTTCTTGGCCATTCTATCCTCTAGGATATAATCTGCGTAGTTTTCATAACCCAATATCTCAGCTACTTTTTGCCTTAACTGTAGTATTTCTTCTGATAGGCTTTTATTAAGTTCCTCGGTATTAGATATATGAACTTCATATAGTTTTTGCCTAGTAGATCTGATCTTGCATTCGGACATAACTTTTTTGTAGTTTGGCTGGCTATACTGTATCCAGTAACCGTTTAAATTCTTCTCTTCAGCATCTTGTTTGCAAGAGTCTATGAAATCTTGGTCTAAACCCTCTAATGCATCGGCGTTATCTACTAACACACCACTTACGTCATCGGCTTTAACTATGTTTTGCTCAAACTGTAGACTTAACTTGCTTAATTTTTGGTATATATCCTTTAACTCTTGTTGCTTGGTTTTAGGTAGTTCAATACCTCTGCGCTTGTAGCCTCTAATTAGGTCACTTAGTAGTTTCTGTTTAGGTTTAGATAAACTCTTGATATATTCGGTCTTGCTTTCTAGAGATAATAGGGCTTGGTATATACCTTGATGAAAATCAACCTCATTAGATACCCTTGTACTTATCTCATCAGCTAGAAGTGCTGCTTCTTCCCAGGCTTCTCCCAAAACCATATTGAGGTGCATGGCGGTTAAAACTACTCTATAAAACTCTTCGCCAGATCCAGTTAAAGCTAAAACAGTGTTATCGAAATCTCTATCTTCATTTTCAATCTTTAGTAGGTTATTTATTCTCTGCCAGAGCGTATCCTCGTAGTGTTTTAAAGCTGGTTCTACATCTTCTGGCTTATATTTATCAAAATGCATCTCCCCATCATCATGCATCAATGTGTTTTGGCTCATACTTTTTCTCCTTAGCTATCAATACTAGCATATGAGACCCTATTCATTTAACTCTATACCTCACCTATAATTAGAGGCTATGACTAAAGACCAGAACGTTTCACTAGCTAATATGACATCCCTAGCTTGTGGAGGTAGTGCCAAAAACCTAGTGTTAATAGAATCTAGTGATGAGTTCTTGCAAATGATAGAATCTGGGGACTACTTACCTAACCTTCAGACTCACATCTTAGGCTATGGTACCAACGTACTAATTTCAGATGATGGCTTAGAAAACGTACTAGCTATTAGAGGAGGACGAATTAGCCATCAAGACAATCTAATTATCGCTGATGGTGGCAGCTCTTGGGATGATTTAGTTCAACACGCGGTCGAGAATAACTTGTGGGGTGTGGAGTTGATGAGCGGTATACCAGGCAACGTTGGTGCCGGTGTTAGTGGCAATATCGCCGCTTACGGCCAGGCTATTTCAGATACTCTGCTTTGGGTGGAAGGTTATGATATTAACTCTAAAGAGATCAAGAGGCTTGAGGTAGATGAGTTGGGGCTAGGATATCGTTGCTCTGATCTCCAGACAGATAAGTTGTCGGGTCTAATCATCCTTAGAGCCGCCTTTACCCTTAACTCTGAAGCTAGCAGTGATTTAAAGTATGCTTCGGCACTAGATGTAGCTGAGGAACTAGGCCTTGATTCTAGTAATTTAGCTGCTCGTAGGCAGATAATTTTAGAGACTAGATCACGGGCCGGCTCTATCTATATACCGGGTGGTAAGTATGCTCATTCCGCCGGATCGTTTTTCAAAAACCCTAGTGTAGACAATGAAAGGGCCGAGTATGTGATGTCTTTTGACGAGAGCGGCAAGAGTTTAAGTAGGTTAAGGGAGCAAAACAGACTACATAGCGGTGAAATGAACCGTATATCAGCAGCACTAGTGTTGCTAGCGGCCGGGTTCAAGCGCGGACAGACTTGGGGTCAAGTGCGGCTTCATCCAGACCACGTTCTAAAGATTGAAAATATGGGTGGAGCTTGTGCTCAGGATATCTACAACGTCGCCCAAGAGATTATGGCAACTGTTAAGAGTGAATTAAATATCGATTTAGAGCCAGAAGTTAAATTCTTGGGCGATTTTAATTATCTGGTAGTGACGATATCTGTATTGATATATAATGAAAAACATG
>JBJHCT010000001.1:169929-264553 GCA_050486185.1 Candidatus Saccharimonadota bacterium
CATATATACTTTGCCGGTATTGGCGGCTCAGGACTCTATCCTTTGGCTTTAATGTCTCAAGATTGCGGATATAGAATATCTGGATCTGATGCTCAGATTAATGATAATACTAAGCAACTAGCTTCTGTGGGTGTTGATATAGCCTATCACCAAGACGGTGTGTTCTTGCAACAAGCCCATGAGCACTCCCCTATCGATTGGCTAGTGGTTAGCTCAGCTATTCCAGATGATAGTGCGGAAATTAAATACGCTCAAAGTCAAAACATCAAAGTCAGCAAACGCGATGAGTTAATCGCTCAAATAATTGATGATAACAACCTTAAAATGATAGCTATAGCCGGCACTCACGGTAAAACCTCTACTACCTCAATGATGGTGTGGGCTTTGCAGCAGCTAGGCATAGATCCTAGCTATATAGTTGGTGGGGTACCCAAGTTCGGCCCAGCAGGACTATATAACCCTAATAGCGACCTATTTATCTACGAAGCCGATGAGTTTGATCGTAACTTCCTTAATTTCAGCCCCTATCTATCACTTATAACTACCGTTGACTACGATCATCCTGATACTTACCCAACAGAATCGGAATACTTAGATGCTTTTAGGCAATTTATCGATAACTCAAAGACATCTATCGTTCGTCAAAATGTAGCTGAAGTACTGAGTTTAGATGTAGAGAATGAAGACAACACCAATGTGCGAGTATTGAGTACTACACCAAAGAGCATAGATCTGCTCGGTGAACACAATAGGTTAAACGGCTCCTTGGTAGAATCGGCAATTAACACCCTACTACCAGATATAGGTAAAGGCGATATATCAGCGGCTATTAACAGTTTTCCTGGGGTAGCTAGACGCTTAGAGAAATTAGCTGAGGGTGTATATAGCGACTATGCCCATCATCCTATAGAGGTCAGCGCTACACTGCAAGCCCTAAAAGAGAGGTTTGAAGAAGTGGTAGTTATCTACCAACCCCATCAGAATATACGTCAACACCAGGTCAGAGGTATGTATAAGCAGGCTTTCTTAGGTGCAGCCAAGCTCTATTGGCTACCTACCTACTTATCTAGAGAGGATGATAGCTTGGAGGTATTAACACCTGAGGAGTTGATATCAGAAGTTGATAAGCCAAATGATAAGCAGATAGCCGATATGAATGATGAGTTAGTCGATAAGCTTCAGACCGACCTAGGAGATGGTAAGACATTGGTGTTTATGGGAGCAGGCTCGATCGATGCTTTCGCTCGTGAATTTGCATCCAAGCAAAACTAGTTGCTAGTATAAGCGTTATATATCAAAGATAGATACTTAAAAGAATAGATTTTAGATTAAAGAAAGGTTTTTATGGAATGGATTTTACTATTCGGAGCTTTAGGTGGTGTAGTACGTGGTCTAGTCGGCTACATCAAACACTACCAATCATATAGCAGTGTGCGTTTTGAGTGGGGATATTTCTTAATGACGGTCGGTATATCATCAGTAGTTGGGCTGATTGTGGTCTGGGCTATAGATGGAGCAGGTATTACTTTCGCAGAAGGCATAGCAATTAATCCGGCTATAGCGATCATTATCGGTTATGCCGGTGGTGATGCAATCGAGAGTCTGTATAAGCTGATGATGCAAAAACCGGTCATAGATTCACTGAAGAACGTATTAACTAAGTAGGCCCCAGAGACCATCGACAGCTGTATTAGCCGGATCTTTATTCATTTCTGAGCTAGAGTCATCTTCCATGACTTGAACGTTTTTTGCTCGTGGAACGTCAGGGCGGATATGTAGTGTCATTGCTCCCCTGGTATTTTCTATGTGCTTTAGGTTCAAATCGGTTAACTCTTTTTGGCTACCACCAGAAAATAGCGTCTTACCGCTAGCTTGATGAACCAACACCCAGTAGGCTCCGTTCTCAAAGTATGGTTCTAATAACTGCTCAGTCAACTCATCTTCAAACCAATCCACTTCTCCATTGCCGTTAGTTTCAGGATGATCTAAATCATTATCAGCTCCAAAATCTATTTCAGGAGGCACCCAGGCGATGTTGATCTGAGTGTCGCCGAAATCTTCATACTCTCCACTTTGACAGTTAGGTATTTCTGGTGATGGCATTGCTAACTCCTTTCTTTTAATTATATCCCTCATCCCTGTCATCTCTATTGATGTATAAGCTTTTAATAACATCCGCCATTACTCCATTTCCTAAGGTATTCAATGTAACGGCTTCTCTGGGGGTTAATGCATACTTACTCCCATCATCGACTGCCATATAGCAGTCAACTTCACCCAAAAGCATAGTAAAAGTAAAATCATGTAGCTGCACCACTCCAGCAGGATACCCTTCAGTCTCATGCCAAGCTCTTACTATGAAGGTAATCTCATCCACTACCAGGTTAGGTGATACCTCTATCCTACTGGGGTTTAGCAGTGCTTTTTCGCCAAATTTAGCTATAGCAACCTGGTTAGCGCTATCATTAATTTTATCTACTAGGCTACCTAACACCTTATGTGCTTCACCGTCTTCAGGATTGGTAAAGTTAATTTCTGGGCTCATTATTTAAAAACTATAAAACAAAGTGAGGATACTTGCAAATTAGCCTAGAAGCTCTAAGCCAACAGACTACATATATAGATATCGATAGAATATAGATAAGTAGCTTATCCCCAGAAAGTAATGATGCTAGCAGCAGCTAGTATGCCGGCTAGGTGATATCCAGCGTTGATAGCAGTTAGTTTGCGAGGCTTATCACTATACATATCGGTCATCAACATAGTTGTAGCTACAAAACCTAGCCACAGCCATAGACCGGCAACTAGACTCTCTTGAATAGTCTCTACACCAATGAATACTAGTACGTGAGCTAATATGAAAGTCAGTACTAGTGTTAATACGAAACTAGCTAGATACGGTGCGCTACTGTTTTCGGTATCTTCCATACTCATACCGCTTAATTCCATCCACTGCTTACCAAATAGCGCCATATACCAGATAGCTCCGATAATGAAATACGCTACTGCTGCAGCTAGCACTACCCATAGGTTGATATCTGCTTCGAACATAATTTCCCTCCTTTTTGGAAGTTAGTTATTATGGGATTTATTATACTCTCACTTAGTCATTTAAGTCTTTGACTTTAAATTCTCTGATTAATTCAACCTTGGCGGTTGATTTATTAATCTCGTACAATTACCTGATCACGTCTGGGTCCAACGCCAATCATCGTCACGGGGATATTAGTGGTTTCTTCGATAAACTCTATATATTTCCGGGCTTCTATCGGTAAATCTTGAAACTTTCTTGCATTTGATACATCCTCACTCCAGGTCGGTAACTCTTCAAATACCGGCTTTGACTGCTCTATCTTGTAAGCAGCATCAGGACTAACTTCTAGTAGCTTCCCTTTGCGTTCATAACCTACACATATTCGTATCTTATCCCCATAGCGAGGTACCCAGTCTAGTTTAGTCAAAACCATCTCAGTGGTACCATTAATCATCTGTGCTCGCTTAATAGCCGCTAGGTCCAAGTAGCCTAATCGACGCTTTCTACCAGTAGTTGTGCCGGTCTCAGAATCTACCTGATCGAGCTGGCCATGCAGCTGTGCCAACAACTTCTCATCGGTTATCTCCGTAGCAAAGGGTCCACCGCCTACGTGTGATTGGACGGCTTTAGATACACCTATCACTCTGTCAATGAATCGATGTGAAACTCCCAAGCCTGTCAGCACTCCTCCGGTAGTTGTAGAGGATGAGGTTACAGCATCATACATACCGTGATCTATGTCTAACAAAAATGCCTGAGCGCCCTCTGCTAATACTCTAGCCCCGTCATTAAGCTTCCGGTTGATGTATAGGGTGGTGTCGGTAATATATTTACCTAATCCGATAGCGTTATCTACATAATTCTTAGTAACGACCAAAGCGTCTATGGGCTCAAGCCCAGCAACTTTCCTTTTTTTGTTGGTTGCCTTAATTCCGGCAGCTACAATTTCGGCTAGTTTGTCCGGATTATTGTTGATTATTTCCATACGTACACCAGATCGCATGGCTTTATCTGCATAAACTGGAGCAATGCCAGATTTAGTAGTTCCCTGCTGATCAGAGCCCGCTTCTCTCAGCTCATCTTCGGATATATGATGAGGCAGTATTAAGTGAGCTGCTGAGCTAATCATCAGCCGATTCTCATCGATATCTATCCCTTTATCTTTAACGGATCTTAATTCTTCGTTAAGCTTGATTGGGTCTACTACTGTACCGTTACCGATAATGTTTATGGTGTGTGAGTGAGCTATGCCTGAGGGCAGTAAATGCAAAGCTAAATCTCTACCGTCTGGTAGTACTACGGTGTGACCGGCATTGGCACCACCATTGAATCTAGCAACAATATCATGTTCCTCCGCTAGCATATCGGCAAAGCGACCCTTGCCTTCATCCCCCCGTTGCTCTCCAACGATTACAGTTATTCCCATTTCTTACTAATAGTATGTGAATAGGGTTAAATTAACAACCCATCAGAAATCTAGACGATATCGCCTATTTTGGCTGTATAGCGTGTAGGCCTCGACTATCTTAATATATGGCTATGTGTTAAATTCTTTCTATAACTAAACCTCCCAATTAGCCAATGAATAATATTAATATACACATCGCCAATGCTTCTGGAAATCTCGATAAAGTCATCGAGTTGATAAACTCAACCTTTGAGACGGCTGTTAAGGATTGCGTGAGACTAATTGCTACTAAAGATGTAGACGTAATAGTGGTCGGCAGCTCTTATGGCTCCATCCCTAGTTTGGGCGTTGGAGGATTTTCTCCTTCGCCAAACCTAGTTTATCTATATATAGATCCTAGCCTAAAAAAGTTGACTAAAGAGAATATATACACCTGTCTTATGCATGAGATGCATCACAGTGTTAGGTGGAGAGACCCTGGGTATGGCGAGAACCTTAAAGAGTCTTTAGTGACAGAAGGTCTAGCGACCCTCTTTGAGGAAGAGGTCTCTGGTACAAAGCCCATTTATGCCAAAGTTGATATCAACCAAGACCATATCAACAGGGCTCGGGAGATTTGGGAAGACAAAGATTATGATCATGACAAATGGTTTATATTCGGTGATGAAGATTTACCAAAATGGTTTGGCTATAGCTATGGTTATAGTCTAGTCAAAAAAGCGGCCAAAGATATGAATAAAACTGCTGCAGAACTAGTTCACGAACCCGCAATTAATTTGGTCAGAGAGTAGCTGAGGGAGTTAGTCGCTCTATACCTCATCTAAGATGGCTATTAATCTTCCACGTAGACCTCTACCCATAACTCCCTGTTTATTCGAGCCATTGAACCTTTTAGATCAAACGAAAGAGGCTTAGTAATCAGCTCTCTTGCGTCTACTACGTACCTATTTGGCTCACTCCTATTACTATCAAATACCAAGATTTCTCTATAATCCCCATCAGAGAACAACTCTATTCTAGTAGATCCACCTGGGCTGTTGGGTGATTGATCGGGCAGCCACTGACTTGTAGCATCTTCAAAGAAGCCGTCTTCAGACTGAATCAGTACTTGTAGCCAGCGACCAGATTGATCATCTATAGGGGACACTTCTATATTTGATCCTCCCCTAGTATGCATTAGGATTATGTCATTTAATCCATCTAGGTTTAGATCTTCAACAACGATACCATCGACCCGTGTCGCGTAGGCATATTGAGCCTGATCTTCAGGAAAGAATCCAACTGGGTCAGGTAGGTTGATAACTTGTTTGAGCCTCCCCTGCCCATCGTTAATCACAACTTTATTCCGTAGAGTACTGACATAGTCAGGACTATCTACATTGGATAAGCGTCCAAGTACTAAATCTAAATGACCATCTCCATCAACATCAGCCAGCTTGTGCGCATGGTGACGCCAGCCATCACTATTTGGCCCATCAACTACTTCTCCACCCAAAACTTCATCACCGGCTACATAGAATTTAGTGCCATCCCACAAAAACACAAACATTTTTGCCTCAGGTGCATTAACTGTAGCCCAACCTCCTCCGGTTTCAGCTACTACAGCATCAAACCCAGAACCAGTAATATCACCACTGCTAACGTATTTTATGTGGAGTTCCTTGCCAGTCAGGGTCGAAACTAAATTATCACCCTCTTCATATAGGTCACATCCAGGAGCCTCAACCCAGGTACCAACACCCGGAGGATCTCCTGCTGAAGGATCCCACCGAGAAACAGACTCATATGGAGTACCGCACCTCTCATCACCCCACTCAGAGCGACGCTCCAAAACAGCATCGCCAAATCCACTAGAATACTCCCAAGTCCCAGTCTCGTTTTGCAGGAACAATATAGGTTCAGATGCTCCGACAAAAGCTCCTTGGGCGCCGGTATGGTCGCTCAGCTCTAGCCCACCACGACCTTCTTTTTCAAAAACAGCAAGATCAGCTAGGCCGTCACCATTAAAGTCTCCTATCACTGCCTGAGCCCTAATAGCCGCAAATTCGCTCGGTAGTCCCACAAACCTACTTGTTATATCAACTGGCTGCTCCTCACTTAGGCTATATACGTAAATTTGACCTTTATACCAATGAGCTGGTGAGCCAGCGTGCCCAACTACTATATCGTCATTGCCATCTCCCGTTAGATCTCCCTGAGCTATTATCTCTGGGATGTACGTACCATTAGCGATAGCTTCTACTTCATCTTCACGGGATTCATACATCCCCGGACCAGCTGAATATATTTCTCCTGGTATACCGATTCGCAAGATTTGCCCTTCATCACTGTAAAAATTTTTAAAGATTAAAAATACAAATAATAAAGCGGCTATTAGTAATGGGTATAGAATAATAGCTTTCTTATTAAGCTTTAAGGATTTCAGACGATCAAGCCAACCTTTGATGTTATGAGCATAGATATCCATTAGCACTATATTAGCATTTATGGCTGCATTATGTGTTAATCGATGTATATCTTATTTTAGTTCTAATCTGTTTTGATTGATAATCATGGCTTATAGCAATACAGCTCCTTACTTTAAATGCCTAAGATATAAACTTTTATTATTAAGGATTACATAGAGCTAAAGTATGGGGTCTACATCCTCATATCATCCTCTCTGTAAAAGGTAACTATTATAGATATCTTTTGCAGCATACATAGGGATATTAGATTCGACTATGATTGGGGTATTCAGACGCTTTGCGTCATTTGAGATTGTTAGTTGTTTGGACTTTGAGTGAAGATTAAGACATTGCTTCAATTAGTTTTTCTTCGTCAAGCTTTCTAAAAATTATATGTTTACCTTCTTTAGTTTTTGTACCTGGCCATTCTTGTGAATATGTCCATGTATTACGGATTTCGCCATAGTCGCCAACGATATACCTATTCTCTTTGTTTTTGCCTGTATGAAGCTTTGGCATATGAGTTTCTGTCGATAAAGACTCGTCATTGAATATGTCGGAGATCTTAATAGAACTATGTGGGATAAAAGGACTTAAGAGACGATTTGAGTTTTCAATAATTACAGCTAAAACTGCAAGTACGGCCTTATTTCTACCGGAGGTAATAACATCCTTATCCCAAGGCTTTTCCTCATAAATATATTTATTGCCAATCCCCACAACTTCCATAACTTGTGAAAGTGCTGCTGAGAATTTACCTTCTTCTATTAGGCTGCCAACTGTACTGTACGACTTTTTAACTTTTTCAATTATATCTTTATCTTTGTCGTTCAATCCATCTAGTTTTGGCACTCTATTGTCGAAATCTCTAGCAATCAAATTAGTAGTTCGGCTTATGAGATTCCCCCATTTTGCAATCAGTTCATTATTAGTTCTTGTCACAAGTTGTTCGAAGGTAAAACTACTGTCACTGTTTTCTGGGCCTGCAGCAATTAGGTAGTATCGTAAAGCGTCTGGCCCAACCTCTTTAAGTAAGTCTTTAATATAAACAACATTTCCACGACTTGAACTAAACTTATCTTCTCCAAAGTTTAAGTTTCCAGTACTTAATATATTTTTAGGTAGTTCAAGTTTGAAGTCTTTATCCGATTTGTTAAATCCAAAAATCATAGCTGGCCATATCAATGTGTGAAATGGAACATTATCTTTCCCCATGACATAGTAATTGTCCGCGCTGGGGTCGGTCCAAAACTCTCTCCACTTGTCTGGCTCTCCATTTATTTTCGCCCATTCAATTGCTGCTGAAAGATAACCAATAACTGCTTCAAACCATACGTAAAGAACCCTCTCTTCACCTTCAATCTCATATCCCTCAGGTAGATTAACACCCCATTCAATATCTCTTGTTATAGATCGCTGTCTTAAATCGTTAACAATATTTTCGGAAAAGTTTCGAGCATCTTTCCTTAGGTTTACTTCGCCATCTAGGAATTTACTTACATCATCCTTTAGTAGGTCTAATCTTAAGAAGTAGTGCGGAGTTTCCTTAAACTCTACCTCATTGCCCGATATTGAAGACCGTGGATTGATTAACTCACTAGGTTCAAGTAGCTTTGTGCAGGCATCGCACTGATCTCCTCTTGCACCTTCGCTGCTGCAATTAGGGCATTCACCCTCTACGTATCTATCAGGTAAGTTTCTCCCAGACTCTATATCGAAAGTACCCATCATCGTATCTTTGGTTATATAGCCTGAGTCAACTAATTTTGCAAAAAAGTTTTGTACTGTTTCAGCATGTGTTTCTGTTGTCGTTCTCGTAAAGAGATCGAAACTCATGCCCAAATCCACAAAGTCATTACGAATAATGTCGTTTATCTTGTCTACATAATCTTGAGTGTCTACGTTTTCGCGTTCAGCTGCTAATTGACCAGGTGTTCCATATTCGTCTGTACCGCTTACCATCATAACCTCGTCACCACTTGCTCGATGATATCTTGCAACCACATCGGCTGGCATCAATGCAGCGGCATGACCTATATGTCTAGGTCCATTAGCGTAAGGCCAGGCTACGAAAACTGCAATTTTTCCCATTTCGTGAATAATTTTATCACGTTCTGGCTGTTCTTCAGAGGATTTCTCTGTAATTAACTCATGATTCATGTACATATTATAAACTAAACTTTATAAATAAGCAAATGTATTAAGATATAATTTCAAATATTTTTTTATCAAATTGCTCAGGCCAAAGCCTAAGTCTTATATAGTTTGCATCTTCTTGTCCAAACTCATCTCCTGAGCGAACAATTATACCTTGTCTTTTTAGTTCGTTTGCAATATTTATTTTATGAGTTTGAATAAATATAAAATTAGCCTCTGTTTTAAAAAACTTTATGTTATTAGATCTTAAAAGCTTATATATCCTCTTCTTGTTCTGCTCATTTTTATTAATAGTATCTTGTATATACGTGTCTGTTTTTTTAAGAAGATACTCAAAACTATTATATTGTAAATCGCTAATGGAATAAGGGGTTAGTAGTTTTGCTAATACATTTATATTTTTTGAATTTGAAATGATATAGCCTAACCTTAAGCCAGGAAGCGCATATATTTTTGATAAGGAGCTTACCACATGTACATTTTCATATGTTTCTATACTTTTTATCAATGAATTAATAGCGTAATTAGCAGAGAATCTTAGGTAGGTTTCATCTATTATAAAGTCGTGAATCCTAAAATGTTTTGCTAAACTAAGTATGTCTTCAGCGCTTATCAGTTTACCCGTGGGATTGTTGGGGTTGCATAATATTACAACAGCTGGCTTATCAATACTTTTACACCTCTTTTTTAATTTACTTACTACATTTTCTTGAATAGCGTTAACTCTAAATATTTTTGAGTCGTTTTTATTGTAAAATTCATATTCCCAGAATGTTGGGCTTAAAACTACTCTTGGACGATTTGAGAAATGATCAAGCAATATTCTAATAGCTTCAGTACTACCATTGGTTACCGATATCTGACCTTTTCCTAATGACATTATTTTTTCGATAACTGAGTAGTCGTATTTACTATATTGATCACCCGCGTATTTGCCTAGAAAGCTCTCAAGATTTTTTTGTACAAAGTTTAAGTAGTTGATTGGAGGACCTAAAGAGTTAAAGTTTTGAGATAAGTCTATCATTTAGATGTCTGAATAAATGTTACGTATATATTCAAGAAGCTGGACTAGGTTTTTTTCATTCGTATTAGGATTGCCTGGCATAAATCGTAAAGGGTAGATTAATGCACCCTCTTCAAATACTCCTTTGTCAGGAATGCTGAATTGGTGTACATGGTATTTACCTTCATCAATTATTCTTTTGTGTATAGCCTGATTTATTTGATTAATTTCATTGATTGAAATTCCTTTTATTTCTGGTTTATACATAAACGCTACAGCGTTTATGTCTACATCGTTTACAGAAACAAAGTCAGTAGACTTATCAACCATATTTTTAAGTTTTAATGCCAGATTATGTCTATCCTCGATAATTAGACCATAACCTTCTCTTCCAATATTCTTTATCGCAAACCATAGTTTAAGGGACAGCCAAGACTTACTGCCTATGTTTGGTGTAATTTGACCGAAGGCGTACTGTTCTTTCATTATTAGGTCAGAAATACTGGAAATACTTTTCATTTTACCTGGATCTTTAACAAGTAGTGCGCTGAGAGTGTAGGGTATATTCATAACTTTATGTGGGTCAGTTGTAACACTGTCAAAAAGCTCAATTCCTTTTATTTTATGTTTGAGTTCTCTTTGTGTAGATACTCAGCGTGACGAAGATCTGCATCAGGACTGTCCAGTATGTGTAGTGAGTACTGAAATGGAAGATTTTGGTACGGGCTTAATCCATCAAAATATGGTACTAAAGAAGAAAGCGTTTCATAATCAAAAAAATACAGTGGATATTCAAACCCTGAGAGAAACTCCGAAATACTATCCCGCTTTATAATCGGTCTGCCCGACCGGCTCGTTTCAAGATATAGGGCCTGTTTGGTCTTTAGTTTAAAGTCATCGGGTATATCGGAGATTAGATTAATACCAGCATCCTCAAGGTCGGCTAATTGTTTGGAGGTGAGTTGGTATAGGTTATAGATACTATCTGGCTCAACCTTCATGAGGTGTTTGTAAATATCTAGCCATTCCCGAAAAGCGTCCTTACTAGCTAGCGTAGGTGAAAGATCAGGCTTAACACCAGAGTTAAGCATATCTATCGCAGCTTGAGACTGCTCGGCAACAAGCTCCCTATTATCCTTAACTTTTTCGGTGATATCGGTTATCTCTGTTAAACCTTTTGCATCTATGTCGCCATGGCGTACATACTGGCTGTTTACATGTACGACTGCAATATTTCGCACTTCAAATCCACACCCCTCTAAAACTATTGTTTGAAATGCTAAATCAATCTCATGGTCAGGCTTGGCGCTACTACTAGACTTGATCTCATATAGGTCAACAGTTTTGTCATCTACAAGCTCGATAATGTCACAGATGAAGGTGCGGTCCTCATACTCAAAGCGTCCCTGGAATATAGTGGTTGCACCATCCTCTAAAGCTTTTAGCGTACGTTCAGGTAGCGTTTTATACTCTTCATAATTATCAAATCCTAATCTTACTCCACCTGGGAATAGTGATTCTGCATAGGGTTCAAAAGCATTGCCTGTGTCGAATATAGCCTGTAGCTTGTCGCTGACTGGCGGTAGCTTAGAAGGGTCATGTTTTTTTAACCACAGCCAAGCTGGGTGTTTTAAGTACGTCATGTAGTCTGATTTAGAGAGTTGCATCATTCAATTCATCGAGTAAACTTCTGTAAATTGCAATAAACTCGTCAATTTCGGAAGATTTTGACATTTGATTTGGTGATATGTACAGCCTGCTGGATTTTATATTTTGATCACTTTTACCAAACAATCCCTTTGAAATAACCTGACTGTATAAGTCGCGCAAGACATTAACCATCGGCGATTTTTTTTCATAGAAAAAGTACGAGAGCATTCCGTTTGATTCAAACTCGTAGTTATATTTTTCATCAAGAAAGAATGATTTAGCAAAATCTTCATCGCCCCGCTTTGATTTATAGTACTCAATGCGTCCACCGGTTTTTGTAGAGAGTATCTTATTCAATTCGTGAATTTGTACTGCTTGTTTGACAGTTAGGGCACTCTTATCATACTGGCCAAGCTTCAATATGTTTAGAAATGTTTCTTCATCACATGGTTCAGAGTCAACATTAGTCCCGGTCTTTTTAGAAGTTGATACTTCCTTCTTAACTTCAGCACCATAGATTTTAGGAATAATTATTTCAAATGATTTATGCTTATAGTACTCAAGCTCCACAGCATACAAATCAAATCTGCTGTTTTGGTTTACAAAAATCACTAGATCCTTAAGTGCATCATGTAATTTGTCCATAAGTACAACGAACTTAATGCTTCCGTCATGAAGGTTAGATCTAATTGTTGCAATGTTATCTGTTGCATCGTCTAGTTCAAAGAAATCGGCATAGGCCTGACGAAAAGAGTTGGTAAACTCCTTTTGACAGTGCTCGTCGATTCTTGACTCAAAATCTTCAAAGTTAACAGCATGACGCCATAGAGATGCTCCATAGTCTAGAGCCTGTGCTACGACCGTTCGTTTGTCTGGATTTTTATAAAGCTTGGTCTCAACAACATAGATATTGCCGTTTGCGTCAAATCCCAAAGCGTCTATAGGGCCACTCTTAGTGTTAAACTCTCGTGCCGCAATGAATAAGCGTGTATCTTCGTCTATATCGTAGAGTGGTATTGCATCAGGGTTATCATAAATATATTGTTGCAGCTTGTCTTCAAGCCCAAACTGAGACTCATCAATACGTTTTGCGTCTTTCCCGTTTTCAGAAATAATTATTGCCATGTTTTGAGTTTAACACTTTTTACATACTAAAGTTACTTTCACAAGCCCTATTATTAAGACCCGTACATCATAGGGTGAGTAATTCATGGACTTGCCCTTGGTGTCTGTATTGGCTGGGGTGCTAGGATTCGAACCTAGGATCACGGTACCAAAAACCGTTGCCTTACCACTTGGCTACACCCCATCAGTGTAGTTTAGATTATCCTTGATTAAACACAGCTATTGTAGCAAATCATAGGTATTAGCGCTACGAAAAGGGGTATTGCTTCTAACTCCTATCTATTAGATACTATATCTAATATGAAAAAGTTAGGTGATCTAATGCAGCTTAAAGTAGATGTAAGTAATAAAACTATTTTCAGAGTCTTTGCTGTAGCACTAGTATTTTTACTAGCCATACAATTTGTGATGGTAGCTCGCACTGCTCTAGTACTGATTTTCGTCTCTTTCTTCTTAGCCATAGCATTTAACCCGGTAGTTAGCTATCTGTCACAGTGGATGCCAAGAAAAAGTCGAGGGCTAGCAACTGCCTCTACCTATGTAGTGGTTATAGTAGTTTTTGGTGTATTGATCTCCTCCCTGCTACCTCCTATCGCTAGACAGACCGGTCAGTTAATTGATAGCTTGCCAGGATACATACAGCAGCTTCAGGAATCTGATGGAGTTCTGAGCTCTATAGTAGGATATTATGATACCGAGGATGCTGGTACTAACTTGCAAGAAGAGCTAACGCAGAGGTTCTCTGGTGCTAGTGAGCCGGTATTAGCTTTCATGGGCCGCATATTTTCAAATGTAGTCTCTACTCTAACTGTACTTGTTGTAACCTTCTTCATGTTGGTAGAAGGGCCGCGTTGGGTTAATAAGTTCTGGGATCTACATCCCAAACATCACCGCAAGCACCGTCAGAGTTTGGCCGATAAGATGTATAGGATTATTACAGCCTACGTCAACGGCCAGCTACTAATAGCCGCTATCAACGGTCTAGTTACTTTCATAGTCTTAAGTATTGTCGGCATCCCATACGCCCTATCACTAGCCGCTATATCGGCTCTACTTGGTCTAATTCCGGTCATAGGTACTACTTTAGGTGCAGTTATCATCATAACTGTCGGACTATTCGAGTCAACAACTGCAGCTATCATCCTAACTATCTACTTCATAGTCTATCAACAGATTGAAAACAACGTTATTCAACCAGCTATACAGTCTAGATCACTAGGCATGTCTCCACTTCTAATTTTGATCTCAGTGATTATCGGTTTCTCGCTAGCCGGTATCTTGGGCGGTCTATTAGCTATACCGATTATGGGTTGCTTGCGAGTTTTGGTACTTGACTACATTAAGCAACATCACCTTGCTAATGCCTAAAAAGAACTCTAAAAAGGAGTTTTAAAGTAACATGCAGGCAACTATCGACATTTCTACCAAGGCAATCGTTAGAAGACTACTATTTGTAGTAGCTTTATTGGCTATAGCTACACTAGCTTACAACCTCCAGGGCGTTATTAGGATGTTTATCATCGCCTTTTTCATAGCTTTAGTGATGCATGGACCAACCACTAAGCTGCAACAGTACGTTATAGCTCAAAACCGTAAACTAGCTGCCATAGTGGCCTTTATGTCGATTGGCTTTGTAGTCTCTGTCGTTATAGCCCTAGTAATACCAGTGATATCAAATCAAGCTAGAGAACTAGCCTTGCAAGCTCCGGGATATTTCCATGATCTGTCTAGTGGGGATGGATTTATATCTACTTGGATGCAGAATCTAGATATAGTTGGTAGTTTCCAGGACTTTCTAGCGAGTATTGCTAGTGGTTTAACTCTATCAGTTGATTTAATTATCGACGTTGCAGCTAGGGTTTTAGATAACATCATAACCTTCCTATTTACTATAGTTTTAGCCTTTCTGATGGTAGTTGAAGGGCCAAATTGGGCTAAACAGTCGAAGAAGTTCATACCAAAGTCCGCATCCCCTGCTTTAACTGAGTTGATGCCAAAGATGTACAAGGCAGTTACTGGTTTTGTGGCAGGACAGATTATTGTCACCTCTATAGCGGCTACAGCTACATTGATACTGTTATTTATATTCGGTGTTCCCGCTCCATTGTCTCTAGCGGCTGTCATATGGGTGACGGGCCTAATCCCACTCATCGGTAATACTCTAGGCGCAGTTATAGTTGTCGCAGTAGCGCTATCACAATCAGTCTTTGTAGCTATCTTCCTAGGAGTCTACTACATCATCTATCAGCAAATTGAAAACAATGTTTTTGAGCCGATTGTGCAGTCTAGAACAGTCAGTCTAACTCCACTATATGTCATTATCTCAGCCGTTATAGGTGTTTTTGCCGCCGGCTTTATAGGAGCGTTGATCGCTATACCGGTTGGAGCTTGTGTGAAGATTGTAGCTGAACACTTCCTAAATGAGAGTTTAGACCCGGATAAATCTAGTACTTAATACAGTAAAGTAAAGCGATGTTACGAGGGCGAGCTTCTGTCCCACCGCTATCTGCAGTATTGCCGGATATGCTATGAGTATGAGACCCATTACTGGTTGTAGACATAGTGCCATTACGGAAATACATTGTTGCATCATCATGTATCCCACCCTGACTAAAGCGAGGATTACTGCCGTCTTTTACTCTAAGTCCAGCCGTTTCACCAACAGTAGGTACAGTTATAGTTGGGCTAGATCCATTGTTTGCAATCATACGGACTTGATTTAGGTAGTTCTGGGTATGTGTATGTGCTCCATCTGAGGCTGCTGTCAGTGATCCTGAATCATGTTGATGCTCTTTATTTTGATCTGCCTGAGCTGAACCTAAGTCTCTTCCGGTATCTACCCCTCTACCATCATCCCAAGCCCTAAGAAATTCACCCCTTAAGTCAGGTAGGTTAAAAGTAGTCGACCCATCACCTACGCCATATTCAGTACCTATAATTGCAAATAAGTCTGCATACTGAGTGCGAGATACTGCCTGACCGTTACATTTCAGCCAGCCGTCAGGTTCTGCGTTCATAATAAAGCTCATAATAGCTCCTGGAGGAACCGAGGGTGCGCTGCTGCCAGTCACCCAAGTTGAGGTAGCCTCCTCATAGACCAACGTATCTCCATCACTAGGACTATTAGCTGCAAGATTACTAATTTGCTCTAAGTTAATATTTCTCAAGCTACCATCTTGATTGTGGGCCACTTCAAGGAACTCATTTAGTATGTCTCCCCAGGTACCAATATCTTCGCCTGGTATAGGCAGACGCGCCATAAACTATCTCCTTAATTAAAAACTATTTTTATATATATATTTTAGCATGAGCTTAAATATATGAGTAATAAGCTACACCCTACTCCATATCTGTCCAGCCGGCGTATCACGCACCTCCAAGCCTTTATCTAGTAGCCTGTCTCTGAGTTCATCTGCTAGCTTCCAGTCACTAGCCTCTCTAGCCTGAGAGCGCTTCTCAAGCAGCTCCTTATCACTCTTCTTGATATCGGTAGTTTTAAGCAGGTCTAGTCCTAACACCTGATCTACTAGTCCTAAATACTCTTCAAACTCCTCTCTTTGGTTCTCACCTACCAAGTAATCAGAGATCATACGAAAACTATCACCTAGCGCGCTCAAGGCTTTAGGTGTGTTGATATCCTCAGCCATAGCTTTTAGGAAATTATCAGTATGCTTAGTGAAATCTATATTCGAATTATCACTTATGGGCTGCCAGCGTAAATCTGCTACTGCATGTAAGCTCTTTAGTCTAGTAGCGGCAGTATCTAGTAAATCCCAAGAAAAATCTATACTAGATCGATAGTGGGACTGCAATATCAGTAGCCTTAGAGCCATAGGATCATATCCTTTATCTACAACCTCTTTGATAGTATAAAAGTTGCCTTTTGATTTAGCCATTTTAGAGCCTTTAATGTTTAGGAATCCGCTATGTAGCCAGTACTTAACGAAAGGAGTTTTTCCTGATATGGACTCCATCTGAGTGATCTCTGCTTCGTGGTGTGGGAAGATTAGATCTACTGCTCCACCATGGATATCGTACTGGTCGCCAAAGATTTCTTGGGTGATGGCGGTATCTTCTATATGCCAACCCGGCCTACCACTACCAAAAGGAGCATGCCACTCCGGTTCATTTGGTTTAGAAAACTTCCATAAACAAAAGTCATTCCAACCCCTCTTTTTATCACTCTCATCTATGCGGCTTTGAGCGTCATCCTCAGCTATCTCTGCTCGTCCAGATAACTTGCCATAATCAGGAAACTTAGCAATCTCAAAATAGATACCGTCGCCTTTGATGGTGTAGGCAAAACCTTTATCTAGTAATACCTCTACTTGTTTGATGATGTTGTCGATATGATCAGTTGCTCTAGCATATTTATCTACAGAAACGTTGTTGAGTAACTTCATATCTTCTATGTATAGCTTTTCGTACTTTTTGGCTAGTTCTTGTGGGTCTTTACCCTCAACTTCTGCTCTATCGATAATCTTGTCATCAATATCAGTGATGTTTTGTAAATAAAACACCTTATACCCTAAAGCCTTTAGAGTTCTAGCTACTACATCCATAGCTACGTAAGTCTTGGCGTGTCCTATATGGGTATGATCATAAACGGTTGGACCACAGACAAAGAAGTTGACCCTTGTCTCATCCAGGGGCTTAAAATCTTCTAATTTACCACCTAAAGTATTATGCAGTTTTAGCTGCATTATTTATTCTCCTCATTACTGTAATACTCATCCATATACTTATCGGCCATTTTAACTAGCTTATTTCTGGCTTGCTTGAGAGATCTAGCCTCTATCCTACAACCAGCGGCTAGGTCATGTCCACCACCACCGAATTCCTCAGCGATTTTGCGCGCTACGGGTATATGAGCCCTCATAGTTATGGTAAAGAGATTGTGACCCACGTCAGTGACACCGATACTTAATTTAACGTCCTTAACGGTCAATAGCTCATATTTAATATATTCAGATATTGAGCCTCTAGTTTTCAGCCATTTGCGCAAACGCTTGCTAGTGCTAAAGATAGCGACTCTACCATCTAAATAGTATTTGGTTTTAGCAGCTAGTTTGCTTTTAGCTCGGTAGGTATCCTTGTCGATAGCAAAAGCCTGGTCATACTCGTAGTTAATATCGGCTATGTTGATACCATAATCAAGCAGCTCGCCAACTGTCCTGAGATGTTCTGAGCTGATCTTATCGATCATTAATTTACGGGTATCATACATATATGCTAGTAATATGAGACGAGCAAACTCTTTATCTATGGGCCAATTTAGCTCTTTAGCGATTCTATAAACTATCTCAGCTGCAGCCGGAGCATTGCTATCTACAATTTTCAGATCGGCAAAATCAAAAGAGCCGGGTATTTCTGGATGGTGATCAATGATTATGAAGTTCTTTTTCTTAAGCCCTGGGCCTTGGTCTTTGAGAGCTTGAGAGATTAATTTCTCCTCATTAGTATCAGTTACTATTACAGTGTCGTATTCTTCGGGGAATTCATCGACAAAATACTCACCAAATAGCTCCTCGTTAGCTCCTCTGAGCTGTTTGAGGCAGACCAAGGTATTAGCTACGTTGATAGAGTCAAGCCCCAACTTTATAGCTACTGATGAGGCTAGACTATCAAGATCGGGATTATCTGGCTGAAGTAATACTACGTGATGAGAATCTAGTAACATATTATCTAGCTGTTTGATGAGCTGTTTGTTGATACTCATACTGCTTGCCTACCTTCTAGCGCTCTACTGAGGGTGATTTGATCGGCATATTCAAGGTCACTGCCCATCGGTAGACCCCTAGCCAGTCTAGTAATCTTAACTTCTGGCAACATCTGGCGGATATAGTGGGCGGTTGCTTCTCCTTCTACACTAGGATTGGTAGCTAGAATCAACTCCTCTATATCACCTTCCTCTACTCTACTCTTCAAACTCTCTAAATTTAGATGTTCTGGACCGATGCCATCTACCGGTGAAATAATGCCGCCTATGACGTGGTAAACCCCCTCAAAGCTACCGGCTCGCTCTATGGCTATGACGTCTAGGGCGTCTTCTACGATAGCGATGATGCCTTGATCTCTTTTGGGGTTCTCACAGATATTACAGGTATCCTCACTAGTTAGGTTGTAGCAACTCTGACACTCTTGAATGTTGATGTGAAGATCACTTAGAACTTCTGATAGTCTCTTAGCTTCGCCTGCACCTTTTTTGAGTATCGACATAGCTAACCTCTCGGCCGTCCTAGGGCCTACACCTGGTAGTTTATTTAACTCTACAACTAGATCTTCAAGGGCTTTAGGTAGCATTAGCTATTTCTTTAAAATCCCAAGTTGCCTAAATCTGCACTAGCAGACTTCATCTTATCAGCAGCTACTTGTTGTGACTTATTGATCGCTTGAGTGATGGCTGATTCTAGCCATTTCTCTAGTTTAGCTATATCATCGGTTGCTTCAGGGTCAATAGTTACTTTTTTGACTTTTTGTTCACCGGTAATCTGTACTGTTACAGCGCCATCTCCAGCGCTAACTTCGACGACCTCTTTACTCAGTTCTTTTTGTAGTTTGCGTAACTGCATAAGTTGTTTGGGATTCATATATTTACCTCTTAATTTAATCTTTCACTACATTATATCAAGCCTGGAGCTTCTAGGCTAAGTACGCTTCTATTCAGTTATGACGTAAAACAGTACTTTGCTTACTATGAGCTCCGAGAATCGCTTCTCTGCCTGGGCGGTATCTATCTCTAGCTTATCAGCTAAAACTAAAGACTCCTCATTCGCAGCTAATAGGATAGTTGCTTGATCTGATATATCTATACCATCTTCATAGTAGCTAACGTCAATATCACTGCGTTCAAACAGTAGATATTGAATCGGCAGCAGGCTTTGTTCATCAGCTATTACTAAATATTGCTGACCTGCTTCTTCCTCTGGCTTTTCCTCTAATATATACTGAGCCATTTCATAGCTATGTTCATAACTAGCTTCGATTGCCTCTTTAGAGTTAGCCCAAGCTACGAAGTAGAGGTTGTAGTTGTAAAAGGCGCTGAAACCTACCGATAGTACGATGATAGTAGCACCGATATGCCAAGCTACTACGTTGAATGGGAATACGCCGCGCCAACGCATTAGTAGTTCACTTAAACCAACTGCTGCTAATAGGTAGATAATCGGCATGGCTGGAGCTAACATTGTAGCGCTAGGAGCTAGCCCTGGCTCTAAAGTGACCGCTACTATTACAGTGATAGTTAGCAGGATGATTAAACTAGCGTAACGTAAGTTGCGCCATTTCGTAAAAGCTAGAATCAATCCCAGTATGAAGAGAATACCGGTAAATGCATTTAAGTGAGCTGTTGTGGGTAGGTTAAACATATATGATGGATCGCCATTAATATGTAACATCATTAGCGTGCTCAAAAGAGCAGAGAACATATCAGTAAATCCAGTTAAACTAGCGTTAATGCCGCTACTAACTAGTGAGTAGATTGCCAGCGGTAGAGCCATAGCCATAGCTCCTAACAAAATGATAGCTAGCGGTTTATATACTCGTTTCAATCTATCTTTATGTACAAACCAGCTATAGGTTAATATAGCTAGAACAGATAACGGAATTATCCATGTTAATGGATAGATATATAGACCTAGACCCGCTACTAGGCCGGTAGCTGTGTAATGTCTTGCCTTGTTGGTCTTAACCGCTATAGCTAGTAGCCACATAGCTGTTGGTAGTATCAACATAGCTAGTGAAAAATCCATTCCCAGTCTGCTGATTTGAGCGGCCCAAGCCGAAGCTGCCATAAAGAATATAGCGATTAAGCCGGCTCTTTTGGAAAACCAGCTTTTAGCAGCTAGGTAGGTCATCACTACTACTACTATCGATAGTAGGGCCGGTATGATTCTCAGCATTAAGGCACTGGTGTTAGAAAATAGAGCCAACAGACTCTGTAGATAGATGAAGACTACTGAAGAACCCAATGCTCCTACCTCAGGAGCCATGAGGTTGCCAGACGCTATCTCTTTAGCTAGTAGCCCTATCTGGGCCTCTGCAGGGTAGATACCGACCGGCAATTGAGCTGATGGTGGCAATATTCCCCAGAGCCTAAATAGAGCAGCTACCATCAAAGAGATAATTAGAATCGTCCACTCTCTATGATCTATCGCCCAATCCATGCCGGTTTCAACTAACCCTTGGGCTTTTTTAGCCAGGGTGGATAGTTGGTCAAACAATGTATTCATTGGTATCTAGACTCTCCTTTTGACCTATTGTCTTTGTTTTTCTAAATCTCTAAATTGGGTCTTCTCGGCATGGAAGTATAGTTCAGCCTGCCCAATAGGTCCATTACGGTGCTTTTTGATAAATAGATCGGTAATGCCCTGTCTATCGGTATCGGGATTGTAGTAATCTTCACGGTAAAGGAACATCACTACATCGGCATCTTGCTCAATACTTCCAGATTCACGCAAATCTGCTAGTTGTGGTATCTGTGGACTTCTAGACTCTACACTTCTAGATAGCTGTGACAAAGCTAGTACCGGTACATTTAGCTCTCTAGCTAGACCTTTAAGGCCTCTAGATATCTCAGAGACTTCCTGGACACGGTTTTCACCGTAATTACCTCTACCGCTCATGAGCTGCAAGTAGTCAACGATAATGAGGCCTAGGCCGTGCTGGCTCTGTATGCGTCTAGCTTTAGTGCGCATATCCATAACATTAGCCATAGGGGTGTCATCTATAAATATAGGGGCTTCAGATAATACACCCATAGCATCACCGATCTTGGCAAAGTCTTTATCATCTAAGTTACCGGTTCTAAGTTTCCATGAATCTACACTAGCCTCGGCGCTAAGCAGCCTATCGACTAACTGTTCCTGACTCATCTCTAGAGAGAATAGACCGACCGGTATACCCTCCTCTATAGCTACGTGGTGAGCAATATTAAGCGCAAATGATGATTTACCCATAGCCGGCCTAGCAGCTAGGATTAAAAGATCGGAGTTTTGTAAACCTGCTAGAACTTTGTCGATACTACGAAAGCCGGTAGGTACACCCCGCAATTTGCCTTTATCTTTACTTAGCTCCTCTATTCTATCGAAGCTTTCATTTAAAACATCCCCTATTGAACGAAAGGCCTGACGGTTCTTATTCTCTGAAACACCATATAGTAGCTGTTCAGCCTGATCGATCAGCTCGGCCGTATCTTGGCTGTCGCTATATCCTAGAGTAGTAATTTCTTGAGCTGCACCTATTAGTCTGCGCAGGGTAGCTTTTTTAGCTACTATCTCAGCATATTCTTGTACGTGAGCAGCGCTAGGTACGGAGTTAGCGAGATCAGTTACGTAACTAGCTCCACCGACTTTTTCGATCAATCCACTGCTCTCTAGTTTTTCGGTAACTGTTAATATATCGATCGGTCTGCGCTGTTCATACAGCTGCAAAATACTAGAGAATATCTGGCTATGCCGATTTTCATAGAAGTCATTAGTACTAACCATATCGGCTATCTTAATCATAGCTTCTTGGTCGATTAGAACACTGCCTATTAGGCTAGCCTCGGCTTCAATATTTTGTGGAGGAATCTTATCGGCCACCATGCACCTCTTTAATAGTTATTGCCCTTTAGGGTCGTATTTAACATCATACCGCCTCACCCCCCAATATACTAGTGACTTGAGATATGGCATCTAAATCCTCATCATTACTACCTTCTTGGCTAGTTTCTGGTTCTACATTGGCTTTACGACTAGCAGATCGTTTGCTCATAACTATATTGAGCTTGATATCGCTACCGGTCGCTTGGTTAAGGGCATCACTGATTAATCCATAGTTTTTGGGTTCATTGAGTCTACGGTAGTGAAACTGAAAACCGACTTTGATATTGCAATCTTTATCACCTAAATCAACATCAGTATTAGCTAGTAGAGAATACAGGGACTGTTGTTTGACTTTAATAATACTTAAAGCTTTGATCCAGGCTTGATTATCAAGCGATTTATTCTCTCGCACCTCTTTAGCAGATACTGGACTTATATCGGTATCTACTGCCTGCTTTTTGGTTTCGGTGTTTTTAACAGTATTTTGGGTTTTAGGACTTGGGTCAGGCTTCTTATCCTTCTTTACATCTTCTTTTGAGGCTAAATCTGGCTTTGCATCACTTCTTTCGCTTGAGTTTGAGGTATTAGTAGGGTTACTACTAGTTTCAGTAGCTGCTTTGAGTAATAACACTTCTAGGGCAAATTCAGCATGTACTAGATTACTGGGCAGTCTTGAGAGGCTATCTAATAGATTAGAAACTATATCTATCGGTTGGTTATTCTCTAACCTATTTCTAATTTGTGATCTTAAACTAATTAGTAGTTGTTTGACCAAGACTTGTGGTGATATACCACCACTAATTATCTGATCATATATCTTAATAACTTCTTGCCTATCACTAGACTCAACAGCTTCAATCAGTTTGTTGATGTCTTGGCTTTTAGCCAGCCCAACTACAGACTCTACTTCTTTGATTCCTATCTTTTTAGCTGGTGAAGAGCCGATCTGATCTAGCAAGCTGATACTATCTCTCATGCTACCCTCACCTAGTTCGGTGATGAGCTCAATAGCTGTATCATCTATCTTGATCTTTTCTAAATCGGCGATTTTGCGTAAGTGAGCTGCTACATCCTGTTTTGAGATAGGTTGGAATGGGAAGTGTTGAGTTCTAGAGATAATGGTGGCTGGTAACTTATGTGGTTCAGTAGTAGCTAATACGAAGATTACGTGAGATGGTGGCTCTTCTAGGGTTTTAAGTAGAGCATTAAAGGCTGCTGTTGATAGCATATGGACTTCGTCTATGATGTAGACTTTGTATTTAGTGTAGTTCGGAGCTATATGGACTTTTTCTCTTAACTCACGTATCTCTTCTACTCCATTGTTGCTAGCTGCATCGATCTCGATTATATCCGGATGATCGATTGCCTCCTCTAGCTCATTGACTCTTCTTGCTAAGATTCTAGCTGCGCTGGTCTTACCCACACCTCTAGGGCCGGTGAAAAGGTAAGCATGAGAGATTATCTGATTCTTAACAGCATTCTCTAAAGCTTTTGATACGTAGTCCTGGCCGACTAACTCGGAAAAATCCTGACTACGATAGTGACGATATAGAGCTAGTTTGCCCAAAGTAATTCATCTCCTCTAACAACTTTTATAACTTTAAGTATGACGCAAACAGCCAATAAATTCCAGGTAAGCCTGGGGCTGAAATTGTATTGGTCTAGCTAGTGATAGCTGCTTCTATAGCTGCCCACTCGGCCGTTTCATCCTCTGGGACTACTGCAGTAACCTGATCGCCAACTTGAGCTTTGAAATACGTTACGCTAGCTAGCAATACTCTATATTCGATATCATCAACTTTGACGTAGTATTGACCATTACGCTGCTCAACAGTACCGATGACTTTCTTGCGTGGCACAGGGCCGATCTGTTTGTAGATGAAAGTGCCATCATCAGCGATAGTTAGTTTCAAAATATCACCTTGAACTAGCTTGGATTTAGAGGCATAGTTGGCCGGCACTGGGTAGGTTTTACCATCTGGGCCAATCATGTTTTGACCATCGAATACACCTTCGATGACTTTACCGATATCTTCACTAGAAACATGACGTGAGCTACTCTCTTCATCACCCACTAAACTAATGAGCAACTCTTTAGCTGCGGCTACACTTGTCTCTGCTTCGTCAAGTAGCGCTCGTAAGCGTTTTATTTGTTTGTCTGCTATGTCTGCCATTTTTGTGTCCTTTAAAAACGTAGAATAAAGCTCCCTAGCTTCATCTCTATCAACAACTATACTAGTAATAGTATACAAAAGTCAAAAAATTTATTCAATATGTTGACTCTGGTTAGTTTTGTTGTACTTATATTTTTTTATACCAAGCTTAATTAGTTTCTTTGATAAACTCCATAACTCATCGTGTCACCACTCTCCATCCAAAAACTCGCGTATTACCAGATGGATTATACAGTTCCAGTTTCATGCTCGATGCAGCCTTAGCTGCAAACAAAGCACTTAGGCCAAATGAGTCACCATTGGCGGCTGTACCATCAGACACTCGACCCAGCGATGAAGTAGTTCGATTTATTGCCACTGTGTCATCAATCGTTAGGCGTACGCCTACACCAAAGCCCTGGATCGATCCACCAATCAGCTCAACTGGCACGGCAATATCAAAGATTGTGTGATATGAGCTTGCTGATACTGACTGAGAAGTACCTTCGTGAAAGGTTAGCTCTCCTGCGTCTGCGGCTGTGATTGGTAGTACTACAGACTCCCCAATCTGCCCCTCAACCCATTGCTTATTAGCAACATCAGTGTCATTGACTGGATCTGCTACTTGCAATCTACCCCATTCATCATAGGCTGCTAGCCTACTACCTCCTGCTGTTGTTCCATCATGTACTCTAAGAGTTTTATTAGTAGTATCTACTGTAACTTCTCTAGCTGCTCCAGTGAAGCTATCGTTATCTGTATTACTACCACCTCTTAGTTGTACTTGGTCGGGCATAATCTACCTTTTTATATATAACCCTTATACTAAACCAAATACTCTGGAGTAGTCAATTTTAAGATCAAATAAAAAAACCACTACCCTTTTAAAAGTAGTGGTTAATTACCCCCTAACCCTAAAGAAGTTTTTTAGCCCTAGGCTAGCTCTACGCTAGCACCAGCTTCTTCTAGCTTAGCTTTGGCTTCTTCAGCTTCTTCCTTAGGCGCGTTTTCTTTAACTGCCTTTGGAGCGCCATCAACTATAGCTTTACTTTCAGCTAGGCCTAGTCCGGTAATTTCACGAACTGCCTTGATGACGTTGATCTTGCTAGCACCAGCGTCAGTTAGAGTGATAGTAAACTCACTCTTTTCTTCTGCTGCGCCACCTTCAGCGTCTCCACCAGCTGCTGGAGCAGCGGCAACTGCCATAGGAGCAGCTGCTGATACACCGAAGTGCTCTTCTAGAATCTTAACTAGTTCGCTTAGATCTAGAGCGCTCAAGCTTTCTATATCTTTAACTATACTAGCAAACTTTTTAGGTATCTCTACCTTAGTTTCTTCTTTAGTCTCTTTAACTTCCTTAGTATCTTTAGTTTCTTTCTTATCTTCTGCCATTTTAATCTCCTTATTTCTTAGTATTAAATTAACTTTTAGCTTGGGCCGCTTTATCTAGTACTGTAACTAGACCTCGCAAGTTGCCCGATAGTACACCAACAAAGCCAGATAGTGGCGCGGCGATAGTGCCAACAAGCTGAGCTTGCAACACTTCTTTGGCCGGTAGATCAGCTAGTCGCTTGATCTCCTCAGCCGATAGTACTGTTCCTTGATCATCTATAGCCATGATCGGCTTTAGACTCTCATGTTTCTTGGCGTGTTCTGAGATAGTTTTAGCTACTGCAACTGGATCGTTGTAGCCAAAAGCCATAACTACTGGGCCCTCTAGCTCGGATAGGTCCACATCTTTATGGGTTTCAGATACGGCAATCTTCAACATAGCGTTTTTAACTACTCTGAAGTTACCGCCTTGTTCCTTGATGGCCTTTCGAAGATTCTGAGAATCTTCTACAGATAGGCCGGTGTAGCTAGATAGAACACTTAGACTGCTTTTGCTAAGCTCATCTTTGATATCGGCTACTTGAGCCTCTTTTGCTTGTCTGGATATAGCCATAAACTATATTCTCCCTATATATTTAGTTGATTTTTTAAGTGAGCATAAAAAAAGTCTTTGGATTATCGACCAAAAACCAAAGACCTATCTTTTATCCTTTTTTAGATAGTTACAAAAATATCTATTACTAGACCTTTTTTGGTAACTTTCACCTAGGTAGTCTGATTTATTAAGTTCTTTGTTACAAGAACGGCTACGGTCTTTGGCTCACTAGGGATTAATATACACTTTAAATAGGCTATTTGTCAAAAAATCCTTCCTAAAAGTTGGCAACAATTGTATACTTCTTCGAGTTATGAGTATAGATGACCAACAATCAGACAACACCTTAAGTAGCGATATCGACGCTAAAATTGCCAAGGATATGACTAAGGTAGACTATGAGCAGAAGATCGCTGAGCTAGAGGCGAAAATAGAAGAGCTAGAGGGTCGAGTAGTGACCGACTTTCTAACCGGTATCTATAATCGGCGCGGCTTAGAGGCATTGATGAACCGTGAATGGAACAGAATTAAAAGACTAGATAGCCCTAAAAGCCAAATCTTTTCTATAATCTGTATCGATAAGGACAATTTTAAAAGTATTAACGACAAATACGGCCACCTAAGTGGTGATATAGCCCTAAAGTCCATCGCCGAGCTATTAGAATCGTCCGTGCGAGAAAGTGATATCGTGGCTAGGTTTGGTGGCGATGAGTTTGTAGTAGTGCTACTTTCAACCGATACTGAAGAAGCTAAGCGGATAGCCGATGAGCTTGTTGATGTAGTAGCTAAGAACAAGATCACTAGTATTGATGGTAGGGACTTCTACTGCAAGATGTCTGCTGGTGTAAGCACCTATAAAGACCATCAAGATTGGCGCGAAGTCCTACATGAAGCCGACCAGGCGCTACTACAAGTCAAGGCTAAAGATAAAGGCAGAGCCCTTGCTTACGAGGTTTAAATATCCTCTTGTATTAACTGCTTCCAGGTTTTGTAGTTGACAAGAGCCACTTATATCGAGTAATTTAGTTGGTATGTCAGTGCAACCAATCAATAGAATCATGTTTAGCAGTTCTCCGCTTAGCGGTCTGGTGCTAATTGTGGGTGATATTAGATAGGTTGAAGCCTCTGGCATAAAAAAGTTAAAGAAATAACAATCCCGGGACTTCAACCAAGAAGCCTCGGGATTTTTAATTTAAAGTGTTTTGATGAAAGCTTTTATCGATAACGATAATAAAAGTTTTCATGGAATCGCTTCAAAGATTCCAATATTCTTGAGGGGCAACCTTCAGGATGTACATCAACAAAGCGGGAGAAAGGCAGATGAGGGATGGATGCTATCGCGCAACAAGAAGTGACTACTGACCCTTGGAGGTATCCGATGTTCGATCCCAAGTACGACAACAGCAACACTCAGCGTCGCCATATGTTGGCGGTCGGCCGAATTCCTAGACTGATTGGCGATCTAAAGAAAGGCAAAAGAACTCTCGACGAGAAGTTCGTGCGCCTTCTCTACTCGGAGTATCGGGCCTACTGGCGAAGTCGCCATCCTTTCCACATGCGGCTGCAGCACTGTCAGATGAAGGAGACCGGTGCCTTCTATGGCTGGTCTCTTGGCAAAATTTTGGAGTACCTCAGCACTCCAGATGACACCACCAAGGAGGGTGCTTGCGAGGCTGTATGCATCCTCAGAAATTCCGTCAAGGCTAATGTGGTTGATGACTTACTGGCTCTTAGCTAGAGCCTCAGACACCACTACTCCCCGGGATTGAGGCTGCAAAGGATGTACTTATCTAGTGAGTAACCCTTACTAGCTTTGGACATCGTGCCTCTTTCCCGACTGGGGCGGCGAGTCATAGTCATGTGGATGATAGATCCATCCTAGGCTGACTCGCCGCCCCTAACCAAACACTTCTCCCGCTTTAACTTCTATCTAGTAATTCACTAGTATTATCATAATTTGGCTTTACTGCTAATCCCTTTTTTCTTTGTGTGTAAGTAGAGTCAGCTAAAGTTTCTGCCATATCGAAAGTGGCATCTCTATAGCCATAATCTCCACCTGGACGTATTCGTAAATGAGTTAGGTAGTCCCACTGCATAAGAGGGCCACTCATTAGTAATCTAGACTGATGTCCTAGTGGTAGTACGTGTTGCATAAAACCATAGTCTTGATCTGGGCCTAAGACAGTTTTTATATCTTCATAAAATCTATAGATATTATCATAAAGATCTACCATGTCTTGATTCCACTCATCTTCCACAGACCTAAGGCTACTGGTTCTAGAGATGACATGGCTACGATTGAACCCAGTTCTAATTACGGCATCGTGGTTATCGGTCTCTAGCATAGTTGCTAACCTGCCCATGGCTCGGTGCCTATTGAAGTCTCTTTGATAGGCTAGCGCAGTATCTATATCCATAACATGACCGCGTATATCAGCAGCGTTGCGTAAGATATTATGATGCGTGTGATCATTAAAGATAGTTCTTAGTAGATCGGCCTGCTCAACTTCTGGTAGTTGGTTGACAAATCCTAGCGCTTCATCGAACCCTATATTAGGCAAGATAGTCATGATATAGCCAGCAACTACTTCATTTCCTGGACGAATTGCAGCATTAGCTTCAATAAGTTCTACGGATGTTTCTTGAGGACTTGGAGTAGTTTGCAGTCTAGATAGAGATAACTCTTTAAGACGACTAAACTCCGGTGTTTGATCCAGTGACTCTTTGAGTCTTTCGGTATTTTTACTAATAGTATCAGAGCCTTTAGCGTACTTAAGTAGTCCTGCTAAATCGGCCTGTATATCCTCGCTGCCTTCGTAGCGTTTTAGGCTGAGCAGTGTAGTTAGTTGGTCTGCTAATCTTTGGCCATAGAAATCTTGACGTTGATCAAGCTGAGTAATTAAGCTGATAGCTTCTCTGACATCAAACTGCAAGGACATACTAGTTCTACCGCCAAACGGTATCCAAGCTCTAGCAGCATCCAAAGCTCTTTTGTCCATAGCCCCCTCTTTAGCATCTGGATGCTCTTTTCTAACAAAGTCCATCAATCCATCTTTTATAATAGGGAACCATTTAGCGAAACCATCGTGAGCTTGACGTTGCAAAACCTCCCAATCCGTCACTAACTGCTGCCTGCGAGCATCTTCTAAGCCGCTAATATCTACTAGGCTTTCTAGGGCGGTAACTGTTGGGTTCTTCAGCTCGACATATCTAGTAGAGGTTTCTTGACCTCCTACCAAAACCAAGTGGTTGAATATCCAATATGCCTCGCTCATAGGCAGGTTATTTAGATGCACCATAAGTGGGCTCATGTTGGCTATCGATTGGTGTCCATATCCAAAAAACATATCGATCTTTTCTGAATGGGTTACGTCTCTTATCTCTGCGTAAATACCTTCATGAGGGTCATCACTGCGAGAAGTTCTAGCGCCAGCCCACGGTATGGCTGCATGAACATCATATCCATCATTAAACTCTACGAACACAGCTGTAATGTCGGTCTCTGAGCTTTTTACATTAAATAGCCTTACACCGGTTTCTTTCGGGTCAGATACCGATAGCTCGTATTCTGGCGGTAGTTGTTGTGATTCTGGCTTGGTGGTTGTTTGTTCTGACATCTCGATACCTCCTTAAAGGGTTTTACATCATCTTCTCTACTTCACTAACTATCCTTTGATGAACTTCATCAGGACTACCGCCACCATCAATCAGTGGGATATTTAAATCCTCTGCTTCCTGCAAATAACCGTTCATAATCCTAACCAGAACTCCTTCATCCATGTTTTCGAAGTAGTCCTTACTTCTGGTAGTATCACTTGATATCCTGCGCCTTCTTTCGCCTTCCTCTAGGTGGATTATCAACTCTAAGTCTGGAGTGGCGTGTGTAGTAGCTCGTCGGCACTCGTCTCTAACGTATTGTAGGTCTAAACCTTCACCATGACCCTGATAGACATGTGATGAGAGTCTATTGCGGTCACAAATTACCCACTTGCCAGCATCAAGCTCTGGAGCTATCACCTGCTTCTGAAGCTCGATTCTAGCAGCATTAAATAGATACAAATTAGTCTCTGGTTCTCGCTCTAGTTCGGGGTCTTTGAGTGTGGTTCTAATAGCCTCTCCAATTGGAGTGCCACCGGGCTCCCTAATATCAGTTCGAGACTCTATACCTTGAACCGCTAGCCATCCAGCCAGCATCTTGACTTGAGTGGTTTTCCCTACTCCGTCTCGGCCCTCTATGACTAGATATTTACCTCGTTCTGGCGGTTTTGCTTGCTGGCTTTCAATAGTTCGATTCACTTGGACCTCCTGCGCTTGTTCTGTAAATCTTTAAGTTGGTGAATCTGATCTGGTCTAGCTTTAGGTAGCATCATTTCTGGCTTCCAGTCCTTGATTAGATCTAGTAAGCTGGCACTGCGTTGGTAACTACCGGTATCTTCATAGGAGCCGGCAACTCTACCAGTACCTTCAAAAACGAACTGGCCAACCTCATAGCCAACCGGTATAGCTGTAGTTTGATTACGGCCATTTTCGGTCTCTACCGTCCAGCGGTTGATATATCCTGGATCACCTAGTCCTGCATCTCGACATACCTGGATAGCGTTTCTACCAGTAGTACTTCTAGCATACATTCTAGTAGTTCCAGGTCCCTTAATGCCGATAAATTCATGGCTGTGGTTTAAGTTTTGTTGATGGGGGCCAAATACAAACATAGGGGTATCTTCTGGGATATTTTCCCATTTAGTCCCGTGATTCTGAGCCGACCATTGTTTATGTGATATAGCTTGGTCTTTTCGGTAGTGTTTCTCTATATCCTGAGAGTCAAACATGTTGTGGAAAGTACCTAATTGAGTATCGATTACATAAGTATGCTCACCAAGCACGAAATTGTAACTAGCTGGGTTTAGTTGTGATTCACTGTATGGATATATAACTATATGCCCATCAAGCAGGGCTTCTTTAATATCGAGGTTGCTATAGACACCGCGGTTTAAGTATTTATTGGGATCGTACTCGATTTCAGCTAATTCAACTCTGAGAGATATATCTTCTGGTAATTCCACATCACCCCACCCTGATTTCAGAGAACTCTTATATTCTTGAACTTCATTTCTAATAGCTAATCTATCTTTTTTCGATAGTTTACGTCGGTTGATTAAATTAATCTTTGCCAATTCATCTGCCCTCGTTTTGGTTGAAGTTAATTATGGCATGGCCAATCTCAACCACCAAGCACAGGCGTTTTAGAATATGAGGTTTTAGATACTACTAATATCCAGCCTTATACTAGGCCCCATACTGGTAGTTAATACAGCTTTTTGCATGTAAACACCCTTTGATGAACCGGGCTTAGCTGCCTTAATAGCTTGCAGAAGGGTGTCAAGATTGTCTTTAAGTTGTTCTGGTTTATAACTAACTTTACCGACTGCTTGGTGGATTATGCCGTATTGATCAACTCGGTACTCTACTCTTCCAGCTTTTAGTTCTTTGACTACTTTAGCTACATCGGTAGTGACTGTACCGGCTTTAGGGCTAGGCATAAGTCCTTGTGGCCCTAAGACTTTAGCTTGCTTACTTAAGTCTTTCATGACATCAGGATGAGCTACTAGTATATCGAAATCTACCTTACCTTTACTTATCTTAGCTAAGAGGTCTTCATAGCCTGCTAAATCAGCACCGGCTTTTTTGACCTTATCAACTTCAGAATCCGGTACTATAGCGGCGACTTTCTGAGTTTTGCCGCTACCGTGAGGTAGTATCACCTGACCCCTAACTAGTTCATCTGATTGCTTAGGATCTACTCCTAGGTTGATGTGGAGTTCAACAGTAGCATCAAACTTCACAGTTGAGCTGTCTTGAGCTAGCTTGATAGCTTCCTCTATAGGGTATTGCTTGCCCTGCTCAACTTTATCGCGGGCTGCTTGGTAACGTTTACTACTACGCAAATATCTTGGTTTCGGTGGGTTAGCTTTAACTTTTGGCTTCTTGTCTTTCCCTTTAGCTGACTCTTCATCTTGCTTTGCAGCTTTAGCCTTGGACTTTGGTTTATCATCTTCGTCCTCACTAGTTTTATTCGACTCAGCATCAGCTACAGCCTTGAATATGGCGCTTTTTAGATCATCAGCTCGCTTATATTCATCTGGGTTAATACCTAAAGTGGCGGCGTACTCATTGAGCTCGCCACGTTTCATTTGCTTGATTTCGCTTTCAGTTGCCATAGTCTAACTCCTTAATTTTCTTCCACTGCTTTTATAATATAAGTATCAGCTCCGTTTTCTGGAACATGCATAACTCTAGAACCTCTACTCTGCTCTGAGTGAACTATCACTACAGGCCTACTGCCGTTACTGCCATAGATATCAGCATCGTATATATCCGGACTAGGTTTTTGATCAACGAGACCTAAGCTCATTCGAGTTATACCTATAAATCCAGATGACAAAAAATTTGCCGCCCGGTCTCTAGCTTGACGACGAAGTGAGTCGCCTTTGAATTGTCTAACTTCTTTCATGTAATCTCCTTCGTGGTTCAAACGCCAACTATGTATTGGCTCCCACAAACTTTAGTTTATACTAACTCTCTACCTCAACTCCCATGCTACGGGCTGAGCCGGCTACAACCTTCTTGGCAGCCTCTAAATCATCCGTATTCATGTCTTGGAGCTTCTCTTCCGCTATCTCAGTAAGTTGGGCTTGGGTAAGTTTGCCTACCTTCTCCTTGTTGGGCTCACCTGAAGCCTTATCTATACCGAGCTTTTCTCTGATAATCTCATCGGTAGCTCTACCTTTAACTTTAAAGTCAAAACTACGATCGTCGTAGATAGTGACGTATACTGGCAAGTCTCCTCGCATCTCTTTGGTCTGTTCGTTGAATGGGTTTATAAAGTCCATCATATTTACACCATACTGACCCAATATAGAGCCTACTGGTGGTGCCGGAGTAGCTTTGCCGGCCGGAATCTTCATCTTGATATTTGCTATTACTTCTTTAGCCATGGTTTTCTCCTATTAAACTTTATCTACCTGCAGGGAATCTAGCTCTACAGGAGTTTCCCTACCGAATATATTAACTAGTACTTTAATCTTGCCTTTTTGTTCATCGATCTCAGCAACATTACCATCAAAGCCTTTAAACGGCCCATCAGTAATATTGACAGCTTCACCTTCGGTAAAGTTCATCTTGTATTTAGGCTCTTCTACACCCATACGCTTCTTGATAGAGCGGATTTCATCATCATCAACTGCTGTAGGAGTATCACCACTACCGACAAAGCCGGTAACGTTTTGAGTATTGCGGATAGCGTACCAGCTCTCATCACTCATAATCATCTCAACTAATACGTAGCCTTGGAAGATTTTGTTCTCTACCACTTTACGCTTACCGTTTTTAATCTCGATCTGTTTTTCTTTAGGTACGATCACGTCAAAAACTTTATCGCCCAAATCTAGTGATTCTACGCGCTGCTTGATACTTTCTGCTACTTTGTCTTCATAGCCAGAATAGGTGTGCAAAGCATACCATTTACGTTGATTGTTCTCTATCTTCTCGTCATTCATTTATATTGCTTCCTTATAGTCCTAAGATTAGGTTTTGTAATACTTCTATTAATCCAAAGTCGACAGTTGCGATAAAGGCGGCTACTAGTCCCGACATTACAATCACCGCAATAGTTAGCTTGATTGATGTTTGTCGATTAGGCCAAGTAACTTTTTCTAGTTCCTGCCATGACTCCTTAAAATAGGTTAGCAAAGCTCGCAAGACTTCTAATCTCCTTTGGTTATTAGATAGACCAAGACATAGGTTCTTTCAAAAGAAAAAACCTATAAATGTATAGGCCTTTTGTCAATAATACTACTATTTTTAGTAGTGGTCAACGTTTTATTGTGGTTTATAACATGAGCAACACTTCTTCTTTGTTTTCTAGTTTGGTCTTGTATCTATTGGGTGTCAAATATCCCAGTGACTGTCGAATGGTTCCGGGTTGCCTTGCATCTCGAAAGTTCCCGCGTCGAGGTCACAGACGATAAGCACGGTCATGGTGTCCTCCTACGGCTCGATTGGATAGCGGATGTAGGCGACCCCGCGTCCACCGCGACCCGAAAAGGGACCTGTGTTACCAGCCGCACCGCCGCCACCTGCGCCTGTACCATGCGTTCCGGCACCGCCTGTGGGAGACGCATCGCTACCTCCTGCGCCGCCGCCGCCAGCACCACCGGCACCGCCAGCATCACGACCGCCCCCGCCGCCGCCACCGCCGCGAATGACGCTCGACCCGGTGAAGTCGGATGACTCCCCGGCCCCACCGGCACCACCTGTCGTCCACGTCGGGCCGTTCGCCCCCGCCGCCGAGGTTCCACCGCCACCGCCGCCCGAGTCGTCAGCCGAGCCGTCGCCACCGTCGTTCCCTTGACCTGATGATCCACTGCCCCCGGTTGAACGAGATGCTCCACCGCCTCCTGAACCTCCTGAGCCACCAACCTGCTGCCCCGAACCAAAAGTACCCCCACCACCGCCGCCACCAGTTGCAGTCACACCCGCAAACGTCGTGTTCGAGCCTGCATTACCTCGCCCACCGCCGGTTACACCGGCACCTTCTGCACCGACCACCACGGGGTAGACGGAAGCCGCGACCGGGACACTGCCCGTGCGCCGACCACCGGCACCGCCACCGCCACCGCCACGGATACCCGAAGATCCGCCACCAGCGCCGCCTCCAGCGACCAGGTAATACTCGACTTCTTCGTCCGTACCCGGATCTAGAACCGTAAAGTTGGCTGACCCCGCCGCCGCGAACGTATGAAGCCTATACTGCCGACCGTCGATGGTGATGGTCGACTCGGTGCCGCCAGTTGCCGAGACAGAAACCCACACATCAGACGCAATGATCCCGCGACGAAGCAGCCGCATCAGGTGACCGCCTGTGCGCCGGTCATAACCCACTCGTTCGTAGCGTGCTTCGTGAGCACCGCCGTGCCGTACCGGTCGAGCGTCCCCGCTAGACGAACCGTAACCCCAGAGCCACCCACGACGGTCACGCCACCTGCACCGGCCGCATAGACCTCGATCACACTGCCCACCACAAACGCGACCGACGAGTTAGGCGGGACAGTGACAGTCACCGCGGCGGTATTGGTGAACCGCTTGACCGTCCCCGCGTCGGCCAGGGCGAGTGTGTAGGTCGTGCCCGATTCGTCAGAGAGCGCGACAGACGCGACAGAGTCGCCAATCTGTCCATCTACGTAGCCCTTGTTGGCGATATCAGCATCATCGACAGGATCGGCTACTTGGGCGCGACCCCACTCGTCATAGACTAGGAGCTTATGCCCACCAGCTGTTGTTCCATCATGTACTCTAAGAGTCTTATTAGTAGTATCTACTGTAACTTCTCTATTAACGCCAGTAAAAGCATCGTTCTCTGCTTCGGTTCCACCTCTTAGTTGTACTTGGTCTGGCATAGCGTTAGTTACTCTTCCTAAATCCTTATGGATTATTGTTGTCTCTATACTAAGTTAGTGGGGTGAGTTTAGTCAAATCAGTGTGTGGGGCTATACTCCAACAATGCTGAATTCAATCTTGCTTGAGAAGATGAGAATATTGCAAGATGAATAGTAGAAGTTTATAGAGTGAATCTCTCCAATATAAACAGCCACTTCCTAAGCAGATATATGGTATATTTTGCTATAATTCTTAAATATTATGGAGAGATATGAGTAACGATAATACTTTTAAGAATTTTAAGAACTACTATCATTCAATCTCAAAACAGAGCTTGGATGAGGAGAGCTTTTTGAGACTAGCTAGTAGAGCTATCTCTGCATACAAAGAAGATCCTAGTATGAGGGAAGATATAGCTAGAATAATGACTGGGATTTGGATTAGCAATCTGGACGTAGAAGAAGGTTCAGAGATAGATTTAATAGGCGGTGAATTTGCTGATTTAGAATTACCAGATGCCCATATTGATATATCTGACTTTAGTAGTGTGGAAGAAAAATGGGGTGCTTTAGAGAAGAAAATTGACCAAGCAATAAGCTCGAGAAAGCAATAATAAATTAAATTTTATTCTAAGTCTTCTTGGTCGCCCTCTTCTTATTCTTCCTCCTGAGTTTGATCCTCTTCCTCAGGCTGATCTTCTTCAGGGGCTATAAACTCACCATCTCTATAAGTCCAGCCTGGGCCGGCTGCACCGGTTACTTCTATTAGTTCTGTGCCTTCTGGTGGTGTGTATTGCGCTTCACCATCCCAAACTATAACGTTAGTGACATTGCCGCTTTTGTCTACTACTGCATATCTTCCCATATTTAACCTCCATTAAAGATTTAAAATATTGATTTTGATAACTAAATTATAGCAAATCTTTTATGCTAGGATAGTATATATGTCAGATTTAATCATACTGCTAGCCTGCTTATACGTCATAGGTCAACTAACTTATGGCTTTAAGGTCAAATATGCCTTTAGCGATGAATTAGACTCTAATAACGACTCAGATGATAACCTACCGACAGTATCACTACTGATACCGGCCCGAAATGAGACTCATGCTATTACTAATGCCTTACATAACGCACTATCTCTAGAGTATCCCAAACTAGAAATTGTAGTGCTTGATGATCAATCGGGTGATAATACGTCAGAGAAGATTCGCTCCTTTGCTCATGATGGCATTAGATTTATAGAAGGAGAGCCCCTGCCTGAAGGGTGGGTGGGTAAAAACTGGGCCAACCACCAATTAGCTGAAGCTGCTAGTGGTGAGGTGTTAATTTTTTGTGATGTCGATGTTTGGCTCAACACTCAAGGTTTGCATCTATTGGTAGATCGGGTAGTGCATACTAGATTTAAGGCCGTCTCAGTAGTACCTAAACTACTACCTAAGAGTGGGCTTGAATTACTACTCTTTCCCGTGCTGCACTGGTTGCTAGTCAGCAGCTCTTATTTAAAGAGTAGCAATCTCCTAGCCTACAGTGGATTGTTAGCTTTTGATAGGTCGGCCTACCTCAAACACGGCGGGTATGCTAAATATGCCGATAAAGTATTACCAGAGTTTTGGATGGGAAAAGACTTTAGTAGAACAAGCAGCCTTGGTTTTAAAAGCTACCGCAATAACGGCTTTAATTTTACTTTCAAGAAAAAGCCTTCTAGTCTACTCGAGTCTCGTCTGCGCTACTTAAGGCCGATGTATAGAGGATTTCCCTTTATAGCGGCTAAACATATCATCTACCTAGCAGCTCCCCTAGCGGCCCTAATAACTAGTTTGTGGGTCTATTTAGGAGTCAGCCTTGTATATAGTTTATCTATGCACCAACACATTAAACACTGGTGGTTAATACCCTTAACCTTGCCGGTAATCTGTCTAGTAGAGCTAATCCTACTAGCTCTATCAATGTACCAACACCTAAGACAAGAGGTGTCCTGGAAGGATAGAGCATTACAGCCTAGTGCTCACTAATTCATAAATAGTTTAGATTTTTACTACTTTTTATCAACTTTGGTTTTAGGATGTTTCGGTATGGCGCAATAAAAGGTAGAGCCTTTATTAAGTTTGCTCTCAAACCAAACTCTACCACCCATAGACTCAATTAAGCGCTTGGTGATATACAGTCCTAGGCCCGTACCGCCGCTTTGTCTGGTGCGGTAGTCCTCGCTACGGTAGAACTTCTCAAAGACATGCTTTTGATCGGAAGAGGATATACCGATACCGCTATCTTCTACAGCTATAACTACCCCATCATCCTCGCTATCGGGTTGAGCCGATATGACAATCTCCCCTTTTTCGGTGTACTTAATAGCGTTGGTTATAAAGTTCTGCATGATTTCTTTAACAGCATCGACACTAGCCCAAACGCTGCCAACATCTTTATCGATATCAACTTTAAGTTTTAGATTCTTGTCGCCAGCTTGCTGCTTGTAGTCCTCTGCTATTTTTTCTAGCAATTCCTTAACATCAACTTCCCCAACTTTAAGCTGCAATCTACCTCTTTCAGCCTGAGCTAATACATACAAATCATCTACTAGATTACTTAAGAATATTACGTTTTCGTGCGCTTGTTCTAGGAGTTTGCGCCCATCTTCATTTAGTTGGTCGGCAAACTTAGGTAACATAGCTGTTGATATGTTGGCTTCAGCTATAGCTATGGGGGTACGTAATTCGTGTGAGGCTACCGATATGAACTCATCTCTTTGCTCATCCAGTGACTTTTTCTTGGTGATATCGCGCAGTAAGAATATGAAGCCTTCTTGCTGTCTATCAGCTCCTGGAGTCGATACAGCCGAGGCATTAATACTCAAGCTGACCTCTGAGCCATCACCAGGATCAAATCCAATATCATCTCTCATCATAGATCCACCGGCCTTAGCTATATCGGTAACTAGATTAACCGACTGATCTTTGCCATCGTAAAATTTAGCTAGATCGTTGATATTGAGATCTTGCAGTGTTTTGTTGGTATCAAATAACTCCAAAGTTGCGCCGTTATATAGCAGGATATTGCCCTTACTATCAGTAGCAATTACGGCATCACGCATACTGTTAATTAGCCTAAGCAACCTAGCACGCTCGAAATAGAGATTCTGATTGTCTTGTTTGTGAGTATCGGTATCGGCCTGTTGGTAGCTAACTACTCTCTCAAATAGTACTGCCAGAAAAGTAAGACCTGCCATATATAGACCTATTTGATAGATTAACTCCCCTGATATCGATCCGAACTGTACGGTTACAGCTGCGATGATAGTGCCGAAACTAGCTATTAAGCTACCTATAGCTCCGAAACGGCCATACCAAATAACGGAAGTAAATAGCAGTAGAGTTAGTATCTGAAAGTACGGACCGAAAATATCGGTAAAGAATATCAACAGCACTGCAGCAATACTGTGGTGCAAGATCATCAGCAGACTTTTAACCCTAGGTGCAGTGAAATCTCCTACCGGAAAGAACAGTGCTGGGATAATACCCAGAGCTGGCAAAAGGTAGAAGAGGTTACCTAAAGAGGTAGTAATAGTATCGGTGATGGAGTAATCGATAATGACGGCTGTAGCGATAATAATCTGAACTACGTAAACAGACCTATCCTGCCGCATTGACGATAGTGCTTCTTTAAGATTCATTTCCTTATGTAGTATATCAGGTTATGCTTATGCTTCTAATCTAGCTAGTCATACGTAAAATACTTTCTGCAACTACAAAGTAGATGATGATACTGCCAACATCTAAAATTATAGTGCCCAAAGGCCCACTAGCTACAGCTGGGTCTCGCCCTAATTTAATAAATATTCTAGGCAAGATTACAGCTACTACACCAGCCGTTACTACACTAATTAATACCGCTATAGCTACTATGATAGCTAGGGTTAAACCACCCAACCACAAGGTAATCGCAGCTGCTAAAAGAGCGCTTAATACTAATCCCATACTCACAGCTACCAAAAATTCACGGGCTAAAATAGAGGTCAGTTTGCTGGATAGACCAAAAGCGTAAGCTCTGATATAGATAGTCTGTACTTGAGTACCGACAGCATCAGCTAGATAGACTACTAGTGGTATAAAGGCAGCTAGTAGTATCTGTTCATTTAATGAGGCCTCAAACCAATTAACCACTAAAGCTGCAAGTAAGCCTCCGATTGCACCGTAAACTAACCAAGGTAGTCTAAGTTTGATTTGTTTAAACACGCCCAATTTACTGCTTAGATCTCTAGCGATCACACCAGACTCTTTGAGCATATCTTCAACATGTTCACTATGTAGGATTTTCAGTAGTTTATGTGGAGATACTACACCTATGAAGTTATCACCATCCATAACTGGGATTGATTTTAGGCTTTTTTGTAGAGCTAGTTTGACTATGTGTTCCTGATCAGTTTCTGCTGGAACCGAAGTTATATCACTAGTCATAAAGTTATCTACTCTAGCGCTGTCTGGTTGCATGAATAGCTGCCGGAGCGGCAATATGCCGGTTAGTTGGTTAGAGTTATCAACTACGTAAACATAATCTAGAGTGTCATACTTATCGGCATTAGCACGCAACAGCTGCATGACTTGAGATACGCTACTACCCAATGAAACTGTAGCGATATTGCGATCACAGATAGCGCCGGCAGATTCAGCAGGGTAAGTTTTATTTGAATCAATCATCAACTAGTATTATACCTTGCTTTGGCAAATGTAGTTTATATATGGTTATTCAGATTAGTTAGCTAATGGAGTGATTTAAGTTATTTTTTAGGGAACAGACGTCTTTGAGAACCTATGCAGATAGAAGAGCCCATCATTCTTGAAATCTCTAGGGTGGCGTCACCTGTGTTAAAGACTACTTCACCACCTTCTTCATAACCTCGACGAGCAACGCTATCTGCTAACTCTTCTAAATCTATACCGCTAAAGGCAGCTCTACTCAATTCACCGCGAATAATATCTCTCATCTGTAGCCTAACATCATCTGATGGGTATAGAACTTCTGCATCGCCTTCCCACGGTTCTCTTAATTCATCTGGATCCGTCAGTACGTTAGGTAGTTCAGGACTATTCATACTTATATATTACACCACATTTAGATATTGCTTCAATCTTTATTTGTGGCAGGGGTACCAGGATTCGAACCCGGACTACGACTTTTGGAGAGTCGTGTGCTAGCCGTTGACACTATACCCCTTCAACTCACTAAATTCAGTATAAATCATTTCTAGTAACTTTCCGAGTCTCCTATCTAGGTATCTTATACTAATGCACCCTGGATAGTTGATACGCTTCGTTTTACCGGCATGCTTCTTTAAGTAAGGTTTATGGAACTGATTTATTGGTATTTTTGTTACTTGTGACCAATATTCTGTCTGTGTAAGCGCATCATGATAGCTATGTAAATGTATTAATGCTCTAAACTTAGATTCATCTAAATCGAAACACTCCCTTAAATAGCCCATGAATATTCTTACCATATTTGGATCAGAGTTAGCGAACTGTATTCCTGCCGATATATCCTTACCCCCTTCACACCAAAATAGCATTGAGCATACTAGTTTTTTGTGAGATATATCTAGATTTATGTTTTTAGCAATATTTCTGGCAGATAAAGTAATTTCTTGATCTCTAGCAAGCTTTCTTTCCTTATTTATAGTTGCTAATTTATTGATATTATCTCTTTGTGTATTCCGGATTTTATGATTAGAAAAGTCTATACCATTTGAACTAAGCTTTATATCTTTAGTCCATGCATAGGCTGTAGACTTGGCAATATCAAGTTCCTGTGCGATTTCTGAATAGAAAAAACCTTGTTTTCTTAGCGTTACTGCTTCTTTTTTTATTTTCGAACTATAGCTCACTAATAACATAACCTCTTTATATAAGAAATTATACAGCACTTAAATCTAATTGAAAAACAAACTCAGATTAGTGTAGCTTCTTCTTTGATTCTCGATATATACTGCGTCTCTTAAGTAGTGGGTTGAACTTCTTAAGCTCTAATCGCTCTTCAGTGTTTCGAACGTTTTTAGTAGTGGTGTAGGTGCGGTGTCCTGTCTCTGTACACTCCATAGCGACAATACGTCTAGCACCTTGTTTCTTAGCCATTTGATACCTCTTAAGTTATATATTTAGTTAAACAAGTAAGGATATTTACAGTGATATATTAATAATATAGCCGTTATTATCCGAGAGTTTTTATCAAACGTGTATTTTACGCTACATATTAACTACATGCAACACCTGCATGTGTAACTACGGCATTGTTAGGTCGTGATTCCTAAATCAACTACCATCTGCCAGACTGGGCGTACAGGATCCCCTACAGTGAAGGTTCCAACAGCAGGATTCCCGCGTGTCTTGAGCGTCATAGGTGAACCTGTCCCTACAAAAAGATGTTCACAATAGGCAGAAACATTGCCCGATGCATTTGCGGCGTTATAGATTGCGACTTGCTGTTGGCCGTTCGATCCGTTAGTGATAGTCATATTGCCGCGACCAGCAGTTGATCCGGTTAGGACTACCGCGAAAGCCCGATAGGCATATAGGCGGCCAGTCTCGGTATTAAACGTGAACTCAGAGCCAACTAAATCGACAGAGGCTCCTTCTGAAACAATCTGTTGTGTAGTACGAATATTAAACGCAAATCCTCCTGTACCCCCAGATGTTGCAGATACTACACCGTCGGGCTTGGGAGTAATAACCCCATCCACATAGCTCTTGTTAGCTACATCAGTGTCATTAACTGGATCTGCTGTTTGCAGCCTACCCCATTGATCATAAGCTGCTAGTTTACTTCCACCTGCTGTTACTCCATCATGTACTCTAAGAGTCTTATTAGTAGTATCTACTGTAACTTCACGTTGTGCTCCTGTGAAGTTATCATTATCTGTGCTGCTTCCACCTCTTAGTTGTACTTGGTCGGGCATAGTGTGTTTACTACCTTTTATAGAATTATATATCATAAGCATAATACTAAATTTATTACTGTTAGACAATCTAAAATAAAATCTATCAAACTACTTCTATGGAGTTTGATAGTAAGTTGGTTATAATATTGTCTGTGCCCTGATAGCTCAGTGGTAGAGCGCTTCCATGGTAAGGAAGAGGTCGCGAGTTCAATCCTCGCTCAGGGCTCCATATTAAAATAAATAGTTTTTGCTATAATCAGAAGCTGTTAGTATTCGTTTCTTTCCTGATGATACAATTATTACATGTCCCTATGTAAGAATTGCAGTACAGGATTAAACAGATTATCTAGTGTTTATTGTTCTAATAAATGCCAGAAAAATTACGAATATGCTACGTACATTAAAAAGTGGAAACAAGGTAAAGTTACTGGTAGCAGAGGGGTTGATGCTAAGAATATTTCTAGGCATATTGTTAGATACCTAATCAGCAAGTATGAAGGTAGATGTGTAGAATGCGGCTGGAACAAGCTTCATCCAGTTACAGGTAACGTTTTACTAGAAGTAGATCATATAGATGGTGACTCGGACAATAATCAGGAAGAGAATTTGCAGTTATTGTGTCCAAATTGCCATTCACTTACTAGTACATACAAAAATCTTAATAATGGTATGGGCAGAGAATGGAGAAGGTCTAAGTATATAAAATCTTCTTAGTGTTTTTTGCCACCTTAGCTCAGTTGGTAGAGCAACGCTCTTGTAAAGCGTAGGTCGTCGGTTCGAGCCCGACAGGTGGCTCCATAAATAACATACATATGCCAGGGTAGCGAAGCGGCCAAACGCATCTGACTGTAAATCAGACGGCTTCATGCCTTCGGGGGTTCGAATCCCTCCCCTGGCACCACATAATTTGACTGTTGTGCCCTAACTACCCTATTATCTAAGAATAACCAGTATTTATACTTTTTTTATATAACCAAAGGTAGATAATAATCATGCCCGACCAAGTACAACTAAGAGGTGGTACAGAAGCAGAGAATAATAACTTCACAGGAGCAGCCAGAGAAGTTACAGTAGATACTACTAATAAGACTCTTAGAGTACATGATGGAGAAACAGCAGGAGGAAGTAAACTAGCAGCTTATGATCAATGGGGTAGGCTGCAAACAGCAGATCCAGTTAATGACACTGATGTAGCTAATAAGCAGTGGGTTGAAGGGCATGTTAGTGGTGCTGCTACTCGTCGCGCACTTGTGATTCGCGATGATGTTCAAACAATCCCTAATGCCACCACTACAGCAATGATATTCCAGACAGAGGTTTATGACGACGATGGCATGTTTGATATCGGATCACCAACCATGCTTGTTGTGCCATCCGGTGCGTCGAAAGTACGTGTGTCCGCTAGCGTGGTATGGGGAAGTAATGCAGACGGTCTGCGACAAGCGTTTATTGAACGCGACACTGGTGCAGGATTTACTGCGAGCTATAACGGAGTAGCCCGGTTCGCAATGGACCCCGGGACTTCCAATCAGGCTTACTGGACAATGGCGACTGCCTGGATTGCATGTGATCCAGGTGATAAGTTTCAATTAGCTGTGCATCATACACGAGGAACCACTCTGCAAATGCAAGGCAGTGGTCTAACATGGATGATGATGGAGATATTAACATAAGGATAATAGATAATCCTCATCAATCCTAACTTAGCTTTAATACACGCCACACTAAACCCATCGCAAAAGTATTATGCTGGCATATTCCTAATCTGTTCTCTGACTTCCTCAGCCTTTTTGTACTGTTTAGCATTTTCATAAGCTTCTAGTAAGTATTCTAGATTTCTAGGGCTAGGGTCTTCTTCTACTACGTCTTCTAATATATCTACTACTCGTTTATGGTTCTCCATTTTCTGCAATACTTTAGCAAATACCAACATTCTTTTTACGGTCGGCTCTAAATCGATAACTTTTTCTAGTGCCGTAGCGGCCTCCTCTAGATTGCCGGTTCTAAACTGCAATACTCCTAGGTTGTACAAACTAGCTACTGAAGGAGCCAGTGATGAGGCGATGTCTAAACAGGCTATAGCATCATCGGTTCTATTCATACGTGAATACAGTAAACCTAAGCGGTTATATGCTGCTGTGTTTTTTGGATCGTACTTTAATATCTTTAGCAACGCTCTTTCGGCGCTTTGGTACCTGCCTTTTTCTATAGCAGTCTCTGTATAGCTCCAAAAGCGCTTTATAGCTTGAGTCATTTTGGGAGTTTTAATATCTTGCATGTAGTATTTTTGGTATCTTTTGACACCTATAACTACCAAGACCATAGCTAATATAAGTAGGCTAATTTCCGCCATCTACAACCCCTGCGTGATTATTTGCTAATGCGACTGTATCTAGTATATAGCGCTTATTAACATTCGTCACCATCAATTCACTTGATTTAATAGTTGCAATCGATTTTTCTAACCAATCTTGATTACCTGCGTCATTCTCTAGCATATATCTAGCGTATAGGACGATTTCATCTAATACTTCCGGTAGGTATTCTTGCAAGTCTTTAGCTGCTTTAAGCCTAGAGCTAGGCTGGCCACTTAGTAGCTGCTCAATTAATTGGTATCTTTCTAGAACCGCTTCTTTAACCTCTTCATCAGCAAGTATGCTGACTAAACGACCTGGCAAGTATCCACTCATAACTAGAGCAGCTTCTAGCATGCCTTGATCAACGTCTTTAAACTCTTCACTAGCCCAATCAATCATTTCAGATTTACTTGGTGGTGGGAAATATAGGGCTTGGCTGCGTGATCTAATGGTCGGCAGTAACGCATAGAGGTCACTGGTGACCATAATGACAGCTACACTCTCTGGCAGCTCCTCAAGTGTCTTTAAAAAAGCGTTCTGAGCCGCTGCTGTCATCTTTTCAGCTGATTTAATTAATATATAGACAGTCTCTTTATGCCACTGCTTTAGTTTTAGCTGCTTGGTAAGGTATTTAATCCCCTCTACTCCGATAGAGCCTTCCTCACCAAATATCTGCACGTTATTTACTCCTAAAGTCTCAACTATAGAGGAGCTCTTACCTATGCCTCCTGGCCCATAGACTATATAGACTCCAGGGGTCTTGATAGTATCGAGTACCGCATCGCTCTTAGAATTTAACAACATCATCGGCACCTATTATATAGCTAAAAGAGGTAGCAGCCAAAACGGGCTACATTTCTTAGATACTTACAAAGACTGCCAGTAGTTGGCCAGTTCATCTGGTAACTCGCTAGTGTAGCTAACCGACTCACCGCTCATATCGACAAAAGCGATACTTTTAGCATGCAGAAACTGTCTACTCAAACCCTTGGTCGATACTCCATATATGCGGTCCCCTAGTACCGGGTGGCCTAAGTGAGCTAGATGCACTCTAATTTGATGAGTTCTGCCCGTTAAAATCCTAACTCCCAGTAAACTTTTACCGTCTTTTTCTTCCAAGACTTCGTACTCAGTGATAGCCATCTTACCACCAGATCTGACCTGTCTCTTGGCAGGATCCTTTGGCGATCTAGCTATGGGCCACTCGAGTCTTGCTTGTGGCAGTTTTAATTTACCGCTAACAGCTGCTAGGTAGTATTTCTCTACCTGCCGGCTTTTAAATAGGCTTTGTAGGTATTCTCTACTTTTAGTATTTTTAGCAACCAATAACACTCCAGAAGTATCTCTATCTAGTCGATGAACTATGCCTGGTCGATCAGAACCTGGATCATCTATTTGATCTGCTAGTATCTCTGCGACCGATAAGCCTACTGTATCAGATGAGGCTGCATCAGCTTCCCTGCCAGGATGCACCAACATACCGGCCGGTTTATTTACTACCAGGTAATCTGGAGTTTGAAAGATAATTTCTAGATTATGAGCCATATACATCAGCTAGTATAGCAGTTGAAACCTAAGGGCTTTAAGTAGGTTCTAACGCTTAGTGAACTGTGGAGCCTTACGAGCTCGCTTGAGGCCGTATTTCTTTCGTTCTTTGACTCTAGAGTCACGTTTGATGTATCCAGCTCGTTTCAGAGTCGATCTAAGCTGATCGTCCATAGCTACTAGGGCGTTAGCTATAGCTAGTCTGGCTGCATCGGCCTGGCCACTAATTCCGCCACCTTTAATTACCAAAGTTATGCGGTATTTATCTTCTTTATCAAGTAGTTTTAATGGCTGAGCGATTCTTTGTGATAGTTCTTCGTGGCCGAAATATTCTTCAGCCTTTTTATCACCTACCCAAATACCTTTATCTCCAGAGCTATATAGCCTAGCAGTCACTACTGCTTCTTTGCGTCTACCGATTCCGTAATAGTATTTCATATGCTTATGACCTTTCTTTCTTACCATCGAGCTTTAGCTCCTCTGGTTGCTGAGCTTCGTGAGTATGCTCTGCCCCTGGGAACACTTTTAGTCTCAACATTCTACCGTCCCGTAGTTTATTGCTGGGCAGCATTCCTCTAACTGAGCTGATTATAACTTGGGTGGAGTCTTTATCTAGCTGCTCACTCAAAGTACGTGACTTGATGCCTCCTGGGTAGCCACTGTGTCTGTAGTAGGTTTTAGCAGCTAACTTATTACCGGTAGTTTTAACCTTATCAGCGTTAATAACGATAATGTGATCACCACCATCAATATGCGGTGTGTAGCTAGCTTTATGTTTACCCATCAAGTATTTAGCAACTACAGTTGATAGTCTACCTAACACTACGTCTTTAGCATCAACAACATACCATTTTCTAGCAACTTCAACCGGTCTTTGTGAGTAAGTTTTCATTATTTATCCTCTTTCTTTTTGGCAGCAGAAGCCTTCTTAGCAGCAGGTTTCTTGGTTGTCGTTTTAGTTGCCGTCTTAGCGGTTGATTTAGCAGCGGTAGTCTTTTTAGTAGTGTCGGCTGTCTTTGTTGTAGATTTAGCAGTAGTAGCAGGCTTAGTAGCTGGTTTCTTGCTGTCTTCTTTAACAAAGCTAATTGTAGCCATCTCGGTATTATCACCTCTGCGCCAACCGGCCGACTCAATCCTTAGATATCCGCCAGGTCTAGTCTTAAACCTAGGTCCTAAATCAGAAAACAACTTATCTAGTGACTCTTTGGTGCTGATTTTACTCAAAACCAATCTGCGGTTGTGTTGGTTATCAACCTTAGCTTTAGTTATCAGCTTCTCAACGTAAGGTCTTAGAGCCTTAGCTTTAGGCTTAGTGGTCTTAATACTCTCATGAGTTATTAGAGACTCAGTTAAAGTCTTTAATAGGGCTCGGCGCTGATCGCGCTTTCTGGATAGTTTATGTCTTTGCGCTGGCAGTGACATTATTTTAGCTCCAGTTCCTTTAGCTTACTTATAACTTCATCTAGGGCCTTAGCGCCGAAGCCCTTTAGGCCTTTAAGGTCAGAATCATTCATGGCAGCTAGTTGCTTCAGTGTGACTACACCGTTTTTCTCTAATGCATTGAAAGTGCGTTGTGAAAAGTCTAGATCAGCTACGCTGATGTTTAGATCTTCTGGCTCTTCTTCTGGCTCTTCTACTTCGGCTACAGCATTGCCACCGGCTATGACGTTGAATTGGTTAACTAGGATAGTAGAGGCTTGTTCTAAGGTGTCTCTAGGATCGATAGTACCATCAGTTTCTATACTGATAATTAGCTTGTCTAGGTCGGTAACTTGTCCGACACGAGTGTTCTCTACCTTGTATCTAACCTTTTTGATAGGTGAGAATAGGGCATCAAGTCCGATCATGCCTACACCAAAGTTTCCAGCCTGCTCATCAACTGTCTGATAACCGCGGCCTTTCTCTACCTGTAAGCTCATCTCTAGTTTAGATTTGTCGTTATCTAAAGTAGCAATGATTTGATCAGGGTTGACTACTTCAACCTCAGAACTACCTTCTAAATCAGCAGCCGTTACAGGGCCTTTGCCCTTTTTGCTGATTTTAAGAGTTTGTGGTTCATCGCTGTAGACTTTGAATCTAATCTTCTTTAGGTTCAAGCTGATGATCACTACATCTTCTTTAACACCATTTAGAGTGGTGAACTCATGGGTTGCTCCATCAACACTAAAGGCAGTAGCTGCTGCACCGCTTAGTGAGGAAAGTAGCACTCGACGCAGTGAGTTGCCGATAGTAACACCGAAACCCCTGTGTAAAGGCTCGATAGTGTACTCACCGACAAAATCGCTTTCGTCTATAATCTTAACTTCTGGCAAATGAATATTGTATTGCATATATTTCTCCTTCTTTTCTTGCTTATCTTGAGTAAAACTCTACTATTAATTGTTCATTGATCTCAGGCTCTGCCTCATCACGATTAGGTAGACCTGTTACTTTAGCGCTCATCTTACTTTTATTAAAAGAAAGCCAACTTAATTCTGGAGATCCTTCAATAGTAAGTGACTGGAAGTAAGTGTTTTTCGCACTTTTCGGTCTAATCGTAATCTCATCACCTGGCCTGACTCTAATAGAAGGTATATCTACGCGGCGTCCATTAAGCATAATGTGGCCATGAGTAACTAGCTGACGAGCTGATTGACGAGAAGTAGCTAGTTGCAGCCTATAAACTACATTATCTAGACGTCTTTCTAGGTATTGCAATATCAATTCACCGGTTACGCCTTCGCCTTTTTCGGCCTCTTTAACTAATTTACGGAACTGCTTTTCAAGTAGTCCATAGATTCTTTTGACCTTCTGCTTTTCACGTAACTGCGTAGCATACTGGGTAGGCTTTGATCTTCTAGCACCGGCATTTTCTCCCGGTAGGGACTTTCGCTTGGCCATAATCTTGTGAGCTTTAGGATGCAAAGCTACACCTTCTCTACGACTTCTTTTAGCAATCGGCATTAAATCTCTAGCCATATCTTAAACCCTTCTAGCCTTTCTAGGCCTACAGCCGTTGTGTGGCACACCTGTAACGTCTTTGATACTAGTTACATTGATATCAGTATTCATCAGCGCTCTAATGGCTGCTTCTCGGCCCTGGCCAATACCTTTAACAAACACCTGAACCTGCTTCATACCGAAAGGCTTAACTTTCTCAGCAGCATTCTCACTAGCTAGCTGGGCGGCATAGGCAGTGCCCTTACGAGATCCTTTAAAACCACTAGCACCAGCTGAGGAAGAAGCTAGTGTATTACCCTTGTTATCGGTAAAAGTAACTATGGTGTTATTAAAACTAGCGAAAACATGCACCTGGCCGGTTGGGACAGATTTCTTCTGCTTTGCTTTAGTAGTAGTCTTTTTTGTAGCTTGAGCCATTAAATATTACCTCTTTTATACCTTTCTTGATCTTAAGTTGGCGTTGGAGCCTTATTTTTCGCACCACCAACTGTCATTCTCTTGCCTCGTTTAGTTCTAGCGTTGGTCTTGGTTCTTTGTCCTCGTACCGGTAGTCCTGCTTTGTGTCTCATACCTCTGTATGAGTTGATTTCTCGAAGACGAGAAATACTAACTCTAATACGTTGAGCAAGATCTCCCTCAACTTCGTAATCTTTATCGATAATTTCACGGATCTTACTTAGCTCTGTTTCTGATAAATCTTTGATTCTGACATTCTCATCTACTTTAGCTTTAGCTAGTATCTTTTGAGAGTTTGCTCTACCAATGCCGTAAACGTATGTCAGCGCAATAACTGCTCTTTTATCATCTGGAATGTTAACTCCTGCTATTCTAGCCATTTTTTATCCTTGCCTCTGCTTATGTTTAGGGTTTACGCATATAACACGCACCACGCCCTCACGGCGAATAACTTTGCATCTGGCGCAAATCTTCTTGACGCTAGCTTGAACTTTCATATTAAGCGTTTAAACCCCTTATTTATGTCTATAGGTGATTCTGCCCTTCTCTAGATCGTAAGGTGTCATTTCAACTGTCACCTTGTCCCCGGGCACAATCTTGATGTAGTGCATTCTCATTTTTCCAGCAATAATGCCTGTTATCTCGTGTCCGTTTTCTAAACGCACACGAAACATTGCGTTTGGCAACGTTTCTAGAATTGTTCCTTCAAATTCTACAACCTGCTTTTTGCTGGCCATAAGCTACAAGACTCCATTATAAGTAGTGGACAGGGGTTTGTAAACCCCTATTTCACAACTTTTTTTATTTGTATTAATTAGCACTATATCACTAGTGGTAGGGATTTGCAAGGATATTAGTTTTGGATAAGCAAAGAATATGTGCTTAATTAATATCTGGAAATCTTGGATTTGAATAGTGATTACTCTAACGCAACACTCCTGGATCTCTCGCTAGAAGGAGGGTAATACCGTTATTGTTGGCATTTAAACCACCACTACATCTTCTCTGCAACAACAGTAATTACCCGATTCCTAAAAGTACTAGTGGCCGAAGATGTCGCATACTTTGCGGTAAACGTAGTAGTACCGGGGTTCAGCCCGCTAAGCAAAAACGTTCTGGAAGCCGTACCATGTCCTGACCCGGCCCAGGAATTCCCTATAGCACTACGGCTTTGCGCTGTCAGCCCTCCCCAAGTATCCCCAGCGGCGTATGTATTTGTTCCAGTCGCTGCAAGGTTCATTGACGTCACAACACCAGCACCCGAACCCCACATAAAGGCACTCAGCGATACCAGGACTTTACCAGATGCTGGTACGTCGATTTCAATAGAAGGACCAACAGTGGCTAAATCAGTAAAAGATGTGCTAGTGGTTGACTCTTGTGCTGCTGTTTCTGAACCCTCGAAGCTTATTCCAGACTCTTCAACCACCCCATCTACATAACTCTTGTTAGCTACATCAGTATTATTGACTGGATCTTCTACTTGCAGCCTACCCCATTCATCATAAGCTGCTAGTCTACTTCCTCCTGCTGTTTCTCCATCATGTACTCTAAGAGTCTTATTAGTAGTATCTACTGTAACTTCACGGCTTACTCCAGTGAAGCTATCGTTATCGTTTGCTGTACCACCTCTTAGTTGGACTTGGTCGGGCATGGTGTTAGTTACTCTTTCTAAATCCTTATGGATTACTGTTGTCTTTATATTAGGTTAGTAGAGTAGGTTTAGTCAACGCTATCTACTTATAACTAGCGTTAATAATCTGTGAGTCGATTTGGCGCAAGCTTTCGATACTAACACTGACTACAATCAATAGCCCTGTACCACCAAAGGTTAGAGCTTGTGATCCGGTGATGTATTCACCTATAAAGGGCAGTACAGCTATAAAGCCTAGGGAGATAGCTCCAAAGAGAGTAATCCTATTAACGATCTTCCTTAGATACTCCTCTGTTTGTTTACCGGGCCTAATACCGGGTATAAAGCCGCCTTGTTTTTGCAAGTTCTCAGCAATGTCGACTGGATTGAAGACTATACCGGTATAGAAGTAAGTAAAAGCTACTACTAAGCCAAAGTAGGTGAAAGCATAGATCATATTGGATGGATCAAACCATACAGTTAAGTTAGTAGCTAGTGTTGCTAGCCAAGCTGCATCGGCATTAGCTAGAATCTGACCGATAAAGGCCGGTAAGGACAGGAAGGCTACTGCAAATATGATTGGGATTACACCGGCCGTTAGAATACGGATAGGAAGCTCTGATTCCACCCCGCCATAGCCGCTGTTTTGCATCCGCTTAGCATAGGAGACTTTAACGATTCTCCTAGCCTCATTGAGCTTAACGATATAGTAAGTGATGATGAGCGAGGCGATTACAAAGAAGCCGACCTGCAGAATTTCAGTAGTTGAGGCTTGAACTATCGAAACAGCCTGACCGAAGACACCTGGCAATTGAGCGATGATAGAGGCGGCAATCAATATAGATATACCATTACCTACACCCTTCTCACTAATTAACTCACCCATCCACATCAGTAGCATCGAACCGGCCACCATAACTGTAATCATCAACACCCACTCATAGGCACTAGGATTACCAATAATATCGGTCTGGCCCACCTGGATAGCTAATTGTCTAATAAAGAAGACGGTACCGATAGATTGGCCGATAGCTAATGGCAAGGTTAGATACCGAGTATATTGATTGATCTTGCGTCTACCCTCTTCACCCTCTTTTTTCAACTCCGAGAACTTTGGCACCACCTGGGTAAGTATCTGCATGATAATTGAGGCATTAATATATGGGCCTAGACCCATTAGAGCAATCGAGAAGTTCGCTACCGCACCACCGGAAAATAGATCAACTAAGCCAAATAGACGATTGCTAGATAGTAGATCAGTTAAAAAGTTACTTAAAGTCGCACTATCGGCAAAAGGAATAGGTACATGGGCCATAATCCTGTAGATTAATACCATAAAAAAGACCGCTAGGATTTTGTTACGTAAATCCTTATTGGTTAAAACGGATTTGAGTATCCTGTTGCCCTCCATGAATATGGACTCCTACCTTTAAGCTTTAAGTTACTTTGCTTTCTTCTGTCTTCTTGGGTTTCTCTGCTGTTTTAACTTTCTCTATGCTACCACCGGCCGACTCTATAGCTTCTTTGGCGGTCTTAGACATTTTAGCCAAGCTAACTTTTAGTGATTTTTCTAATTTACCCCTATTGAGTAGCTTAACATCTATCGCCTTATCACTCACTAGTCCTGCACTAATTAGAGCCTGCTTATCAACCACGCTTCCAGCTTTAAACTGGTTCAACTGATCGGTGTGGACTACCGCCGGCTTAGCTCTGTTAGATTTAAATCCCCGGCTCTTAGGTATTCTCTTTAGTAGTGGGTTCTGACCACCCTCAAAGCCTGGACGAGTACCGCCACCGGTTCGAGCGTTTTGACCCTTAGTACCACGTCCGGCCGTTTTGCCACGACCACTACCTGTGCCGCGTCCGACTCGTCTGGCTTTTTTGCTGCTTTTAGCTTTTAGTTCGTGGTACTTCATTATTTAACCTCTCCTGATACATCAACATCATCGATTATCTTATCCAAAGCCTTCATAGTGGCATAGCTGCAGTTAATCTTATTAGATGATCCTAAAGACTTAGATAGAATATCGGATACTCCAGCTGCTAGTAGCACTTCTCTAACTGCACCGCCAGCAATTACACCAGTACCAGGTCCGGCCGGTTTTAGTAATACCTTAGCTCCTGAGTGTTTAGCCTGAACTTCATGGGGAATAGTACCATCATTGAGTGCGATTTTTCTCATATCTTTCTGAGCTCTATCGGTAGCTTTAGAGACAGCGGTACTAACATCAGCACCCTTAGATATTCCAACACCTACGCTACCCTCTCCATCACCCACTACTACTAGGGCACGAAAACGGAAACGGCGGCCACCCTTAACTACTCGAGTTACTCTATCTATGCTGATAACTCGCTCGTCAAGACCTGAGCTTTGTTCTTCTAGTCTGTTATTTCTTTCTCGATTATCCATTAAAACTCCAATCCTCCCTCTCTAGCGGCTGTTGCTAGAGCTTTGACTCTACCGTGATATAGCTTACTGCCTCTATCAAAAACTACTTGTTTGATTTTAGCTTTTTGAGCCTTTTTGGCAATATCATCGCCAACATAGGTTGCCTTATCGGTCAAGCTGCCCTTAACCTTACCAGCCATTGAGCTGCTGTGAGCTAGGGTAATGCTCTTTTCATCATCGATAATTTGAGCGGTAACATTACGGTTACTAACACTAACGCTTAAGCGTGGTTTTTGAGAAGTGCCATATACTGCTCTTTGTCTTAATCTGCTCATTTTGCTACTCCTGCTGCTTTACCGGCTTTGCGGATTATATACTCGCCTTGGTAGTGAATACCTTTGCCTTTATATGGCTCAGGTGGTCTTAAGGCTCTAATATCGGCCGCAATCTGGCCAATTAACTGTTTATTATATCCCGATATAGTAATTACGTTACCTTCCACTTGAGCTTCTACACCATCAGGCAAGATAACTTCATGTGGGTGTGAGTACCCTAAATTCAGTACCAACTTATTGCCGCTCAAAGATACCTTGAAACCAACTCCTTCAACTTCTAGGACTTTTGAAAAACCTTCACTAACACCAACTACAGCATTGCTAATTAGAGTGCGAATTAGTCCGTGTTGGGCTCTAGCTTCTGGTTCGTCGTTAGTGCGAGTAATTACTACACTTTCACCGTCTTTGGCTACCTTAACTTGATCTAGAATATCAACATGTAGTTCACCTTTAGGGCCCTTAACGTTAACTTTATCCTTATCGATATCAACGCTAACTCCGCTAGGTATTGTAATTGGCATGATTCCGACTCTACTCATAAGATTATCCTTTAGCCTTTCCTTAAAATACCTTACATATCAGCTCACCGCCGATACTTTGTTTTTTAGCTTCTCGGCCGTCCATAATGCCTTTGGAGGTAGATAGGATGACCACACCCCTACCGCCTAACACCTTAGGTATCTCATCTTTAGATGCATAAACTCGACGGCCTGGCTTAGAGATACGGTGCAATTCATTGATCGATTTAGTAGCTGAAGATAGATCTATCTCGATAATCTTGGTAGCTGGAGAGTCTCCAGAAACACTGACATTACCTAAGAATCCCTGCTTTTTAAGTACTTCTGCTATAGCGTGCTTCATTTTGGAATACGGCACCTCTACTCGGTCTTTGTTGACCGCTAAAGCGTTTCTAATTCTGGTTAACATATCTGCTATTGTATCCAACGTCATAATCTCCTTTTAATACTACCAACTGGCCTTAGTTATGCCTGGTATTTTACCTTCACTAGCTAATTCCCTAAAACATATACGACAAAGCCCAAACTGTCTCATGTAAGCTCTAGGTCGACCACACCTATTACAGCGATTGATTTTCCTAGAACTAAACTTAGGCTTTCTAGCTGCTTTTTCTACTAATGCTTTTCTAGCCATTGTCGCTCCTCTCGAATGGAAAACCCAAAGCTTCTAACAGAGCTTTTGAATGCTCCGAGCTCTTAGAGTCCATAATTACGTTAATCTGCAAACCATGAGTAATGTTTAAATCCTCATAGCTTAGCTCTGGAAATATATTCTGATCCTTAATACCTAGTGAGTAGTTGCCACTACCATCAAAAGCTGTTGGTGATATACCTCTAAAGTCACGCATACGTGGTAATACAACACTAATTAGTCTATCTAGGAACTCATACATTCTCTTGCCCCTTAGAGTTACCTTGACACCTATATCGGCACCTTCGCGCAACTTAAAGCCGGCAATGCTCTTCCTAGCTTTGGTAGTTACCGGTTTTTGTCCGGTAATTTTAGTCAAGGTAGTCTTAGCGGTCTCAAGCGCTCTTGAATCGTTAAGACTGCGTCCAGCACCTACATTAATGACCACTTTTTCTATGCGTGGTACTTCATGTAGGTTGTTAAGTCCCAATTTACTCTTGAGATCCTTAGCTACTTTCTGCTGGTATTGATCTTGTAATCTGCTCATTTGACCTCTTTATTATTTGCCTGTCTATAAACGCGCTTCTTAGTCTCACCCTTGACTTCATAGCCGACTCGGCTAGCTCTTTTATCTTCATCAGGATGAACCAGACCGACATTGCTCACATCTATTGGAGCTGACATCTCAAATATCCCCCCTTTAGGGTTTTTCTGAGTAGGCCTAGCGGCACGTTTAACTATATTTATACCATCTACGACCACCTTATTCAAGGATGGAATCACTTTAGACACGGTACCGACTTTACCCTTGTCCTTACCGGCTCTAACAATTACGTTATCTCCCATGCGGATTTTCATAACTACAGTACCTCCGGTGCTAGTGAGATAATTTTGGTAAACTTCTTATCCCTTAATTCTCTAGCTACTGGTCCAAAGACACGTGTGCCTCTTGGGTTGTCATTAGCATCGACTATCACAGCTGCATTTTCATCGAAACGAATAGTAGAGCCATCTTTACGGTTTTTGATGTGATTAGATCTAACTAGAACAGCTCTAACTATCTCTTTCTTCTTAACTCCTGCGCCTGGTGTAGCTGATTTAACACTGGCTACAAAGATATCACCAATCTTAGCGTAGCGTTTACCACTACCGCCTAAAACGCGAATACACTGTATCTCTTTAGCACCGCTGTTATCGGCCACTTTTAGTCGGGATTCCTGCTGTATCATCTACTTAGATCCTTTCTCGATGACTTTGATGACTTCCCAGCGCTTACGCTTACTGGTCGGTCTAGTCTCGGCAATCTCTACTCTATCGCCAACCTGGTATTGGTTGTCTTCATCGTGAGCTAGAAACTTCTTGGTAATCTTGTATCTTTTGCGGTACAACGGGTGAGTCTTGAGCCTAGCTACAGCTACAGCTACAGTCTTGTCCATCTTATTAGACACTACATCACCCACTAAAGTTCTGGTTGGTTTTACATTTTCAGCTTTACTCATCTGTAAGCTCCTTTTCTCTAATCAAAGTCTTAATACGGGCAATATCTTTCCTAAGCTTCCTGCCTTGAGAGTTATCGCTAACTTTCTGGCTACTAATATCAGTTTGAAACTCTAGCCACTCACTAGTAGTTTTATCTAGCAGTTTCTGTAGCTCTTTGGCTGATTGTTTACGCAATTCTGTAATCTTCATTATTCCGTCTCTCCTGCTGTGTGCCTGATGATGAACTTAGTTTTAACCGGTAGTTTATGGGCAGCTAGCCTCATAGCTTCTCTAGCTATTTCCTCACTTACACCAGACATTTCAAAAAGCATAGCACCGGGTCTAACTTTAGCCACGAAAAACTCTGGGGCACCTTTACCACTACCCATAGGGGTTTCATTAGGTTTCCTAGTTACCGGTGTATCTGGGAAGATGCGAATCCAGATTTTACCACCTCTTTTAACGTATCTAGTCATAGCTCGACGTGATGCCTCTATCTGTCTAGAGGTGATTCTAGCTGTTCCGTGTGACTGTAGCCCATAGCTACCAAAAGATACTTCATTAGCACGGTGAGCTAGGCCTTTAACACGGCCCTTCATCACTTTGCGGTATTTAGTTTTATTCGGTAGTAACATAACTACTCCTCCCCCTTGTATATCCAGACCTTAACACCTATAACGCCGTATGTGGTGGTAGCCTTAACGCTAGCGTAGTCGATATCAGCTCTGAGTGTGTGTAGCGGTATAGAACCAACCGCTTCTTTTTCAACTCTAGCCATCTCAGCGCCATTTAACCGGCCTGAAACCATAATCTTAATACCTTTAGCACCAGATCTCATGGTAGCATCTGCACTAGATTTGATAGCTCGCCTGAAAGATATTCTGCGTTCTAACTGAGAAGCGATATTATCGGCTACTAACTTAGCGTATAGCTCAGGCTTTTTGATCTCTTCGATATTGAGCGTAATAGGTCCTTCAACTAGTTGTGATAGTTTATTCTTCAACATCTCTACGCTCTCACCACCACGGCCGATAACTACTCCAGGTCTAGCTGTATAGATGTTAACTATTAGTGAATTAACCGATCTTTCGATCTCTATTTTGTTGATAGCGGCTCTACGGTCAAGCTGCTTTTCGATTAGTTCACGAATCTTGATGTCTTGATTTAAGGTTTTAGCATAGTCACGCTTAGGAGCAAACCACTTGGACTGCCAATTCTTATTGACCTGCAACCTCATGCTAGTTGGGTTAACTTTGTGACTCATTATTTAGCCTCTTTCTTTTCTAATTGCACGACTACATTACTTAGTCTGTGCCTCTGTGGTTTAACGGTACTCTTACCACCTATTTTGAATCTTTTAATCATACCGGCAGTATTAACATTGATATCGGCAATCTTGAGCTCATTAATATCGAGCTTGTCGTTATGTTCAGCATTAGCAGCGGCACTTTTGATGATCTCAGATAGATGTTTAGCAGCGCTTCTGGGGGTATTCTCTAAGATTACTAGAGCATCAGCTACATCACGCTTTCTAACTAAAGCGGCTACTACACCTAATTTACGTTGGGAAGTCTTCACTCCCTTAGCTATAGCCTTCATTCTGAATCTCCTTTAGCTAGTTTTCCACCGTGTCTAATAAATTTCCTAGTGGGAGCAAACTCGCCTAGCTTATGGCCAACCATATTTTCACTAACAAAGACAGGCACATGAACTCTGCCGTTATGTACAGCAATCGTCTTACCTACCATCTCAGGAGTGATAGTTGAGCCTCTAGCCCAAGTTTTGATAATGGTCCTATCATTGGTACCTAAAGACTCCACCTTCTTTTGAAGGCGTTCATCAATGTATGGTCCTTTTTTAAGTGATCTTCCCACTTTATCTCCTACTCTTATTTCTTGATCTAACTATTAGCTCTTGGCCGCGCTTACGTCTACGGGTCTTCTTACCTATAGCAATCTTACCTGTAGGTGTACGTGGCAAGCGTCCAGGTCCAGATAGACCCTCTCCACCACCCATAGGGTGATCGACTGGGTTCATAGCCTTACCGCGAACACTTGGTCTCTTACCTTTACGACGATTGCGACCAGCACTGCCAATAGTGATATTTTGGTGCTGTTCGTTACCAACGCTGCCTAGTGTAGCGTAACAGTTCTGATGTATCAAGCGAACCTCACCACTAGGTAGTCTGACGAAAGCGTATTCGCCCTCTTTAGAGGTTAGCTGGGCTCTAGCACCAGCACTACGGACTAGCTGTCCACCTTTGCCGATATGCATCTCGATATTGTAGATACTACTACCTAGAGGAATACTAGCTAGAGGTAACCTATTACCAGGCTTAATAGCTGCTTCACTGCCTGCCTCAATCTTGTCTCCGACACTCATCTTGGCACCGGCTAGAATGTAGGCATACTGTTCATCTTCAGTTTTAATCAAAGCGATTCTAGCAGTTCTGTTAGGGTCATACTCGATAGATTCAACTACTCCTTTGATGCCATCTTGGAGCCTAAAGTCTACTTGGCGATATTTACGCTTAGAGCCGCCACCACGATGTCGGGTAGTAATCTTGCCGTCGTTACCGCGACCAGATATCCTTTGCTTAGGTGCAGTTAAGGATTTCTTGGGTTTCTTAGCCGTGATTGAGGAGGTGTCTTGAGATGTCATATCCCTTCTACCTGGTGTAGTTGGTTTGTATTTTTCAACTGCCATTACTCACTCCCCTCAAATAGCTTAATACTGTCGCCATCTTTAACTCGCACGTAGGCTTGTTTTAGATCGCTTCTTTCACCGGTAATAAATCTGCGACCTCTACGAACGTAGGTACGCTTGGTTTTGCCTTTATTAATCTTGGTACGCACAGATTCAACCCCTACTTCGTATCTATCAGACACTGCCTTAGCGATCGATATCTTATCGGCGCTTTTTGGTACATAGAAAACGTAAGTATTCTCTTCATCTGCGAGAACAATAGCTTTTTCAGAAATGGCAGGTTTTAATAACATCTTATTCTCCTAGCCTTTCGCTGATTAGCTTTAGGGCCGGCTTAGTAATAAGTAGATTATCACTGTCGATAACTTGCTTGGTATTTAGGCTACTAGCCAGTACTACTTGAACTGATGATATATTGTTAGCCGCACGTTTTAGGTCTTCGCTGACTTCATCAACCACTAATAGAACGTTTCTGTTGAGTTTTAGCTTATCTAGTATAATCTTTAAACTTTTAGTCTTGCCGTCTTTGGCTTCAAGAGCCTCGATGATAGCTATATTGCCGCTACTAGCCTTGAGACTTAAAGCTTGTCTTATAGCTAATCTACCAGCTGTCTTATTCAGCTTTTTACTGTAGTTGCGCTCTTTGAGTGGGCCGAAAGTAATTCCACCACCGCGCCAGATAGGGCTACGGATCGATCCAGCTCTAGCTCGACCGGTACCCTTTTGTCTCCATGGCTTTTTACCACCACCGCGGACATTGCTTCTAGTTTTAGTGTGGGCACTAGATTTGCGTCCGTTGCTCATATGAGTCTCATATGCTTGTTTGAGTAAGTGATGGTTTGCAACGTCTTCGCCAAACACTACCTTTGATAGGGTAGTAGCTTTGGTGGCCTTAGCCCCAGTCTTGGTGTAAGTTGCTGCAGTCGCCATTACTCTTTATCCCCTTTAGATTCAATTACCACAATGCCGCCTTTATTACCTGGAACTGCACCGCTAATAGCTAGGATGTTATCAGTCGTATCAACAGCCTCGATTTTCAGTCCCTTAGTAGTAACTTTTTCATCACCCATACGACCAGGCATCTTCCTACCCTTATAGACCTTTTGTGGGTACATAGAACCAATACTTCCAAGTTTGCGTTTGCTTTGAGAACCATGGCTCATAGGGCCTCTACTGAAGTTATGTCGCTTGATAGTGCCGGCAAAACCTTTACCTTTACTAATACCACTAACTGTAACCTCGTCACCAACTTCAAAGTTAGAGACATCTACTTTGTCGCCAACTTTAGCATCAGAACTTAACTTAAACTCACGCAAGTACCGATGGTTAGACTTGCTAGACTTTAAGTGTCCTGCCTGGGGCTTGCTTTGGTGCTTTGCCTCTCCATAACCTAGTTGCACAGCCTCATAACCATCTTTGTCTGAGTTTTTTAGGGCTGTAATAGTGCACGGGCCAGCCTCTACCAAAGTAACCGCCTTGGCGCTAGAGTCATCTGTAAAAATTTGTGTCATGCCGAGCTTACGCCCGATGATAGCTTTCATCTTAGTTATTCCTTATCTAAACATAAAAATACTGCTACGAATTATACCTTTACTTTCAGGTATCTTCTAGCAGTCTCCGCCTAAAATATAGCGAATCTGTGTTTATATCCTAGGAATTGTAACAGTATATTTCCCCAGGTGTCAACTGTAGTAGCGAAAAATCTATTTCCACTTACCTATAGCTGCATAACCTATTATAGTTTCTGTGCCAGAAGCCCTCTGATTGACATCTATACCCCTGATCGAAATGCTAGTGGTGGATATAGCGCTGACGGTGCCCCATGAAGCACTAGTACCCCACTTAAAGACAGTGGTTAGAGGTGTTGGGGTTTCAGAAAATTGCTGGGGGAAGGTGTACGCCCTAACACCTTGGTAGAGACTACCGTAGGCGTTGTCAATGCTTTGATCGGTCACGGTTTCGACCTTGTGAATAATCATAGTTCCATCAGACCATTTCACCCAATTACCATTACTATCAGAACCGGACTCTACAACGGGAGCACCATTAGATACTAGGCCCCCTGCAACTACAGTACCGCTAAACTCTACTTCGCTAGTGCTGTGATCAACCGCTATAACATCTTCATCTTTTTGATAGTTCCATAACCTAATATCACTACTGGGCTGATCAAGATACCATAGCCATTTGCTCTCTGATGAATCAGCTAGAGCAAAGCCGTGATAACTTGATGATCTGACCCGAATGTGCCCGCCCAAAACATCGAATATAGTGTTGGAGCTATTTGTACCTGGATTAACATTATTAACCCCTATCCTGCCCCCAGAATCTATATACAATCTGGCTTGAGAGTCTACGCCATCCCATATATATAAATCTCTAGTATTGTTACCGTTGTAGTCGGTGCCTATATTAAACCGGCCGGCACCTTGTTGTCTGAATTTAATTTCGCTATCCATACGAGTAGCAGAGTCTTTATCTATAGTGATGCCGCCCCAGTTATCGTTATGACGAACATGCAGCTTTGTTCCCGGAGTATCTGCGCCTATACCTACCCTACCATCTAATCTATAGATATCGTTCCCGCTAACTACCCATGAAGACAGAGAAGAAGGCGTTATCCAGGCAGTATCATAATCATTAATAGAATCCTTGGCTAAAACATCACCACTAGCACCGCCAGCCGGAATGCCTTTCCCACCACCACCTCCTAGCGGCACCAACTCGCCATTTTGTTTTATCCAACGTGTCATTTTGTTGATTATTATACTCTCTTAGTAATACCTATAGATTAGCACAAGCATATATCAGTCTCAAAAAAACACACAAACATTTAGCTAATGCTAAGTAGGCACTGCATCTACTCTATAATAGAGCCCCGTCTTCTCACTGTCACTATCATTTAGGGTACCGGCCTGTCCTGTTAAGTTAAAATTAAAACTGTGAGTGCCGGAATTGAGAACTACCATGCCAATCCCAGCGGTTGTGCGCACGTGACTATCACCTGTATTAACAGGCATAGCTACTCTTCTTATACTATTTCCATTAACTAGGGCATCGATATAAAACCAGCTAGTGGTTGTAGCACCACTGGGCCTTGCTGAAACGTTGAAATCCACGCTCAAAACCGCATTAAAGGGTAGCTCTATTTCTATATCTGTACTAAAAAAGTTAGTACCCCTATCCCAAGTACCTTTTGCAGCCTGGTCTTGAGCTAGAGTTAGAGCAACGTTATTGGCTCTAATCCATCCATCAACATCTAGCCTAACTTGCGGGTTTTCCACTCCTATACCTACTGAGCCGCCGCCGCTAGGCATAATCTTGATATCTTCACCCGCACCAGAAACAATGTTGTGACCGTTAACGTCTAAGTCACCTCCCAGTTGTGGCGAGTCATCCTCCACTAATTTAGATATAGTACTCATACTATTAACTGTCCCTGCAACTTCATCTATTGCAGACTTAACATCTGTAGCGAGTAATCCTGATTCAGTATTGTCGTATGAAAGACTACTTATATCAATGCTAGCTTCAGATAAATCTATGGTGCCATCTGGATGCAAGACTATATTAGAATCCATAGCATCGGGATGCTGTATTTTTGTAGTCTTAACGGTACTCATACTTAATTAACCTTCTAGCCAAAAGCCCCTAGTATAAATATTCTCCACCCAGGGTTGCCAACCACCCGAGTAAGCCCATATATAGAACCTACCCTCGGAATCCGTCTCTACATCATACTCTATACCCCATCTATCCACACCCACCCCCTGTATAGCAGGGGCATGGGAGGTCCAAGCATTCCCCGTAGTTGGATCGCCAAATGGTTTAGTCATCCAAAGCATTCCCGAAGCGCCAAGTCTTCTGGTAACTATATATAATTTTACCGCACCTATACGACCAATTACTCCCTGTGGCAAGTGCTGACTCATATCTATTAGCTGTGGGCTGGTCGATAGTGGATTTTGTGTAAATATACTACTGGAAGCTAAAGGTGATGATTTATCTAATCTATAGTATGCTCCTAGAGCTTTATAGTTAGAGAACTGTTCGTATCTAATGTTGTCGCCAACCCTCACCTCTCCATCAACATGCAGACTGGCTTGTGGGTCATCTGTACCTACACCCACCCTGTTATCTGTAGTATTTACGCTAATAGTAGGGGTTTGGCCATCTGAAACCTTGAAAGCTTCAGTGTTGTTAGTGGCAACATCAACAGGGCCACTAAAGCTAGCCCCATCTAACGGGGCCTTTTTACTATCTAACTCATCGATTGCTTCCTTAACATTGTTTGCACTAACAGTAGAGTTGGTATTGTCATAAGTGATACTGCTATTAGTGTCGATATTAACATCAGAGATATTGACCTTGCCGTCTTGATTGAAGGTAATATTGGCATCTACAGCTTCAGGGTGTTTAATTGATGTAGTTTTAATTTCCCCAGTTTCTACAGTATTGGTATCCACTACATCACTAATTATTCTATTGGCCTTTATATCAGACAAAATAACACCTCTTTATACTTAATTTTAATTAGGAGTTAAAACTACTAATACATATATACTACGCAAGCTACAAACAAGGTGTCAAATCAGTCACGCTTAGGTATTATCCCACTCTACCTAGTAATATGGCTACTTCGCTATCTACTGGCCACGGATTAAATTTACAACCCTGCAAGTCTATAGACTGTTGCAACATCACTGGAGCCGGTGCTCCTGGAGTAGGGCAGTTTAGATGACCAAAGCCAAGTAGGTGACCGGCTTCATGATTGACCACCATATGACGGTAATCTCGCAAATTCCCACCGGCCTCATTCCAAGAAGGTGTAGCATTTCTCCACCTAACATCATTAATAATGACATCTCTACCGACTCGGCAACTATACTCTGCTGAGCAGAGAGTAGAGAAACTAGTCAGCTGATCAGCTGCTGCCAGCCAGATAGTGAAATCACTCACACCACTATCTACTCTGCGGAATCCTACGTCACTTCTAGACCATCCTCGGCTATCACCTAGAGTTTGGGCAACCAATACTGCAAACTCATTAATATCAGCTACTGTATCCCCTCTAGTAGCGATATTGTAGGTCAATACTAAGCTAGGACTTTTAATGCAATACTCTATAGAGCCCTCACCTAGTTCTACCTCGTCTGATTTAGCTGATATAGCTAATATGTAGCATTGATCTTCCAAAAAACTACCATCTACTACCCCTGATAGATTTACACTTAGTCTATCCTCGCTATTGAGGCTATCTAGTTGATTTGTATCTAAGGACATTCTTTCATCTATACTTAGTGGCTGTTGATCACTATCGACAACAAGCTCTAAAGATTTAATAGTTGGCCCGCTTTTATGCAGCATAATATCAATACTTAACTCATCTCCAGATGAAACCTCTACAGAGCTGGTTGAGATCTCTAAATCTAGAGAAGACTCCTGGGGGTAGGCAAAAACTAACAAAGTTTCTGAGCCGACATATGGAGCATATACAGAAGCAGCCGAGAGACGTAAATCAAAACTATGACCTCTAATGACGTCTAAGATATTGGTGGTAGCAAAATCACTGTGCCACTCAGTAGAGCAATTTATGCTTCTTGGACAGTTATCACTAACAAATTGATACCCTGCACCCTTACTGGGTAGACCCTCATCAGTTTGAGTAGTAATATCACCACACTCTAGGTAGTTGATACACCACAGCTGATGAGACTCATCTTCATTGATAATATCTACACTACCTCCATCATCGACCCAAACAGCCGCCTTGTCGGCAAAATCACCATAAACCGGTGTCTCAAGATCTAAATTAGTATTCGCTATATCGATACTAAAGGGGTTTAATCTACTTAAGAGTGATGGCTTTTTAATAAACTTGGGAGACTTAGAGCTAGTAATGTCTTGGTTTAGATTTGGTACTCCTAATCTTACGTATTCTGCCCTAGCGCCGCTGTAGCGATATTGATCTGACAGTAAGTCTATAGTTTCATCAATATCACTACTACAAGCATGCTCACCACCGGTAGCTATATAAGTTGGCTCTTCTTCGATAGTCAGAGGCTTGTTAATATCATCTGCTTTGCCGTAAAGACTGAAGCTTCTAACTTGGTAATGCATTCCCTCTTGATTCCAGATCTCTGAGTCACTCTCATCATTACTACCATCGCTACTTTCTTCACCACCATCCCAGGAAGCGACTACATCACCATAGGAGACCTGGCACTGAGAATAATTAACATCAGCTATTACTGGATAACTAAACCACCAATAACCCCAAGAGGCTGTAGCTACTGCCAAGATACTCACAAGAGATATCAGTAGAGTCTTTGGTGAAGTTACTAGTTGCTTCATCCAAGCTCGGATTAATTTCATCAATTAACTCCTAAATATTGGTAGCGTCTAACACTATACCTATTGGTGCTACTAGACTCAAAATAGCAGCTATCAGTAAAATTGCGTACTCTATCTTGCGGTCTATCTGGAAATGATCGTGTGAGGCGAAAATAAGTCCTAGTATTAGACCTACGGGTACGGGTAGGTTTATAAACCCTACCTTTAGCCAGATAGCTCCCACCAAGAAATACATCAAGATTTTAAGAAAATACAGACTATCAGGCTCTTGTTTGTTTGTTTGTTTACTCTTAACCATTAGCTATATATTACTGTTAATCTCTGCTACGTGCAAATTAAAAACCCTTGAGCGAATAACGTCCAAGGGTTTTTATAAGTAGTTAGGTTAGCTAAATCTACATCTACATCTTGATTTCTGTATCTACACCGCTAGGTAGATTCAGATTCATCAAAGAGTCAATCGTCTTATTAGTAGGCTCACTAATATCAATTAATCGCTTATGAACTCGCATCTCAAACTGTTCACGAGAAGATTTGTAGATATGTGGACTCTTAACTACTGTGTAACTACTTCTATCGGTCGGTAGTGGAATGGGGCCAGCAACCTTCGCACCAGTTCTAAGAGCTGTTTCGATAATCTGTTTAGCTGATTGATCTATCAGCTTATGATCATAGGCCTTAAGTCTGATACGAATACGTTGCTTAGTGGGTGCTTCGGAAGTAGCCATTATTTATTGATTTTGGTTACTACACCAGCACCAACGGTCTTACCACCTTCACGAATAGCGAAGCGCAAGCCCTCTTCCATGGCGATTGGCTGAATTAGTTTAACTTTGAAAGTCACATTATCACCTGGCATGACCATCTCGGCGCCTTCTGGTAGTTCTACCTCACCAGTTACGTCAGTGGTTCTGAAGTAAAACTGTGGCTTATATCCCTTAAAGAATGGGGTGTGTCGTCCACCTTCCTCTTTGTTTAGAATGTAAACTTCTGCATCAAATTCTGTGTGTGGAGTGATAGTTCCTGGCTTAGCTAGTACCTGTCCGCGCTCGATATCTTCACGCTCAATACCTCGAAGCAAGATACCAACGTTATCACCGGCCTGACCGCTATCTAGGTTCTTGTTGAACATCTCAACACCGGTAACGATCGATTTAGTAGTGTCTTTAAGTCCGACGATCTCTATCTCGTCGTTAACATTAACTACACCTTGTTCAATTCTACCGGTAGCTACAGTACCACGTCCTTTAATAGAGAAAACGTCCTCTACTGGCATCAAGAAGTCTTTGTCGATTTCACGCTTTGGCTCTTCGAAGTACTCATCCATAGCTTTAACTAGCTCCATGATTGAGTCTTGGTGTTCAGCTTCACCCTCGATAGCCTTAAGAGCGGAACCCTTAATGATCGGAGCTTCTGCATCAAACTCGTACTTCTCTAGAAGTTCACGAACTTCCATCTCAACTAGTTCAATTAGATCTGGGTCGGCTAGATCGGTCTTGTTTAGATAAACAATAATACTTGGTACACCTACCTGACGAGCAAGCAAAACGTGCTCTCTAGTTTGTGGCATAGGGCCATCAGCAGCAGATACTACCAAAATAGCACCATCAACCTGAGCAGCACCGGTAATCATGTTTTTAACGTAGTCGGCGTGTCCTGGCATGTCGACGTGGGCGTAGTGTCTGTTCTCCGACTCGTACTCTAGGTGGGTTGTAGAGATGGTAATACCACGCTCTTTCTCCTCTGGTGCCTTGTCGATCGCTTCATAGGCAGTAGCTTTGTTAATTTCGCTAGGAACCTTTTCAGCTAGTACTGCAGTAATAGCAGCACTCAAAGTAGTTTTACCGTGGTCCACGTGGCCCATAGTACCTACATTAATGTGTGTCTTGTCTCTTTTAAAATCAGCCATATTTAATACTCCTTATTGGATTTTAATTGATATAGTAATATTTTTGCTAAATATTTGCATGCGAAATACGCACACGATTTATCATCAGTTTAGAATTATACTTTAGCCCCAGGGGTTTGTAAACCCCTGCTACTCCCCTGTTTGTACGCCAATGATTTCATCGGCAATATTCCTAGGTACTGGCTCGTAACGATCAAGCTCCATAGAGCTAGCAGCTCTTCCTTGGGTCATCGATCGAAGATCTGTAGTGTAGCCAAACATCTCAGCTAGAGGTACGAAGGCATCGATGATTTTAGAGTTAGATCGATCTTCCATCTTCTCGACTCTACCTCTTCTAGAGTTAATGTCACCCATAACTTCACCCATGAAGTCTTCTGGAGTAATTACCTCTACTCGCATGACCGGCTCAAGCAGTACTGGTGCAGCTCTCTTAACAGCGCTTTGAATAGCCATAGAACCGGCGATCTTGAAGGCTACTTCTGAGGAGTCGACGTCATGGTATGAACCATCGTGTAACTTCACAGCTACATCTATAACTGGATATCCAGCGATAATACCGCTAGCTAGAGCCTCTTTAATGCCCTCTTCTACTGGCTTGATGTACTCTTTAGGAATAGATCCACCAACTATAGCGTTCTCAAACTCAAAACCTTCACCACGTTCTCTTGGCTCAACATCGATAATGACATGTCCATATTGACCGCGACCACCAGTTTGGCGGATAAACTTAGCCTCAACGTCTTTAACCGGTTTCGTGATAGCTTCACGATAAGCAACTTGCGGCTTACCAACGTCAGCTTCAACCTTGAACTCTCGCTTCATCCTATCGACGATAATGTCTAGATGTAGCTCACCCATACCGGCTACGATAGTCTGACCTGTCTCATCATTTGTAGAGACTTGGAAAGTTGGGTCTTCTTCGGCTAGTTTCTGTAAAGCTATAGACATCTTCTCCTGATCGGCCTTAGTTTTAGGTTCAATCGCTACAGCTACAGGAGGTTCTGGGAAAACTATATTCTCTAACATAATTGGATTCTTCTCATCACACAAAGTATCTCCAGTAGTAGTGTCTTTAAGACCTACAGCAGCAGCTATATCGCCGGTAAAGACCTTATCAACATCCTCTCTAGAGTTAGCGTGCAATCTAACGATTCTACCTAAACGCTCCTTAGTACCGGTATTGGAGTTAAGTGCATACGACCCAGCTTCAACTGTACCTGAATAGACTCTGAAGAAGGTCAGCTTACCGACATATGGATCAGTAGCGACTTTAAAGGCTAGGGCCGAAAATGGCTCCTCATCAGATACTTTTCTACTAGCAGGCTCACCGCTACTAGGGTCTTCACCCTCTATGGCTGGAACGTCTAATGGTGAAGGTAGGAAATCAACAGCAGCATCTAATAATTTCTCAACAATAACACCGCGTCCATCACCACCACTAACGACAAAAAACTTACCGGTTAAAACAGCGGCTCTAACGGCCCTTTTAATCTCATCAACACTTAACTCACCCGCCTCTAGATACTTCTCTAATAATTCATCGTCATGCTCTAAAGCTGCTTCAATTAGCTGTTCGCGGTAGGTTTGGCATTTCTCCACCATATCTTCTGGTACATCACCGACCGTAAGCTCTTTGTCGGTAAAATCACTGTAACTGTAGGCTTTCATCTCTATTAGATCGACTATACCGTTGATAGCTTGCTCAAAACCTATAGGTAGATGGATCGGGTAGGCGTGTTTGCCTAGACGTTCATGGATAGTATCTAAACTAGAGTAGAAATCTCCACCGGTTTGGTTGATTTTGTTGATAAAGCAGATTCTAGGTACACGGTATTTATCGGCCTGACGCCAAACAGTTTCAGACTGTGGCTCTACACCCATCTTGCCGTCAAATATAACTAATGCTCCGTCTAGCACTCTAAGGGATCTCTCTACCTCAACTGTAAAGTCGATGTGACCTGGAGTATCGATAATGTTGATGCGGTGCTCGTTCCAAAAACAGGTAGTAGCAGCCGAAGTAATAGTAATGCCTCGCTCTCTTTCCTGCTCCATCCAATCCATAGTAGCTTCACCTTCATGAACTGCACCAATCTTGTGCGTTAAGCCAGTTCGATACAGTATACCTTCAGTAACGGTCGTTTTACCGGCATCGATGTGAGCGATGGTTCCTACGTTTCTAGTATTTTCCAGTGAGTATTCTCGATTAGACATTTTCTATTCCCTAACTTATTTAAGTTTTTAGTTATTTAAAATCTAGCTAGATGCGCAAAGGCACGGTTAGCTTCAGCCATCTTGTGAGCATCTTCTTTTTTCTTAAAGGTTTCGCCGGCGTTATTGTAAGCATCGATAATCTCATCAGCTAGAATCAGATACATCGGCTTACCGCTGCGCTTGCGAGTAGCTTGAACCATCCACATCATAGCTAGGTGAACCTGTCGGCTACCTTTAACTTCGAAAGGTATCTGGTAGTTAGCACCACCAATACGTCGACCCTTGACCTCTAGTTGTGGGTAGACATTACGCATAGCTGTTTCAAAAACATCCAAAGCTGGCTGTTTGGTGCGTTTTTCTACTTCTTCTAAAGCAGCATAAACTATACCTTCAGCTTTAAGTTTTTTACCGTCTTTCATCACCTTATTGATGAAGCGCTGGACTAATACGCTATTATACCTGCGATCTGGCTGAATTTTACGTTGTAGTGATTTAGTCTTTTTTCTTGGCATCTTAGTTTATCTCCTGCTTGTTTCTAGCTCTTCTTAGTTCCGTATTTACTTCTACTAGTGGTACGCTCACTGACTCCACCGGTATCGAAGCTACCACGTACGATGTGATATCTCACACCTGGTAAGTCTTTGACTCTTCCACCTCTAACTAAAACTACTGAGTGCTCTTGTAAGTTGTGGCCTTCACCAGGTATATAGGCGGTAATCTCTTTACCGTTAGTTAGTCTCACACGAGCGATTTTTCGCAAAGCTGAGTTAGGTTTCTTAGGAGTCTGAGTAGTGACACGTAAACATACACCTCTCTTGAATGGAGATGGCTTGGTGTAGTTTTTGTTAGCCAACTGGTTGTTGACATGGTGCAAGGCGGCCGACTTTGACTTCGACTTAGTGCTCTTGCGTGGTTTGGAAATTAATTGGTTAATCGTTGGCACTTTATAGTGTCTCCTCTTTTAGAACCAGATTGTAGCTTAGCAGATGACGCATTAGGCTTCAACCCCTTGAGTCTCTAAATCAGCTACTGGGTCAGCCTCTTCAGCCTCTACTTCTGGAACATATCCAGTACCAACCGGTATCTTACGACCAATGATGACGTTTTCTTTTAGACCGTACAGTCTATCGGTGCTACCAGATGTAGCAGCGTTAATTAAGACTCTAGTAGTGTCCTGGAAGGAAGCCGCAGATAGCCATGAGTCGGTGCTCAATGAGGCTTTAGATATACCTAGTAATAGTTGTTTGTAGGTAATTGGCTGTTTGCCATCTTGACTGAGTTTTTGGTTCTCTTCAATCACAGTAGATCTAGCTACAACATCACCGGATACAAATAGACTATCCCCTGAATCCTCTACTTGGACTCTTGATGTCATCTGTCTGATGATAGTCTCAAGGTGCTTATCTGAAATACCTGCACCCTGCAGAGTGAACACCTTTTGTACTTCGTTCATGACGTGACGCTGTACTTCAGAGGTACCGGTTAGCTTCAATAGATCTTGTAAGTTGACTGAGCCCACTATTAGTTGTTGACCGGCAGTAACTTTATCACCGTCTTTTACTAACAAGCTCTTGTATCTAGGGATGGTATATTCAGTGGCGCCAACTTTTTCGCCTTTAATCACCACCTTGGTCTTAAGCACTTTAGCTATACCCTTGATAGTGGATGTAACGGTCTTCTTGTAGTCTGGGGAAGCTACTACTACATCACCGGCTTCAACTTCCTGGCCATCCTTGACCATAGCTATCATACCTTTAAGTGGATGTGAGCTAGTAGCATCACCTTCAGGAGAGATTCTCACTTTGTAGTGGTTTTCTTTCTCGCTTATATGTACAGTACCGCCGATATCAGCAATTTGCGCTAGACCTTTTGGATTTCTAGCTTCAAACAGCTCTTCAACTCTAGGTAGTCCCTGAGTAATGTCATCTCCGGCTGCACCACCACCGTGGAAAGTTCGAAGTGTTAGCTGTGTACCAGGCTCACCGATAGCTTGAGCTGCCATAACACCTACGGGTACACGTAAGCCCACCATCTGACCGGTAGATAGGTCTACACCGTAACAGTCACGGCAAACACCACGCACCGATTGACAGGTTAGTAAGCTGCGTATTTTAACTTGATCGATATCGCTTGCAACTATTTCAGCAGCTGCTTCTTTACTAATTAGTTCACCGGCTTTAACGAACTTGCCGATATTCTCAGCAGCGATTCTGCCGGCTAACCTGTAAGCTAGGTCGCCACCAATCTCCTCAGTCTCATGACGATCAATGATGATACCATCTCTATCGCCACAATCATCTTCGATAGTAAAGGCGTCTTGCGCTACATCAACTAATCTCCTAGTCAAATACCCTGAGTCGGCAGTCTTTAGAGCGGTGTCGACTAGTCCTTTTCGTGAACCCCTAGCATCGATAAAGTACTCAACGCTAGTTAGACCCTCTTTGTAGTTACTCTTGATTGGCAGCTCAATGATATTACCGTAAACATCCTGTCTTAGACCGATCATACCGATGATCTGTGACACGGCACTAAGTTTAGCTCTAGCCTTAGAAACTACAGTAATAGTTGTAGAGTTGTTTTGCTCAGCAAAGCTGCTTTCTACGGCACCTTGAAGTTTTTCGTTGATATCTAGCCAGTTACTAACGGTTAGTCTGAAACGCTCTTCTTCGGTAATTAGTCCCTGCTGGTACTGTTCACTAACTTCACTAGCTCTAGCCTCTCCCTCTTCAAGTATTGCGTCCTTGCTCTCAGGGATGATGTAATCGTCCATACCCGTAGATAGACCAGATACAGTAGCGTATTCATAACCGATAGTTTTAATTCTATCTGCTACTTCACCCAGTACCGGCATGCCGTATTTCTCGAAAACTTCGCCGGTTAGTTCATTAATAGCGTCCTTATCAAAAGTCTTGTTCACAAAAGGCATCTCCTCAGGCAATATCTCGTTAAAGAGAATCCTACCGATAGTAGTAGTGATGACTTCGCCTTCTATGAGAGCGTTGATCGGAGTTTGCATATCGATAACACCGTTATCGTAAGCGTGCTCGGCTTCATGTATATCAGCAAAAGTATATTTAACATCACTCATATCATAACGATCATAAGTCATGTAGTAGGCTCCCAATATCATATCTTGAGCTATGTAAACGATTACCGATCCATCAGATGGATATAGTAGGTTTTTACTAGCTGCCATGATTTCACGAGCTTCTTTTTGCGATTCATTACTTAGCGGTAAGTGAACAGCCATCATGTCACCGTCGAAGTCGGCGTTAAATCCACTACAAACTAGGGGGTGAAGCTGAATAGCCTTACCTTCAATAAGTTTAGGTCTAAAGGCTTGGACTCCTAATCGGTGCAGTGTTGGTGCACGGTTAAGTAGTACGTATTTACCTTCGATGACTTCATCTAAAGCATCCCAAACTAGTGGGTCACCACTCTCAATCATCTGACCGGCAGCTTTAACGTTGTGAGCTGCTTCACGCTCTATTAGCTTACCGATTACGAAAGGCTTAAATAGCTCTAGCGCCATCATTTTCGGTAGACCACATTCATCTATATTCAAGTCTGGTCCAGCTACAATAACTGAACGTCCGGAGTAATCAACTCGCTTACCAAGTAGGTTCTGTCTGAATCTACCCTGCTTACCGCGCAGCTGATCACTTAGACTCTTTAGTTTGCGTCTACCGCCGGTAGCAGATACAGCCCTGCCGCCACGAGCGTGGGAGTTATCGATCAATGTATCTACAGCCTCTTGAAGCATACGCATTTCATTACGACGAATTACAGCTGGAGCGTTTAGGTCTACTAGTTTCTTCAGGCGATTGTTACGATTAATTACTCTACGGTATAGATCGTTAAGATCTGAAGTAGCAAACCTACCACCGGTAAGCTGCACCATCGGCCTTAACTCTGGAGGAATTACCGGTACGTGTCGTAAGACCATCCAGGTTGGAGAAATACCGGCCTTTTGCATACTCTCGAACTTCTTAAGTCTCTTGAGAATTTTGACTTTGCGCTGACCTTGAGTCTCTTCTGATAGCTTTTTGAGCTCTTCGATAGTTTCATCTACGTCTATTAGAGAAAGTAGATGCTCTACAGCCTCTGCGCCGATCATAGCTTCAAAAACACTACCGTAAGCTGAGTTAATATCACCGTAGTCGTTTTCAGACACTACGTTTTTAAATACCAAGCTATCTAGTTGTGAGCGTTTAGTTTGATACTCTGTCTCTAGATTGTCTAACTCTTCTGTTTGCTGTTTAGCTAACGCCTTAACATCGGCCTTCTCATCCTCTGCTAAAGCTTCATATTTTTGCTTAACTTGGCCTTTATCCTGCTCATATTTAGCCTCTAACTCCTTGTAGGCCTCTTCCTTTTTGTCCTCATCAACTTTAGTAATGACATAGCTAGCAAAGTAAGCTACCTTCTCTAGATTCTTAGCAGTCATATCTAGGATTAATCCAACAGTAGATGGTACACCGCGCAAGAACCAAGTGTGAGTAGCTGGAGCGGCCAAAGTAATGTGGCCCATGCGCTCACGTCTAACGATAGAGCGAGCTACCAATACACCACACCTATCACAGGTAGTGCCGCGGTAGTGAGCACCTTTGTATTTACCACAGTAACACTCAAAGTCTTTACTAGGACCAAAAATACGTTCATCAAATAGTCCGTCTTTTTCTGGCTTTTGGGTACGGTAGTTAACTGTCTCTGGTTTAGTAACCTCACCATGAGACCAATCTAGGATATTCTCCGGACTAGCTATGCCTAGGCGTATAGCGTCAAAGTCGGTAGCTAGTTTCTCGTGTAAATAGTTATCGGTTCTCATCTCTTACTCCTTACCTTCCTGTTTATCTTCATCGTCACTATCATCGGTCGCTACCGCTGCTTTAGTGTCTGTTTCATCATCTAGAGCTTGATACTCACTAGCATCAGCATCGGAATCAACATCTACAGCTGGAGCTGGATCGTCGGTAATAGTCGGTGCGGTCGATTTTTCAGTGCGGTATTCTTTCTCTAAAACCTCTTCGGCATCGATGATTTTATCATCTTGAGCTAAATCAACATCTAATCCTAAGCTCTGCAGTTCCTTAACCAAAACGTTGAAGGATTCAGGTAGTCTTGGGCCCAAGATATCTTCATTCTTGATGATAGACTCATAGGCTTTAGATCTACCGATAACGTCATCGGATTTAATAGTTAACATCTCTTGTAAGATATTGGCTACTCCGTAAGCTTCTAGAGCCCACACTTCCATCTCTCCGAATCTTTGACCACCGTTTTGAGCCTTACCACCTAGTGGCTGCTGAGTTACTTTGGTGTATGGACCGGTAGAACGAGCGTGGATCTTGTCATCAATCATGTGTTTTAGCTTGTTGATATACATATATCCTACTGTAGTTCTTTCTTTCATGGCCTCACCGGTTCTACCATCATATAGCTGAGCTTTGCCATCTTCTGGTAGTCCAGCCTTGGCTAGCTCGGCCTTGAGAGTTTCTGTATCTACACCATCAAATGGTGGTGACGCTACCCTATATCCTAGAGCGGCAGCTGCCCAACCTAGGTGAGTTTCAAATATCTGTCCGATATTCATACGCTGAGCTACACCAAGAGGGTTTAAGACAATATCAAGTGGAGTGCCATCATCCATAAACGGCATATCCTCTACCGGCATAATCCTAGCGATTACACCCTTGTTACCGTGTCTACCAGCTAATTTATCTCCTACTGAGACTTTGCGCATCTGCGCTACGTAAACATGGATTTGCCTTAACACACCGGCTTTAAGTTCATGGCCGTCTTCACGATTAAAGATCTTAATACCGACTACTTTACCGTGTTTACCGTTAGGCATTCTAAGAGATGAGTCACGCACATCCTTGGCCTTTTCACCGAAGATAGCACGCAAAAGTCTTTCTTCACTGGAAAGCTCCTGTTCACCTTTAGGAGTGATTTTACCAACCAATACATCGCCTGGTGTCACTTGAGCACCAACCATAACTACACCTTCTTCATCTAAATTAGCTAGAGCTTCTTCAGAAATGTTAGGAATATCATGAGTTACTTGTTCTGGGCCTAGCTTAGTCTCACGCACGTCGATACTAAACTCTTCTATATGTACAGAAGTTAGAGTGTCGTCTTCGACTAATCGTCTAGAGATAATGATGGCATCTTCGAAGTTGTATCCACGCCAAGGCATAAAACCAACTAGTAGGTTAGCTCCTAGAGCCAACTCTCCCTCGCTGGTACTCATACCATCAGCAAGTAAATCACCTTTTTTGACCTTCTGGCCGGACTCTACCACTACCCTATGGGTCATAGCGGTACCTTCATTGCTTCTAGCAAAGGTATTTAATTGGTAGGTTTTCTGTATCTTATCAGTGTAATCAACCACTATCTCTGAAGCTGTAGCTTGCCTGATGACTCCATCATGTTCAGCTATGATCATGTGTCCACTGTTTCTAGCTACATCTGCCTCTAAGCCAGTGCCTACAATCGGTACCTGTGGAGTAATTAGTGGTACAGCCTGTCTCTGCTGGTTGGCACCGACTAAAGCACGGGTCACGTTATCTTTTTCAGCAAATGGCATCAGCCCGGCGGCAGCACCGATAGTTTGCTGAGGAGAGACATCCATATGGGTCACATTAGCTACGTTCTCTTCAGTTGGACGGCCATCACGTCTGACCGCTACGCGCTCTTCTAGGAAGTAGCCATCCTCATCTAGTTTGTTGCCGATAGAGGCGATTACTGTGCTAGCTTCATCTTGAGCGTCTAAATAGACTATATCAGTAGTAACTCTAGGTACAATACCGACTGCCTCAACCTTAGCCTTCTTTAATTTAGCAATATCGGCTTTAGTTAGTTTAGTGCCTTTTCTGAGAATAGACTTACCCTTATCATCCGTCACGCCTTCACGCAATACCTCACCATTAGCCTCTGCTATAGGTAGGTTAGTAATGACTCTTCTGTATGGAGTCTCTATAAAGCCATAGTCATTGACTCTAGAGTAATTAGTTAGGTTCAAGATTAATCCTACGTTGGCACCTTCTGGAGTTTCGATCACACAAGCACGTCCATAGTGAGTACGGTGTACGTCACGAACCTCAAATCCAGCCCTCTCACGAGTTAGACCACCTGGGCCGGTAGCACTCAAGCGTCTCTTATGAGTTAGCTCTGATAGTGGGTTCTCCTGGTTCATAAACTGACTGAGCTGTGAGGAGGCAAAGAACTCACGCACACTAGCTACTATAGGTCTAGCGTTAACTAGCGACTGAGCAGTCACTTCTTCGATGTCACAAACACTCATTCGGTCTTTAACATTTCGCTCCATACGAAGTAGGCCAATCCTAAAAGCACGTTGCACTAACTCACCAACCATCTTCAATCTACGGTTGGCAAATGAGTCCATCTCATCTTCGGGATCTTGGGTATTGTTCAAACGAATCACTTCGGCCATAACAGCAATAACGTCATCTAAGCGCATAACGCGGTTTTCGTTAGTATTAGGCACATCGATATTCAACCTACGGTTCATCTTGTATCTACCGACTTTGGATAGATCAAATCTCTTGAAATTAAAGAAGGTACTATCGATTAAGTTTTTGGCGTTTTCAACCGTAGCCATATCACCAGGTCTAAGACGTTTGTAAACTTCGATTAATGCATCACTAGTATTTTTAGCTGGATCTTTAGCTATAGTGTTTTGGATATGATCAACTTCACCAACCTCTACATGAGCAAAAGCTTCCTGTATCTGCTTGTTGGTACTTAAACCTAGAGCTCTTAGCAAAGTAGTAGCTGGTAGTTTACGCTTGCGATCAATACGAACAAAAATCTCATCATTAGTAGTAGTCTCAAACTCTAGCCAAGCTCCACGAGCTGGATTAAGTTTGGCTCCATAGTAGTTCCTGTCGTTGATATTATCAGCTGTAAATATCACACCTGGACTTCTGATTAGCTGTGATACTACTACACGATCAGAGCCATTGATAGTGAAAGTGGCTCTTTCGGTCATCATTGGGTAATCACCTAGATAGATCTCTTGCTCGCTAACTTCACCGGTAACTTTGTTGGTTAACTCAGCCATTGCATATAGCGGTGCATCGTAGGTGATGTTGTTTTCTTTAGCTTCAACTTCGCTGACCTTAGGGTCTTCAAAGCGGTAGTCTTTGAAGCGCAAGGATAGCTTACTACCGGTGTAGTCATCGATACTATCAACCTCTTCAAATAGCTCTTTTAGTCCCTCATCTAGAAACCACTGGAAAGACTGGTGCTGGTTTTCCAAAAGATTAGGTAACTTAATTAATGGTTTGTGTTTTGAAAATGTGACTCGCTGATTAGAACCCATAGACGCTTTAGCACCTCCTGTGATTAGTGATTAGTAACTAAAATTTAATAATATTATTAATCATAAAAAATCTACTTATATTTTTACCAAAGGGGTTTATAAGTAGTTTTATATTGCGTTTTTTGAGGGTCTTCTAAGCCGAAGCCAAAGGAGCCACAGACTGTATTCTGCCTCATTTGAGGTTAGATTATGGACCTAAGTACGTGTTATGTCAACAACTTCTTTTGAAAAAACTAAGACTCCTGCTAATTCTAATTACTAGCTTTAGCTAAATATGATGATTATTTGGGGCTATCGATAACTTTATCGATTACGCCATACTTTTGAGCATCCTCAGCAGTCATCCATTTGTCCCTATCCATATCGCTTTCGATCATTTTAGCGGTTTTACCGGTATCTTTAGACAGTAGCTTAATCATCTCTTTTTTCAGCCTAATGACTTCCTTGGCGCTAATCTCGATATCAGAAGCAGTACCTTCATAGCCGCTACTAGGCTGGTGAATCATCACCCGCGAGTGAGGCAAGGAAAACCGTTTACCCCTAGCTCCACCGGCAAGCAACCAAGCACCCATAGAGGCGGCCATACCTACACATATAGTTGATACATCCGGTTTAACTAACTGCATAGTGTCATAAATAGCCATACCGGCACTAATACTACCACCTGGGCTATTGATATATAGCTTGATATCTTTCTTGGGGTTTTCGCTTTCTAGATAAAGTAGCTGTGCCACTACTAAGTTAGCTACGTTATCATCGATAGTAGCGCCTAGGAAAATAATATTCTCTTTGAGTAAGCGAGAATAGATATCATAAGCCCTCTCACCATAGTGAGTCTTCTCTAAAACAGTAGGCACTAGAATTTGATTGGTTACGTCTCTTGAGTCCATAAATATAATTGTAGTCTCACTAGCACTCGCAAGTCAACAGTGCTAATAAAACTGTTCTTTTGGAGTACTATTTAGTAGCTGATTCTACTAAATGCTCAACTGTCTTTTCAGCTAGCATCTGTGAAGCTATTTCTCTACGAACTGCCGGTTCTTGCAACTGTTTTTGGATCGATTCATCCTGATACTGTCCAGCTATGACCTGCATTCTAACTTCTAGCTCTTCAGATGATACTTCTAGTTTTTCGGCGTTAGCAACTTCGGTTAGTACTAGTGCAGTTTTGACTCTATTTTCAGCCTGCTCAGCAATCGATTTATCCAAAGCCTTGGCACTCTGTTTAGTTTCTTTTAAGTAATCTTCCTTGGTAGCACCCTTCTCCTCGAGCTGTCTATCGATATCTTCATTAAGTCTCTGGGCCTCTTGTTCAATCATCGACTCTGGTATATCTACCTTGGCTTGATCTACTACCTGCTGAACTATCTTGTTTTCTAGTTCCTGATCAGCTGCTTTTTCTTTTTCGGCAGTTAAGTGCGCAGCTACATCCTCACGTAGGGATTTGATGTTTTCAAATGGTCCAGCATTTTTGGCAAATTCATCATCAGCCTTAGGTTTAACAAGTTCTGATACTTTCTTGAGCTTAATCTCAAACTCAACTTCCTGAGCTGCTAGTGATTTTTCAGCATAATCATCAGGGAACTTAACTTTAAACTTCTTCTCATCACCTGGTTTTAGTCCAATCAGTTCTTTTTCAAAGCCAGGTATAAAGCGGTCACTTCCTATAACTAGTGGGTACTTTTCGGCTTTTGCACCGGGTACTTCTTTGCCGTCTTTGCGGCCCGTAAAATCTATCTCTACTTCATCGCCTTCTTTAGCTGCACCTTTTACTTCCTTGCGCTCAGCCAATCGATCTTGCAGTGAAGCAACTACTTTATCTACTTCCTCGTCTTCTACTTTAACTTCTGGCTTACTCTCTTTGATTTTCTTGTAATCACCTAGCGTTACTTCCGGCATAACTTCGACTTTGATCTCTATCTCTAAATCGGTATATGGCACAATCTTTTTAACATCTACATGGGGATTAGATATGGGCCGTAAGTCATTTTCATCTATAGCTTGGCGGTAAAGTTTCTCAACGATACCATCAACTACTTCGGCCTGAACTTTATCAGCTCCCAGCTCGCGGTCGATCACATCATTGGGTGCTTTGCCGGGTCTAAAGCCCTTGGCACTGACTTGGCTGCGCAGATTGTTGTAAGTGTTTTTGACACTCACTTCCATATCGGCCTTATCGGCCTGGATATTTATAGTTACTTGGTTTCCGTCTCTATCTACTTTTACATTCATCATAAGCCCCTAGGCTACCATACTTAAGATAGCTTCTCAATTAAATGATTAATATCACCTCTAGATTCATCGCCACTACTAAGATGTTTCAATCCGTAGTCTTTGGCTAGAGTTTCTTTATCTCCTACGACAATGACGTAAGGTATTTGCCGCTTATCGGCAGCCTTGATCTTGTTGCCGATCTTTTTATCACTAAAATCAGTAGCAGTATTGATACCGGCCTGGCGTAAACTAGCAGCCAACTCATCTGCTGCCTCGATCTGATCATCTTCAACTGAAAGTACTGCTACTTTAGTGCTAGAAATAAGTTTTGGCTCTAAGCCATGGGTTTTTAGAAAATCGGCCATGATGACATCACCCATACCGAAACCAACTGCCGGTATTTTAGGAGCTTTAAACACTTGCATCAAATCATCATAGCGACCACCACCGGCTATGGAGCGAGCATTGTCGGGATTGCTATCGAATACTTCAAAGACAATACCGGTATAGTAGTCAAATCCTCGCTGAATAGTTAAATCAAAACGAATGTTGTTAATCCCCCTAGCAGACAACTGCTTACCCAAAAGTGCTAGTTCTTGAGCCGGCTCACTCTCTAATAGTTCAGGAGGCAGATCCCTGAGTTTTGTGATGCGTATGAGGTCTAGGAAAGTATTAAGCTTATCGCCCAAGATAGTATCGGCCTGATTAATGAAGGCTTCGTCACTCATCTTGTCTTTTCTATCTAGTAGCTTTGTTAGTCGGTGCGAGGTATCTACACTCACAGATAAGTACTCACCAAATATATGACTCATCAACTCTCTGCTATTGAGTCTGATTTGGAACATATCCTCATCAGCACCGAAACGACGCATCAAAGTATGTAGTAGGGTAATTACCTCTAGTTCTGCCGATATATCCTCAACTCCCAAGATATCGACATTAAACTGCCAGTGCTCACGCAAACGACCAGACTGTGGTCGCTCATAGCGCCAAAGATTAGGTGTAGAGTACCAACGGATAGGTGTAGATAGTTCCTGGTTTCTAGCTGCTACCATTCTAGCTAGTGTAGGGGTGATTTCTGGACGCATAGTTACGTCTCTACCGCCTCGATCTTTGAAACTATATGTTTGTTCTTCCACTATCTCCTGACCGGTCTTAGCACGATACAGGTCGGTAAATTCTAGCATAGGCCCGTCATACTCTTCATAACCGTATAGCTCTGCTACTTCGCTCCAAGTATCGAAGATATAGCGCTGCAAGCGCATATCTTCAGGATAAAAGTCTCTAGCTCCTTTGTAGTTTTGTGTAGATAGATTGCTCATTGGTTTAATAATACAGTAATGGGGGTAAAAAGGGCAAAAGAGGTTGTGGATTTTTTGGCATTAATGGTTTATTTGTAAACTAGTGGTGTCGAGTTGTAGCTATTTCTACCCATCTTGCGTCATCACGCCCCCGTACCACTTTCGTCCCTCAATCACAGCTCAACGATCTCTATACGGCCCTTTTAAATCCATACACGTCCATGACTCCAGTAATAGTACCTGAAGCAGGGAACAGCGACAGTCCGTCGAACACAGCCGTTGTCGTGTGTCTGGTCGAGATTACGTTCACCGACGTGTCCTTATTCCCTGCCTGCGACACAATCTGCGTGTTCGCCGCCAACGCTGGACCCGATACCATGATTTCCGCGACAAGCAACCCATCACCCGAAGTAACCGTCACCGAATGATCATTAGCGGTATTACCACCCACAGACGCAGTTGTTCCTGCCCCAGACATCCATCGCCGATCATAGTTACTGCCATCGTCGTCCGTTCCCGATGCACGCAACCTCATACGTAGGACAGCCACAGCCGACAACGTTGCCCGCACTCTCACCGTATATTCGTCGTAAACATCAGTGAACACGTCGTTAAGTGAGGTAATGGCTACATCGGAGAAAGACAAAGTTCCAACTGGAACGAACCCGACAGAACCACTAATCTGCCCATCTACATAGCCTTTGTTAGCTACATCTGTATCATTCTCAGGGTCTTCTACTTGCAATCTACCCCATTCATCATAAGCTGCTAGCCTACTACCTCCTGCTGTTGTTCCATCATGTACTCTAAGAGTCTTATTAGTAGTATCTACTGTAACTTCACGTTGTGCTCCAGTGAAGCTATCGTTTTCATTATCTGTACCACCTCTTAGTTGCACTTGGTCGGGCATAGTGTTTGGTTAAACCTCAATTATTGTTGTGATTATTAATTATTAATATTGTAACAGACAATAAGCTTTTGCAATCATCTCTTAAGAATTACTGCACTCTTGTTTGAGATAAGCTCTCCTATCCCGCCGCATATTCGATAGTTACTTCTCCTCGGCCACCAGCACCGCCGGGATACACACCTGCCGAGCCGCCCGAGCCGCCCGCGCCAATCTGAATGTTGACTGTCGAAATACCGGTCATATCACGGTATGCAACCGTAATCCGCCCCCCGTTACCTTCGTGCCCAATCGTGGAACCACCCGCCTGTTCCGTACCACCCTGTCCCCCATTACCAGCGCTAAATCCTAGTGAACCCGCCGTACCGTTTGCGTTTATGTATCCGCCTCGGCCACCCACACCCCCAGCTGCGCTCACAGCCCAGGCTGCTCCTGACCCAAAGGTCGTAGTACCACCTGTACCACCAGTGTTACTGCGTGCAGCACCGCCACCGCCGCCACCACCGACAACTACAACCCTAACTATAGGATGTGCAAGTACAGGTACGGTCCATGTAGTGTTAGTAGCAGTGATAGTGATAGACGAATCAAATGGAGGGATAGCAGAACTACTAATTTGCCCCTCTACCCAGCCTTTGTTAGCAATATCACCATCGGCTTCAGGATCAGCTACTTGAGCACGACCCCACTCATCACGTTTGATGAAGGTGTCAGAATCTGGATCAATACTAGCTATACCTTGAATTAGCGGGTATCCGCCTTGGGTAACGCCATCATGAACCCTCAGCGTATTATTAGTAGTATCTACTGTAACTTCACGGTTAGCTCCTGTGAAGTTATCGTTTTCATTATCTGTACCACCTCTTAGTTGTACTTGGTCTGGCATAGTGTTTATTAACTACCTTTTGATTGTCTTAATTTAGAAGTATATATAAATAAATACTGGTTATTCTTAGATAATAGGGTAGTTAGTGTGCAACAGTCAAATTGCGTGGTGCCGGAGGAGAGACTCGAACTCTCACGTCCTTGCGGACACTAGGTCCTAAACCTAGCGCGTCTGCCAATTCCGCCACTCCGGCAAGCTTTGATTGTTAAAAACAACTGTGATTATACCAATAAACTAGTACACATTCCTAGTCTAGTTAGTATTACCCGTTTTGGCTACCTTTATCTTATAGATAGAGATCATACTCTCTCCATACTTACGGCTCCTGACTAACTCTAGATTATCTACTTCTAATGGCTGTTTCCTTCTAGCATGTTTGAGGATGAATAATCTATCGGCCCTGCTCATTAGTTCCTTAAGCACTGCATCATTAGCGTCGCTAAACGGTGGGTCGGCAAAGACTAAATCGAAACTAGCTTGATTATCTTCTAACCACTCCGCTACATCCTTATTTACAACCTCAATCTTTTCACTCACGTCCAAAACAGCTACGTTATCATTAATTATTCTTATAGCTTCTTTGGAGTTATCTATAGCTACAGCCGAGCTAGCTCCTCTGCTAATAGCTTCTAGAGCTAGAGCGCCACTGCCGCTATAGGCGTCTAGGACTGTTAGATCTGATATATCACCTAGCATGTTAAAGACCGCTTCTTTGGTCTTGTCAGTAACTGGTCTAGTTAGGCTACTATCTGGGGCTTTGATGGATCTACCCTTGAACTCACCGCCAACTATCCTCATAGTTTATTTACTCCCGCTACTCCGGCTTCTTCGGCCGCTAATATCCAAATTACTGCTAACGCCTCTATGATCTGGGGGGCTAGATATTTTCTCGACATCCTAGCTAGCTTAACGGTCCAGCTAGTTTGATAGAAAAGATCATACATTTTCATTTCATGTACTTTAGCTGCTTCTTGCTTAAAAAACTCTAGCAGTCCTAAGACCCGAGCCTCACTCAACTTCTCCTCGTCTAACTTGGTGTCAAAATTACCGGTAATTACGGCTGCTGCCACTCCTGCCTCAAAATGTATATGAGTAGATAGCAAGCCTTTATTGCCCCACATCCGCCAGTTACCCTTTAGGAGCTGCCTTTTATTGATTCCTTGCAACAATATCTTGTGTCGACGTTTATAGAATTTCTGCTGTGAGGTACGATACATCAACTCTAGTTCTTGTTCGTATGGGTAGTGGTGTGCCGGAGTTAGTCCATCTACTAACACGTGAGCTAACCAGGAAGCTTCAAAAGCCGATCTAACCTTATCCTGATCTTCTAAAGCCTCGACCAATAGTTTGTAGTGTTCAAGCAAGTGCTCAATTAGTGGACCATCGCCCTGCTCTGGATCATAAAAATGGCTAGGTTCATCGTGCCTATGGGGTGATTTAACCTTGATACCATCAGGCCCGTTATAGCCTTCGAAATGCTGGATAGCTTTTAGTTTAGGGAAGGCTTGCATATCGATATAGGGCCTAACTTTTCTATAGGCAGCCTTGTTGAACTTTTGGTGCACTCCTAAGATATTTAGGGTGTATTTGGGGGTGATAAATCCGGCATACATAAACTTATCGACTAATTATACCAGTAGGGTTCAACCGAACTTAAAAAACCTGCCTCAAGCTAATTTAAACTAGTAGTTTGCTGCAAGCTATTAATTATTTTCTTTAATTTAGGGTAGTTATCTAAATCACCGGTCTCTTTAACGGCCTTTTGCGCTTCTTTGATCAACTCAATATCGGATAGTTTAGCTATACGCAAGTCTAGTTGTCCGTGCTGCTTGCTACCATAAAGCTCACCAGCACCACGTATTTTAAGGTCCTCTTCAGCTAACCTAAAACCATCGCTAAAACGTTCCATCAGCTCTAATCTATGTTTAGCCTGGGTCTCATTGGAAGTCTTAAGATAACAATGGGCTTGCTGGCCGCCGCGGCCTACTCGACCACGCAGTTGGTGCAGGGTAGATAGGCCAAATCTCTCAGCTCCCTCTATTAAAATCACGTTGGCATTAGCTACGTCTATTCCCACCTCTACAACAGTAGTCGAAACTAATACTTGAGTTTTACCACTATGAAAATCATCCATAACGCTAGCTTTTTCTTTAGCTGACATTCGACCATGCAAACTAGCTATATCAACTTTAGGCCACTGTTTCTTGAGATTAGCAACTTCTTGCGCAACAGAAGTAGCACCCAAAACATCTGATTCTTCAATCAACGGGCAGACTACATAGACCTGACTGCCGTTCTTGATATGGCCCAATATCTCATCATAGGTTTGCCTGGAGTTAGTAACGACTCTAGTCTCTACCGGTTTTCTACCGCTTGGCATCTGCTTAATACTAGAGATATCCAAATCTCCATATATAGTCAGAGCTAGGCTACGCGGTATAGGAGTGGCCGACATACTCAATACGTGAGGTAACTTCCTATCCTTATCTTTACTATTATTAATTAACTGTTGGCGCTGTTTAACTCCAAAACGATGCTGCTCATCAACTATTAATAGACCTAAATGTTTGAACTTAACATCATCTTGAATTAAAGCATGAGTACCGACCAATATATCTATATCACCACTTTTAAGTTCGTCTAAGATCTCTTGACGCTCTTTAGTCTTGGTTGAGCCAGTTAACAACCTAACATTTACATCATCTAACGCCAGTTCTTCCAAAGTTTTGTAGTGTTGTGTAGCTAAAATCTCAGTTGGGGCTAAAAGGGCTGTCTGAAGACCGCTGCCAGCTACTTGGGTCGCTGCCATAGCTGCTACTGCAGTTTTACCGCTACCCACATCTCCTTGAAGCAGTCTATTCATAGGACTAGATTTGCCGATATCTTGGATGATTTGCCAGGCACTTTTTCGCTGATCATCGGTCATTTTAAAGGGCAATTGCTTGATGAAACTATCTGCTAGTTTCTGGTTGTAGATGACTTTTGGAGCCTCATACTCACTTAAAGTATCTTTAAAGCTTTTAGATAGCATTAATAGTACGTAGATCTCCTCAAAAGCTAGTCTATGTTTAGCCCAATTCAAGCTTTTAGATGAGTCTGGAAAGTGTATCTGCTCTAGAGCCGACATCTTATCAAGCAGCTTATATTTCTCGACTATTTCTTTAGGTAATACATCCTCCACCTCGACTTCGATAGCCTGATACAGTAGTTTGCGTAGTTGCTTAGAAGTTAGCCCAGCAGTTTCAGGATAAATTGGGATTATTCGAGCCGTGTTTTTGGTAAAGCTACTAACTTTTTCTACACTAGGATTTTGCAAAGCATACTGTTGGTATTTAAAAGCCAACTCTCCCGATAGATAGACTTGAGTGTTTTTTGGTAGCTGTTTAGCTAAATACGGCTGATTAAACCAAATAGCTTTTACTGAGTCGCTCTCGTCAGTGATAATAGCCTCAGTTAAACTCATGCCTCTTCTTTTAGTCCGTTTGGTGACTATATGGGTAATTTCTCCTTTGATAGTCACATTTCCTGGCTCAAGCTTATCTATAGGGGTAATTTTAGAAAAGTCATCATAGCGCCTAGGATAATGGCGCAGTAAATCTTCAACAGTTACAATCCCAAGTTTTTTTAACTTCTCACTCAGTGCCTCACCTACTCCCGGCAGGGTGTTGACCTTGTCCGTTGGCTTCATATATATAACCTATCTTAGTAGTTTTAGTCTGATGAATTTACGTTTACCGACTTGTAATATATCGCCGTCTTTAACCTCAACATTTGTATCAGTAACTTTTTGGGAATTAAGCCTCACGCCACCCTGATCAATAACTCGCCTAGCTTGGGATTTGTTTTCTACTAAACTAGTTTCTACTAGTAGGTCTACTAAATCCCAGGAAACATCCCCAACTAGATAGTCAGCAATATCTTGAGGTAGATTCTTGTTACTAAATTGATTTAGCCAAGCTTCCTGGGCCGATGAGGCTGCCTCTTGGTCGTGATACATGCCAACTATTTCAGAAGCTAGCCTCAGTTTTACATCCCTAGGGTTGTTGGATTTAAGTTCTTTTTCAAGACTACTTAACTCATCCTCTGTAACTTCTGTAACTAGTTTGAAATAGTGCATGATTAGATCGTCATTGATACTCATAACTTTGCCGAACATATCTTCAGGTTGATCATCTACCCAGATACAGTTAGCCCAAGATTTACTCATCTTGCGCCCATCATCAGCTAGTAATAGTTCGTAGGCGATAATATTTTGAGGTTCTTGGTCGTAGGCTTTTTGGATAGTACGTCCTGCTAGTAGATTAAATAGCTGATCATTGCCACCGATCTCAACATCGGCTTTTATGGCTACTGAATCATATCCTTGCAGCATAGGATACTGAAACTCCTGTAGGCCGATTCTATCTCCTTTATCGAAACGTTTAGCGAAATTATCTCTTTCGATCATCTGAGCTACAGAAAACAGCTGATTGATACGCAGCCACTCATCTAAACTCATGTCGTTGAACCACTCGTGGTTGTAGTGGATTTCGGCCTTCGTGGTATCGAATATCTTAGCTAGCTGGGCTTCATAACTAGCCATGTTAGCTTCGACTTGTTCTTTGGTGAGCAGGCTCCGCTCGCTTTCCTTATCAGATGTATCACCTATCTGACCGGTAAAGCTACCGACTATGAGTACTATTTGGTGTCCAGCATCTTGGAAGTGTTTTAGTTTACGGATAGTAGCGGCATGGCCGATATGTATACGACTTCCCGTAGGATCGATACCGTATTTAATACGCAAGGTCTGGCCACTTTTTAGCTTGGCCTCTAAATCCTCTCGGACTACTACTTCACTACTAGATCTAAACAGTAATTCGTTCATTAGTATTTATAATATCATGGAGACTAAAATCTAGCTGACTTAGGCTGTATAAAGCATGCATGAGTTGTTATAATACTATGGTGCCTGAGATAGGCATAAGAGGAGATATATGAGATAAACATGCAAAATCTTAAACAGTTAAAAGACCAGTTATTAGCAAAAATCTCCAAACTTAGCGAGCAAACTAAAAACAAAGTCACGCAAACACTAAATCAAATATCTATGAAGTTACCATTTATAAATAAAAGCAATAATACTAGGAAAAAGCCTACTAATGCTCGCAAGTTTGGTAAAGTAACGCCTCCAGAACTATGGTGGCGTAGATGGCTGTGGTATATGCACCCTCGCCGGTTCAAAGACTGGTGGTTCTCTAAACCTGGAGCTATGGCGGCCTTGCGTATCGCCGGCGCTGCTTTCGGTCTATTTATTATATTAGTCATCGGCCTATTCCTATACTTTGCCAAGGATCTACCTAGTCCAGGTCAGATCAACGCTAGAGCTCTAGAGCAAACTACCAGATTTTATGATCGAACTGGTGAGCACTTACTATATGAGGTCTATGGTGACCAGAACCGTACCTATATAGATCTAGAAGAGATTAATCAAAACATCATAGACGCTACTATTGCTATAGAAGACCGCAACTTCTACAAACAAGGAGCTTTCAGTAGTTTAGGTATATTGCGTGCCGCTATCTATAACGTATTAGGTATCAGTAACGGTCTCCAAGGAGGTTCAACCATCACCCAGCAATATGTTAAAAACGCCCTATTAACTCCGGAACAGACCTTCACCAGAAAGGTTAGAGAGCTGATTCTATCGATGCAGATAGAGCAGCTATATGAGAAAGATGACATTTTAGAGCTATATCTAAATGAGATCGGCTATGGGGCTCAAGCCTACGGCGTTCAGGCTGCTTCACAGATGTATTTTTCTAAAGACGCTAGCGAGCTAACTTTAGATGAAGCTGCCCTACTAGCAGCCCTTCCACAAGCTCCTACCTACTACTCACCATACGGACAGAATATTGAAGCCTTAGAGTGGCGCATGGATGCAGTCTTAGACCTGATGGTCTCACAAGGCTACATTACGGAAGAAGTAGCCGAAGAAGCTAAAGAAGAAGACACTCTAGCTAAGGTTAATCCCACTCCAGACTCATTCCGAAATATTAAAGCCCCCCACTTTGTTATTCGTGCCCAACAACAACTAGAGGAAAGATACGGGCCACAAACTGTCTTGCAGGGTGGTTTAGAAATCATCACCACTATCGATATGGAGCTGCAGGAAAAGGCCGAAAAGGCCGTGAAAGATGGTATGGTGCATGTTGATAACGGTGGCGGTAACAATGCTGCCTTAGTAGCATCCGATCCACATACCGGCCAGATGCTAGCTATGGTGGGATCACGTGACTTTGGTTACGCAGGTTTTGGCGCCTATAACGCAGCTACTGCTAAAAGACAGCCTGGATCAAGCTTTAAGCCTTACGTTTACGCTTTAGGTTTTGAGGGTACAACTGATTGGGGACCAGGCAGTACTATGTATGATGTCCGCACCGACTTTGGGGGTGGCTATACCCCCAACAACTTCGATGGTAACTTTCGCGGAGTTATGAGTATTAGACAGGCTCTAGGTGAATCCCGTAACATCCCTGCTATCAAAATGCTCTACATAGTAGGCATGCAAGATACTTTGGATCTAGTTAGACGCATGGGTATTACAACTTTGGGTGATGCTAGCAATTATGGACTAAGTTTGGTTTTGGGTTCTGGTGAAGTACAGCTCAACCAACACGTCAATGCCTATGAAGTATTTGCTAATGGCGGCACACACTACGAACAATCGACTATCCTCAAAGTTACCGATGCTAATGGTGTAGTTTTAGAAGAGTGGGAGCAACCCGAGGGTGAACGCATTTTTGAAGAGCAGACTACCTATCTAATGTCTTCCATACTATCTGATGATGTGGCTCGTACTCCCACCTTTGGCGCCAACAACCCCTTCTTTGCTATACCCGGACACACCGTAGCTGTTAAGACCGGTACTACTGATGACTTAAGGGACGGTTGGGCTATGGGGTATACCCGCGATATAGTAGCCGGTGTCTGGGTGGGTAATAGCGACAATACAACCATGAGATCTTCAACCCACCTAATGACTGGACCGATATTTAGCGACTTCATACGTAGCGCTCTAGATGGCGTAGAGAACAAGCCCTTTGAAAGACCTAGCGGTATAAAGTCGGTTACTCTAGATAGATATACCGGTGGCTTAGAGAGCGATAATTCTGAAGGAACTAGAACCGATATGTTCCCTAGCTGGTATGAGCCTAAGGGGAGTGGCGGTATCGATACTGCTGTTATAGATACTATTTCCGGCCGACTAGCTACTGAATGTACACCAGAGCGAGCTAGAAGAGAGATTACTAGCTACGGACTTAGAGCCGAAATACCACCTGAGGATCCAGCCTTTGGTCGCTGGAACCCACCAGTAGCTGCTCTAGCTAGTAGATTAGGTTTAGGTAGCGGACAGGCAATACCCACCCGCACTAGTACTACCCATAACTGTAATGACGCTAAGCCTAAGATAGAAAGCTTTGAAGCTGACTATAATCCAGTGACCGGAGTGGTGACTATTACCGCTGAAGTAATTGCGGGACGATTTAGTATCGATAGTGTAGAAATTAGACGCAACAATCAAGTAGTTGGCACCTGCTCTGGAGCTGGCACCTGTGAAGCTCAATACACTCCAACTAGTAGCGGTCCCCACACCTTTAATATATTGGTCATTGATGAGGGGTTATATGATGCTACCGATACCACCCAGAAGAATGTTGTAGGGCTACCCAATAACAATGGCGGTGGTAATGATGATGATGACGACGATGAAGACGACGATTAGGATTTAATAAGGCCTTTAGATATAGCTTCATTTAAATCTTTGACTGAGAGTATAAACTTATCACCGGCTTTAGTATTGTTGCTAGGAGCTAGAGCTTTGGTGAATTTAAGCTTAGCGGCCTCTTTGTTGCGCTTATCACTATCACTCACTGAACGTATTTCTCCACTCAACCCAACCTCTCCATAAACTACGAGATCATCTTTGATGGGCTGCTTTTTAGCGGCTGAAGCTATAGCCAGTGCAACGGCTAAATCGGCTGCCGGTTCTGTAATCTTCATACCTCCAACTATATTGATATATACATCCTTATCGGCCAGTTTCAACCCAGCTCTTTGTTGGAGTACTGCTATAAGCAGATTGAGCCTATTTAGATCAAACCCAGCAGCTGTACGCTTAGGGTAACCAAAAGGACTACTACTAACTAAAGCTTGGACCTCTACTAGCAGAGCCCTTGTGCCCTCTATGGTAGCTAGTACGGATGAACCATCGGCCGAGGTGCGTTCTTGCAAGAAACGTTCTGATGGATTAGCTACAGCGCTCATACCACTATCATTCATTTCGAATATGCCGACCTCATTGGTCGAGCCATAGCGGTTCTTTTGACCCCTAATCATCTTGAAGCTACCAAACCGCTCACCCTCTAGATACATCACCACATCGACTAAGTGTTCTAATATTTTAGGTCCAGCGATATTACCCTCTTTAGTCACGTGCCCAACTACTAGTAGGGCGATATCTTTAGATTTAGCAACCTCTGAGAGTTTATGGGTACAGGCCGTTATTTGAGAGACTGTACCACCAGATGAGGTCAGCTCATCACTACTCATAGTCTGTATAGAATCGACTACGACAAAAGCATAATTCCCTGACTCGATAGTAGCAGCTAACATATCTACATCGGTTGCAGCTAGTAACTCTAATTTGGATGCTGATATATTCAATCGATCTGCTCGCAGCTTTATCTGTTGTAGTGACTCCTCGCCACTGATATATAGTACCGGCTTAGATCCGGCTATATTAGCCGATAGTTGAAGCAGTAGGGTGGATTTCCCTACTCCCGGCTCACCGGCTAGCAAAGTCACGCTTCCTGGTACTATGCCGCCACCAAATACCTGATCTAGCTCATCGATACCGCTACTGATTCTAGGTACCTTACTACTACTCTCTACTTCTTTTAGAGTTTTAGTACTAGCTGCCTTGGACTTTGATTTAGATTTAGCACTACTACCCGATTGAACCTCTTCAATTAGAGTATTCCAGTTGTTACAAGCAGAGCACTTACCACTCCATCTCAGAGCCTGGGCGCCGCATTCTTGGCAGATAAATATTGTCTTGGCCATTGGTTGATATTATAGCAGCAGAAGCTACTCAAACTAATAGATAAGTAGATAGTTTATAGGACCTCATAAGTACTATCCATACTATTAACCAGATCGTTTTGCAGCAGTACTAGGTCGTTAATTTCTACTACTACTTGGTTATGTAGCTCTACAATACGTTCATACTCCCTAATCATACCGTTGTACCTATCGACTGCCTGGTTTTGAGCCGGTACTAGTGCGTTGTACCCCTGTAAATCACCTTCTTGCTCTCTTGCCTCTAGCTCAGCGTTGAGGCTCTCTATGTTTTCTCTTTCTGTTAGTATCCGTCTATCTAAGTTCTCTAATTGAGATCTGTAGTTTGCCAGTCTAGTCTGTAAATCATCTATTTCTTCGTTTAACTCTATAAATACCGACTCATACTCAGCGTATAGCCTAGCTAATGCCTGTCGATCACTGAAGTATTGAGCAAAGTACTCTTCTAGCTCATCAGGAAGCTCCACTACTTGGGTAGGAATAATTGAATGCATCTCGTTATATCTAACCTCTAAGCCACTGGTCTCTTCGTACCTATTGAGCAAACTACTCATTTTCTCATCATCAAGCGTAGCGTAGAACTCCTTTAGCTGACTGACTACTCTATCACGCTCTGCAACGCTTAAACGCTCGTAAGCGGCATGCAGCATCTCATGAGCGGCTGTAACCTGCATGATTCCATACAGTTCTTCTTTATCGATATCTAAAACATAGATTCTCTGGTTGTGATAGCAACCTAGTACAAAGGCCTTTTCTACTACTGGACAGTTGATATTGAATTCGGCCTTGTCGTTAATCTCTGGATCAGATAGATAAAAGAGGCGTTCGCCAATTCCATCCAAATATGATTCATCAGCTAGTGTAATGATCTCGTCACTTGGTTCATAGCTACGCAAAAACCACCAATCAGCTATTGCCTGTTGGTTGAATGCAGCTACCAACGCCAATGCTACAAAACCGAAAGAAAAGATTAAGCCGGTTAGTTTCTTCAGCATATTGGTATTATAAAGCACCTAGGGGCTAGTCTCTACCCTCTTGAGGAGTGTCTAGCTGACAGCTGCTGCTTCGGCTACAGCTTCGAAGGTTAAATCACTGCCCTTGGTTGAGACTTTAATGATATCACCACTACTAAATTCTCCCTCAAGTAGTTTTGTGGCTATAGGGTCTTCTACCATCTCCTCTATAGCTCGTCTGAGCGGTCTTACTCCCATAGTAGGTTCGTATCCTGCCTCGATAAGTTTGCGCCTAGCGCTTGGGGTGATGGTTATACCTATACCCTTCTCACCTAAACGTCCTTCCAGTTCAGCTAGTCTAAGAGCAAAGATCTGGCGAACCTCAGGTCTAGTTAGAGCTTTGAAGATAATCGTCTTATCGATCCTATTAATTAACTCTGGACGCATCTGTTTGCGTAAATCTTCCAATACTTTTTCTGATACCTCATCATGATATGGGGAAATGTCTTCCTTATCACTAGATGGCTTGAAGCCTAAAACTGCCTCTTTCTGCAGGGCTTCGGCACCGAGATTAGAGGTCATAATT
>JBJHCT010000002.1:0-113807 GCA_050486185.1 Candidatus Saccharimonadota bacterium
ATATGTACACTTCACTCGCTGGTAATGTATTAATAGATTGGCTATTCATGATGGCACTGTTGCTACTAGGAGTAGCTTTGATTTTAGGTATAGGTATTAAACTAGCAGCTTTCGGCGGCTCACTACTACTGATTATGATGTGGAGTGCAATGTTGCCACCAGAGCACCATCCGTTTATTAGCGAACACCTTATCTATCTACTAGGACTACTCATAATACTGGTATCTAACCGTTCTCAAGTCTTAGGTCTTGGTAATTGGTGGGCTAATCGGCCGATGGTGCGTAAATACGGAATTCTTAAATAATGCCGCAAGAGCAAGACAAGCTAGAACAAATCAAGGCTTCTGTTTCGGCTATCATCTCTGGTGATGTCAGCGACTCAGCTGAGGATATAGAAAAGTTCTCCCATGACGCTAGCTTATTCGAACTACGACCACAGCTAGTAGCATCTCCTAAAACATCAGAAGATATTCAGGAGCTGGTTAAGTATGTAGCCCAAAGTAAGTCTCATCACCCAGATCTATCACTAACTGCTAGGAGTGGTGGTACCTGCATGAGTGGTGGTTCGATCAACAAATCAATCATAGTTGATATGAACAAATATTTAACCAGTATAGGTGTTGTAGAGGGTAGTGAAATTAGTGTTCAACCAGGAGCTTTCTATCGTGATTTTGAGAAAGTGACTTTGGAAGATAACAAAATTATGCCTTCATACCCAGCTTCACGTGAGTTATGTACTGTAGGTGGCATGGTAGCTAACAATGCCGGAGGAGAAAAGTCACTGCAGTATGGTAAGACCGAGAACTTCATAGCCGAACTCAAAGTAGTACTAGCAGATGGCAATGAATACACTATAAAGCCACTTAACAAGGATGAATTAGAGGCGAAAATAGCTCAAGATGATTTTGAGGGGCGGATATATAAATGTATTTATGACTTAGTTGAGACTAACTATGAGGCTATCAAGGCGGCAAAGCCCAAAGTCAGCAAGGACTCTACCGGGTATCACATCTGGAATATCTGGGACCGAGAAACCGGCATCTTTGATCTAACCAAACTGTTCGCTGGCTCTCAAGGAACTCTAGGGCTAGTCACCGATATACGCTTTAAATTAGTAGAGGCGCCAAAACATTCCGGTACTTTAGTAATATTCTTACGTGATACTAATGATCTAGGTGATCTAATCAATGATGTTTTAAAGCGAGATCCAGCTACTTTCGAAGGTTTCGATAACTATACCCTGATGTTGAGCTTGAAGCTGTTCTTTTATTTTAGAAAAACCTTGGGTTGGTGGGGCATGGCTAAATTAGGCCTACAGCTTTTACCAGACGCCTTTAAGCTGTTACACGGTATACCGAAGATGGTGCTACTAGTTGAATTTAATGGGCAGAGCCCCGAAGAAGTAGCAGATAAAGTCTCTCAAATGAGAGGTGATCTATCCAAATACAAACACGATGCTTTATTTGAGGAGAACGAGACCGAGAAAAAATCACGCAAATTCTGGATTATGCGCAGGGAAAGTTTTAATCTGCTCAGGAAGAAAGTTAAAGATAAGCACACAGCACCATTTATTGACGATTTAGTAGTCAATCCAGAGCATCTACCGGAGTTTCTACCTAAATTAAGAGAGATAATTAATAAATATGAACTTCTAGCTACAGTGGCTGGCCATATGGGTGATGGCAACTTTCACGTTATACCACTGATGGAAATAGAAAAAGAGGAGGAAAGAGCCAAGCTAGAACCAGCCATGCGTGAAGTCAATGAGCTAGTGTTGAGTTATGGTGGCTCACTATCGGGTGAACATAATGACGGTCTGATACGTGGCCCGTGGCTGAAACAGATGTATGGAGAAGAGGTTTTTAACTACTTTAAACAGGTTAAAAATATTTTCGATCCAGAGAATATCTTCAACCCTCATAAGAAAACCGATGCTACTTGGGAGTACGCCCAAGATCATATAAGGGATAGTTTTTAATCTAAACTGGAGCCTTTATCTAGGTACAAAATTTAGATAATCTTCGTCACTACCAAATATCACTGGTGAGACAGCGTTTTCAGTCGCCTGGTTCACTTGCCAGACTATATAGTTAGGCCAGTACCAAGTTTCAGAGCTTCTAATTAGGAAGCTAGTTAGTCCGCCACCTTGCAGCACTAATACCAATGCTATTAAACAGCTAGCAACCTTGAGCTTGAGTCTATCTTTGAATAACCTACTTAACCCCAGACCCATAATAGCTATGACGCTAGGGATAACCAGTAGTAAATACCGGCCGTTTAAAGCTATTATTCTGCCACTACTGGTATATGAGGAGTAGTTATTTAGCCACAACACCAAGCAATAAAAGGCTGCTACTGCTAAAATCAGCCATAAATCAGGTCGGTTTCTAAATATTGATCTAGCATAAACAGTAGTAGCTACTAATCCTAATAAGAAAACAGCCGTAAAGCCTAGACTCATAAGCGGTAGTGGTGAGAAGTTTTGGTACCGATCAACCTCTACGTCTCCGTTAATCATGAAAAACAATCTATACCACATACCGCTATGCCATTTACCGATATGCTCACTTAAACTTGGTGTAAATTCAGGGTCGATATCTTGGTCGTAGTAGTAGTTTCTCTCATACGGACCAAACTCCATGCACTGTTCATGAGATATAACCTCATCACAGCTAGGCATCAAAGTTTGATACTGGATTAGATTCAGCCCATAGCGCTCAAAAGCTAGCCCCATTCCTAGCAGCAACAGTAGCGGTAGGAGTAGCTTAGCTTTTGTAGATAGGTTGCCCCAACTAGCCTTCGTAACCTCAGCCATAGAAGCTAAATTATCTTTAAACTTAACCAATCCATAGATGAGTAAGAAAGCTGCCGTAGCTGCTAGGATAGGCAGTACTGCGTACTTAGTGATTGCAGCAAATACTGCTACAACAGCTAGTATTAGTAGATTTTTAATAGGTATTTTTTGTTGTTTGAGCTGTTTAGTAATATCAACTGCTAGTACTAACGTCCAAGCCACTAGTAGAATCAATAGATTATCGTAGTTTATATGGGCAGCTAGCAAAGGCACTATCGGTATGAGAGTAAATAGCAGCAGGCTGATATGGGTTAGGGCTGGTGACACCTTTAGTTTTAGAAATAGTTTACGGAAAATAACTAAAGCGTAAACAAATATACCGATATTAATCAGTCTGAGGGCGATAATCTGAGCTACCTGGTTATCGGTAAGCACGTCTAATATACGGTAAGGCCAACTCAATAGATAGTGGAAGAAGTAGGAAGGGTAGCGGTGCATAGCCGCAAAGGCATCAGCCCCTTCCGGGTGATCTGGCAAGAACGGAAGCCACTGACTAGCATAAACTTGAATGACTCCAAAGTGGTAAGCTTCATCGAAAGCCATAGGATAAATTGCCGATAGCCCTATCCATAGAGCTTGAAAGATAAATAGACCTAAAACAATCCAAAAAAACTTAATAGAAGATAGTAGGTTGTAGATAGCTATATGCCAGTTCCTCATAACTGGTATATATTCTACCTGTTTTTAGTAATTTTGCGTAAGAGGTGGTGTATATCTCTGCGCCACTCCCAGAGGCCGTAGACTAGGGCTAAAGTAAATATAGTGGCGGCATACCACCAACTGATTGGTGCGGCTACGTAAGCTGCTCGAACCTCCTCTATATCATTAATAACTTCCTCATTAGGCAAGACTATGTTACGGCACCTGTTAGTTTCGGGGTTACGTTCTTGATTGGGTCCACAAGGAGTAAGTGAGGAAGTTGTTTCAATATTTCTACATCTGTTAGTTTCAGGATTACGTTCTTGATGAGGTCCACAAGGAACTAGCTGCCTGGCAGCGGATTCGATATTGCGACACCTATTGGTCTCAGGGTTGCGCTCTCTTCCTGGCCCACAATCAGGCAAGGGTTCTTCCTCTACTATATTCCTACACCTATTAGTCTCAGAATGTCTGAACTGTCCCTCAGGGCAGGGTCTGCTAGGCTGTTTGATGTTACTTTCCCCAGGGGTAGGAGAATAGCTCCACTGCCAAAAGAACTCATCATCCATAAATAGCGACCAAGAAGCTCCCTCTGGAATACTCTCTTCATATAAACTACTATCTAGGTTCATTTCTTCTAGATTTTCTAGATTTAGCTCATCTAGTTCAACATAGTTTTGATCTAGTAGATAAACCTTGCCACTGACTCCTACAGGTAGAGAGATTTTACTTTCTTCTTCAAAAAAGGCCATAAACTCTCTAGCCCCTAAGATTAACTCATCATCAAACCAGAATATATCGCTCAAAGAACCGCTATTAACGGATAGAGTCTGTAAACCACAACCCTCTAGTGATATAGACTCATCTGTTGGATTATGTATCTCTATAAAGGCGTGTTCTTCTCTAGGAAACTGACTGCGAGGCCCTTTGGGGTTTGGAAGTAGCTCTGATAATATAACCCCTTCACAGTAGGTGGTGGGTTGCTCATCTAGACCTTCCTCGTCGGTATCACCTTCTTGATTATTGCCATTATCGTCATCACCATCATCAGTATCATCACCGTTTTCTGGCTCTAAACAATCATAAGACTCTTTGGGTCTAGGTTGAGAGCTGATAGCAAAATCCAAAGAGTTATCTTCTTGATTAAATATCTCACCATCTTCTAAGAAACAACGGTGCAGGGATTGATCTCTATCCAATGTCAAAGCTGCTTCAACCAAAGGGGAGTCGGCACCGCCCCAACCTAGTAGATCAACAATCAGCCAACTACCATTTTGCTGTTGGTCTGGTTTAATCAGCCGTAGATGTCCGCCGCTATCGGCTAAACCAGCCCCGCTAAGCAGTAACTCAACATCGATACCGGGGTTTTTGTCTACAAACTCCTCAGTAGCAATTAGAAAGAAAGAGTTGGGCTCAATAGAGTAGGTAGCTTCTCCAGATTGGTTTGAGCTAATGCGATTGCTCCAGTTTGTACCGGTTGCTGCCTTGTACTCTAACCGCCACTCGGTTAGATCGATAACCTCATCGGTAGCATTATATAGCTCTACAAATTCGTATAAAGCATCATCCTCGCTACCGGTTTGAACCTCGCTAATTAATACAGAAGCATTAGGTGAGAACTCCCATTCCTGCGCATCGCTTTCAGCCGATACACTAACAGGCCAACTCCAAACCAAGCTAACAACAATCAATCCCAAAACTTTAAATAAACACATTATCTCTTCCAACCTCAAACTTTGAGTACCATCATAAAGTCTGTATTTAGATTTTGCAAACATTTGTTTATTCAACCGGATTCTCTTGACGCAAGTTATATCCAGTAACTTTTAAGAGGTAAATAATGAGGACTAATATCAAAAAGTAGCTCAAGGCTAGATGTGTTGAGTTAAAAACTATCTCGTTATAGGCTATTTGTTGAGCAGCCAGCCAGTCACTAATTTGGTTGATATAACTTAGGATAATGTAGCTAGGCATACCAACAAAAACACCTAAAGCACTAGAAACCGTAGCTACTAGACCGCTAGCAGCAGTCAGTAGCATCACTATCGGCACTAGCGGCAAGATTAACAAGTTGGATGCTAGAGCTAATGGCGAATAATGACCAAAAGTGTAGGCGATGATAGGGAAGGTAGTAATTTGAGCTGAGGTAGTAGCAAGGACTATGTAGCGAAACATTCCTGGTTCAGTTCCGCCCCAAAAGTAGCTATTTAGTAGTGGTGCTAGGATAATAACTCCAGCAAAAGCTGTGAAAGATAGAAACCAGCCGACATCACCCCATATAGAGCTAGGATCAATCACCACTGTTATAGCTGCTACAAATAAGAGTAAGACTAGAGGATGAAAACTGCGTCCATAATACCAAGCTAGCAGGCTCAAGCCACTGACTAGAGCTGCTCTAGTCATAGAGGTACTAAAACCGGTAACTAATAAAAAGCCGAAAATACCGATAAAGCTCATCAGTGTAGCTAAGTATTTGGATAATCTCATGAAGCTTCTGCGCAAGTATTTAACCACGATACTTAAGTGAAAACCGCTAGCAACCACTATATGAGCTAGCCCTAGGATACGCAGCCGCTCCAGTAAGTCACTCGGCAGTAGTTGCCTCTGTCCAAACAAAAAGCTAATTCCTAGTAGCGACTCAGGTTCAGGGATAGCTTCTTGGATGCGATCGGCAAAAAAGTCGCGGGCCCTTCGAGCTATATCACCAGGAATAGGTCTATAGATATCAACTAGTTCTGCGCGGAAGATTGAGGCTGATAAATTACCAAAACCTTCTTCTAAATTGCCTTGAATAGATACAATATCACCTCTTTTAATCTCTAGATCTGTGCTTAAACTCACCCATATATCCCCTGGTAGTTTAGTAGAATCAATCGTAACTCTATCTAGACGCAGACTCATATTTCTGCCACTAACAGTGCCGGTGTCATCAGCTACTCGTGCTTCTAGGCTGACAAAATTTCCATAATATTGTTCATATCCCAACATCTCATACTGTTGATTAGCACCTAAGAAAAGCCCAACTAATACACCACCGGCTAAAAATATAGGCAACATCAAAACACGAGAGTTGAAGAAGCCAGCAATAATCAAAGAAAGAGCTACAACTAACCACTGAATAGAATAAAAACTGTCGGGAGGTACTACTAGAATAGAGGCTACTCCGGCCAAAATCCCTAGTGAGATGGTAGCTATGGCCCAAGAGGGGTGAAGTCTGCGCTTGATTACAAACCCAATCTTATCAATCACTTATAGCCCCTCTTTCAACCGGCAGTACTTGCAGAGGACAAGTATCCAGTACTTGCTCCATAGCCTGCTTTTCCTTTGGTCTAACCCAAAGCTCGTACTTGAGCTTAACTGCTATTTGCCTAGCTATATATAGGCATTGATATTCTTGTGGTGGCAGCCAATCGGCTGCATCTTTATCACCCTTAGCCATATTAGCCGGACCATCGATAGCAACTAGATTTAAGGGATCGTTATAGAATCTATGCCTTTGCTCATAACTTAGATCTTGGGCACCTTTAATCCAAGCATCAGAGACCGCTACTAGGTGCTCTATATGTATATCACCGCTTGTATCTGGTCCACGAACAAACTCGATGCGAGTAAGGGTGAAGGGGTCACGTTCTAACACACCTGATAAGACGGTGCAGTTATCCTCATCTAAAACTATATCTACTAAATCGCGTTGCAAAATCCTATTCCTCATATCGCAACCACCAACAGTAGTCCAGCTGGAGCTGAAGTTATCTCGGCTATAGTCATCACGCGAGACAGCCTCAGCTACTGCTAGTTGGCCCAAGGCCTCTTTAGCTAATACTAAAGAGTCATCTTGTTCGATCTCTTCTATAGATAGACCTTGGTGGCTGCTTTGAGACATTAATCGCTGCTGATTGATGTGGTTGATAAATAAACCAACAGCTACAACCGCAGCTATGACAACTAGCAATAAAAATCTGCGACGATGGTAAACTCTCTCTGTTTTATCCAAGAAACTATCCTTCAAAACACCTTTAACAACAAACTGACATTGCTTGCTAACTTAGCATTCATAACTCAAAACTTGCAAGCATTGCTAAAGATAAATGGTTATGGTATGGTCTGGAATATATAGCTTAATAATTAGATAAAACAAAAATGTCGACTATTGAAGCAGCATCAACTTTAACCAGATCTTATGAAAGAGAGGTTGCTACAGGTGAGTCGATACTTTTAGCAGACGCTAGATCACAGGCTTTACGAGAACTTGAAGATAGCTTGCCGATTAGAAATTCTAACTTAGTAGTTCCTGAAACAGTGCCTAAAAACGCAGACGATCTCTTGCTGTTTGTAGAAACCCAGGCCATAAATAGCACTAGAGAGTCGGTCTGTAGATATGTTAGAGATAAGATGCAAAGATATAAGGTTGGACAAACAGCTTTAGGTAGTAGGGAAGAAGCTGAGCTAAATATACTACCTCTATCTGGCAGACTAGATACAGCACTATTATTGCAGTCTGCTAGTTGGTTTGGCTTTAGGTACTTTCACGATGTTAACTCTCCGATTATTCGTAAACTAGATGAACTGGATTTAAGAACAGCTGTAGATGGAGATCACCGCGTTCAGCAGAACGGACTAGTATTAAGAGCTTTACTATCTACTCTAGAATCGATAGAGATGGATTTAACACCACTAGCTAGAGCCCAAGGGGCGCAAGCTCTGGGTTATAGGTCTAGCTTTTAATTATTACTCTTTCAGATTACACTATTTGAATAAGGAGAGGTGTCCGAGCGGTTTAAGGTGCAGCCTTGGAAAGGCTGTGTATCGGGAAACCGGTACCGAGGGTTCGAATCCCTCCCTCTCCGCCAATTTATCAAAGACTAAATCTAAAAGATTAGAGTCAGACTGTTCCGGTTATTGTTTTAATTTGCTAAAATTTAAACAATGAGAATAAGACGAATTGCAAGTAAAATTCGAGGATCAATATTTTTATTCGGCATCTCCATCCTCAGTTTACTGAAGGTACCCGCAGTTTTTGCAGATATACCTGGGAACGTACGAGACCCTAAGAATCCTTACCCTCATATGAATCCGGATCCTGCATTAAATTATGGACAAGTTTCTACCTATGTTTTATTAACTTTAGCTTTAGAGCTTCCAATATTCTACCTTCTAGGTTTTAAGTCAAAAAAAGCACTGGGGCTTGTGGCGATAGTAAATATTATTAGTGTTTCCGCTTTTCATATTCTTAACTTCACCCTTAATGTAGAGCTCTTCTACGGTGTTGGTTTATTGATTGCTGAACTATTAATAATTATTTTCGAATTCTCACTGCTAGCGATGTTCTTGAGAAAAGAAATAGCAATTAAGAAAATAATAATCGCCACGGTAGTAGCAAATACTGTCTCTGCGCTAATTGGCATATTTATTATCAATATTATTTTTGATGCAATAGGACTATTCTAGATGTGATTAACCGGCGGCTAGCGATAATACTGCTTTTGTCTATCCCCATAATTATTCTGTCGGTGGTATTGATTAAAGACTTCGACAAAGACATTACTAATAGAAACTTTAGCGAACGGATGGCATTAGATTTTTATGCTGAGTGCGACAGTGGAGTCGATATGCATCGCGTTTACTGCCTTGAGGTTAAAATTATCTCCTATATATCTAGTTTTCCTGCAGAAACAGGGAATGTCTTTGCAACTTTTTGGGAAACAGGTAAAAGCGGAAAATTATCAGACGATATGCGAATCTTTTCTGATATAGCACATAAAGCAGGAATGGTACTAGCAAACAGCGACATATCTTTAGATAAAGCTTTATCTTTTTGCGGCACAACCTTTAAGCAAGGCTGTATTCACGGAGTAATTATGGAGTATATAGACAACAAATATCCCTCTGAAATCGAAGCTTCTACATTGTTTGATTTTTGTGGCACAGTCTCTGATGAAAACTATATTATTTATATAAACTGTTTGCATGGGGTAGGGCATATACTAGCTGCAAAAAGCAGAGATTCAATCCAGTCAATTCTGGGTCTATGTGATCCTCTATCTGCCGAGGAAAGCTTTGCCTGCGCAAGTGGAGTTCTTATGGAATACTCAAAAGGTACCGCAGGTTCTGGTGCGCATGCGCATACGCCGGTTGGCAAAAAGGAGCTGCCCTGTGTAGAGCTCGACGATGAGTATAAGTCGGTTTGCTATGCGAGCGCCGGTTCATACAGGCAATACCAGCCTGGTCAAGAGGATTTTAGTAAAAGCTATAACTTTTGTCTTAATAGTCCAGAGGAGTATATCGATGACTGTTTGATTGGATTGTCTGAACGAGCAATTTTGGCTTCGGCGGAAAATCAAGAAAAATTAAACGATATTTGTGCGGAAATTGAAAATCAAGATGCAAGATTTGCGTGTGTTGACTCAATTCAAAAATTACTCGAAATACCATACCTCTAATCTTTTAGAGTTAACCTGATAAATTAAAGGTGCAGCTACGAATTTTTACTTCTATCCCTTGAACTGGGGATAGAAAAGAAAGCAAAACGACAAGTAGACTCTTGTTCTAGTGAGCGCACTTTAGCGATTTCTCCCATAACCAAAGAATAGCTAGAAGTTTGCGCAGCATAAGGCCAATTGCTACAATGTGACTACAAAGTTTTTAGATAAAACTAACTAATTGTAATTAAGCCTCAGTCAATCAAAAAGAAAATATTATCAAGACACAAAACTAATTAACAATCCTATATGATACATAGAAGCCAGAAATTAACCCCCTTTAAGCAGACACTTTTTACCCTGTTAATTGGCCTATCTGTTGTTGCATTTTGGAGAGGTGCTTGGGGAATTATGGATGCTTATTTGCTCCCAAATAATCATGAACTAAGTTCATGGGTTTCGATCATAATTGGATTAGCTATCTTATACATAACTCATTATTGGACAAAAGAGTTGGCCTAAAATCAACAACTGATAATGGCTTAGTATTTACTGACTTGTAAAGACCGAGTAAAGTGGCTCTTTTCTACTACCATCCAGACTATATAAGCCTAAATCAGCCCACTCCTCACCGGTTTCAGGTGAACCATACAACAAACCCCAAGATACGAACTGTACATTTCGACCATCGATAATCTCTGAAAAACGCTCATAAAAGGCAGCTTGAGATTCTCCAGCAGTACTATATCCTGATAAATAAGCCGGCAAATGAGTCCAACCAATCTCGGTAAAAGCTACTGGTATATCAAGCCTACTGGCAATATCGAAAGCCTGATCGTAGTAGTTACTAGGGATATCATTTAAGTTAGCGTATCTAGCAAATGGGTAGGAGGTTAGAGCTAGTAAGTCGATTTTGAGATTATCTATCAACTCAGGCTCAAATCTCTCATACTGGAAAGTCGGATAGATGATACAGTCTGAGCACTCCGCCTTAATAGCATCATAGATACCGTTATACGCACCTACAAATTCACTTTTGTGAGTCATCAGCTCTAGTTCGTTGCCTAAACCTATAAAAACAGGGTCATATTGCCTAACAAGCTCTAAATAGGCCTGTTTCAAGCCATCCATATCAGAAACACTACCACCGGCCATATTCGGTACTGGTAGGTCGTTATAGCCTAGCTCAAATCCAGCCCTGATAACTTCTGGAACCTCACCATCTAAAGAAGGAGCGTTAAAGAAACTTAAACCTACCTCATTAGCTCTTTGTAGATCAGTAGCAAAATCATCATGAAACACAAAGCCAACACCGCTAGAGGTATTTAAATACTGTTTTCTCAGATCATTATCACTGCTTTTTATATCCAAAATAGAATCTGAAGACTTTCGGTCCGAAGTAATTACAACAATAGTAGCTACTACAACCGATATAGCTAAGATTGCGAGAATGATAATGGCTAGTTTCTTCATTAATAAGCCCTACTTCAGCTTAACTATTAATAGTTAAGCATAGCTTTTGAGTATATACAAAAGCTAGTCTCTTTATTTAGCTCTATGTGAGGCGGTATTGTCTTAGATACTGCCTTTTATTTGTTCTTTTGCCACGGCTTGATTTGCTCAAACTCGCTACTAGGTATGATAAAGGCCTCATTCACATCTAAATCGTGATGGGCCCAGTCTTCTAGACCGACAGGCTTTTGAACAGCATCATCTCTTCTAGACTTTACAGGCGGTACCCCACCATTTTGTAGTAAATCGATAAAGCTTTTCCAACGCTCCTCAATTTTATCTTTAGCAATACCGCAGGATACAATAGTTTTAAAGCCATTCTCGGCGATTATATGAAATATATAGGTAGAGTTCTTGGACGCATCGCTTTCTGAGCCTTCAATAATTTCCTTAATACAAAGACCTATACCATTTTTTAACTGCCTACCAGTGCTGTGGTGGCTGTCCCAGTCATTAATGTAAACCTCGCAATTATCTGCTTCTGATTCATCTTCGGCCTCACTTAGGAAGGCAGCAAGGTTTCTTAATAACACCTCAGCAGTTTGAGTGCTAGGCGGTAGTTCTGGCCCATAAATATCTGGACTTGGTGTCTTTTCCATTCTTAAACTCTCCTCATGAATTGTATTTTTCAGTCATATTTATACCACCAATACTTATTTTTAGCAAATTTGCTACAATATATCCAAGATGATGAGCAACAGGAGCAAACAGCTTGATGCTACCGATAGGGTGCTAATCTGGACCCTAAAGATTATTAGGATTTTACTAGTTGGCTCGGTCGTTTTATCCTTACTGACTCTACACTGGATGGAGTTGTTTGTGAGCCTTACGGTGCTGGCTATGACTTATGTAGCTTCTGTAGTAGAGCGGTTGTATAAGATCAGGATGCCACTTGAGATAGAGGCTTATATGGTGATATTGATTTATACCTCGATATTCTTAGGCGAGCTACATGGTTTTTATGGTCGTTTTTGGTGGTGGGACTCCATCATGCACTTTAGCGCTGCTATGGTCTTTGGTTTTATCGGTTTTTTGATCATGTATATGATCTATCATCGCCACAAGATTAAAGCTTCTGCCTCACTCATAGCCCTATTTGCTTTCTGTTTCTCTATGACGATTGGAGCTATGTGGGAGGTTTTTGAATTCATTATGGATCAGAGTTTTGATCTGACCATGCAGCCTAGCGGTTTTGATACTATGGTCGATTTAATCCTCAACGCTATCGGAGCAGCGATCACCTCGGTAGTAGGTTACTTCTACATTAAAAGGGGTGAGATGAGCGTATTTCATCGATTAGTTAGCAGATTCATGAGAGATAATCCGCACATTGCTAAGACTGTAGCTAAAAAGTAATTTAAAGCCAAAGATTTAAAATCTAAAATAGGTAAAAAGATAGGTGGTATTAGTAGCGGCCATGCTCGGTCTTTTTCCAGACCCAGTAAGCGCTCCAGCCAGCACCGATCATGATCAATATAGAAGAGCCAAAAAACTCTATGCCAACACTGGCAAGTAGGCGTAGCAATAGCCATAAAATAGTAAATACAGCTATAAATACAGCTATAGCTCGAAATTTAGCGTCAGTTAAATTCATGTGGTTTAGTATCCTTGAAAAATCGATCTAAGGCAACATCCTAGCATAATTAAAAACGAGCTAGGTGCCTTTGGTGATTAGTGATACTAGAGCGTAAATCATCTGCAAAACTATCACTTAGGTTGTCTAAATCAAGCCTTTGTAAATTATCCAAACTATACTGCAGGTATTCCTCTACAGCCTCTTTGTAGATTTGATCTAGGTTCTCTCCGGCCTGATTAATCTCATCTACTGCCCAAGAGTCGGCTCTAGCCGGTGGGCTACCAAAATTGTCTCGGTAATGTTGGGATAAAACCTGGTAGTCACTACTGGTAGTACTGAGTATGTTGGTAGCAAGTGATTGAGTATTAATATCAGACGATCTACCACTAGTAATATCACTGATTTCGATAATATTCACTTGAGCTTGCAAGCTGTTTCTTAAAGCTACTTCTTGGGGGTCGTCGCTACCTAAAATCATACTAAGTAGCCATAGAAATAAAGCAATCCCAAATACTATGCCGGTAATTACTAGTAATTTCGAAGTATCCATAAGGGTGATTATAGCATTAATTGGCTAAAAACAGCCTGCACCATATATACTAAAAGATATGGATGAGGTCACGGAAATTAAAGACCGCCTAGGCGTGGAAGAAGTGGTAGGCGAATATGTTCAGCTTAAACAGGCTGGGCGTAATTTCAAGGGTCTTTGCCCGTTCCATCATGAGAAGACTCCTAGCTTCATAGTTAGTCCTGACAAGGGGATATACCACTGTTTTGGTTGCAATGAAGGTGGCGATATCCTTAGCTTTGTACAAAAAGTCGATGGCTTAGATTTTCGTAGTGCTCTAGAAGTTCTAGCCCGTAAAGCTGGTGTAGAACTACCAGAGAAAACTGTCGGTAGCGCTAAAGCTAAAAAACGTAAAGACAAGGCCTACGAAATACTGTCTAAATCGGCTCAATACTACCACATACTACTTTCTAAAAATGACACCGCTAAAAACTACGTAATCAAAGACCGCCAAATCAATACAGATACTATTAAAAACTTTAAATTAGGCTGGTCCCCGAATAGAAGTGATTCATTGGTGAGTTTCTTGAAAAAACAGGGGTATTCTGAATCTGAAATCGTTGACAGTGGCCTGGGAACTAATAGGCGTGGGTCTTTGAGCGATATGTTTCGTGGCCGCATTATGGTGCCTTTTATCGATATTCAAGGTAGAGTAGTTGGTTTTACGGGACGCATCCTAAAAGACGATGGTAATGGTCCGAAGTATCTCAATACACCTCAAGGACTAGTTTTTGATAAAGGTAGATTTGTCTTCGGCCTATACCAAGCTAAAGACAGCATTAGAGAGCAAGACGAGACAGTAGTGGTTGAGGGTAACTTAGATGTAGTTAGTTCTCATCAGGCTGGAGTAACTAACGTAGTAGCTATGAGCGGTACAGCGGTAACTACGGCTCAATTAAAACAACTCACTAGGTTAAGTTCCAATATCACTCTAGCTTTTGATGCCGATGAGGCCGGTATTAAGGCTACTGAGCGAATTATTCCATTAGCTCAGGAAGTCGATGCTAACTTATATATCGCCACTATGCCAGAAGGCTCAGATCCAGATGACATCATCAAACAAGACCTAAAGCGCTGGCAACAGATTTTAGCCGATAAGGTGTATGTTATGGATTGGCTGATCGAAGGCCTTAAAAGTAAGTATGACCTAACTCAATCTCAGTCCAAAAAGGATTTTACCACCCGCATTAGCTCTAGTTTGTTACGCCTTAAAGACCCGGTTGAAAGAGAACACTATATCGAGCAGGTAGCCTCATTAGTAGGGGTAGCACCATCAGTTATAACCGATAAGCTATCTACCTCTAAACAACCTGCATCTAGTAAGCTAAAATCGGTCAATAAAGAGGCTGTCAATAATAGTATAGTTCATGATGATATGAGGACGGTACTGGATGCACTCCTGAGTCTAGTGGTGACCTATCCAGATACTCGCAGTGCTGTAGATGATATCAAAGACAGTCATTTACCAGAAAATATTATGCCTTTAATTGAATGGCTGAAAAAACATGAAGAGGATATATCTGATGTGCAACTACCCAAGAGATTGCAATCACTGGATAACTATGTCAAAATACTCCTATTAAAGGGTGAAGAAATATATGGGCCATGGAACGGTGTAGATAGGCAAGTAGAAGCCTTCAGCCTGGCCCACCGCCTAGAAGAATTACAAAACAAAAGATACAAACAACAACTTAGTCAGGAGATTGCTGCAGCTGAAGCTGCCGGTGATACCGATTTGAGACAGAAACTATTAAATAAATATCAACAAGCTAGTAAATCTTAAGCTAAAAGATATCTAGATCAATTATCAAACAACCTAGGCGTCAATAATGCAAAGTAAGTTAATTTAAAGGGAGGACATTTTGCCAAAAGCTAAAAATACCAATGCTAAGCCCAAGAACGATCCAGAAGAGGAGGCTTTAAAGCTACTTAAAAAGGGTCAGAGACAGGGCTACATAGACTACAAAGAAGTAGTTAAAAAGATTGAAGACAAGGAAGACAATATCGATGTCCTAGATCAGCTGCACTCCGATCTAATCGATGCTGGTGTCGAGATTATTAACGAAAAAGGTAGTACTTGGGAAGATGAGGATGAGGACGATAATGCCAGTAACTACATCGATGATATATCAGATGACTCAGTCCGTCTTTATCTGCGTGATATCGGTAAAACCCCCTTGCTATCTGCCGAAGAAGAGGTAGCGTTAGCTACCAAAGTGGTTAACGGAGATAAGGGTGCTAAAGATAAGATGGCCGAGGCTAATATGCGTTTAGTAGTCTCTATTGCTAAGAAGTATGTTGGACGAGGTTTAGATCTACTTGATCTAATCCAGGAAGGCAACACCGGACTCTTAAGAGCTGTTGAGAAGTTTGATCCTACTAGAGGGTTTAAGTTCTCAACTTATGCTACTTGGTGGATCCGTCAGGCTATTACCCGCGCTATAGCCGATCAAGCTCGTACAATCCGCATACCGGTGCACATGGTTGAGACTATTAATAAGTTGATGCGTACGCAACGGCGTATGACTCAGGAGATGGGTAGAGAGCCAACTAATGAAGAGCTAGCTAAAGAGATGGAGCTTGAGATCGAAAAAGTCGAGTACATCATGAAGATCAAACAAGACATATCCTCACTTGACGCACCGGTTAGAGAGGATGAAGACGAGTCTAAACTAGGTGATTTCATCGAGGATGAAGACTCGGCTACTCCAGAAGAGACCGCTACTCAGCAGCTACTTAAAGAGCACGTCAACGTTATGTTGGATGTACTTTCTCCTAGAGAACAAAAGATTTTGAAGATGCGCTTTGGCCTAGAAGATGGCCGCACCCATACCCTAGAAGAAGTGGGCTATGAGTTCGGTGTAACCAGGGAGAGAATTAGACAGATTGAAGCTAAAGCTCTGGCGAAACTGCGCAAGAACAAAGAATCTAGAGAGCTGAAAGACTACTTAGGTTAAAACAACTCAACCTAGATCGTAGTTGAACCTTACTCGATAGGTGAGCCTAAAAGATATATACTAACTAAATATGAGTGAGCGGAAGAAACTGGCAGTAATTGATGGTAAGTCAGTGCTATATCGTGGCTACTATGCCATGACCCATCTGGCTAATAGACAGGGTAAGCCGACCGGAGCGACCTATGGCTTTGCCATGATGGCGCTTAAAGTGGTCAATGATATCAAGCCCGATTACGTCATAGTGGCTTGGGATAAATCAAAGACCAATACTCACTCAAGACGCAAACTCTACAAAGACTACAAGGCCAATAGAAAGCCTATGCCAGAAGACCTGCGAGAACAGATACCAGATGTTAGAGATCTTTGCGAAGCTCTGTCTTGGCCTTTCTTGGAGATAGATGATTATGAAGCCGATGACATTATGGGCACATTATCAGAAGAGGCCAAGGGCCGGGGTTTAGACGTAGTCTTAGTTACTAGCGACTTAGATACACTGCAGTTAGTCAATGGCCATACCAGTGTTTTGGCATTAAAAACAGGTTTGAGTAAAACCATTAGTTACGATGAGGCCGAAGTCAAAAGAGAGTTTGGTATGACACCGGCTCAGTTCGGTGATTACAAGGCTCTTAGAGGCGATCCTAGCGATAATATACCGGGTGTAAGTGGTGTAGGAGAGAAGACCGCCAAAGAGTTAATAGCAGATTACGGCTCCCTAGATGAGGTGTATAAGCATCTAGAAGATATAAAGCCTAATCTAGCTGATAAGTTGAGGAAAGATAAAGACATGGCTTATTTAAGCCGTGACTTAGTTGATATTATTTGCGATTTACCAATAGAGCTAGATCTAAAAGCGGCCGATGTGAAGGACTGCCAACCGGCCAAGATAGAGGCGCTATTTAATAGCTTAGGCTTTCGTAGACTCAAAGATGAACTGCCTGAATGGATGAAACCAGAGGTCGGTCTGTTTGCCGATACTAGTGGTGAAAATTCTCAAGAGGCAGAAGTCGAAGCTATAAAAATCGAATCCAAGAGTGAAAATAATGAAAAGATTAAAGAAAAGCAGGCCTTGGTGGTTGTTTTGGATCAAAAAGTCCTAGTGAGTCCAAGCAATAAACAGGCCTACATAACAGATATCAATAACCTAGAGGCTGATAGTATCTTGGCCTTTCACGCCAAAGATGAGCTGAAAAAGCTAACTAATAAACCAGAGGTAGACTTTGATGTGACTATTGCGGCTTTTGTGTTCAACCCATTACTGAGAAGACAGACTTTCTCTGAAGCTGCTCAAGACTCTTTAGGTTTAACGGTATCTGATATTGAGCGCAAAGACGATGTAGATTTAGAGTTAGCCGGTAAGCACTTGAGCTTGCTTTGGCAGATGATTAATCATTACAGACAAGAGCTAGCAAAAACTTCCAAATTAGAATCGGTCTTAACTGATATCGAGTGGCCACTAATACCGGTAATAGCTAGTATGGAGCAACGAGGAGTGAAGCTCGATAGTAGCTACTTAGCTGACATGAGCCAAGATTTTACTGGCCGCATTGAAGAGTTGAGTCAAGCTATATACAAGCAGGCCGGTCAGGAATTTAATATCAACTCGCCTAATCAGCTGCAGGGAATATTATTTGAGAAGTTAAATATTTCTAGCGAAGGGATTAAGAAGACTAAATCGGGATTTTCAACCGGAGCTAGTGAGTTAGAGAAGCTGCGCATACTTCATCCAATTATCGATTTAATTAGCCACTATAGGGAATTGAACAAATTAAAAAGCACCTATATCGACGCCTTGCCTAAATTAGTTGATGAAAATGGTAGGTTGCATACAACTTTAACCCAGACCGTAGCTCAGACGGGTAGACTCTCTAGTCTCAATCCTAATTTACAGAATATTCCTATCAGAACAGAAGAGGGGAGAGCTATCAGACGCGCCTTTATAGCAGAGACAGGTAACACCCTAATTAGTGCCGATTATTCGCAGTTTGAACTAAGACTGGCTGCAATCCTAAGTGGTGATGAACAAATGATTGCTGCATTTAATAGTGGTTTAGACATTCACGTTCAGACCGCGGCTGAGCTATACGGAATCGATATTAAAGACGTTAGCAAGGAGCAGCGCTACAATGCCAAGGCGGTTAATTTTGGAGTCATGTATGGCATGAGTGCACACGGCCTATCGGTCTCTACCGGCATGAGCCGTGATGAGGCCAAGAACTTTATCGATAAATATTTTGATATTAGGCCTAAGCTAAAAGAGTATTTAGATAAATTAAAGAAAATTGCCAAGGAAGAGGGCTATGTAGAGACTATGTTTGGTAGGCGCAGGCCTATGCCGGATATTAAATCAAGCAACTTTGCCGTTAGAAATGCTGCCGAGCGAGCCGCTATTAATATGCCACTTCAGGGTAGTGCCGCCGATTTAATGAAACTAGCTATGGTAGAGGTGGATAAGCAGCTAGATGATGATTGCTGGCAGATACTGCAGATTCACGACTCCATCTTGATAGAGTGTCCGAAAAGCAAAGCTGAGCAGTTAGCCGCTAAAGTAGAAGAGGTGATGGAGAATATAAAGCCTGATTTAGAGGTTAAATTAGAGGTAGATACTAGTATTGGTGATACCTGGGCTGACCTATAACGTGCTATATTAATCTTAGGTATGAACAAGATTAAAGAACTAGTTAATTCTAAGTTGTTTTGGCTACAAGTAGCTTTCGTAGTCTCCCTATCGGCTGCTTTAGGTAGTCTAATTTTAGAGTATGTTTTAAGTTTATTGCCCTGCACGCTTTGTTGGTGGCAGCGCATCTTCATGTATCCGCTACCGTTTATATTAGGGGCTGCCTTAATCCAGAAAAAGTTTGATGTTTTCTGGTACGCTTTCCCTATGGTAGTGGTAGGTGCTAGCGTTGCTATATTCCACTACAGTTTACAGATTCTACCTAGAGCAGCCGATGTTTGCGGACCTAGTATTATATCTTGCACCGAGAGACAGATAGATATCTTAGGCTTTATGACTATACCGTTTGGGTCCTTGATAGCCTTTATCGCTATAGGTTTTGCACTAGTTATGCTCAAGCGAGCTCAAACTATCACTTCAGATTCAAAAGACTAAAAAGTAACTATATAGCTATGCCAGAACTACCAGAAGTCGAAACTATTAAACGAGGACTCGAGAAGGTATTGATCGGCCAATCTATCAAGAGTGTTGAGGTTCTTTGGTCTAACTCTATGTCGGTAGAAGAACAAGAAATAGCAGATAATATCATCGATGCTGAGATTGTCGGTATCACTAGACGGGGCAAGGTCTTAATCATCGATCTTAGCAGCCAATATAGCTTATTAATCCATCTAAAAATGACCGGACAGCTAGTGTTGGATAGCTCAGATAAACGCAGTTTCACTAGGTTAGCCGGTGGCCATCCAACCAAGTCTTTAGCGGCTGATCTACCGGATAACAGCACTAGAGCGGTATTTACTACCAGCGAGGGGCATAGGTTGTTCTTTAATGATCAGCGCAAGTTCGGTTGGATTAAGCTAGTTAAATCAAAAGATATAAGCAGCCAAAAACTGCTGCAATTAATGGGCCCAGAACCTCTAGAGAGCAGTTACTCACTGAAAGAGTTTGCCGCTAAACTGTCTAAAACCAGTAGACCTATTAAGGCCGTCATCTTGGATCAGACTGTTGTAGCTGGGGTTGGTAATATCTATGCTGATGAGGCGCTGCATTTAGCCAAGGTTCATCCCTTAAAACCCGCTAAGGATCTATCGCAAGCTCAGGTTAAACGTATATTCGAAGCTATACCAACAGTGATGCGCCTGAGCCTCGACTATGGTGGTACTAGTTTTACCAACTACGTAAACGCCAATGGTCTCAAAGGCGACTATTTAGCTAACGCCAGAGTGTTTCGCAGAGAAGATCAGAAATGTTTAGAGTGCGGGGTTGTTATAGAGAAGATAAGAGTTGCCGGTAGAGGCACACATATCTGCCCTAAGTGTCAAAAGCTCTAGATAGTCTAGATGAAATGTTAGATACTAGTTAGTGAGATGGTTTATTTTTTCTATGGAGACAACAACTACGCTGCCAAGCAGCAGATAGGCAAGCTGATAAAGCGCTACCAAGATAGTATGGACTCAGACTTTGGTCTAAGCCGCTTCGAAAGCGATACCGAGATAGATAATGTCATCACAGCTATGACGTCACTACCGATGTTAGCGACTCATAGTTTGGTAATTATCGATCATCCTAGCCGCAACAAAGCCTTATGTGAGGCTATAACAGGGGTTGTAGATAGAGTGCCTCAGGAGACAGTAGTAGTTATTTACGATCCAGGAGTCGATAAGCGTTCTAAGTGGTATAAATTTATTAAAGATAACGCCAAGGCTCAGGAGTTTGCTCATAAATCAGAAGTTCAACTAACTTCTTGGCTAAAGCGCTACGCTCAAGACCAGGGACTAGAACTTGATAATCGACTAGCTAGGTTATTGATGGATATGGTCGGCGAAGATCAGTGGCAATTAAGCAAAGAGATAGATAAACACCAGGCTTTGGGTGAGATTACTGAGGAATCGATTAAAGCTTTAGTTCTACCTAATCCTAAACACACTATTTTCGAGCTCATAGATACGCTTTCCTCCGGGGATATCGCTAAAGGCCTAAGCTATTTCGATGATTTAAAGCAGCAGAATATTCATGATTTAGAAATACTAACTATGCTCGGTTGGCAGCTGCGTAACTTACTCGCTATAGCTTACTCAAACCAAGCTTCCGATGCTCAGATAGCTAAAGATCATGGTATTAACCCTTTCGTTATTCGTAAATCTCGATATATTTTGCGTACGATCGATACTGAGTCGCTAGAGAGTCTCTACCACCAGGTGATTGAGGCCGATTATGCCATTAAAAGCGGCCAGGGTAGTAGCGACTCCCAAGCTATATTAGAAAGAGTGATGCTAAATATCGCCAAAGTGGCCTAAAGAAACTAATTTATTTCTTAGTAGTCTTTTTACTAGTAGCAGCTTTTTTAGCTGGAGCTTTCTTGGCAGGGGTTTTCTTAGCAGTAGTCTTTTTAGCTGGAGTCTTAGCGTCAGTAGCTTTAGTTTTGGCAGCTTCACTAAGTTTACGGCTTAGGCTAGATTTTTTTCTAGCGGCAGTATTCTTGTGAATAACACCTTGTCTGACGGCTTTATCGATAGCTTTTTGAGCAGCTGGCAAAAAGCCTTCAGCTGATTTCTTATCACCGGCAGATATAGCGTCTAGCACCGCTTTGACTTTGTTGCGCATCTCACGGCGGTAGCGGTTATTAACTCTGGTTTTCTTGGTGTCTTGCCGCATTCTTTTAGCGGCCGATTTAATAATTGGCATAGTTTGTCTTAATCCTCACATAATAAATTATTAGCCTATATTCTAGAGGCCAACTATACTGTAAGTAGGTCAACTATGCAAGGGTTTTATCTAGTGGTTGGCTAAAATATTAAATCACCCCTGTTTCTGATTGACAAAACAGGGAAGAGTCAGTAGCTTAAGAACTATGAGTAAAAAAGACAAAGACGAAGATAATTCAGAAAAAGATAACGGCAGCAATTCTCAGCCAACCGTTAAGCAGCAGATAGTTGAGGCTATCAAAAATGCCGATAGTTTAGTGATCTCTGTAGGTAAAGATCCTAGTAGAGATACATTCGCAGCAGCCATAGCTTTGCACCTAATGCTGACCAAGCTAGAGAAGGTGTCAGAAGTTGTTATCAGTAATAACTTACCCAAATCCTTAGAGTTTCTACCACATGATTTCATTAATGAAGAATTAAAAGGTCAAAAAGACTTTGTAATTGAAGTTGATCAAACTAAGACTGAGTCAGACAGCCTGAAATATCTTCGAGAAGGCGATAAGTTAAAGATATATATAACCCCATATGACGGCACTTACAGTGAAAAAGACGTTAGCTTCAGTGATGGTGATTACCATTACAACCTAGTTATAGGTTTGGGGGCTAGCGCTAAGTCTCAGCTAGATAAGGCCATAACTTCAGATAAGAAGCTAACCGATAAAGTAGAGTTTGCTTTTATCAATAACGATGCTGATGGCGGCGGTGATTTATCTTGGAGTGATGTTGCTGCTAGTTCAGTTTCAGAAATGGTTATGAGTATGTCGGAAGCTCTAGGTGGGGGGATGTTGGATAAGCAGATATCTACAGCACTACTTACAGGTATAGTCGATAAGACCGATCACTTCACTAATACTTCGACTACTCCAAAAGTTATGACTATGGCGGCTCAACTTTTGGCCGCTGGTGCCAACCAAGCTGAAGTAGTCAAAAACCAAAAGACTCCTCCACCAGAGGATGAGCCAGCTAAAGAGGCGGAATCAGATACTAAATCTAGTGCCAAGGATGAAGTTAAAGAGGATGAGAGTAAGAGTAGTAAAAAAGACAAAAAAGAAGAGAAAAAGACTAAAGATAAAGATGAAGCTAAAGAGTCTAAAGCAGAGAAGCCGGCTGAACCAGATGGTGAAGAGGACAATTCGGAGACTAAATTAGATGAAACTTCTAATGAGGCAGATAAAGCCGTCACCCCAGCTATAGAAGGAGATGAGCCGTCACCAGATGCTATTGCCGACATGATTAAAGTAGGCAGTTCATTGATCGAGGAAGAAGAGGTTAGTGAACCTGCACCTGATAATACCGAGAAAGCCGATAGCAACTCAAACGTAGCCTCCAGTCTAGTAGATGCTAAGCCTAGAGAGAGAGTTATAGAACCACCTACTAGTCAGCAAGACCTACAGCCAGGCCCAGAAACTAACCAACAACTAGACCAGCAAGACCTAGAGTCACAAAACATATTAGAGTCTATCAAGCAGGGAGGTTCGCAACCTATTTCTGATAATACTGCAGTCACACAAGGCCTAAGTGGTGTAGGTGCAGCTGCACCTAGTAGTGATAGCATCGATACCTTTACTCCCGGTTCAACTTTAGAATCTAGTAGCTCTACCGCAAGTTTACCGAGTGATAACAATCTAGATAGCGGCTTATCGAACGTTAGTGGCATCGACAATCAAACTCTAACAACAGGTGGAGCAGCAGCTCCTTTCAATGAAGCTTCAGATTCACCTAAACCTGCCGGTAATCATCCACCCACCAACAAAGAGGGCCATATAGATATAGACGCAGCTCGCAAGGCAGCCGAAGAGGCATATAACAGCATGCATTTAGATGCTTCTTCAAATGATGAAAATCAGCCACAGTCATAGACTATGGAAGGCGTACTGTTAATCGATAAACCAAAAAGGTGGAGTAGCTTCGATGTTATACGGAAATTACGCCATCAACTAAAAGACGGCGATAAACCACCCAAGATGGGCCACGCCGGCACATTAGACCCCATGGCTACAGGCCTGCTAATAGTTCTAGTTGGCTCTGCCACTAAACGCCAAAATAGCTTTATGAAGTTAGATAAAACCTATGAAGCCAAGATTACCCTAGGTTCTAACAGCAGCAGTGATGATAGCGAAGGTCAGCTAACTAGCGTTAGCCAACATCAACCCTCGGAAGACGAAGTGATTGAAGCCCTAAATTCATTTACTGGTGAAATATCACAAGTTCCACCACAGTTCTCAGCTATCAAAGTAGATGGTAAAAGAGCTTACAAGACAGCCAGGGAGGGTGGTCACACCGAGCTTAAGTCTCGTCAAATCATCATCCACTCAATTGAGTTAATTAGCTATCAATACCCTGTAATTCACATAAATTGCCATGTTAGTAGCGGCACTTACATACGTAGTTTAGCTAGAGATATAGGTAGTGACTTAAGCACAGGTGCATATCTAAGCTATTTACGTCGCACGAGTATAGGGGAGTGGAGTGTTGAGGATGCAATAGATCCAGATCTAGCTACTCATAATTTCATAAGAGCCATTGACAAATAGACGATAATAGCATAAAGTATCACCTAATAATTTTGTGGCTCTATGGTGGAGACATGAAATCAATATAAAATTGAACAACAAAGTTATTACAGCCTAGAACAACAGGGAGTCTTGAGCTGCTTTATGCAAGGGAGTTTAGCGTTGTATGGGGTCTTAATAACTGTTATTATGTAAGGAGTTATGGTGAAGTCCAATAAAAAACAAGAGATTATTTCAGGTCTTGGTTCACACAAGTCAGATACCGGTTCGACCGAAGTGCAAGTCGGTATACTAACTGAGCGAATCAAGTCTTTGACAGAGCACCTAAAGATCCATAAAAAGGATCTGCACTCTCGACGTGGGCTACTACAAATGGTAGGTAGACGTAAGCGTCTGCTTGACTATCTCAAGCGTAAAGATAGCGACAACTATCAGAAGCTAGTGGCTAAATTAGGACTACGCAAATAACACCTGTATCTTGATACATTAGTACTTAAAAAAGTAACCAAGATAAACTAAATTTAAATATAATTTGTTTGGCGATCAGGGAAGTAGGTATTAACTTTTCCATTCAATACCTGACCCCTGCTCGCAAACTAGAAAGGAGATGTTTTGGGTAACATCATACATCCGTTTAACGGAAAACAAGTAAAAGTAGAAACTGAGTTTTGTGGCAAAAAACTCTCAATAGAAACCGGCCGAATGGCTTTTTTGGCCGACGGCGCAGCTTTAGTGCGTTACGGCGATACCGTAGTTTTGGGTACTGCCGTAGTAGAGAAGACTGCTAGAGATGGCATAGATTTCTTCCCGTTACTCATAGATTATGAGGAGCGCATGTATGCTACCGGTAAGATATCAGGTAGTAAATATATGAAGAGAGAGGGTAGGCCATCAGAAACCGCTACTTTGACTGCTAGGTTGATCGACCGACCGATTCGTCCACTATTTCCTAAAGGTTTTCGCAACGACACTCAGGTAGTCACTACTGTATTAAGTGCCGATATGGAGCACCCCATAGACGTTATCGCCATGATTGCAGCTTCTAGCGCTCTAACCCTATCGGGCGCACCGTTTAAGGGCCCTATCAGCGGTATTAGAGTAGGTCTAATCGACGATAAGCTGGTAGCCTATCCTAGCAATAGCGATATGGCTAAAAGCACTCTAGATCTTAATCTGGCCGGTACTAAAGATGCCATCATGATGGTAGAGGCCGGTGCCAGTGAAGTAGATGAGAAGACTATGGCCGAGGCTTTAGAGTTAGCTCATAAATCTCTGCAGCCAGTTATCGAACTGCAGAACGAACTAGCTAAAAAGGTCGGTGTTGAAGAGATGAAATATGAACTGCATGAGGATGACACCGAACTTGAACAGTCTATGAGGGAGTTTTTGCGCGATAAGCTAGGTCCAGCCGTTAGACACGAGAGTCACTATGAAAGACACCGTGCCATCTCTAACCTAGAAGAAGAGGCTGTAGAGCATTTTGCCGATAAGCATGCTGATAAATACGAGAAAGCCCACGTTACAGAAAGTTTCGACTCAGCCATTAAGGCCGAGGTCCGAAGATCTATCTTGGAAGAAGGCAAACGACCGGATAATCGCAAGAGCGATGAGGTTAGACCGCTTAGCTCAGAAGTAGGAGTCTTACCTAAAACCCACGGCTCAGCCCTGTTTACTAGAGGCAGTACTCAGGTGCTAAATATCACCACTCTAGCATCGTCTAGTTATGCTATGGCGATCGACAGCATGGAAGAAGATAGTGAGAAACACTTTATGCACCACTATAATTTCCCAGGCTACTCTACCGGTGAAGTTAGACCGATGCGTACTCCTGGTAGGCGTGAGATAGGTCACGGAGCTTTAGCAGAACGTGCAGTAGCCCCAATGATTCCAAACCAAGATGAGTTTCCTTACGTAATACGCAGTGTATCAGAGGTAACCACCAGTAATGGCTCTACCTCGATGGCTAGTGTCTGTGGAACTGTTTTAAGTTTGATGGACGCAGGCGTACCTATTAAAAGACCGGTATCGGGAATCGCTATGGGTCTAATGATAGGGGCAGATGGCAAGTATGAGATTCTCTCTGATATTGCTGGGGCAGAAGATTTCGCTGGCGATATGGACTTTAAGGTAGCAGGAACCAGTGAAGGCATTACAGCCCTGCAGATGGATATCAAAGTTGGTGGAATTACACCAAAAATCATGGCAGAAGCACTAGCTCAGGCTAAAGCAGGCCGAGCCCACATTCTAGATCATATGCTGGAAACTCTAGCTGAACCTAGGAAGGAGCTAAATGAGAACGCACCCAAGATAGTAACTATCAAGATCAATCCAGAGAAGATCGGTGAAGTTATCGGTCGAGGCGGCGAGACCATCAACGGCATCATCGATGAGACCGGTGCTCAGATAGACATCAAGGACGACGGCACAGTACTAATAGCAGCAGCAGGTGGCAATAGTGATGGTGCCGATAAGGCTATAGAGATAATCAAGGCTCTTACTACTGATCCAGAAGTCGGCAATGTCTACGAAGGAGAAGTAGTTAAAATAACTGATTTCGGTGCCTTCGTTAACGTCTTACCTGGTAAAGATGGACTGCTCCACATCTCAGAGATTGCCGATAAGCATGTAGATAAGGTTGAAGATGAACTTAAAGAAGGTGACGTGATTAAAGTTAAACTGATCGGTATCGATGATATGGGTCGCTTGAAGCTAAGTAAAAAGGCTTTAAAGGAGTAGTTTTTTGCAAAGAGGCTAATTATTAGCTTCTTTGCAACTCTGAAGGAACCAGTAGGGGTTTAAACGTAAAAGATAGGTATGGATAAACAAGCCAAGCTAGATGAAATAGCTCAAAGCATCATAGATAATGAGGTGTGTGCTGAGCTCAGAGATGGAGCTACTCAGCTAGTGCCAGGAGTCGGTAGTCCCGATGCAGAAGTTGTCTTCATCGGCGAAGCTCCTGGCAAGAGTGAGGACGAGCAGGGAGAGCCGTTTGTAGGTGCTGCTGGGAAGTTTTTAAATGAGATGCTGGCAAGTATCGGTATGGATAGGTCTAGCGTTTTTATCACTAATATAGTAAAGTATCGACCACCAGAGAATCGCGATCCTTTACCTGAGGAAAAGGCAGCATTCCTTCCATATCTAATGCGTCAACTTGAAGTTATTGACCCTAAATTGGTAGTAACTTTAGGTAGGCACAGTATGGAATACTTCTTGCCTCAACTGCGTATTAGCCAAGTGCATGGCCAGCCTAAGAAGGTGAAGGTTAAAAACATAGCTACGGAAGGCTCAAGCAGTCAAGATGATATTTTGGTAACTTTAACGATTCTACCGCTATATCATCCAGCAGCTGCGCTATACAATGGATCTCAGCGCCAAGTACTTCTAGATGATTTCGCACTAATACCTAAAATTTTAGATAAATTAGAAAACTAAATTAACAAAATTAACTAATAAGGAGAAGACTAAAAATGTCACAACAACAAAAGACCGATAATAGGTCTAATAACAATCAAAATAACCACCAAAAAGGTGGTAACAGAAACCAGGGGAGGCCTAGTGGTAATCACCATAAAGGTGGCAATAATCACAAAGGCAATAACAATAACAACAGCAACGGAGTCTCTCGTAAGAGCTCTAGAGCTGTAGAGCGAGAGCTTAGGCGCAACTACGATGATGCCCATAAGCTAGCTAGGTTCGATGATGTGGTAACTGATGCCGATAAGGCTAGATTAGCTATGCAGCAAAAGAAAGCCAATCAATTAGATAGCGGTGAACCTAAACTCAGGGTCATCCCTATGGGTGGTCAAGATGGGGTTGGTAATAAGAATATGGCCATAATCGAATACGGTAACGATGCTATCGTAGTAGACTGCGGTTTTAATCTAGGCCTAGATCTACCAGGTATTAACTACTCTATACCAGATATTACCTATCTAGAGTCGATCAAGCATAAAGTAAGAGGCTACGTATTTACTCACGGACACCTAGATCACATCGGTGCGACCGGGTATGTGATACCTAAAATACCGGCCCCTATATATGGTTCTAGATTTACTGTGGGTATGGTAGAGAAGCAGATCGCCGATAACGAAGAGGTCGATCCCGACTTTCAGCCGGAACTAGTTGAGATGAATATCGACAACCACGAGAGACTTAAGGTCGGCCCATTCTTTGTTGAGCTCGTGCGCACCACCCACTCTATACCCGACTCTACTACCTTGGTTATAGATACTCCGGTAGGTAGGATTGTTCACACTGGAGACTTTAGGCTAGACCCAGAGCCATTAGATAATCAGCCTTCTGATATAGCTAGACTTAAAGAAGTTGGCGAAGAAGGGGTATTGCTGTTAATGGCAGAAAGTACTAACACTGAAAGACCTGGAAGAACTCCAACTGAGCATACTTTAGAGCAAAGCTTTCATGACATCCTATCTCAAAGTCGAGGCAGAGTCATAGTATCTGCATTTTCTAGCAATATTAACCGTATGCAGATGATTATAGATGCTTCAGCTAAAAGTAATCGTAAAGTAGCTATAGACGGTCGCAGTATGCTAGCCACAGTTGAGCTATCTGTTAAGCTCGGCTATATCAAGATACCTAAAGGCACCATAATCTCCATGAAGGATGTATCGAACCTAAAAGACCAGGAAGTAACAGTTATCTGTACGGGTGGTCAGGGAGAGCCTAATGCAGCGTTATCGCGTATGGCTGTTGGCGATCATAACCACATTACTCTTAAAGATGGCGATACGGTTGTCCTAAGCTCTACGCCAATTCCAGGCAACGAGGTAGCTTTTTCCGATAACGTTAACGCTATGATGAGGCGAGGCGCTACGGTGCTTAAACATACTACCCATGAAATCGATGGCTGCGGGCCACTACACGTATCGGGTCATGCCAATAGAGATGAGCTTAAGCAGATGATCGATATGACCAAGCCAAAATACATCATGCCTAATCACGGCCCATTCTTTCATAGGCAAAGGTACATAGGTATAGCTAAAGAGGCAGGATTAAATCCAAATCAGGTAACACTGGTTGATAATGGTGCGGTGTTAGAATTTGATAAATCTGGCAATATGAAGCAAGAGTCAACTGTTCCTACCGGATCGGTACTGGTCGATCAAAACGGCTACGTAGTACCTAACCTAGTAGTTAAAGATAGGCTACTGATGGCCGATGATGGCATAGTTGTAGCAGTATTAACTATGGATAAGAAAAGTAAGCAGCTACTATCTAGTCCAGACATTATCTCTAGAGGCTTCATCCATATGCAGGAGAGTTCTAGTTTAGTTAATGACTTGCGTGACTATATGCGCAGCTTTACTCGCCAGCATGCTAGAAGAGCAGATATTAAAGACTTTAAGCAGAACTTGCGAGACGGTATTAGTGGATTCTTGTACCAAGAGACCCAAAGAGCTCCAGTAGTAATACCGGTGGTTAACATGGTGGAATCTTCCAATAAGCCTAAAGGTAAAAAAATACTAGGCCCCAAGAAGACCTAGGAGTTAGTAAATAGTAAACAGCTCTGTATCATAGCCGGTGCGTCCTATATAATGTCTAGTATGGCTAAGAAATCGACCGCAAAAAAAACCAACAAAGCTAAAGACAAGAGCAAAAAAGAAGAGCAAGAGGCTCTTGTATCTGGAGTTGGCCGAGAGGTAACAGCTGTAGCGGTGCTGGCTTTGGGGATACTACTACTAATCGCCATATTCTTCCCAGGCGGGAGACTAACAGATGGCGCTATTAGTAGCTTAACTTGGATGTTTGGCTCAGTAGTTTTCTTGCTCCCTCTAGCTTTGATCTATCTTGCCATTAGGTTGTTTACAGCCAAGACCAAGCAACTCAAAGGTATACATTACCTAGGTTTAACCTTGCTTTTATTAGCTATAACCGGCCTGTTTTCTGTTTTTGCCGGAGTTAATAGCTTTAGTGATGCTATCGATGGAGTCGGCGGCGGGGTAGTAGGCTACATCTTAGGAAGTAGCTCAGCTAGTCTATTGAGTGTTCCTGGAGCTGTAATTATCTTGATAGCTACTACTGTAATAGGAGCTATTTTGGCTTCAGATATCACCATCACTCAAGTTATTGAGCTGTTTAAGAATATGCGCACCAGTAAAAAGGATAGTGGCGATGATTTCGCTTCTCAATTGGCTGGTGAAGATGGCAAGCCGGTAAAGATGAAGATTAATGCCAAGGTGCCGCTAGCAAGAGCTGACGGTAAGGATTCTGGCAAAGAAGACAGCGGTGAAACTGAAGTGCTAGTTGCTAGTAATGATCCTGACTGGAAATTGCCAAACCCAGAGCTATTAGAGGATAAACAAGGCCAGGCTAACGCAGGCAACCCCAAGGAAAAAGGCAAGATTATCGAAGAGACTCTGGCTAGTTTCGGGGTAGAAGTAACTATGGACGAGGTCAATATCGGTCCGACCGTTACTCAGTACACCCTAAAACCTGCTAGCGGTGTGCGTTTGAGCAAGATCACCGAGCTAGAGCACAACCTAGCCTTGAACCTAGCTGCCCAGAGTCTGCGAGTAGAAGCACCAATCCCTGGTAAAAGTGCTGTCGGTATCGAGGTGCCGAATGAAAAAACGGCTATTGTTAGGATGCGTGAGATCCTCAAGTCAGATGAATGGCAAAAGACTAGATCACCACTTAGCTTCATTTTAGGTAAGGGTGTGGCCGGAAATATCGAGGTTACTGATCTTGCTAAGATGCCCCATCTATTAGTGGCCGGTGCTACAGGGTCTGGTAAGTCGGTGATGATTAATTCATTTCTACTTAGCTTGCTGTATCGTAACTCTCCGGCTGATTTGAAACTAATCTTAGTTGATCCTAAGCAGGTTGAACTCAGTCTCTACCGAGATATACCGCACTTACTTAGCCCTGTAATTATCGATCCAGAAAAAACTATTTCGGCACTAAAGTGGGCAGTAGCTGAGATGGATAGGCGCTACTCAATGTTTGCGGATCTTGGCAAGCGTAATATCGGTGAGTATAACTCTTCACAGTCTGATGAGCATATGCCACATATCTTAATCGTTATCGACGAGATGGCAGATCTAATGATGATTGCAGCCTCAGATGTTGAGAGCTTAATCGTTAGATTAGCTCAGAAATCTCGTGCAACCGGTATTCATTTAGTGCTAGCCACTCAAAGGCCTAGCGTTAACGTTATTACTGGCCTAATTAAGGCTAATGTACCAGCTAGAATCAGCTTTTCAACCGTATCACAGGTAGACTCACGCACTATTATCGACCAAGCTGGAGCTGAGAAGTTACTTGGTAATGGAGATATGCTCTTTAGCGCTCCAGACTTCATTAAGCCAAGACGTATCCAAGGAGTATTTGTAACTGAAAAAGAGGTCAGGCAGGTTACCGACTTCTTAAGAGAAGCTAGAGAGCCGCAGTACAACGATGAGGTATTAAACCAACAGGTTAAACTTGGCGGCGGAGCCAATGCCTTGGGAGATATTGGTGGTGCCGATGATGAGTTATTGAGCGAAGCAGCTAGGCTAGTAATTGAGTCTGGTAAAGCCTCGGCCTCTTTGATCCAGAGAAGACTTAGGGTGGGCTACTCTAGGGCTGCTAGGTTACTAGATCTATTAGAGGAGCAGGGCATTGTCTCTGGTCCCGATGGCTCTAGGCCTAGAGATGTATTAGTTAGGGATATCTCTGAGCTAGAGAGTGATGATTTATAGTATCTATTAGTAGTTGTAAATAATTTTTAAAAGAGGCCAAAGCCTGTGTTTAGACGCAACCTCAAACCACTAAGACTTCGCAGTCGACAATCTGCTCCTATAGTTACTTCCTCTTTAACTGTCCAGGTAGCTATCTCCTCAGCTATTGTCTTAGCTTTAGTCTATATGCTTTGGCAGCTGTCTATACTCTTTTCCTCACCACCCTTAGAGATAAGTCATCCCGTCAATAACCAGGTATTAGCTAGTGACTATGTTGAAGTGGTAGGTTCTACCAGTTCCAGTAGCCAGGTATTAATTGAAGGCCAAGAGGTATTGGTAGATAGTGAAGGTAATTTTACTTATAACTTAGTATTACCGGTAGGGATAAACACCATTAGTGTAGTTGCCCAGTCGCGTTTAGGTAGGACTTCCAGCGTAGAGTTGGTCGTAATAGTTGAGGGCACTTAGGTTTTAGTTAGGGCTGTATGTATATGGTATAATAGGTTTAATATCAATAAATAAACCTTTCTCCTTATCGGTGATGTTAGTTTTGACTAATCGGTAGGGCGAAGACCAAGGGAAGGAGTTTTATGCAAAAATATGAGTTGGCGGTGCTTTTACATCCCGATCTAGAGATCGATATAGAAACACCCCTTAAGCAGCTAGAGAAAGAAATTTCTACTAGCGGTGGTAAAATCATCAAGCGAGATGATTGGGGCAAGCGCAAGTTAGCCTATCCTATCAATAAGCACAACTTTGCTATCTATTTCTTTTATGTATTAGAGATGGAATCGACCAAGGTTGAGGATTTAGAGCAAGCACTTAAACTTAACGACCAGGTAATTAGACACCTCGTAGTTAAGTTTAATCCAGACTCAGAACTGTTAGACAGTGATGATGAAGGTAGGAACAAGAGTGACAGTGACGCAGAAGATAAGCCGGCAAAGGCTAAATCAACTGCTAAGAGTAGTGAAGATAGTGAAAAATAGGTAGGAAATAGTGATAAAGGTTAGAAAATTAAACAACGAGAAGGAGGGATAAGATGGCTCGTAGTTTCAATCAAGTAATATTAGTAGGTAATTTAACTAGGGACCCTGAACTTAAGACAGTCCCTAGCGGTCAGTCGGTTGCTACTTTTGGCATAGCTACCAATCGAGTCTGGACCGATCAGAACGGTGATCAGCAAGAACAGGCCGACTTTCATAATGTAGTGGCTTGGGCTAAGCTAGCTGAATTAGCTGAGCAGTATCTGGCCAAGGGCCGAAGGGTGATGGTGGTCGGTAGATTGCACACTCGTTCATGGGAAGGTGATGATGGTAAAAAGAACTACCGCACAGAGATAGTAGCCAGTGAAATCAACTTTCTTGATGGTCCTGGTGGATCAGAGTCAACAACAAGCGATTCTGCCAAAAGCTCTAAACCCAGTAAAAAGGGTGACGATGTTGAGATCGAGGACCTAGACGAAGAGGTGGACTTAAGTGAGATACCTTTTTAGAGATTAATTAAGTTAAGTTAAAGGAATAGATAAATGACAGCAAAACCACGAATGCGTATGCCGAAAGTTTTTGATTACAAAGATATCAAAACTTTGCAACGCTATATCAATATGTTTGGTCAGATAGAACCTAGACGCAAAACTGGCCTAAGCGAGGCACAGCAAAACCAGCTAGCTAAAGCTGTTAAGCGAGCTAGACACATCGCTTTAATGCCTTTTGTATCAGAGTAAGTATAGATATTAAAATCTATTAGATTAAGGGGCAGTAGCTATGGATTATGGTATTACCGATCTAAAAAAGGGCGTATTAATCAATGTTGATGATAAGCCCTACAAAGTTATGGAGTATTCCCACAGCGCTATGGGAAGAGGTGGTGGTGTAGTTAAAACTAAACTCAAAAACCTTCACGATGGCTCGACTTTAGCCAGGACTTTTAAAGGCAATGATAAAGTGGCTGCCATTGAGGCCGATACTACCTCCGCCCAGTATCTTTATTCCGATAGTGACAATGCCTACTTTTTGCGGCTAGATGATTATGAGCAAGTAGCTCTAAGCTTAGAATTAATAGGTGATAAGGCTAGTTATCTAAAAGAAAGTTTAGAGGTAGATTTACTATATATCGACTCTAAACTAGTAGATCTTGAACTGCCTATTAAGGTAGAGTATCGAGTAGTTGAAGCCGAACCTAACGTTAAGGGTGATAGTGCCGGTAATGTTTTAAAGCGCTGCACTCTAGAGACAGGGCTCAAGATACAAGTACCGCTCTTTATTAAGGAGGGCGATAATCTATTGGTAGATACCAGAAATGGTAGCTATGTTGAGAGAGTTTAGGTATTTTTATGGCAGATAAGACTAGGTTAGATCAGTATCTACACAGTCATGGTCTAGCTGAATCACGCACGCAAGCAGCGGCCTTGATTATGTCGGGCCAAGTCCAGGTTGATGGCAGGCGGATAGATAAGCCTGGCTGGCAGCTAGATGCTAACAGTGAAGTCGATATAGAAGTGAAAGCTCCGATCAAATATGTATCTAGGGCCGGTTTTAAGTTAGAGTCGGCTAATGAAAAGTTCAAGCTAGATTTTAAAGGAAAAGTCGTTTTAGATGTCGGATCTTCTACTGGTGGGTTTAGTGACTTTGTATTACAACAAGGAGCGAAAAGAGTCTATGCGGTCGATGTCGGCACTAACCAGCTACATGAGCGTATCAGGGGTAGTTCCAAGGTTGTAGTGATGGAGAAGACCGACATTAGAGAGGCCGCTCTACCAGAAGCAGCCGATATCGCTGTTATTGATGTATCGTTCATATCACTCAGACAGATACTGCCTAGTGTTGCTAGATTGATTAAACCAGAAGGCGTAATAGTGGCTATGTGTAAGCCTCAGTTTGAGGCTGGCGTTAAAGATGCCTCTAAACATAAAGGCGTGATTAAAAACGATCGCTTAAGGAGAAGTATATTAAAGGATTTTGAATCTTGGGCTAGGAATTATTACCAGGTAGTAGATAAAGCTGACTCTAGTGTCTCTGGTGCTAAAGGCAACGTTGAACGATTCTATCTACTAAAGAGTTTAAAGCCTAGTAACTAGACATTGAACTTAAATTCAGCTACATCTCCATCTTGCATGACATACTCTCGGCCTTCACTACGAATTTTGCCTAAAGACTTAGCTTGAGTCCTGGATCCAGCTTCAACCAAATCTTCCCAGTTGATAATATCAGCGGCTATGAAGCCTTTTTCGAAATCACCATGAATAACTCCGGCTGCCTGGGGCGCTTTATATCCTTGCTTGATAGTCCAGGCTCTAATCTCTTTTTCGCCTACAGTAAAGAAGCTAATTAGCTTAAGTAGTTGGTAGCTTGTCTGGATAAGCTGAATTAGACCGGATTCTTTTTGCCCGTACTCTCCAAGCAGTTCAGCTGCCTCTGATTCGCTCAAGTCTTGTAGTTCCGATTCCAATTTAGCGCAGATAAAGACCGATGGGTTGGGGGAAGCGATTTTTGCAAGCTGTTCAAGCTTGAAGTTATCCATCAAAGTAGCCTCATCGACATTGAAGACTATTAGCATTGGCTTGGCTGTTAAAAGCTGACTTATCAAGACCTGGTTATCGTGAGTTAGTTGTTTATCGATAACGAACTGCTCAACATCTTGATTTTGAACAAAATTTTTGATCAACTCTCCTTGATCCAGTGCTTGCTGCAGGCTTTGAAGGGTCTGTAGGTCTTTGGCTATTTTGGTATCAGACTTAGCTATTTTAGCTAGGGATTCGATTCTTTTATTAACAGTATCTAAATCGGCCAATATTAGTTCCGTATTGATAGTCTCGATGTCTTTTTGTGGATTAATGTCGTTACTAACGTGAGTAACATTGCTATCATCAAAAGCTCTGACAACTTGAGCTATAGCTGCAGTTTCGCGGATATTGGCCAAGAACTTATTGCCCAAACCCTCTCCTTTAGAGGCTCCGGCTACCAAACCGGCAATATCGGTAAAATGCACCTCAGCAGCAACTATCGGTGATTCTGGATGTAGTTTGGATAGTTCTTTTAGCCTATGATCGGGTACACCGACAACACCGACATTGGGGTCGATAGTTGCAAAAGGATAATTAGCCGCTAAGACGTGGTTTTTGGTTAAGGCGTTAAATAGGGTTGATTTGCCGACATTGGGCAGACCAACTATGCCGATAGATAGTGAACTCATAATTATTAATATTCTAACAGATATTAACTACTGAAACGACTAACCCTAGTTTATATAGTCTGATAGTCTGTAAGGGTATAATAAAAACATAAGCGTTGACTTATGTATAACTACTTATGCTAAACTAATTATTAAGCAAAAGAGGATTATTAAATAAAAGTTATGGCCAAGAAACCTAATCAGGAAGAAGCCAACCAAAAAGCAACTGTTGATACAAGCAGTTCCTCTAGTTCTGGCTGGAAGCATTTCAGGTTGCAAAAGCCAGGCTCTGGCAACGACAAGCTAAACAATCGCTCAGTCAAAATAGCTGCATTAATAGCTACACTATTAATCTTGGCGGTATTTGCTTGGGTAACAACCGATCCCTTGGATAGGTTGAGCGATAGCACAGATAGCGAAGAAGCCTTCAATATAGAGGGAGTGTCTTTTAGTGAAGATGATATAGCTCCTTATATAGATGGCGCTAGAGAAGTAGGTATAGATCCAGAAATTATGCGCCAAGCTATTGAAGAGGGTCTAACCTTTAAGGTTTTAGCCGATGAATACGGTGTAGAAATATCCGATGATTTAATCAGAGAAACTATAGAGAAATATGATAGCTACGACCCAGAGCTTGTAGAGACCAATGCTTGGGTTAGGTTAGTCGGTTTTAGGCTAGCTATGGAAGATCAGATTATGGAGTCTCCAGAAGGCGAAGCTAGGGGCTATGCCTTTATATTCTATTTCGGCACACTAGCTGATGATTATGTACCGCCAGAAGAGATGGGTGAATCTCTACCAGAGGAAGTCGAGTCTCGATTAGGAGATGAAGGAGCGATAGCTGCCGATAGAGAATATGCTAGAGAGCAGGCCGAGTATTATCATTCAGAACTTACAGCCGGCAACATAACTGCTGATGAAGCTCTGGAAGCTATTAGAAATGACAATCGCTTAGTTCATAACTATCATGACAATCCAGAGTTGAGCTACTCACTGCAGTTTGGTTATAGCGACGAACTATCTTGGGATGCTGAGTTGTGGTTGCTAAATGCTAGAGAGTTTGTACAGCAATATGACGAAATCGATAATTATTCTGATATAAATCTAGGCAAACTCAATTACATAGAGGCAGAGGGTGAATACGATGCCTATTACTACTTCGTATATTTAGAAGAGTCGGTCGGACCCTTAAGTGCTATAGCTAATAGAATTGTAGAATTAGGGATAGTAACGCCATGGTAAGAATTCTCAAAAAACTCAGTGTAGCCACTATTATGCTTTTTGCTTCAGTGGCTCTAGTCTCCCTAGTTTCCGCTGAAGAGGTTTACGCCAACGAGGGTTGTAATCAGTGGGGGGTAGTTAATGTTAGGGCTACTCATAGAGACACTAGGACCGGAGTGACCGGAAATGTGTCAGGAGTGACTGCTAACTTTAGCTCCAATATGAATGGGTCTAGAAGCAGTACAATATCAGGGGGTAGTACTAGTTTTGGTAATTTACGTTGTGGTTGCGTTGACGGCACTGGTCCAGCTAGCTACAGCGTTAGTGTTTCTGGTACTCCTAGCGGCACTGTTAGTGGTGGTAGTTGGAGTTCAAGTAATAGTAGTGGGACTATTAGGAACGGCTCTCCCGCAACTGCCACATTTACATATAACTGGCAATCAACCTATTATAGATACGATACTAGTATTAGCGTTTCAGGTAGTTCGACCACTCCTAAGCCAGGTCAGGATATAACAGTTAGAGGTACAGTTAGAAATAGCGGCACTGACAATGGACGAGGCTACGATTATCGCATCAGGGTAACTAGTGGTAGCCAGTATTTGGTTAGCTCCAGTTCGTCCTCAGGCAGTGGTAGTGGTTTAAGCCGGGGTAGTAGCAGAAACCACTCAACAACATATAGGGTTAGGGATGATGCTCCGCATAACGTTCAGATTAGATTTGAATTTAGAGCCGGTAATTCTCGCCAAGAACAAGTTAGGCCGACTAGAAGAGTAGAAGATAGCGGCTATAGCACTAGTTCTGGCAGTACTAGGGTATACAACCAGCAGTTTGAGTTAAGCAATATTACTATATCTGGTGATGACAACTATGTAACACCAGGAATCAACGGCACCGATCTAGAGATATTAGTTAATGTAGTTAATAACGGTGACGTTACTTCAGCTCCATCAGCGATTAATAACTCGGGAGCCTCAGGGGGTACATCTAGCGGAGTAACAACTACTTTAGATGTTTATCGTAACGACCAGAGAGTTGATAGACAGACCTTTAGCGGCCAAATATCACGTGGTGCAGGTGGTAGAACTTTTGAGTATACCCACACTATTCCTAATTCAGACCCAGAAGATACAGTTTATTGTTTCATAGCTTATTCTAATCCAACATCTGGTTGGAGTGATGGTTCTAGTTACCGAGGAGCGCCTTTCAGTAATGATCCAGAACCGGTCAGAACTTCTGATAATGTCGATGATTGCGGCGACGAGAGTAGGGTAACCACCCAGGCCTATTTCCAAGTATCTCGTAACGATATATTCTCCGGCGTATCCTTTGCTGGCGGCAGTAATCCACTTACCGGCTGCTCACCTGTAGATGCTTCTAGAGCTTTCATAAGTGCTGCTAGGACTGGCACAGGCTCTAGCGACTACGGTTCATTGGTAGAGTATGCTGCCTATGCACTAGATGTAATTAGTCGTTTTGGCACGGCCGTAGGAGTTGGCAATAATGTATCGGCGTCTAGTTTCTTTACAGCCTCACCTGGTAATGACGCTCTAGCCTTTGCTAATGAACCAAACCAAGGTTTCTTAGGCAACGATGCCTATAGATGTATGTCGGATCTATTTACTATGTTAGATAAAGACCAGGCGGTTGTGCCTAACAACACCAACAACATATCTCTAGCTGGCTTATTCGGTAGCAGTAATGATATTCAAGTATATGGTGGTGATAATACCAATATTAGAATTACCAACGGTAACCTAGGAAATGCCAACAACCGCAGACTAACTTTGATAGCTGATGGCGATATCACTATTACTAGCGATATCAGATACCAGGGCAGCAGCTCTCAGTATCGATCAAATAACGTAGCAATCATTGCCAAGGGTAATATATTAATAGAAAGCGGAGTAGAAGAGATTAACGCTATGCTATACGCCATACCTAGAGATGAAGGCGGTGGCGGAGTAATAGATACTTGTTCTAATCATGAGAATCTAGGTACCGATGTTTGTGGCGATCAACTTAGGGTTACTGGTGTGGTAGTGGCTGATAGGCTAGATCTAAAACGTACACACGGTGGTATATCAGGCGATCGAGATAGGGAGCCGGCTGAAATCTTCCGATTTTCTCCAGATATGTTTATTCGAGCACCTTTCTTTGTTTTTGCTGAAGGTGTGCCCACGCCGGATCTACAAGTTCAGCAATTAGTCGATTTACCACCACTGTTTTAAATTAGCATCAAACATCGGTTTTTAGCTCTTCCCACCACTTAACGCTTGTGCTAAAATTACTACAAGCTATGGCTAATTTTTTATCAAATAAAATCAAGGACAGTTTCTTTGCCCTAGATATAGGCTCTACGGCTGTGCGAGCTGTACAGCTTAAGGGTGTAGATATACCCAAGAACATCATGTCCTATGCGTCAGTACCTATAGATCCTAGGATTGCAGAAAGCGATTCTAAGCAAGACTTACAATCCCTAAAAAAGACTATTGAGAAACTAATCAAAGATGCCGGTATCAGCGAAAAAAACGTAGTGGCTGGTATACCTACCAAGAAAATATTTGCTTCCGTAGTAGATTTTCCTAAACTATCAGGTGCAGAGCTTAAGAAAACAGTCGAGTATCAGCTAGAGAGCCATGTACCGACATCGATAGATGAGGTCAAAGTTGACTGGGTGCCTCTAGGCCCGTCTTTAGTTGATGAGGATAAACTAGAGGTATTGATCGTTAGTGTGAATAAAGACTTTGCAGAAGAGCGCATGAACCTAATCGATGATTTAGGACTTAATACTATTGCTTTTGAACCAGATGCTATCGCTTTAACTAGATCCCTAGTCAGTAGTGGCTACAGTGGCTCTAGCTTGTTGCTTGATTTAGGCTATCTAAACACTGATTTAGTTATCACGGTTGGTGATAAGCCAAGATTAATCAGATCGGTACCTGTAGGTGGTCAATCATTCGTTAAAACAGTAGCTCAGAATTTAAACCTAGATGCTAATCAAGCCCAGCAGTTTGTTTATAAGTTTGGGTTAAGCACTGATAAGGCGGAGGGGCAAATATATAAGGCACTAGAGAACGTTGTAGAGAATTTAATTAGCGAGATTAGTAAATCGATTAAGTTCTTCTCCGATCGATACTCCGGAGCTAAGCTAGACCGCATAGTAGTTACTGGTGGGGCATCGGCATTACCAGGACTGCCTTTATATATAGCCAATAGAACCGGTATACAGGTAGAGATCGGCAATCCTTGGCAGAACATCTCCTATTCTCCCAGCCAATACAATGAGTTGATTAGATTATCTAGTCACTATGCTACGGCTTTAGGTTTAGGATTGAGGGCTGAAGAATGATAACCATTAACTTACTCCCAGATATCAAGAAAGACTATATTAACGCTAGGCGGCAGCGTAACAAGGTGGTCGGCTGGTCTATTTTTGCAGGAGGCGGCGCGATAGTCTTAGTAATTATTTCCTTAATTATTATAGCCGCTCAATGGGTAGTAGTTAATAATACTCGAGAGAATGTTGAGGCCTTAAGCCAAGAACTAGCAGACAAAGAAGATGTTATTGAATTAATAACTGTCCAAAACCAGCTACAAGTATTACCAGAACTGCACTTGCAAAAACCTAAAATTGATCGACTTTTTGAGTATCTGCAGTCACTGACTCCAGAAGGTGTGCGTTTGAGCTCAGTCAGACTAGATATGGATCGCCAAATCCTAGAAATCACCGGTAATGCTAGAAGCATTAGAGATTTTAATGCGCTGGTCGATACCTACAAGGCTACTCTCTATCAGGCGCAATCAGTAGATTCTAACGGTGATTCAACTAGTTTTTCCAGCCCCTTGGCGGCTTTTGAGGATGTTAGATCGGTAATGAGTATCGATGCAGCTACTCAGAATGCTAACTTTAGAATCACTATGGAGTTTGACCCTGCTATATTTGACGCTCGCTACCCATCAGTTAGAATCTCTGCTAATGGTGTAGTTGCTGATGAAGATGATTCTGGCGAGGTTATTTTCGATGATTCAATCGAGGTTGAGGAGTAGCCATGAATTTATTTGATATAAACCTCACCAAAGATACCAAGATAGATAAAATCAAATCGACCATGATGGCATCGGTCATAATATCTGTGATAGTTATATCTTTCTCGTTGGTATTTTTGAAGTTCTTATTTGACCTTTGGAGCTACAGCGGCAGAGTCTACTCGGCCCAAAGAGAGGCTCGAACAGTACTAGAATCTAATATCGAGGCCTACGAGCAGATGAAGCCTGAGTTTGACGTACTCAACTCAGCTAGCGGTACACCAGCTAGCCCAGACTCTAGCGTAGTTTTAGATGCTTTGCCTCATATATATGACTTTCCAGCTCTAGCTGCTTCGATGAAAAAACTAGCTGATTTAAGCGGAGTACAGCTAGTAGCTTTTAGTGGAGTGGATGAGGAGGGAGCTGTACCGGGTCCATCTCCTACACCCGTGCCATATGATGTTCACTTTCGCATAGAAGTCGGTGGATCATATGATGATATTCAAGCCTTTATCAACTCTTTAGATACTTCTATACGGCCATTTGAAATTACAGCTATTGAATTATTTGGTTCTGATAATACATTGAGAGCTGATATTAGACTTAAAACCTATTATCAGCCGACCAAGAATCTTAATTATCCACAAAGGGTGGTGCAGTAATGTTAGAGCAAAAAGATATCATCGCCATATCATTAATAGCTGTTATGAGTTTCATAGCTTCTTTCTTCATAGCTGCAGCTTTGATAACTACACCTGAGGATAGGGCCGAGTCGGTGATGGAGGTTAACGAACTCTCATCTAATTTCTCACATCCCGATAGCGCTATATTTAATGAAGATGCCATTAACCCTACAGAAGAGATAACTATTGGAGGCGATTCTGCCACTAATCCATTTGATTCAGATAGGGATTAGCTTGATATGTTGACCTTTAAATACACCGCTAGAGACCCTAAAACGCATGAGGAAATTAAAGCCACTGTTCAGGCTCAGTCTCAGGCCGATGCCGTTAAATTAATTACTGATCAAGGGTTAATGCCTACTAATATAGAGGTACAGACCTCTGGTAGTAATAGGTTTTCTTCTAGTAATAAAATTAGCTCCAAAGACAAGATTGTCTTTTTCCGCCAGCTATCAACACTAGTTGGTGCTGGATTGCCACTAACTCAGTCTTTAAGAACAGTTATAGAACAGCTAGATAGCAAAGCTTTAGTTACTATCTTGATGCAGGTTGTATCAGATGTTGAGGGCGGCACACCTCTAGCAGATGCTATGGGTAAACACCCCAAAGTCTTTAGCGATGTAGTAGTTAGCCTTATAGCTGCGGGTGAAGCTTCGGGAATGCTAGATGAATCACTCAAGCGAATAGCCGATCAGACTGAAAAAGATGCCGAGATGGTCTCTAAGGTTAGAGGTGCTTTGGTGTATCCAGCTATAGTACTATTTGTTATAGCTGCAGTTATTATCTTTATGTTAACTACAGTTTTACCACAGATAGAGTTACTGTACGCAGATTTAAATCAAGACTTACCTCTAACAACCGATATCATGCTCAAGATGTCCAATGTCATAACCAAGCTATGGTGGCTGGTTATAATAATCTTGGCTGGTGGTGTATTTCTAGTAAAGAAATATATCGATACTGAAAGCGGCCAAAGGCGTTTTGATGCATTTAAGATGAAAGTGCCGCTATTTGGTAAGTTATTTAAGAAACTATATATGGCTCGATTCGCTAGAACTGGAGCTATATTGATGCAGAGTGGAGTACAGATGTTAGAGATGTTGCGAATTACCGCTAGAGCCGTTAACAACGCGCTGGTCGCTGATGATATTATTAAAGCCGCCGGTAAAGTCAGAGGCGGTAAGCAGCTATCAGAGTCTCTGCAAGATAGTGAGCACTTCCTATCCCTAGTACCACAGATGATTAGTATCGGTGAGAAGTCCGGGTCTATAGACGGCATGATGTCTAAAGCAGCAGATTTTTATGAGAAAGAGTTGGATGATGAAATCAAGACTATCTCTACTACTATCGAACCACTATTAATGGTTGTATTAGCGGTGATAGCAGCCATTATGGTCGGGGCTATACTGCTACCGGTTTACGGTCTAGTGGGCGGCAACATATCTTTGTAGGAAAGAATTTTTAAGCAAAAAGTTCTTAGTTGCGCAAACCTCTGATATGAAATAAAATATAAGCACAAGCTTGATTAAAAAAATTAAAAGATATAATATCAAGGATAGGCAACAAATTTATGATAAATATTGATTCAATAAACAAGAAACTAAGATCAAGGAAACTTGATAGTCAAAAGCAAGAAGGCTTCACTATTATTGAAGTAGTTTTGGTGCTGGCTATTGCCGGTCTAATCTTTCTAATCGTATTCTTAGCTCTACCGCAGTTGCAGAGCACTCAAAGAGACTCTCAAAGAAGGTCTGACTTGGGTAGATTTATGTCCGCACTCGAGACTTATGCATCTAACAACAACGGTAGGTATCCTAACGATTCTGACTTGCAGCAGATGAACGCTTTTGTGGACGGCTACTTAACTAATCAAGGTGCTACTTTTAATGATCCACTGGAAGACGACTACCAGTTCGGCAACGATCCTACTAGCCTAAGCTCGGGTACTATCTATTATCGAACAGGGGCTTACTGTGGTGACTCGGAAGGGACTTTTGCTACCGACGGTGCAGGGTCTAGGAATATAGCTGCTATGGTGCCTTTAGAGAATGGTATAGCTTACTGTATAGACAATAGGTAGGTCTTCTTTAGGTAGTAGCAACACATTTTAGCATAAGCAATATGCTATAATCCAAGGTGTATGAGCCTCAAGCAACGCAAACAAAAACTAGCCACAAATTCAGGGTTTACTATCCTAGAATTAATTTTATTTGTAGCTATATCTAGTTTGATGTTGACTATAGCCTTTACTAGTGTGGCTGGCAGGACTCAAGAAGCTCAATTTACTGATTCGGTAAGGACTCTGGAGTCACAACTTCGTCGCCACATTACCAATGTTAGTACTGGTCTAAATCTTCGCGGCGATGTTGATTGTGCTAAGTCCGGAGGGGTCTTGACCTTTCCAGCTGATAGTAACGCTGTAGAGGCTGGTCGCAATCAATCTTGTGTAGCTAATGGCCTATATATGTCTTTTGATTTAGATACGCCCGAGAATTATGTTGTGCAGTCGGTAGCCTCAACTATAGAGTATGATGAGAGTCTTGGATCTTTAGAGAACCTAGTTGATAAACTTGTCTCTATGGACGTAGGGTTAGTACCAAATACTAGGTCGGAAAACGATATAAGTTGGGGTACAGAATACAGAGGTGGCTTTGTAGATTATGACGGTTCCGTAACTGAGGTAGCTGATATAGCTTTCTTAAAAATGAGATCAATAAATTCAAGCAGCCAGTACATGTTTGCTTACGCCAGAGAAGCTGGCGATACCGATGTGGCTGATTTAGAGGGGGAGATCGCTAGATTTAGAGATGAGAATATCGTTCCGATTCCATCCAATGTAGAGTATGGAATGTGTTTTGAGGGTGCAAATCGTGATTTTGTAGCAGTTGTAGTTGGTGGTGACGGTCAATTTAGTTTAGTATTTCGTGATGAGAGGTGTAGTTAATGTTCAACCTCTTTAAATCTACCTCTAACTCTCGCGGTGAAACCATCGTTGAGGTTCTTCTTGCTACAGTCATCCTCTCCACAGTTATCGCCGGAGCATATACTCTCTCTACTCGTGCCACTAGAATTGGTCAAGCCTCTATCGAACGTACGGAAGTTACTAATCAAGTCCAATCAAATGCCGAGGTCTTACGAGGCATTAGCTTCGAAAGAGGAGCTGCCTGGTCAAGAATAGTCACAGACGATGAAGAGACTAGTTTTGTGACTAACATCAAACCTATCTATGATGAAACTACTTGTGAACCAACTCCTGGTTCTAGACCCTTCATCATCAACCAAGACAACATCGGCACGCCCGATGAAGACTCAGACAACGTCTTTGGTGCTAACGTCATAGAACCTTTCGAGACAGATGACGTATTAGACGAGAGTATCTATAGCTTCTGGATAGAAGCTTACCAAGAGACTGATAACTATATAGACTTCCACATTAGAGCCTGTTGGCAGAACCTAACCGGTTCTAGCTACAACCGTTCAGGAGCTGTACTGAGACTATATAGCGGCACCCAAGGTGGTTGGGGTAGATTCGTCTCTGGTCCTACTAGAAGATTACCCCTAGTAACCACTGATGCTATCTCTAATATCGAACCTGATTCTGCTAATACAGGCGGTAATGTAGCTGATGATGGTGGGGCTAGTGTAACTGCTCGTGGCATAGTCTACGCCACCTCTGCCTCACCGACCTTGAGTGATAACGAGATTAGACGAGGTGCCGGCACCGGCTCCTTTAGCGTTAGCTTAACTAACCTCCAACCAGAAACCACCTACTATGTCAGAGCTTATGCTACTAACTCCTTTGGTACTTCCTATGGTAATGAGAGGGTCTTTGAGACCGATAGTGATGGTATAGAGGCTACTGGCGGATCCCAAACCACAGTTACTATTAGCGGAGAAACATACCGTGTGCATAGGTTCACTGGTAACGGTAACTTTAGAATGCTATCAGATGAGGGTCGGGTAGAAGTACTAATAGTAGGCGGTGGTGGAGGAGGTGGTAACAATGGCGGCGGTGGCGGCGGGGCTGGCGGCGTAGTAGTTAGAACTTTAACTTTATCTAGCGGTACCTATACAGTTAGAGTCGGCAGTGGTGGTCGTGGAGCTTGTTGTTCAGGTTCTGTAACTAACTCTAATCGAGGCGCTAATGGTCAAAACTCTTCTTTTGATAGTATAGTTGCTCGTGGCGGCGGAGGCGGAGGCGGCAGGGGTACTAGCGGTATAGGTGGTGCTAGTGGCGGCGGCGGAGGAGCTAGAGGTAATACTTCAGGTGGTTCTGGCATATCAGGGCAAGGTAATAGGGGTGGTAATGGGAGTAACCATAGCTCTAGACCATCTGGTGGCGGTGGCGGATATGCCTCAGTCGGTATTCACGCAGCCTCAAGTAGAGGTGGTCATGGTGGCCACGGTTTTAACTCCAGTTCTTGGGGGATAGGTCGTAGCTGTGTGGCTGGCGGTGGCGGAGGCGCAATTTTGAGTGGATCTATTGGGGTAGGTCGTTGCGGCGGCGGTAATGGCGGTTTCGGTGGCAGTCCATATAACCAACCCCAATCACAGATATCGGCTACTGCTAATACTGGCGGAGGCGGTGGCGGCGGAAACAATCTAGCTGCTAGTGGCGGTGGGCACGGAGGCTCAGGAATAGTAGTTATTCGTTATCTTGATTAATGTTAAGCTTATAGTTGTATGGTAGAGTTTTTAACATTTTTTATTATCCTAACAGCAGGACTGCTTTTCTCAGAGTTCTTTAATAGACTGCACTTGCCTTGGGTAACAGCTCTAATAATATCGGGTATTGTTTTTGGTAGTGAAGGCTTTGATATTATCCAGAGCAATCAGGTGACTGACTTTTTCTCAGAAACAGGGCTAGTATTTTTAATGTTTATGGCCGGTCTTGAGATTAGCTTTGCTAGTTTCCGTAACGTCAAACATGAAGTTACAGTTGTCAGTGCTATCAACGGCATCATACCACTGTTAGTTGCCTTAGCTATTGCTGTGATGTTTAATATGAGCTTTGATGCCGGTTTCTTACTAGGTGCCGCCCTTGTCTCCTCATCTATTGCCGTGGTACTGCCTTCATTAGAGGGGCGAGCCGTTTCTAGACGCAAAATTGGTCATACTATTATCGGCTCAACCGTAGTGCTAGATATTGTCAGTGTGACTTTCTTCTCGATACTAATTCAACGGGCTACCGGTACTGACCTACCTTTGCTTGTACTTTATACCTTCCTAGCTCTAGCACTAGTAACTTTGAGGCTATCTGTTTCTAAAATTGAGGAATACCTAACTAAATTTGATAGTAAAAAATTCGAGCAAGAGCTACAGCTGATTATCAGCATATTATTAGGTACAGTCATACTTTTCGGATTACTTGGTTTGCAGCCTGCTGAGGCAGGATTCTTTGCTGGGTTGGTTTTGAGCGGATCGGTCAATGATCGTTTGACCAAGGCTAAACTCAGAGCTATCGCTTACGGGATGTTCATACCTGTTTTCTTTGTCATGGTTGGTGCTGAATTGCAGATCAGTGGTCTACTTAGCTCACCTAGCGCCTACCTATTAATTATAGTGGTACTACTAGGCTCAATCCTGTCCAAGTTCGGTAGCGGTTTTCTAGCCGGTCGCATGACTAACTTCTCTAAACGCGAAAGCTTGCTTTTGGGCGCTGCTACCACTCCTCAACTTAACGTTACGCTAGCGATTGCTGCTACTGGATTCTCCTACGGACTCATCAATCATGATCTATTAACTGCGCTAATTGTATTGAGTATCGGTACTACCATGATAGCGCCGATATTAATCAACAAATTAGCCTCTGGCCTGGAAGAAGAAGATAGCCAAAGCTGATATAATCTTTGTAAGAGAAGTAAATTAAAGGTAAATTTTTAAGTGAGGAGGGTAAATCTAATGGGTAAAGGTTTCTGGGCAGTACTAGGTTTAATAGTAGTAGTAATGGTAGGTGTAGTTATAGCTTTTGGCGATAGGGACTCTGCTCCAAGAGAGGTGATAGAGAACCCTCATGAGATTACCGAAGAAGATAATGCGGTAGGCCCAAGTGATGCACCGATAACTTTAGTAAAATATAGCGATTTTCAGTGTCCAGCTTGTGAAGTCGGCTATCGGGCCTTAAAGGATATCAAGGTTGAATTTGCAGATGATTTACAATTTGTTTACCGTCACTCACCGTTTCTCACGCAAGCCTATGATGCGGCTAGAGCCTCAGAAGCTGCTGCAAGGCAAGATATGTTTTGGCAGATGCACGATATGCTATTTGAAAGACAATCGCAGTGGAGCGGTAACGCCAATATCCGCAGCTTATTTGAATCTTACGCTGAAGAGCTAGATATGGATGTCGACCAATATAGGGAAGATTTTGAGAATGCTGGCTCTAGGGTTGAGCGAGATGTAGCTATTCGTGATCAGATTGATGTTATCGGCACTCCTACCTACTTCATAAATGGTGAGAGGTTGCCGGAGAATCCTCAGACTAGTGAGAGATTTGCAGAGATTATATCTGAATACTTAGCAGATATAGAGTAGAAGTTAGCTCTATACCTTTATTCTTAGGAATGGTGGTTTTTGGCTAGGTGATTGATATGTTCTTGTTTGGCTCGAGCAAACTGCTCATGGGCTTTTAGTCCGTGCCTCATGATTTTTTGGCTAATGTTTTTACTGCCCAAGAAATGAGGCATCATAACGTAATGAACTCCCATATCATAAAGTGCGTCGGCTTCATCGGACTCTTCGGCTTTAGCAATCACTACAGCTTTGGGATTGCACTCTAGAGCGTGCCTAGCCACTAAAGCATTAGTAGCATAATCACTAGTCGCAGCAATTACCATCTGGGCTGAGTCTAGGGGTAGGTCTTCTAGGAATTCAGCGTCGTTGGCATCACCATACAGGGCCTTGATGTTTTGTTTACTCATGGACTCAATAACTTCGGGATCGTAATCTACCACTAGGTATTTTTTACCCAGCTTTTTAAAACTGTCAATCAGTGCGTGGCTACCGGTCTTGTAGCCAAATAGTATGACATGATATTTTTCACCACTATCGGCCTTTTCTTTGGTGTTTTTGCGCTCAAATATCTTCAGGGCCGGTTCTAGTAAGTCATATAGTTTATCAGAGTAAATAATCATATAGGTGCTAACTGCGATAGTGATCATAGCTACTAGAGTCATCATAGAGACGATTTCATCGGTTATAAAGCCTTGCTCCCTGGCAAGTAGGAGTAATATCAAGGAGAATTCGCTGATCTGAGCTACGGTCAGACCGGCCTTAAAGCCGGTCTTCTTCTTAAACCCTAGAAGCTTCATGATACTCATGACGATGATTTGGTTACCTATGAGTACAAAGATAGATAGGGCGATAGCTGGGATAATGCCGGCCCCAATGCTCATAATATCTAACTCAGCACCTAGGATAATGAAGAATAGGACTATAAAGAAGTCACGAAGTGGACGCATCTTGGAAGCTACTTCAAAGGCATATGGTGAGCTAGCTAGAGCTACACCGGCAGCTAGTGCGCCTATCTCAATCGAGAAGCCGATAGCGTAAGCTAGTGAAGCTACACCAAAACCCCAGCCTATAGCAAAGAGGAATAGAAATTCTTGCGATTTTCCTAGGAATTTCTGTAAGTGAGGCAAGATATATACCGAAATTAAAGCAATTGCTGCTATAAAGGCGACACCTGCTAATATAGTGCTACTCATAGCTTCACCCAAGGACTGATCTTGACCCATAGCGGTAACAGCTACAAGAGCCATAACAGCTACGATGTCTTGTACTAGCAAGAAGCCAGTGGCGATTTTGCCATATAGTCTATGGGTATCTTTACGGTCTGATAATAGTTTAAGGATAATAATAGTGCTGGAAAAACTTAAGCCCGCTGCTATATAGATAGAGTGGTTAGCGCTAAATCCTAAGGCTTGAGCGATTAGAAAGCCTATACTGGCGGTGAAAAGTATCTGCCCAACACCGGTCATGACGGCAATTTTGCCGACTTCTTTAATAACTCTAGGGTTAAGCCCTAGGCCGATAATAAACAACAGTAAAGCTATACCCATATGGGAAAATAGCTCTACTGTTTCAGCTGAATGAACTAGATCAAAAACGGTCGGACCGACCAATAAACCGGTAATTATGTGACCGATTATCAGTGGCTGTTTCAACAGCTGCATCACGGCCGCTATCAAAGTAGCGACTACAAGAATTAAGCTGATTTCAAGAAATACGTCCATAAAAAAGTTTTAACTCAATCTAAATAGCCCAGGAAGTTTAGATGTGATTTGTTACTATCTATTTTTAACGCCTGAGCTTAAAAAATCGATAAAACTCTGCTCCTTTAAGCAGGAACAGCTACTTTAATTTCGATCTTTTGAGTAGTTGAGTATTGATTGATAGTGATAGCCATTTTTGACTCCTTTTTGTTTTTTAACATAGACCAAGACACCGTCAACTTGTTTCAAAGGTGACTATTATTCTAGATTATGTCTGTTTTGTTAATTTTTTATTTTTGCTTGCCAAGAAACTAGTCTTGGTAACCATGTCACTAGTATGTCGCAAAAGCACAAGCTTTGTCAACTCTGATACACTATAATTATGTTTATTAACCTGCCCAAGGACAAACTACAAAAGAGTTTGGGCTTACTCACGCTATGTGTTATTGGTGTAGGCGGTACAGTTGGCGGCGGCATTTTTGTATTACTTAGCCCAGGAGCTGCCGTAGCAGGAGATTTCTTGCCGCTATCGTTTATCTTAGGTGGAGTATTGGCCTTTATGGGGGCATTGCTTTATGCCGAATTAGGTACAACTATACCTAGATCGGGTTCAAGTATAGAACTAGTATTTTCTACTACCAGGCATAAGTACTATCCCTTCATATTCTCCTGGCTAGTACTCCTAGGCGACGTTAGTTACTTAGTAATTAATGCTTTGGGCCTAGCTTTTTATGCCAACTTCTTCATCAGTATCAACCCACTGATAATTGCTTTGGTCGGATTGATTCTTGTTGGTTTACTCAATCTTTTGGGCGCTTCAACCACGGGTCGTGGCGAAGTCTTTACCGAAACAACCTTGGTTTTCTTGCTGCTGAGTTTCGTAGCCTTAGCTCTAGTTGGTTCAGATACATATGCTCCTGGTGAGTTTATCTCTCAAGTACCTCTCAATCTACTGCCTATAATCGCTGGTACTGCCATAGTCTTTACCGCTTTTGTTGGTTATGAATATATCGCCTCGGTTGCTGGTGAAGCTAAAGATCCAGGCAAAAACATCCCTAAAGCTTTGATGATTACTATAGTGGTAGCTACAGTGATATTTGCATCTGTATCGTATGCAGCTCTTAAGCTAGTATCACCCAGCAGTTTAGCTGAAGCTGATGCACCCCTGCTCCTAGCTGCTGAACAGCTGGGAGCTGTTGGTATGTGGATTGTTCTACCAGCCGCCATTATGGCTACAACTGGTTCCTTAATAGCGGCTACTTTAGTATCCTCCAGGAGACTGTATGCCTTGTCTCGTCAAGGCTACATGCGATCAGTATTTTCTAAAGTCAATAAGTTTGATGTACCCCATAGATCGATTTTAGGAGTATTAATCCTAGCAGTATTCTTGCTACTTACTAATTCGGTAGCCTTCACCGCCTATATCGGCAACACGGTTTATTTAATAGTGCTAATTACTATCGCCATATCACTGCTTAAATTCCGCAAACAAAGACCGTATCTAAACAGGCCTTTTAAAGCACCATTCTTCCCCTGGATGCCGATGTTTGTAGTGGCTCTAGCAGGGTCAATACTGCTATTTGTCGATAAAATTTCAGTAGCTGTTACTGCTTTGTGGATAATACTGGGTTACTTTGTGTATCTAGCTACACGCATATCCCAACCGAAACTGTATTACGGTATGTGGGGCGGGGTAGTGTTCTTGCTACTAGTAGGCTTCTTAGGTATTTTATACCTACTCTAGAATCAATAAAATACCGGCAAAGACAGTTAGTAGGCCGTAAACTAGACCTAGAGCCGCTATGTAGTTTCGTATCTCAGGGGCAGTGACTAGATCTGTAAATCCAGTGATTAATCCAGCCGCAGCAACTAGCAATAAAAACCCACCTAAAATACAAGCTCCACCAACGACTGGCCTTAGTCTGTGGTTATTGGCGATATCATACATTTTCGAGACTGTCTCCTCGGCTTTTTCGGTTTCTTTTTCTACTTCTTTGAGCAACTTATTAACATCTTCTTGATCTGTCAACGTACCGGCATAGTTATGTAGTGCGGTAGTTTTAATAGCTTCATTCGTTCTAACTTCACTGCGGATTTTATCCCAGTCAGCTTCTTCAGAAAACTGCTGATCATAATTAGCATTGAGCCAGCTAGTAAAATCCTTTTTAGCAGCGTTATTAGCGATGAATTCTAGTACTAATGAACGCTCTTTTTGTTTATCTGTGTTGGTGTGATTATTATTCATGAGCCCCATTGTATCATAACTGTTTTAGGTTGCTGTCTTTGCTAGTTTAACCTGATACCTATTTGCCAATCTTAGCAATATCGTTGATACTAGAATAGATGAAATATATGAGTATCAATCAAACTCCTGAATCTCTCGGTCAAGAAGTAACTGTCTGTGGCTGGGTGCATAGCATTCGAGATATGGGCAAAATGGCCTTTATAGACTTACGAGATCCTAGTGGTCTTCTGCAGATAGTTATCTCTAGCGACGAACTACCTAAAGTAGGCCCAGAGTGGGTAGTAGAGGTTACTGGCGAGGTTAAAGCTAGGGGTGAGAAGTTTATTAACCCCAATCTTGAAACTGGCAAAATCGAACTTAAAGCTAGTGATATTAAAGTAGTTAATAAATCAGAAGAACTACCCATAGAGATCAAGAAAGATACCATTAGTATTAACGAAGAAGTTAGGCTCAAGTATCGCTACTTAGATATGCGCTCAGAACGGATGAGCAAAAACCTCAAGCTTAGACATAAAAGCCTGCAATTTATCAGAAACTACCTATCAAACAATGACTTTTTAGAGATAGATACACCAATGCTAACTAAAGGTACTCCAGAAGGTGCTAGGGAATATATCGTGCCTTCAAGGCTGCACAGTGGTAAGTTCTATGTACTACCTCAATCACCACAGCAGTTTAAACAGCTGTTGATGGTGGCAGGAGTCGGTAAATACTTCCAGATTGCTAAGTGCTTGCGTGATGAAGATCAAAGAGGTGATCGGCAGCCTGAGTTTACTCAAATCGATATAGAGATGTCGTTTGTGGCAAGAGATGACGTATTAGAGACTAACGAAGCGATGATGCGCGAGCTAGTTAAACAGGTTGCATCCGAGAAAAAGATCAGTGTTGACTTCAAACAGCTAAGTTACGATGAGGCTGTGGAAAAATATGGCACTGATAAGCCGGATTTGAGAAAAGATCCTAACGACCCTAATGAACTAGCTTTTGTCTGGATTACTGACTTTCCTATGTTTGAAGAAAAAGAAGGTAGATTAGAGGCTATGCACCACCCCTTCACAGCTCCACTAGTAGAAGATATCGATAAGCTAGAGAGTAAGCCTAAGGAAGTTAGAGCTGATGCCTATGATTTGGTATTAAATGGTTTTGAAATAGCTGGTGGATCGATGAGAATTAGTGATTCTAACTTGCAGCATAAAGTATTTGAGCTGCTTGAGTTAGATGAGCAAGAGATTGATAGGCGATTTGGGCATATACTAGAAGCCTTTAAATACGGCACTCCACCACATGGCGGTATAGCCTATGGATTCGATAGATTATTAATGATACTAGCTGGAGAACCTAACATCCGTGAAGTCATGGCTTTTCCAAAAACTGGCGATGGCCGCGATCCATTAACTGGAGCTCCTACTGAACTAGATGAGTCGATCCTCAAAGAAGCTAATATTAAGAATATCTAAGAGTCAGGGAAGGAATATCTGAATGTCTGGTCACTCAAAATGGCACTCTATCAAACACAAAAAAGGCGCCGCCGATGCTAAGCGAGGCAAAGAGTTTACCAAGCTAGGTAACGCCATTGCTATCGCTGCTCGAGATGGATCAGATCCTGAGATTAATTTCCGTCTGCGCCTAGCTATAGATAAAGCTAGAGTTGCTAATATGCCCAATGCCAATATCGACAAAGCAGTAGCTCGTGGTAGCGGTCAACTAGAAGGTGAACAGATTCAAGAAATTATCTATGAAGGTTACGGCCCAGGCGGCATAGCTGTGATTGTCGAGGCGGCTACCGATAATAAGAACAGAGCCTATTCAGATATCCGTACCGCTTTTTCTAAAAATGGCGGCAATATCGCCGAATCAGGCGCCGTAGCTTATCAGTTCGATAGAAGAGGCATTATCGTATTAGAGACTGGCGACATGGATGAAGCTACTTTAGTTGCTATCGATGCTGGAGCTGTTGATGTTGAAGAGGGAGAAGATGTCTTAACTGTCTACACCGAAGCTAAGGAACTAGCCAAGGTTACTAAAACCTTGGGTGAGAGTTACAAAATTAACTCATCTGAGCTGGGCTACGTACCACAAAGTACAATTATGCTAGATGATAAATCTACGTCTATGAAGGCTATTAACTTGATGAATGCTTTAGAAGAGTTAGATGATGTAGCTAACACTTACAGCAATTTCGATATAGCAGATGATGTAGAGATATAGGGGTATTTTAGCGTGGTGAGAATTTTCGGCATAGACCCAGGTACAGCTATTACCGGTTTTGGAGTGGTGGATGTTGACGGCGATAATTTTAAATTTGTCGATGCTGGGGTGATTCGCACCCCCGCCAAACAAGCATTAGAGCTGAGACTCGAGACTATATATGCAGATTTAAGTGAGCTTATTAAGCAACACAGCCCTAAATTCGTAGCCATAGAGAACCTCTATTTCGCTAGTAACGTTAAAACTGCCATGTCGGTGGCTCAGGCTAGGGGAGTAGCTATGTTAGCTACTATGCATGCTGGAGCGGAAGTAGTAGAGTATACCCCTCTGCAGGTTAAACAAGCTATAACCGGGTATGGCAAGGCAGAGAAGAGGCAGATGCAAGAAATGGTCAAGGTGTTACTTAGTATGAATGACATTCCAAAGCCTGATGATGCGGCCGATGCCCTAGCACTTGCTATATGTCATGGGCAGAGTCTATAGCCTACCTGTATAATACTAACTATGATTGCAACCATATCAGGAGTAGTAAGCGAGAAACTAGAGGCTTCAGTAGTAGTTGAAGCCAATGGAGTCGGCTACCTACTAGCTGTTTCAGCTAGTGACTACCAATCACTAGAAGTAGATAGTGAGACTCGCCTGTATGTTTATGAGGTTATTAGAGAAGATGCTTACGATCTGTATGGTTTCTTAGAGTCGATCGGCAAGATCATCTTCAAACAGCTCTTGAGTGTATCTGGAGTTGGTCCTAAAGCCGCTATAGCTATCCTATCTATCGCCTCGATCGATAAAGTTCAAGAAGCCATAGCAGTAGGAGATATAAGTTTCTTGCAGTCTGCTGATGGTGTAGGTAAGCGTACAGCCGAGAGGATTGCCGTTGAGCTAAAAGATAAAGTCATAGCAGATACTTATGCTGGCTCAAGTAGTACTACTTCAGATACAGCTATCGAAGCTTTGGAATCTTTGGGCTATTCACGTAGTGTGGCCTTAAAGGCACTATCTAAGGTACCTAAAGACCTAAGCGATGAGGAGAGAATTAAACAAGCCCTAGGAGAGATGAAGTGATAGATCGAGTAGTTGATGCAAAGCCTAAAAGCCAAGATGATGATGAGGATATTCAGCTTGAGAGTTTGCGGCCTAATGTATTTGATGAGTATGTTGGCCAAGAGCAAGCCAAACGTAACCTCAAACTAGCTATCAAAGCTTCAAAGAAGCGAGGTGAGGCTATCGATCATGTCTTGCTTCATGGCCCTCCAGGCTTAGGTAAAACTACTCTAGCTGGAGTGATTGCACATGAGATGGGGTCGAGCTTTCGTATTACCTCTGGTCCAGCTATAGAACGGGCCGGTGATCTAGCCTCATTATTAACTAGTCTCAAAGACGGCGATATCTTATTCATTGATGAGATCCACAGACTACCTAGAACCGTAGAAGAGGTTTTGTATCCAGCTATGGAGGATTTTCGCCTAGATATTATGATAGGCAAGGGTCCGTCGGCTAGATCTTTACGTCTTGACTTGCCAAGATTCACTATTATCGGTGCTACTACTAGGGTTGGATCTCTATCGGCACCTTTGCGTGATCGTTTCGGTATGGTCCATAGACTAGAATTTTATTCTCATGATGAGATGATAGAGATTCTCAAACGCTCAGCTCGCATAATCGAGATGGAACTAGAAGCTAGTGCTGCTTTAGAGATAGCTAGACGCTCAAGGCTGACTCCCAGGGTGGCTAATCGCCTGTTGCGCAGAGTTAGAGATTTAGCAGAGGTTGAGGGTGATGGTAGAGCTACGCATAGCACAACCAAGGATGCGCTGGCGATGTTAGAGATAGATGAACTGGGCCTAGATGCGGGCGATAGAGGTCTTTTAAGCGCAATCATCGAGAGTTATAGTGGCGGTCCGGTCGGAATCGATACTATAGCTGCTTTAATTAGCGAGGAACGTTCTACTATTGAAGATGTCTATGAGCCGTATTTGATGCAGATAGGGTTCTTGGAGCGTACCCCTAGAGGTAGGAAAGTCAGTCCCAAAGCCTATGAACATCTAGGCTACGAATCAAAAACAGCCAAAGATAACGAGCAGCAGCTACTATAGTTTCTTTAAGGGCTAAAAGGATCCTGAGTACCTAAGTCTCCCAAAGACTCATCGACATTAACCTCTACTAGATTGTCTATTTTATCTCTTAATTCCTCATCTACATTAATACCGATTTGCTGGCTTTCAAATAGTTGCTCCAAGCGTCGGTTTTCATCGATAACTGGGTTGCTAATTGGTCTAATCTTGATCAACGTATAGCCAAACAGTACCAGAATAAGCAACCAAATAGCTATTAAGCGGTAGCGAGATATAAATCTAATACCTTTCTTGGCTGTTAGTAGTAGTTGGTCTTTATCAGGTAATAACTTCATGGCTTCAAAAATACCTCTAAATTAATACTAAACTGCAGTCCACTGCCAGATCTTGATATGTTTAGGTTACTTATCTGCATATGCCTCTTATTATTTTCAAGAGCCTCTAAAAGCTGAATAAATTCTTGGTATGAGCTTACGATCTGGAATCTAACCGGCATTATTCTCACATTAGGTATGCTAGAAGTTAGGGTTTGACTAATTTCACCGGGTCTGCCGCTCGTTGATTCAAAACTCAAACCTCTTAATTCAAGCCCGACACTACTGACTATAGCCTGTAGCTGTAGGGCTACTTTGGCCTGTTCTTTTTCTTCTGGTAGTATCTTGTACACACTGTCTCGTAGATCAGCCAACTCAGCGTATTCTTGCTCGAGTTGCTCTAAGCTAGTCAACCTTTCGTTGATTACCGATATATCAGTCATTAGTACTGATAGATTATCGGCTTTACCAGCTAAAGCCCTATGACTCATCCAGAAGCCAACCAGTCCAACCATAATTACTAAGCTCACAATAGTCACGAGAGTGATGAAGAGTTGTTTGGGGGTGATATTCATCTGGCTGCTCCCTCACTAAATTTCATAACTACCTCTACGTTATATCCATTTGAACCGGCAGAAATGGATTGAGTGTCAACAGATTCAATACGGGCGCTACTGCTTAGAGCTTCTTGAAGCAGGCTGGCTTGATTGAACGATCTAGTGGTAACAGTAATCCTGACAGGCTGATCATCCTGGCCAGTTAGTACGATGCTGTTTATGTAGGCATCAGGCGGCAAGGTATCGGCTAGATCCTCTAACAAGGCGCTAAACCTGGTCTGCTGAGACATCAGCTGATCAATGGTATTAAGCCGATTATTCAACGAGGAGACATTAGTTTCTAAATCCTGGTAGCTATTTAGTTGCTGCTGTGATCTGGCTAATGACTGAGAATACTCCTCGATCTGCCTATCGGCAAAAACGTGAGCAGTGTATAGGGTTGCTGCTAGAAGCAGTGATAGGCCGACAATTAATATTAGTAGCCGCAACAAAAGAATGTTATGTTTGGAAAACTTAACCTGATCTTTTAACTCTGGAGGCAGCAAGTTAATCATCGCTAACCTCCTTAAGAGCTAAGCCAACAGCGGTAGTGTATAAAGATACCTCGTTTTTATGGGGTGGCTGTAAAGGGGAGACTTTGATATTAGCCAAAGGGTTACAGGTGCTAACCGGTATACCGGTTAAATGGGCTATAAAGTCACTCATGCCCGGTAAGGATGATCCACCACCTACGACAACTATCTCTTCAATATGCTGATCGAATTTAGAGTGCTCATGGTGGTATCTAAGCATTTTCTGAACTTCATTAGCTAAAGAGTTTAGCATAGGCGATAGTACTGAAGTTAGCTGAGACTGCCACTTACTTTCTGTAATGCCGTAACGATTCTTGATTTTCTGGGCTTGATGCTTATCGATTCCTAGCGCTTGAGCAATAGCATTGGTTATATCTAAACCACCAGTGTCTACAGAACCGATTAGCTGTAAACCTTGATCGTAAATAGCTAGGTCGCTAGACTCGGCCCCGAAGTCAATAATTACTTTGGGTTTTTGATTACCCACACTATGGTTAACAGCTCTAACAATAGCTGATAGGTTAGGCTCAATAATCTCTACCTCGAGACCTAAAACGCCAAAAAGATTAATATATGAATCAACCACTTTTTTAGGAGTAGCTACTATCAAAACTAGCATTTCATCACTCTTTTCATCAGCATCTTTGGTGATAGTGTAATCTAAATATATTTGATCAGGTGGCAAGGGTACATACTGTTCAGCCTGCATGCGTATAGCGGTCTCTAAGTCATCACCGCTAAGCCTAGGCAGAGTGATAGCTCTGGCGAATATCTGTGAAGTAGGGATAGATATAGCTACTCGATTGGTAGTAACTTCGCCGATAATCGATTGACCTAGTAGTTCTTTAATCGACTGGGCAATTACTTGAGGTTGTTTAATCTCTCCACCCTCAATAGCTTTTGGATCAAAGCTATTGTAGCCATAACCAACTGCCTCTACTTGATTTTTGGTCTTTGATATCTGGGCTACTTTAATAGTCTGTAGTCCAATATCTACTCCAAATATGGGTTTTTGTTTATAAAACAGTGCTTTACTCATAATATTACCATTAGCATTATATCAGGGATAGTTAACCAGTGCGATTGGGAGTAGTCTGTATATTCTCCTTATTCAAATATCTGTTGATAGTTTTTAATAGACCAAACACTTTGACCGGATGATAGTTCCTGTCCAAAAGTAATGTTACCGGTGTTGCCTAAATGAATGGTCTGACCCAAGATTGCTCCGACTGAACCACTGTTACTTAACTCAACTTTACTCCAACGAGCATAGAATTTACTACCGGCCGCTAGAGAGGAGTTGTCTAAAGTTATGGTAGTAATTGATTGTGAATTATATAAATCAACGCCGCTAACTTCACTACAATCTGGTGAACAGCTAGCAGTGGAGTGAAAAGTGATGAATTCTACACCTAAACCATCAGAGTTAGTTAGTATTTTCGAGGAGTTACGCATCTCGATGCCATCTGAGCCATCAACCATAATAACTGGCAAGTTTTCACTAATAGTATCTGATATCTCAATAGTTCCAGAGTTTCTCATACTCAAACTTCCATCCATCCAAACATCGCCCTCTACTACAACGGTACAGCTACGCCTAATACTCACATCACCACCAGTAATATGGGTGTTAGCTGGCCAAGTTTTGACTTGATTGTTGTTGGTGCAGCTAGCTTCAATATTAGTCATGGTATTAGTCGCAGCATCTTGATGAGCTTGACGATCGTACTCTGGTAGATCAACGGGATCACTGCTACTACCTTCGATTAATCCCGGACTATACATACCGCTACCATTAGTTTGGTTAGTGGCACGTACCTCACCATATATACTGGCTTGATTACTTATACTGATGGGTTCACCACTAGTGCACTGTGAAGGAAAGCTGCTATCTGGGGGTTCAGGGCAGAACATATGGGCTACATAAACATTACCAGGATTATCTTCACTACCGATACGAGCGCTATTGCTCATATTGATATAGCCATTAACATAGACATCGCCATTAGCAATGGTAGCGCTATTGGACATAATCAGACCTCCTGGGCCGGTCTGTATAGAGTAATCATCAGTAGTCGTACCGACCACTACTAAACGAATGCTACGGCTAATTAAAGGATCACTAGCCGTACTCGGCATATAGACTCGACCAGTAGCAGTAATTATCTTTTCGTTACTTAAACCACCTTCGGCGATAGTAGTTTGATAGGTAACCCTACCTTGTGTTTGATTTTGTGCGAACACTTCCTCACTTTGATATCCAGCAAAATCACTGTCATTATTTAATTCGTGTAAAGTTTTCTCAGCCCCGGCTTCAGCTGCCAGCATGGCGTTGGCTCGAGCTATACCTCGATCGGCAATATTCATCTGAGCTAAGACCAGGCTAGATAAAGACAAGCCAACAGTTAGAATTATTAGCATTATTACTAAAAGAGTAGGCAGTATCATACCTTGAGAATTATCGACTTTATTCATTTCTAAATACTCCCCTAATACTAAAGTCTGCCTGCAAATCACGAGAGTAGACTCGATCAGAAATCGATAAATCTACTCTAACCGATCGAGCATTTTCATCTTCTGGCGAAACTTCTTCATCTTCAAAACTGAAGTAGGTGATGGTGAAATTACTGACATTAGAAGCTAGTAGGGTATCTGATGGACACCCAGTGGTTCCGCTTGGACAGGTAGTACCAGCAGCGTTACCCTCAACATCAGCTGCTAATATGCGCTTATATAAATTACCGTTATCTAGGAAATAAACTAAATTATTCTTGTGGGTGATATAGGCAAAAGGATCTTCATATATGAAGTTATTGTTACTATCTACAACAGGGGAGGCTAAAATCAAAACTTCGCCATTTGACACCCAGCTATAATCATCAGCAGGTGAGTCAGGCGCATGAGAGTCTGGCCAACGATTAATCTCATCTACTCGAGCGCTATGTTTAATGTCTTGATTAATAACTTCCAGGCTAATCTGAGCGTCCATTAGTAGTTTCGATCTAGCTGAAGCTATGGCATTGGCTACAATCTTATCACTAAAGAAACTCAAGATAATGGCAATCAAGATACCGGTCACAGCTGTAACTACAATCAGCTCTATCAGAGTAATGCCTCGGCTTCGGTGTTTAAGTTTGAATAATGATTTTTGACTCATTGCGATATCCCGATAGAACCGATAATGCCGGTTAATATAATAGTTTTACCATCAGGACTTTGGGCGTAGGTAATGTTAACTTCTAACTCTTTGAGGCCTGGTGTATCTTCACTGACATGAACTTGAGCAGATCTTGGTTCTGGCAGTTCTTGAGGTAGCTCATCGGTAAAATCGATAATAGTATCAGGCTCTAGTGAGTTGTAGTGGTTATTTCTAAGAGACTCGATCTTAGCCTCGCCAGCTTTAGTAGCTAATTCGATATTATGAGTGCGTCTCTGTATGGTGTCTATAGATATAAATAGCTGGAATACCCCTACTACTATTAGGCTGAATATAGACATAGCAATCAATAACTCTATGAGGGTAAATCCAAGATTAGAAGGTGTTTGTGGCAATGCTTTCAATACAAAGTCCTTAAGGTTTAATATAACTAATTCTAGCACTAATACCACCTAGACTACATTGGGATCAATAAATAAACCGGCTGCAAATTAGTGCAACCGGTTTAAGTCGTGCGACCACTTTTAGTTGAGGCAGCTCTTCTTTAAGCTATTCTGCAACTACTCCAGATGGTCGATTGATGCTGTTGACGACGTAGTTACTATCATCATCTCCAGTGTCTGGGTCGTCGGCGTTTTCTAGCTCAACAGTGATAGTGTAGGCTACACAAGTCTCCGCTCCAGTACATTCATTACCATCGTCAAGAAGTGGCTCATATCCATCTCTAACATCTTCAGCAAAGTCGTCTGCTTCATAGTTAGTGATATCTGCTAGGTCAACAGGATAACTCTGGTTGTCGTTCCAATAAGTTTCTAGTAGTAGAGAGAGGTTTCTAGCATCACTCTTTCTCTCTGTATCCCGAGCTCTTTCCTGAGCTGAGAATAGGTTAGGTAGGGTTAGAGCTACCAGTATGCCAATAACTACTATAACTACCAATAGTTCTATCAGGGTAAATCCCCGTTGTCTATTGATTAAACTTTTCATCTATTTCCTCCTTTATAGGTTTTTAGATATTGTCGATTTTTATATACTTTAGAGGTTATAACGGTTATGCTTCGGTGTCAATAGGGGTACCCTGATTTGGCTACCTATACTACAAAAATTATCAGTGCTTAGCTAAAAACCTTGAGTCATCTCTGTTAATGGTCCAAAGATACTAGCTATGATTAAGGCTACTATTCCTCCCAAAGCCACTATTAAGGCAGGTTCAATTACGGAGTTGATACCGGTTATAGCTCTATCTACTTCTTGTTCATAAAATACAGCAATTCTTTCTAGCACTGTATCTATCTGTCCGGTCTCTTCACCGACCGCCGCCATCTGAGTCACAATACCTGGGAAGATGCCTGAACTAGCTAGAGAAATTGAAATCGGTTGACCGTTTTTAATCTTATCTATACTAGATGATAGACCTTCTTGTATGACCATATTGGATAAAGCACCGCTAGTAATCTCTAAGGCGTTGACCACAGATATACCGGCACCAGTTAGCGAGCTAAATATGCGTGAGAATCTAGCTACATTTACTTTTAAGATAATAGTGCCAAAAGCTGGTATTTTCAGTAGCAAGCTATCTAGCATATATTTGCCTTTTGGCGTACGCACAAACCTACTAGTTGCTACAACAGCTAATATGGTGACAACTATTAGTATTAGACCGTTATTGACTAGAAAGTTACTAAAAGATATTAGTAATTGGGTTTGAGCGGGTAGCTCTGTGCCGAAATCATCAAATATGGCGGTAAATTTAGGAATAATATTGGTCATCAAAAAGATAACTGCACCTATAGCCACAGTCAAAACTACGCTTGGATATATCAAGGCTCCTCGGAGCTTGCTTTTGATTTCTGCATCTTTCTCTACCTGAGATGCTAATCTATCCATTATCTGATCCAAGATACCACCTTCTTCACCGGCCTTGATCATATTGACATAAACACTAGAGAAGGTCTTAGGGTATTTACTCATGGCCTCAGACAGCTGAGTACCGGCCTCTACTTCAGATACGATATCTTCCAAAATCTTCTTTAGTCCTAGTGACTCAGTCTGATTTGACATAGTGGAGAGCGATCTAACCAAAGGCACCCCAGCACCGACCATAGTAGCCATTTGCCGGGTGAATACTACGATATCCATAGTTTTTACTTTGTTAGAGCTGCCAATATTTATATTTAAGTTCTTGATTGATCTGCCACCAGCCTTATCGATTTTAAGTGGACTCAAGCCCTTGTATTGCAAGGCAGATATAGCGGCCTCTTTAGAGTCAGCCTCTATGCAGCCCTTTTGCATCTCGCCTTTATCGCTCATCGCGGTATATTGAAATTCAGCCACTTTAAAACCCCTACTCTCTGGTTACTCTTAATACTTCTTCGATAGCAGTAACGCCGTTTAAAGCTTTCATGAATCCGTCTAGCTGCATAGTCATCATGCCGTTTTCTATAGCTTGATGCTGGATATCATCACTAGTGGCGTTACCGACAATTAACTTAGAGATAGTCTCATCGATCTCCAGTACCTCATAGATACCCATTCTGCCACTGTAGCCCTCCCCGTCGCACTCGTCACAACCCTCGCCCGGTTTAAAGAGGGCGAGGTTGTTAAGGTCGACCTCGCTAGGCGCTAAGTTTTTTGTTGAGTCTTGGCTTTTCTTGCCTTCTTTTTTATCTTCATCCTTAGACTTATTCTTTTTCTTAGAGTTTCTCTCTAGGTCTAGCTTGAGGCTTTCATTGATTAGGGGTAGATACCTTTCTAGATAAAACTCTTGATTTAGTTTTGCTAGCTCTTTTTCATCAGGGCTGTAGTTTTGTCTGCAGTTGGTGCATAGTTTGCGCACCAATCGCTGCCCAACCACCACTCTAACCGTTGAAGCAATCAAGAAAGGCTCAGCTCCCATATCTAGAAGTCTAGGTAAAGTCGTAGCTGCATTGTTGGTGTGAAGGGTTGATAACACTAAGTGGCCGGTTAAGGCTGCTTGGATAGCTAGATCAGAGGTCTCACCGTCACGAACCTCACCGACCATAATGATATTGGGGTCTTGTCTAAGTAGAGCCCTTAATCCAGAAGCAAAGGTCATGCCGGCCTTAGGGTTGACTTGAGTTTGGTTAACTCCTTGGATACGGTACTCTACGGGATCTTCGACGGTCGATATATTTACTTTAGGTGAATTGAGACTAGTTAGAATGCTATAAAGGGTAGTTGATTTACCTGAACCGGTAGGTCCGGTGACCAAAATCATACCGTGTGGTTGGTGCATAGCCCTATCCATTTTCTCTAGTGGGCTACTGCCAAAACCCAGCTCTTCTAAAGTTAGAGCTCTTGAGGATTCATTGAGCAGTCTCATGACTACTTTTTCACCGTCCATAGTCGGTAGGGTAGAGACACGTAGAGCCACAGTACCTGAAGCGGTCTGGATCTTGAATCTACCATCTTGGGGTTTGCGGTGTTCATCAATCTTTAAGTTAGCCATAATTTTGATTCTCGATACTAGAGCTAACATTAAGTTCCTGGGTAGGGTATTGGCTTCTTTGAGTACGCCGTCGACTCGGTAGCGAATCTGGACTAACTGCTCTCTAGGCTCGATATGAACATCAGAGGCTCCTTCCTTGATGGCGTATTCGATTAATAGGTTAACTGTTTTAGCTATAGGGGAGTCTTCGGCTACTTCATCGGCACTAACTTCTTCTGCTATTATCTCATCTTCACCCTCGGGAATAACTTTGGTAATCTCACTATCTAAGTTGCCTTTATATTGCTCAAGAACCTTATTTATATCGCTATCGGTAGCTATATAGAAATGGACATCTTTACCTAGTAGTTTTTCCAGGGCGTCGATAGCGGGTAGATCACCTGGATCGGATATAGCTACTTTGCGGCCACCTTTGTCGGTAGCTTCAAATAGCACTGCTCTATACTGTCTGGCGATATGCTCGGGTATGAGGTTGAGTACTGGCGGTTCAATATTGACATTAGCTAAAGAGACGAACTCAGCTCCGATATTATCAGCGTAGAGTTTGGTTAGATCTTTATCACTAAAAACTTTCTTATCGATCAGTACATCCTGAAGAGGCTTCTTTTGCTTCTCTGCTTCATCACGAGCCTCATCCAGAGCTTTAGTATCTATCGATTCTTTAATTAGTGCTGCTACGGCAACATCGCTAAGTTTCATGACTAACCTTTTGATAATAAGTATGCATTAGCTTTTAGTATAGCTGTTATTGTGCTTATGTATCAATTCTATTTGCATGTTCGGTTTATGTACGTTACACTCTCATGTATTGGTAATATTAATCAGTAGCTAATATAATAGGAGTAATCATGGTAGCAAAAACAAATAAAACAGACAGCGGTGCCGATAAGGGGCGCAAGCAAGCTCTAGACTTAGCCTTGTCTCAGATAGAGAAACAGTTTGGCGTCGGCTCAATCATGAAGCTAGGAGATCAGCACAACATCGATGTTGAGACTATATCGACCGGTAGCTTAAGTTTAGATATAGCTTTGGGCGGTGGTATACCAAGAGGTAGAATTATTGAGATTTATGGCCCAGAAGCTAGTGGTAAAACTACACTAGCACTCCATACTGTAGCTGAGGCTCAGAAGAACGGCGGTACAGTAGCCTTTATAGATGCTGAGCATGCTTTAGATCCAGAGTATTCTAAGAAGATAGGCGTGAAGTTAGACCAGATTTTGCTTTCTCAACCAGATACGGGTGAACAGGCTTTAGATATTGCCGAGACTTTGGTCCGATCTAGTGCGGTTGATGTGGTGGTAGTTGACTCAGTGGCAGCACTGGTTCCTAAGGCCGAGATAGAGGGTGAGATGGGCGATGCCCATGTGGGTCTGCAGGCTAGATTAATGAGTCAGGCTCTGCGCAAACTAACCGGCGCCATCTCTAAATCTAAGACCACCGTTATTTTCATCAACCAGTTGCGTATGAAGATCGGTGTTATGTTTGGTAACCCAGAGACTACTTCAGGTGGGCAGGCGCTGAAATACTACTCGTCAGTCCGTATTGAAGTTAGACGTACTCAAGCCATCAAGCAAGGGGAGGAAACTGTCGGTAATCACGTTAGAGCTAAAGTGGTTAAAAACAAAGTTGCCCCACCGTTTAAGGTGGCTGAATTCGATATCATGTACAACGAAGGTATATCGGTTACGGGCGATTTAATAGACTTAAGTGTTGCTCATGATTTAGTACAAAAGGCCGGTTCTTGGTATGAGTATCAGGGAGAAAAGATCGCCCAAGGGCGAGAGTCGGCTAAAGAGTATCTTAAAGCTAATCCCAAAGTTGCTAAAGCACTAGATAAAGCTATACGTAAAGAAACGCTAGGGAAGTAGGGTTAAGTTAGTTCAACCTAGATTTTCTATCTGTATACCTAAAGGAGAGAGATTAGTTAAAGAGTGAAGATAACTGATATAACTCAGCAGAAGAAACGTAGTGATCGTTACTCCATCTATATTGACGGTGAGTTTGCTTTGGGTTTAAGCCAAAACGATTTAGTAGATTTAGGCCTAAAGATCGATCAAGAGATTACACCCCAGGAGCTAGAGCAGTACCGACATGACTCAGAGCTAGGTAAGGCCTATGATAAGGCTCTAAACTATATATCGATTAGAGATAGAAGCGAGAAAGAAATTAATGATTATCTATACAAAAAACAATATGCCCAAGAGATTATCAAAGAGGTTATCTCTAAGTTAGAGAACCTAGGACTAATCGATGATGTTAAGTTTGTTCATACTTGGATTCAGTGGCGAGCATCTAAATTAAGTAGCAAGATTAAAATTAGACAAGAGTTGATGCAAAAAGGCATAGATAGCCAAATAATTAACGAGGCTTTAGCTAGTATCGATGAAACCGAAGAGGTTGCAAAAGCTAAAGAGCTGGCTGATAAATATGCCTATCGCTATGACTCCAGGCAAAAGCTAATGGCTTACATGTCAAGACGAGGTTATAGCTACGACGTGATTCGCCAAGCCATAGAAGATCTTGATATATCAAAAAAATAGTTGTTTTTTAAAGAAACTGTTTTTTCAAGAAGATACTTGCTGAGCAGCTAGTTGCGTAGATCCTATGATAGCGTCTTCTACTATTGCTAGATCTATCTTTACTTCTACAATCTGCTGCCTATCGACAATCAATATGCCGTTAGCTAGATTGCGCCACATAGGTTGTCTGATATGAATTTTGGTGATCTCCCAAGATATATCATCGATAATATACTCATCAATCTTACCTAGCTTATCTCCAGACTTAGTGGCTGTTTTAGTATCTATCAACTGATAATCCATATCTAGAATCTCTTTGTGTCTATGTAGGTCTTGAGCTTCTACCAAGACATCTTCTGAATCGACAGCTATCTTATCCGCACTGATTTCACGAATATCATTCACCATCAGTAATCGGGAATCGTTTTGTAGGTAAAAACCTACTATCTTGAGTTTATACGGATCAACTATGGGCTGAGATACTGGGTTCAAGGGCCTACCGGTATGTAGACTGATGGGCCTTTTAGTTATGAGCTGTTGCGAGGGGATTAACATACCCCTAGTTTATATCCTTTTAGTCTATGAGCCAAAGCGGTTTAGCTGTATTTTCATCTTTGCTATTTTCTTCCACTAGTATCTATACTAGATAGATATGGCATCGATTGTAATTAAATCCAACAGTTTAGACGATACGTTAGCTTTGGGCAGGAAGCTTGGTGGACTGCTTCAGGGCGGTGAAGTTATTGAGCTAATTAGCGATCTTGGTGGCGGCAAGACCGCCCTAGTCAGGGGTTTAGCTTTAGGTATAGGATCTAACGATCAAGTTATGAGTCCGACCTTTACTATCTCTAGAATCTATACTGGCCCGAAGTTGCAACTACATCACTTCGACTTCTATAGGCTTAGTGATCCTGGCATTATGAAAAATGAGTTGTCAGAGGTACTAGATCTAAATGATACAGTCGTAGCTATAGAGTGGAGCGAGGCCGTTAGAGACGTACTACCAGAAGATAGGTTGAGTGTTGAATTAGTTGCTTTGGAAGAGAGTGTTCGAGATATTAACATTAACTCGAACGGCGGTAAGAGTGATAGGTTAGTTGAGGGGTTGAAATGATATTAGCTATTAGGACCGATAAGCCAGAAGCTGAAATCTATCTATTAGATAGTGGGGGTAAGGTAGTTGACTCAGATATTTGGCTAGCAGATAGACAGATGAGCCTGCAACTTAATCAGCATATTGATGAGCTGATTAAAGCTAGCAACTTAGATTATCCAGATATTAAAGGAGTGATATCTTTTATCGGTCCAGGCTCATTTACGGGCCTGCGCATCGGTATCACGATCGCTAATACCATAGCCTACTCGCTTAAAGTTCCATCGGTTGGAGCTAAAGGTGATGATTGGTTAAAGAGCGGTTTTGTTGATATGAAAACAGCTAAAAATGATGTGTATGTAAGCCCTGAGTATGGCGGAGAGGCCAATATCACCAAACCCCGTAAATAACGCTTAAGCTTGCAATGTATATAGAAAAAGTGTATTAACTAACATGGCCTTGTTGTTTTAGGCCACAACCGACCACTGTTGGTTGAAAGTAAAAAAAGAAGAGAGACGTGTAGAGGTGAGTGAGAATATATTACAAGCAACTACGCTTGAGAAGCTGGAAAATATTACCGATCAACCGGTACATACTTCAGTAGAAGAGTTTGTAGCAGCTGCTGATCCCAAGCAAATAGATCACACTTATGAGTATTCGCCATATAACTTTTTGGCAGGTTTTTTAGCTGTCAATGAACAGAGTGTAGCTCATATATCTTTGGTAAATTCTTCGGAGTATCAACAAGCTAGTATTTCTAGCTTAGAACTACTCGGTTTTGATTTAGAAGAATTCCGAGCAAGTATGCGAGCGAAGATGGCAAATTCTAATCTAGATAACTTTAGTGGGGACTTAGATCTGTTTGGTATTGATGATATTGTAAAACTGCATTTAACTCACGAAGTGATTACGGTAATTAGGCAGCAGCACAAGCAACAGCGCTTTGGCGGCGAATTAGCTATAGCTGCTTAGGAAAAAAATTGCCTTTTATGTCCTAAGTCTCTATATTATTAAGTATAGAAGTTGTTAATTAATATACTTGATATTTCCATATTGTAGATGATACTGGCGCCTGAAATAGTAATAATTATTCCAAGCATGCGACTTAACTGACAAAGACTTATAGTTTTTGGGCCGGTCACCATCCTTACTAGGGGATTATCAAGGGGAAGGAAAAAGTTATGGAAATGTTAGCACTAGCTGCTGCGATTGGCGTAGCTGTAGGTTTTGGTGGCAAAACACTGCAAAGTAAGAAGACTCTAGGAGATGCTGAGGAAAAGGCTAAAAAGCGTCTAAGTGATGCTGAGGAAAAGGCCAAAGATATAACCTTGAAGGCCAAGGAACAGGCCGCAGAAGCTATAGAGGAGTCTAAAAAGGAAGAAAAGCAACGTCGTCAAGAATTAAGCGATATCGAAAAACGACTTATCACCAGAGAAGATAACCTAGATAAGAAGCTAGAGGATCTAGATAAGCGTAGCGACAAGGTTAGAAAGGCTGAGGATGAGATCGAGAGTTTCAAGCAAGAGCTAATCGAGATCCGCAAAAAAAGCCAAGAGAAGCTAGAAAGCATTGCTAAGCTTTCTAAGGATGAAGCTACTGAGCGATTAATGAAGATGACGGAAAAAGATGTACGAGAAGACCTAGTTAATCTAGTAGAGAAACTTAAAGAAGGTGCTAAGGAAGAAGCCGAAGAAAACGCCAAAACTATTATGGTTTCGGCTATGGAGCGTATGGCCTCTGAAGTATCGGCCGAGAAGACTGTTTCTTCTATAGACCTACCCAACGATGAAATGAAGGGCCGCATCATAGGTAAAGAGGGCCGCAATATTCAAGCCCTAGAGAAGGCTACCGGAGTCGACATTATGGTAGATGAGACACCTGGAGTTATCGTCATATCCAGTTTCGATCCTGTTAGAAGGCAAGTGGCTCGCACTAGTTTAGAGATGTTGATGAAAGATGGGCGTATCCATCCAGGCCGCATCGAAGAAGTAGTGGCTAAAGCTCAAGACCGCATAGATAAAGAGATTATCCAAGCAGCTGATGATGCAGCTCGTGACGTTGGTATAGTCGGTATACCCAAAGAGATACTTAGATTAATCGGTGAGCTTAAATTCAGAACCTCCTATGGTCAGAACGTTTTAGCTCACTCGATCGAGATGGCTCACATGGCCGGTATGATAGCAGAAGAGATCGGCGCTAACGTACGAACTTGTAAATATGCTGCCCTAATTCATGATATGGGCAAGGCCCTAACTCACAAGATGGAGGGCAAGCACCACCATATTTCTGGAGAGATGGCCCGTAAGTACGGTATCGATGAGCCGATCGCTCATGCGGCCGAGGCTCACCATGATGACTTGGAGGCTACCACACCAGAAGCATTGGTTATTAGGGTAGTAGATGCTCTAAGTGCTGCTAGACCTGGTGCTCGTAACCAATCTACCGAGAACTTCATTCAACGTATGCAAGAACTAGAGAATGTAGCTAACAGCTTCAAGGGCATAGAAAAGTCCTACGCTATCTCGGCCGGTAGAGAGATTAGGATATTCGTTAGACCTGAGGAGATAGATGACCTATCCTCAATTCGTTTGGCTCGGGATATAGCCAATAAGGTCGAGAGTACCTTGCAGTACCCTGGCACTATTAAAGTCAATGTAATTCGAGAAACTAGAAGCACGGAATACGCTAAATAATGAAGCTACTCTATATAGGTGATGTTATGGGTGAGGCGGGCAGGCAGATTCTAGCTGATCACTTGCCAGAGATTAAAGAAGAATATAATCCGGATGTAATCTTGATTCAGGCCGAAAACGTCACAAACGGCAAAGGTATGAACCAAAAAGACTACCGGGAATTAAAGTCCCTAGGCGTAGATGGCTTCATGAGCGGTAACCATATGTTTGTCCAAGAAGATATCATCCCCCTGCTAGAGGATGCTAAGGAGCCGGTGACTAGACCGGCTAACTTCCCTAATAGTTACCCTGGTAAAGAATTCAAGATTTTACCTACTGCTTTCGGTGATATTTTGCTCATATCATTAATGGGTCAGATTGTCGGCAGGGATGCTGATAAACCCATGAGCAATCCTTTACATGTGGTTGATAAGATATTGGTTGATCAGGCCAAAAGCGCAGTAGCTACAATCGTTAATTTTCATGGAGATTATAGTAGCGAGAAAGTAGTAATTGGACACTATCTAGATGGTCGCGTGGCGGCTGTGATTGGTGATCATTGGCATGTACCAACCGCCGATGCAAGACTGCTACCCAAAAGCACTGCCCATATTAGCGATGTCGGTATGGTCGGCTCTCTTAATTCTTCACTTGGAGTGGATCTTGAGACTATCATCACTCGTTGGCACAGCGGCAAACCAAGTCGTAATAAAATAGCGACTCAGGCCCCGTATCAGCTATGTGCAGTATTGGTAGATATCGATGAATCAAAAGGCCTGGCTCGATCCATAGAGCAAATATATCGTATATATTCATAAGGTTGAATTGCAAAAATTAACACCCTATAATAGTCAATATATTAGATGACTAAGCGATAAGAGCATAATTAAAAGAGAGGGCATAAAAGACATGACTAGAAGAGAATTAATATCTACACTAGCAAGTAAACAAGGCACCAGTAAACGCCAGGCCGAGGAGTGGCTAGATAGTTTTGTCAATATTGTCTCTAGTGAAGTTGCCAAGGGTAACAAAGTCTCAATTACTGGGTTTGGTGTATTTGATTTAGGTAGTAGGGCTGCTCGGCGTGGAGTTGATCCACGTAGTGGTGAAGAAATTCAAATTCCAAAACTCAAGATGCCACGCTTTAGAGCCGGCAAGCGATTGAAAGAACTGGTCAGAGGCTAAGGTTATATTAATTGGAAGCTAACCCACAACTTGCCAGGTGGGAGAGTGAACTTCAGGATGTAACTAGTATTCTCAGAGCTGAAACTGCTGAACTCATGGCCGGCCATACCTATGTATATGCTGGAGAAGATAACTACAGTTACCATAATATGGTTCATTTATCTGGACATCTCTATTTACAAGAATCAATTAAAGGTTCTCAAGTGCTACTTAGGAGTGCTCAGCATGCTGAAATAGTTGGTGGCGTAGTTAGGGATATTGATCCGATAGATATACACATTATCACTAATCAACTGGCTGATTATGACAATCCCGATCGACCAGAGGTCAGGCAGTTAGTCATGTGCCGTGAATATCGTCTTAATAGCGATATAGCCACTTTCGATACAGGCATTATTTTTCTCGATGAAGATAATGTGGCTATGCCGGGTTCTTATGGTCACTTTATCAACATTAAAGACGGTAAGTTTAATTGGGAAGTGCTTAACGGTACCGGTGCTAGGCTCAGTGGTTTGGATGCTTCACTGTGGGTGGATTCACCTACTGAACCTAGGTTTAGTAGGGATGTTTGTCGTGAGATGTTAAGCATAGTACGTGAACTCAAAGATCTCCGACAGTCGTAGTTTTTAAAAATAGAACTAGAGATTTTTGCTCTCATCTGTCAAAATGTATAAGTAAGTTTTATCGGGGTGTGGCCTAGTGGCTAAGGCGCCTGCTTTGGGAGCAGGAGATCGTGAGTTCGAGTCTCACCACCCCGACCATTTACTGACACACACAACAACGCGCAACAAGAAGAAGCTTCCATTGATTAAAATTTTAAACATTGATAACATTGCAATAGAAAGAATAGGGAATTTAGATTAAATTCTATATACTATAATGTTATAAAATATCTATGACAGTATCAAACAGTAAAATTGCAAATAACTTAAAACAACTTCGAGGCAAAAAGGGCTATTCTCTTGAAAAAGTCGCCCGACTATCGGATTTATCTTTGAATACAATCGTCAAGGTTGAAAATGGCACAAATCAGAACCCAACTATTGAAACCCTTATTAAAATTGCCGAAGCGATGGAAGTTGAAGTTGGTGATTTAATCAAATAGCTATGAATCAACTTATTACAAAAACCAAACAAGGATTCCTAACTCTGAAAGTTAATGAAAGCTATACCGAAAAAGCACTTGAATTTTTGGAAGATTGGCTCACCAAAGATGAATATAAAGATTACCGTTCGCAGATAGAGCATTTGATATCAAACGAATATTGGGATTATTTATTTGACTCCTTTTACCAAGTTATACCTTTTGGTACGGGTGGAAGGCGAGGGGAAGTAGGAGTAGGCCCCAATAGAATAAATCCGTGGACTATCAAGGCCTCTGCGCAAGGGCATTCGCAATACCTATTAAAAAAATACGGGAACGAAGCAAAAAGCCGAGGAATTGTGTTCGCTTATGATGTGAGAGAATTTTTAGGGAATAAATATCTAAGCAATGAATTACAAAATCCGCTAAAAAACCTTACGAGCAAAGATTTGGCGATTGCCGCAGCGGAAGTTTACGCTGCTAATGGGATAAAAGTGCATATCTTTGACGATATCAGAACAACCCCAGAACTTTCGTTTGCTATAAGATATTTGGGAGCAGTTGCAGGGGATATGTTCTCTGCATCTCACAATCCACCTGATCATAATGGCAAAAAAGTCTACGATGAACTTGGAGGTCAATTAATTCCACCAGAAGATGAAGAACTGGTTGACGAGGTAACCCAAAACGTTAGAGAAATCAAAGAAATGTCCTACGACCAAGCAGTCAGTGAAAATTTAATCGTGGAAGTTGACCCGGTTGTTGATGAAAAATATATAGAATCGGCGACAGCTGTTTCACTATCCAGTGAACGAGATCTTGAGATCATTTATACGCCACTGCATGGTTGTGGCAGCACTTCAGTATATAAGGCATTGAAAAAGTTGGGATTTAATATTACGCAAGATCCAAAAACAAGTAATCCAAGTGGAAAATTTGAAAATGTTATTTTCAATATTCCCAATCCCGAAGTCATACAATCTTTTGAAACTACGTTGAAGTTTGCCAAGGAAAGAAATGCGGACATTATTTTAAATAGCGACCCCGACGCTGACAGAATTGGAATTATGGTTAAACATGACGATAATTGGACTTTTATAAACGGAAACGAAATCGGAGTCATATTGACCGAGTACGCAATTCAAAAAAAGATGAAAAAACTTGGAGATAACAAAACGGTTATCAAAACGACTGTTACCTCAAATCTGATTAAGCGAATATGTGAGAAAAACGGTGTTAACATTATCGGCGAACTACTGATTGGTTTTAAATATATAGCTAGTGAAATAAATAAGTTGGAGAAACAAGGCGAGATTGATGGGTTCTTACTGGGGTGTGAGGAAAGTCATGGTTACCTTGCCGGAAACTACGCACGAGACAAAGATGCTGTTACGGCTGCCGTATGGCTTTCGGAATTAGCTGCAGAACTTAAAAAAGAAAATAAAACATTGGTTGATTTCTTGGATAAAACATATTCTCAATATGGTTATTTTCTCAACCACCTTACAGAAATACGGCTCTTGGGCGCATCGGGAAAGGATAAAATAGATAGAATTCAAGACTCTTTGAGAAAAAATCCGCCGACAAGTTTTGGAAAATTCAAAGTCAAAAGTTTTGAGGACTGCTTTGAAAGAAAACCTATTGTTTCTGAGACAGACAAATCCGCAAAGGATGTGTTGATTTTTAAACTAGATTTAATCGAGGATACAGAGACAATCAAGATCACCATCAGACCTTCTGGCACGGAGCCGAAAATAAAAGTATATTTTGAAATCGGAACACGACCTATTGACCCTGCTGAGTTAGAACAAATGAAGAAAAAGTCAGCCGCAATCTTGCATGATTTAGAAAAAGCGGTCATGTTGACTTGCTACGAGATAATAGGCATTGATTTCCCAGAAAGAGGCTTCCTGCTCTTTTGGCAACTTCCTTTAAATGACAAACTAAAATACTTTGAGATTGAACCGGAAATTGAGAAACTTAAAAACATACAGGATAAAAAAATTCGAGAGGATGAACTTTTGAAACTAACTTCGTTTTTAGGCTCAAATCCGATAGAGAAAATTGATGAGGCATTTAAGGAAAAGTATAAATCTTCTGTGTTAGAATATCTTAATCTTAAATAATATGTATGAACAACTTTGATGAATATTACAAAACCGCTTTTGAAGCTACTAGCTAGGCCAGCAAGTTTTCTAAGCGACCGAAATAAGAGTTAGGGCAACATAATACTTACTAATAACGGTTCTACTAAAAGCTCTAGTAAATCTACACTCACTCCGACCATTCATTTTATTACCAGAACTGCTAAACTATATCCTAGCTAATAAAATAGGATATGCATGAAACTAGAAGAGTTAGATACAGGGAGTTGGGATGAATTTGTCTATAATCACCCCAATGGTCATCCGTTTCAACTCAGTAAATGGGGTGAGCTGAAAAGTAATTTCAGTTGGTCTAGTAAAATCTATGGACTTAAAGACGGTAGCGATTTAGTCGGTGGCGCCCAAGTACTGCTACTAGATATACCTATAATTAAGCGCAAAATAGCCTATATCCCTAGAGGTCCGATTGTTGATGATATTAAAGATATGCCCAAAATACTGGATCTACTAGCAAAAGAGGCCAAAGCCCTAGGCGCTATAAGTCTAAAAGTAGAGCCGGCAATAGAATCCCTAGACTTCCCTAGAGGTTGGCGCCGATCAAAAAACACCATTTTACACCCTGAGACTATCATTAGAGACTTAAAGGCCGAAAGCGAAGACGCACTCCATGCTCAATTAGACTCAGAGGTGCGCTATTCTGTCCGTAGAGCCATTAGAGAGGGTGTAGTAGTCAAGGAGTGGTCAGGCGATGAACTACCAGATTCTTTCTGGGAGCTATACCAACAAACCGCTGATCGCAGTGATTTTAATATCCATACTCTTAAGTACTACCAACTAGCTTACTCACTAATTAGACCATACAGTCGTATCTGGGTAGCGAAAGACAAGAGTGGAGTAGACATCGGCTTTGTCTGGATGTATCAAGTAAAAACCAAGAGCACATTTCTCTATGCCGGCTCAGACGATATAGCTCGAAAAACCCTGGCTAATTATCTGTTGCAGTGGGAGGCTATTAGATCACTCTGGCAATCAGGCGTTAGAGAGCATGATCTAAATGGCAACGTTACTAAAGGTGTAGGTGGGTACAAGAAGAAGTTTGCTAGTAGAGAAGTAACTTGGGTAGGATCATATGATTTGCCCCTGTCCCCACTACTGTATTTTATTTGGGATAGAGTGTTGCCAGCTACTAAACCACTACTTAGAAAAGCTAAGCATTTACTAGAGGTTAAAAAGAGATAATCTAGTAGCTATTTTTTGAATATCGAGGATAGTTTCAGCCTATCAGCATACTCTAGCGCTCCTAAACGAAACAGCTTAGCAGCTAGCATAAACGCTAGAATCGTAAATACTGCTAGTGCCGCTATAGCTAGGGCTGCTTCTGATGGTCCGATGTTTCCCAGGGTATTTCGTAGCATGATGGTTGTGGGGGCAGTGACAGGGAAGAAAGTCAGAGCTTGCACTACTGGACTATCTGGTCCAGTAGAGATGAGACCGAACGACCAAAACGGTATGAATGGCAGTATGAAAAATGCTCCTGAGAATGAGTTAGCCTCTTTAACTCCTGGCGCCATAGAAGCTACTCCAGACATTAGGGCTGCAAACATTAGAAATCCTAATATCAATACACTAATACCGACGATAATAGTTACTGGATCAAAGGCTATAGCTGATAGATCTATATCAAACGGTAGTGAACCTAGCTGCTCCTCGAATCTGTTGAAAGCCACAAAAGCGCCGGCCCCTAAGACAAGAAAGAATAATAACTGAGTTAGGGCCACTAGTCCGACACTTAGGAGTTTGCCGGTAATTAGGGTTTTTGGCTTGAGGTAACTTAAGACCATCTCCATTGACCGGTTTTCCTTCTCTTCAGCTACACCCAGTAACATATAACCCATAGAGAAGAAGAGCACTACAAAGAATATTGCTAGAAATATTCCAGGTACCACATATCCATAAACTCCAGCAGTTGGCTCACCGTTCTCATAAGCTGTTACTTGTGAACTGGCTCCGCTCATCAATAGCTCGGCTATCTGTTCATCACCAATAGGGGCTAGCAAGCTAGCGCGCAGTAGCTGCTGACCCAAGTCCGACATCGCCGAAGATAGCACAAAGTCATCTCCTTCCGATAGGTAAACCTGAAATCTTCTGGTCTGACTTAGATCCTCAGGGTATATGATAGCGGCGAATATATCTCCTGATTTAACTTGATCAAGCGTACTTTCGGCCGATTCTAATACTCTTAAGTCAAAGGCCGATACAATATCTGTATCTATAAGCCCACTTTCATCAACTATGACAGCATCACTAACTCTAGAGGCAGCCTCTTCGATATTGGTCTGAGCAGTTCTTTCAGCAAAGAAGCTAATACCCATGACAGCCCCGATAATTAACGGCATAGCCAGTAGGGTTAGTAGAAAAGCTGGTTGTTTAACTATAGTTAGGTATTCATGGCGGATAACTGATCGAAGTTTTCTATTCACCCTCAGCCTCCTTGTATAGTTTAACGAACACTTCCTCAATAGATTTAGCCTCAAATTCTTGCTTAACTTCCGGCACTGAGCCATAAGCTACTCTCTTACCATCTCTGATGATTATTAATCTATCGGCAATCCTCTCTACTTCCTCCATGAGATGGGTGATGTAGATGATAGCAGTACCTTTAGCCCTCAGCTCATTAACTGTATCCATTAACAATACGCGGTTGACTGGATCTAGACCCTTGGTCGGCTCATCTAGTATTAGTAGCTTTGGGTTTCCCATGATAGCCACACCTAGCTGAACTTTTTGCTGTTGTCCTCCGGAGAGTTTCTTAATTTTGGTATGAGCCTTGTCGCTAAGGTCGACTTTCTCTAAATACTCTAAAGAGAATTCTCGAGCATCGCTGCGGCTCATGCCTTTAAGTTCACCAAAGTAAGTCATAGTATCTAGGGCTTTACCTCTGGTATATAGTCCACGTTCCTCCGGCAGGTAGCCGACTACATTAGACATTTCTGGACTATACTTCTGTCCGTCTATTAATAACTCGCCTTCGCCAAGTTGATAAATGCCAAGCAAGCACCTAATAGTCGAGGTTTTACCGCTACCGTTAGCTCCTAAGAAAGCGAAAACCTCACCAGGCTTAACGTCAAAACTTAAGTCCTTGACTATCTCCTTACCGCCTAAACTTAGGTGGAAATTATTAACTGAAACTATTGGTTTAACCATTATTTATAAGTCTACATTACGTACTTGATAGCCACAAACCCCAAAACCAGCAGGGCTATAAAAGCTAAACCTAAGATATCTATGTAGCGTTCAATTTTGTCTTTATATCTAGCTCCTAAAGCTTTACTCAACCAAGCTACAACCGTAAATCTAGCGCCTCTACCTAGAAGTGAGGCAAGTAGTAAGGTGATAATGTTGATATAAAACACTCCACTAGCAATAGTAAATACCTTAAAAGGTATAGGGGTGAAACCGGCTACTAAAATCGCCCAAAAAGCGTTTTGCTGGAACTGTTCACCGACGATATTAAACTCTTCCTCAAGGCCATAAAACTCAACTATAGATCTACCAACCGTTTCAAATGCAAATAAACCTATTAAATATCCTAATACCGCACCCAATACAGAAGCAGCAGTAGTTATTAGCGCTAATCTAAGCCATTTCTTAACATTAGCTATAACCATAGCGATTAGTAGTGGGTCCGGGGGTATAGGGAAGAAGGAACTTTCTATAAAAGTAAAGCCAAATAAAGCCTTCTCAGCATTAGGGCTATCACCCCACTTCATCATCCAGTTGTAGGTCCGTCTAATAGTCCTAGATGGCCAAGTGAGCAGTCTAACTATTGCCGGTTTTGGTACCGGATTATCTATTTCTGGTTCGATTTTTGCCATTAGGTCATTATAGCAGCTATAATGATGGGCTATGAAGTTAACAATAGCTATTATCGTTGGCACCACCAGACCTAAGCGTCAATCAATCCATGCGGCTAGATTAATCGAAGAGGTCGGTTCTGAATATGCGGATATAGAAACTATTTTCGTAGACCCTACTAACTACGATCTATCTAAAGATGGCAATGATGAGGAGAACAAGATAGCTGAGTATACAGAAATTGTTGACTCAGCCGATGGTTTCTTCATCGTCACACCAGAATACAATCACAGCTTTCCTGGCAGCCTAAAATCCTTGATAGATAAAGAGCTAGCTTTATACAACCATAAGGCCGTAGCTTTTGCTGGAGTATCTAGCGGTATGATTGGTGGCGCTAGAGCCATACAAGCTCTTAACGGGGTGGTTAGGGAGCTAGGCTTAGTAGCAGTAGCTAAAGACGTACATTTTCCAAGAGTCCAGGATATGTTTGATGAGGAGGGCAGTCTAATTGATGATGCTCAGATAGATAGAATCAAGCAAGTGTATGATGAGCTGATTTGGATGAGCAGGGCTCTAAAACAAGCTAGAGAGCAATAGTCCTATATCGCTTTAGTTTCTATGAGTGGTTGTCGGTTTTGGCTTGGTGGATAACTCTTTGAGGGAAAGGTATCATTATACCTTCTTGATCGAAAGCTGCTTTTAGTCTCTTGCGGTATTCACCGGCTATATCCCATTGCTGCAATGGCTTAGTTTCACCGATAATTTTAATATCGATACTACTTTCATCAAAACCGTTAACTCGCATGAACTGAGGAGGGGAAGTAATCTTTTCTCGCCACTGCTTATCGGCAGCTAGCTCTTTGCCGACTCTATTAATCACCTCAATGACATGTTCGATATCTGAGCTATAGCTGACGCCGATATCGAGATTAACACGGGCATAGTCTTTGGATAGGTTTTTAACTCGGTTAATCGATCCGTGCGGTACGTGATGGACTGTGCCGTCTAAATCACGCATCTGGGTCATACGTAAAGATATATCTTCAACTAATCCTACATCACCGTCTAGATCTACTACGTCACCTACCTGGTATTGATTTTCAATCACTACATAAATACCGGCAAAGATATCCTGCATAATCTTCTGAGCGCCAAAGCCTATGACTATGGCGGTTAAACCACCGGCAGCTAGCAGGGGTTGTAGGTTAATTCCTAGGCTGTTGATGATAAAGATGATAGCTATTAACCAAACAGCTATCGAGAGAATACTGTGGAAGATATCTATTAAGGTTTTTTCCCGTTTTAAGTGCTGTTCCTCAGTTTGGTACCGACTAACCTTGATGATTTTGCGGATAAACTTCTCGATTAGATTAATACCGAAGCGTCTGATTAATATAGCTCCAGCTAATATAAATAGAACTGGAAAAACATATTCAACTACCCAGGTAGGCAGTAGCTCAATACCTACCACATTGGTCTCTGTCATATCTAAATTCATATACCCTATAGTATAAAAACACTTGAGCATAAAGCAAGGCGGTCCTAGGCCTTGCTTTATGGTTTTATGTATAATGTAATTTAATGGCCAAAGAAATAATCCGTGAAGAAATACAAGGTTTCGCTGACTTTATCCGCTCCAAAGGAGTGATCGGTTTAGCTATCGGTATTATCATTGGTACAGTGGTGACCGCTACCGTGCAATCTCTAGTTAATGACATGATTAACCCGATCCTAGGTCTATTGGTAGATGCTAATGAATTATCTCAGGCTACTGTAATGGTGGGCAATGCGGAGCTGCGTTGGGGTAATTTTTTGAGCACTATTTTGGACCTATTCATTATTGCAGCTGTAGTTTACTTTGGCGTTAAGTGGTTGCGTCTAGATAGATTAGATAAAAAGGAATAAGCTAGCTAAAGTTATCTAAAATAAATACAAAAACATGAGCCTATCTTTAACCCATCATCTTCACAGCTACCACCTTCACTACAATGAAGTCAATGAACTATATATATCACTGAGCTTGAGGGCTTTAGCTATAGGTATAGGTGGTCTGTTTGTACCGCTTTATCTGTATGATAATGGCTATAGTTTGAGTCTAATCGCTATGTTTTATCTATTTTCTGCCTGCATGCGCATGCCAGCAGAGTTAATAACCGCTAGAACGATTATTAGTTTTGGAGCTAAACATACTCTGATGATTAGCTACTTACTTTTAATCGGCTTTTTTATCAGTATTTTTCTAATACCTTTGTATTCTTGGATGTGGGCCGTAGCTGCACTGGTGCTATCTTTTGAGATGGCCTTTTTTTGGATTAGCTACCATTTACATATATCTAAATCTAGGGATAGACACAAAGCCTCCACTCAGGTCGGTATAACCATCATCCTCAGGCGCTTGTTTGCAGCTGTAGGCCCTTTGATTGGCGGCCTCATAGCTGTTAGCTATGGAGTCGGTTATAACTTGCTTATAGCAGCTGCCTTGCTGGTACTAGCTGGATACCCTTTATTTAAGACTCCAGACATCAGGGATAACTTGAGGGTTAACTGGAGTAAACTCAAACCCCAGCTGTTGAGGCGTGATAGTATAGCTCATTTAGGCCAACAGTTTTCTAACCTCATCGGGGTATATATCTGGCCGCTGTGGCTACTTCTAGCTTTGGGTCAGTATGATCGAATCGGCTTAGTTATCACCACCTCGATTGTGCTAGGAGTTAGTTTAACTTACTGGGTAGGCAAGCTAGGGGACAAGGGCTACAATAATAAGTTGCTTAAGATTGGTGTTGGATTTAAATCTCTAGCCCATGGAATCAGAGTTTTTAGCCATAGCTTCCCGGTAGCTCTAGTGGCTAATACAGTTAATGATTTTAGTGATAACTTTGTGGCTGGTCCTTTTACGGAAAAGTTTTATGAAGCGGCCGATATGAGTGATAGGTTCACCTATATACTGAGAATGAATATGGTCGGTGTTTTGGGCAAGATAGCTTTTTGGATAGTAGTACTCTCAGCCAGCTTACTACTTAGCGAAGTAGCAGCTATGCAATCTGTATTCATAGTGGCAGCAGCAGCAACGCCATTAATGCTATGGGTCTCATCTACATCTACAGTTTTAAGTGCTAAAATATAAGTACAGATGAAGACATGGCATTTTATCGGTATTAGTATCATTTTCTTGGGCCTTAGTGTAGTGGGGTTGAGAAACAACAATATTGCTGCATACAGCCTCAAGGCTCAGCTAGTTGAAAGAGATGCCCAAGGAGAAGATGTTCGAGAGTTAGTAGAGACAGAGCTTAAGGATTTTGCCTTTTCGCACATGAACGCTAGCGTAGAGATATTTCTACAAGGTGCTTACAGTCGGGAGTTAGCTAGTGCTCAAGAAGAGATTAATCAAAGCGGTCAAGCGCAAGTCTATCAGGATGCTATGAGACAGTGTGATAGAGAGGGTAGGCAGTTGCACGAAAACACTCAATGCGTTAGAGACTACATGATCGCCCGCATGGACGACAACGTTGATCTATCGTCACTAGATATCTCACGATCAGAGTTTACTTACCGATATTACTCACCCATCTGGGCTCCAGATCTAGCGGGACTATCTTTACTGGCTGCTGCTATCAGTGGCCTTATAGCCCTAATTCTATATATTAGGTACTTTTTCAAGAACCTAATTATCAAGCATCATGAATCGTAACTAAGTTCTAATTAGGATTAGAGATAGCTCCCTAGACTATTCCTGGTCGCTTGTAACTGTTTCATCATCAGTTTCTGTAGCCTCAGTATCTTCATCGGAAACTGTGTCATCACTCTCTTCACTATCCGTTTCTAATCCTGTTTCTGCTTCGCTTCCATTAGAGCTACCATCAAGATGGTATTGCTCAATAGCTTGAACTACCTGAGAGTCGTCTTTGAGGTTCTCCCAGAAGATAATATCTTTAGTATAGATAAACATCTGATCTTCAGGTCCGTGTAGTTCACTACCTAATTTAGTTAAACTAACAGATGTTTCATCGGTGTCTTGTAGGTTTTGATCAACATTTAGGTAGAATATGTCTTCCAAAACCAAATAACGGTCGTTGATACTGGTGATTTTACCGAAATAGACCTGGTCGTTACTTAAGAATACCGCCTGGTACTGATCTGTCTTAACAAAGTCTTGGATATGAGTCTTTTGAGTAAAGACGCTAACCATAATAGCGCCCAAGATAGCAATGGCTGCAAATATAGCGGTGATTACAGCTAGCTTGCTAGCTAATGTCGGTTTTCCATGCGAGACTGTATGACCAAAACTGTTTTCAGTTGATCCTCCTATTGAATCGTAGGCCGGCATGTCACTTAGTTTATGGGGTTTTTGTGAGTCGCTCATAGAGTTGTTCTTAACCTTTCTTGATATTAAGTTTTAAATTACTTATGTCTTAATTAAGCATTGTAAAACAGTAGTGGCTATTTATGCAAGACTACCCCTGTTATCTAAACTGTTAAACCAACGGTCTTGGTCGAAAAATTCTAAAAAACATTTGACATTCACAGCTTCAGGGGTATATCCTTATCAATAGTTATAAGTAATAAAAGAGGAGAGGCAACAATGGCTTATCAACACGAGAACTCAAAAGGTGTAACTTACTACCTACACTCAAAAGACGTTACTTTGCGAGGCGGACGTCAGCAACGTATCTATTACTTCGCTAAGGCTCCTAAGCCAGGCGAAACTGTAGATGCAGTTCCTGAAGGCTTTGTAGTAACTGAAAACCCTAGAAACGGTTTTCTAACCCTAAAGCGCGGCTAATAAACTCTTAAGTAGAGTTTTAAAAGCGAGAAGAATCGTCCTTCCTTAATTGGAGGGGCGATTTTTTTTGTGCTAGATTATTATTAGTGAAAATTATCAAAGTCAAAAACCTAAAGAAAACTTACGGCGATTTAGTGGCTGTAGATGACGTCTCCTTTGAAGTTGAAGAGGGGGAGATATTCGGTATCTTAGGTCCTAATGGAGCCGGTAAAACCACAACTCTTGAAATGATGGAGACCATGCGTGCCATAGATGGCGGTAGCGCTGAGATAGCTGGTATAGATGTAGCTAAAAACCCACAGAAAATAAAAGAGATTATCGGTGTACAGCCACAGACTGCTTCTTTTGAAGAAAAGACCAAGCTTAAAGAGCTATTAGATTTCTTTGCAGCTACTTATGGCCGCAAAGTCGATAGTGAGGATTTATTAGAGCGAGTGCAGCTCAAGGAAAAAGCCAGTAGTTACCCTGAGAGTCTATCAGGTGGTCAGAGGCAGCGTTTTTCCATAGCTACAGCCTTAGTTAATGAGCCTAAAGTTCTGTTTTTGGATGAGCCAACTACTGGCTTGGATCCGCAGGCTAGACGTAATCTATGGGATTTAGTTCGCGATATACGCAAGGGCGGAGTTACCGTCATATTAACCACTCACTATATGGAAGAGGCGGAAGTATTGTGTGATCGCGTGGCTATTATGGATACAGCTAAAATCATCGCTCTTGATACGCCCAAAAATCTGATCGCTGATTTACTGAGCAGAGGGTTCAAAAAAGATCAACGCGTTGAACAGGCCGACTTAGAAGACGTCTTTATAGATCTAACCGGTAAGGAGTTGAGAGAATGAGGACTAAGTTACTACCGGTAATTACTTTTGCCCGGATAGATATTAAGCGTCTATTTCGTGACAAGGTCGGTATCTTCTTCGTCTTCATATTTCCTCTAATCTTCCTATTCGTTTTTGGCGGGCTATTTGGTAGAGATAGTGATGTATCTTTCAATATAGCCTTGATGAATAACTCCAGTAGCGAGTTTGCCACTGAGTTTATCGAACGTCTGGAAGAAAACGAAATATTTAATATCAACTCAGAAGTTACTGATTTAGATGAGGCTACTGAGCAGATGCGACGAGGCTCTATCGATGCTGTTATTACTCTCCCAGAAGGCTTTGGCGATATAGAGGAGGGTAGAGGATATCCTAGCGGTAACCTAGAAATAATGTATGATCGTGGCAGTGAACAGGCCGGTGTAACTTTGGGTTCTATATTAGAGAGTGTGTTTGCCGATATTAATGCAGAATTGGTACCGATCGAGACACCTTTTACGGTCTCGGTTGAGCCTAGCGAGATAGAGGGCGTAACTATGCTAGGGTATATCTTTCCAGGATTATTAGGCTTTACGATCCTATCTTTGGGTATATTTGGACCTACTACGGTTTTCCCTAGGATGAAAGAAAAAGGCATCTTAAGACGCTACAACACGACACCTATTCGAGTCTGGCAGTATTTTGCTGGTAACGTACTATCTAACGCAACGATCGGTCTAATAGCGGTCGGTATTATGTTTGTTACCGCTTTGTTATTCTTCGACGTTACGATGAATGGGGATTACTTGAGCATGATTTTGCTGGTCATTTTGGGTGCTGTAGTGTTGTTTGGAGTTGGTTTAGCTGCCGGTGGTTGGGCCAAGAACGAAAACCAAGCTGCTCCACTAGCTAACCTCATAGCCTTTCCGATGATGTTTCTATCGGGTGTATTCTTTCCTAGATTTATTATGCCCGAATGGCTACAACTGGTATCTGATTTCTTCCCACTAACTCCATTTATAGATGGGCTGAGGATGATTATTACAGAAGGCAGCAGTATCATGCAGATAGGCCCTGAAGTAGCCATGCTATTTGGATGGTTAGTGATAATCTACGCTATAGCTTTCAAAGTCTTTAGGTGGGAGTAGAGCCGGTATATATAGGTTTATTTGGTGGGGCTGGTTGGGTTCGAACCAACGACCAATCGGTTATGAGCCGACTGCTCTGACCACTGAGCTACAGCCCCTTGTAGCGTAGAAGTGAATCTATACCTTAGAAAGTATAGCAAAACTGATATACTTTTAAATAAGGCTTATGAGTATATTATCGAAACTACGATTCAAGCGGAACCATATCATCAACCTAGTTATTATGGTGGTGGTTGTCTACGTAGCTATTGCTACCTTGAACGTGATCGCTAGAAACTATCAATTACAACAACGCATGGATCAGTTGATTTCTGAGAACGAATTATTAGAGCTAGAGAACGAACAGCTCAGACTAGAGATAGCCTACTTTCAGACCGATTCTTTTGTAGAGAAAGAGGCTAGAGCTAAATTAAACTTACAGGCTCCAGGAGAGCATACAGTCATATTTAGTGATCTAATACCTGGTCCGGTTGAGCCACCAGAGCCAGAACCAGAGCAGACCTTCGTAGAAGCGGCTAATGACAATATACGTGAGTGGCTGTACTTTCTTTTCAGGGTGGATATCTAGTCACGATAACGCTAATACTTGCTTTATCCCAGAAACCTGTTATATTTAAGAACAATTGTTTTACGGATGAATGCGGTCCCTTTACTCTTTAGGGTTACTAACTGTTCATTTGAGACAGTTAATAACTAAATAAACTAAAAGGATAAAACTATATGAGCAACTACGCATACCGCAGTAGTCGGTCTTACCGGCCTAATAACCGTCGCCATAATCGTGGTGGCAGGGGTGGTAACTACAAACAAACTATCGATACTAATCGATTCATTAAAAAAGCTTCAACAGTAGAAGTAATAGAGCACAAAATCACTAATCAATTTAGTGACTTTGATTTACATCAATCACTACATGAATCTATTGCCAAGAGGGGCTTTAAGGAGCCATCTCCTATACAGGACCAGACTATACCACATGCCCTAAAGGGTAGGGATATAGTGGGTGTAGCAAATACCGGTACTGGTAAAACTGCTGCATTTCTAATTCCGCTAATAAATAAGCTGTTGCTAGATAGCAACCAACAAGTGCTAATAATGGCTCCTACTAGAGAACTAGCATTGCAGATTAAAGACGAGTTTCGTGAATTCACTACCGCTAATATGAGGTTGTATTCAACCCTATGTATCGGTGGTACACCTATAGGTAGACAGATCAATGATTTACGCAGAGGCCCACATGTAGTTATCGGCACTCCTGGTAGAGTCAAAGATCTACTAGAGCGCAAAGTTCTCAAACTTGATAAGACGAAAAGCATAGTACTAGATGAAGTTGATCGAATGGTGGATATGGGATTCATCAACGACATTAGAGCTATACTCTCACAACTACCAAAAGATAGGCAGTCACTATTTCTAACAGCGACCATCAATAACAGTGTTCAGACAATTATGCAGTCTTTCTTGCAAGACCCAGTCATTATCAAGGTTAAAACGGGCGATACAGCCGCTAGCATAGAACAAGACGTAGTGCGTCTAAACGGTGCCAACAAGATGAATAAGCTGCATGAGCTCTTGCAGCAGGATGAGCTAGAGAAAGTGTTGATATTTGGTGAGACCAAGCGTGGAGTAGAGACTGTAGTTAAGGAACTAAATCAGCGTGGTATCTCAGCAGTTTCAATTCATGGTAATAAGACTCAAGGCCAGAGACAGCGAGCTTTGTCCCAGTTTCGTGATAATACTGCTTCCGTGCTAGTTGCTACAGACGTAGCCGCTAGAGGTCTAGATATTACTGATATCACCCACGTAATCAACTACGATATACCGCAAACCTATGATGATTATGTTCACAGGATCGGTAGAGCCGGTCGTGCCGGTAGAGCCGGATCTGCACTGACATTTGTTAGGTAGTAGGTATTGTTTTAGGGCGCAGCGAAGCTTAATTAGGGCTTAAACTCCTATATTCGTCACAAACTCTTCTTTCCTAGATATATCCTTGGAATAGTTGACTTAATGCCACTTTTAGTATTATCTAGTGTTTTTAATCACAGCATTATAAAAATATAAGTATATACTGAGGGTTATGAGCAATATGACCCTCAATAAAAACGAAAGTGAAAGTATTCTTGCCTATTTTAAAGGTGGTGGTGCGAAGCATTTTCTCAAAGACGAAATCATAGTACAGGGGACTGGTGAGTCAGAGGGTGTATATTTAATTCAAAAGGGTTACGTAAAAGCATACTCAGTATCTCAACTTGGCCATGAAAATCTCTTACTCATACAAGGGGTAGGTGAGATATTGCCACTACCTTGGGCTTTAGATGGGGAACAGAAGATTGGGATCTTCTATGAGGCTATGTCTGATGTTTCGGTACTAAGTACTTCAAAAAGTAATTTGCGCACTGCAATGGGGAGTAACTCCTGGCTAACAGAGCAGATTTTACGCCAGCTTGTAAATACTTTTACGGTTTATGCTCAAAGAATACAGAGTTTAGGATTTAGATTGCCCCGTGAACGAGTTATTTCTTGTTTATTAGATCTAGCGACTAGGTTTGGCAAGAAGAAGGGGACTGGTACCGTCATCAAAGCCCCAATAACACACCAAGACATAGCCGATTCAACTAATATGGCAAGAGAGACTGCTAGTAGGGCTATAGAGCAGCTAACTAAAGACGGACTTATTGTTCAGAAGAACCATCTTTTTGTCATTAAGGATGAAAAGAAGATGCAAGCCGAATTGGATTGAGTTAAGTCAGTCTAATTAACCGATTGCTTATGCGAAACACCTAGGAGGGCCCGAGTCTAAAAAGTAAGAGTTGTTGTAGGATTAAAAAAGACCGGCTATAAGAGTCGGTCTTTCTTTTTAGTATTCTAATTGGTAGCGGGGGCAGGATTCGAACCTGCGACCTCCGGGTTATGCTTACCACTACAGCTTTAACTGCTTCCAAGAATTAATAACTTGGAATTTGTTGGTCTGGACTTTCCCTTCATCCTTTTCTTTAAATAAGAATTAGGATGCCTACCATCAAGTCTCTACACCTTCTTCAAATAAATTGAAGCTTGGCTCGGGATTACCACTGCTAAAGGCTTCCCCGAATTTGATAGGTTATCACACATGAATTTCTTCACGTGCTGCCCATTGCACAATTAATTCCCAATTCTCTCGGTATTTAGCAGAACGCGGTTTGCGTTGTCGTTTATCTGCTTCGACCATATGTATTTCACTGCCGTAGCTAATAAACTCTTCTACCGGGAAAATGTAAAAAACTTCAATTGATTCTATATAGACTAATGCGAAGTCAAAATCGCTAGGCCTATAAAGACTTCTAACCATTTTGCGACGATTAGTTTTAGTTCTGCGAGAGTCTACTACATAGTTCTTTGCAGATGAATCAAACCAGGCGCTTTTTACTTGGATTCTGGCTAACCTTCCTCCAATATCAAACACTAAATCATATGGCAGGCGATCTCCAACAGGCTTCAACACCTCCCAGCCCATTTTTAGAGCTTTTAAGGTTAGTGCTTGTTCTGCTATGTCGCCTTTAAGTTTTGTACTCATTGATTTAATGTTTTGTTTTTGAATTATTGTGCGGATTGAGCCCGACGAGCTGCCACTGCTCTACCCCGCGATAAGTTAAAAGGTACTATTGCTTAAGCTAAGCAATGCACTACTTAAGCTACCATATGTAGGGCTAAAGTCAAGGTGATAAAGCTGTCTGTTACAATATCTTTATGGTCAAAAGAAAGATCCCCTGGCTAGCAGCGGCATTAAATTTACTCATTCCTGGTGCCGGCTATATATATGTGGGAACCCGCTTGCGTTTCGGGGTTTTGTTGGTTGCAGCTGCTACTATAGTGTTGTTTGCGCCAGTTTCTCAGGAAGCTGAGACTGCAGATGTAGATTTAGAGGTGTTAACCACCGATCCAACCCTCATAACTATGCTAGTTGCAGCTGTTTTTATAGCTATAGCTTTTGCTTATGATGGTTGGTGTGATGCTAAAGCTCACAATGAATCGGCGGCCATAGATGTGAGTAGTGATGAATCTGACTCTTGAAATAGATTTGGTATAGTAGTAGGTGGCTTCGTATAATATATAGGTGATAGGCCAGGGTAGCTCAGTTGGTTAGAGCACAGGACTCATAAGCCTGAGGTCGTGGGTTCAAATCCCACCCCTGGTACCACAACTCCTATTTAGACCGATAATTTACTCTAAACACAGACCTTGCTATTTATTTAGAGGCAAAAAATTCTGGGTGGTTTGATAAATACTCATGTAAGGCGTCAAAATATCCTTTAATTTCCGGCGACAAAGCAGTTCTTTGGCTGTCATACTTATAAACTTCTTTGTAACTAATGCCTTCTTCTTGCCAGGTCCTACCACTGCTAAAAATCTCCATAATGGCCGGCAACATCTTATCTACTGCATATACAAATCTACTTTCTCTATCGCCACGTTGTTCATATGTAGCAATAGTTCCTGTAAGTGAAGGAAAATCTTGACCGAACTGATCTGTAATCTTTTCTAATGATTTAGCTTCGCGCTCATGTTTGCTATCTGTATCTGCGCCGAAAGCAAAAGTATCACCAGCATAGACTTCTACTAGATCATGTACTAATGAATAGCGCAGTATCTTACTAGTGTCTAATGACGGGTCGACTTTCTCAGCCAACTGCCAGGCGATAACAGCTAAAAAATAGCTATGCTCTACATCGTTCTCACGCTCATCGCTATCTGGCATATAGACCATACGATCGACATTGCGAAAATCAATTAAGAATTTTTGCAGATCTAATACCGGCTGTATATCAGGAGTTGTTTCGCTCATCTTGCTACAATTATATTATGAGTAGCAATAAATTACTAAAAAGCATCAACTATCCTCAGTCAGGCAAATACATCGTGGCCGTATCTGGTGGGGTAGACTCCATCAGCTTACTTCACATATTAGCTAGCATGGATGAATATGAGCTGGTAGTGGCGCACTTCAACCATGGCATTAGAAGCGACTCAGATCTAGATATGCAACTAGTCCATGATCTATCAGCAGAGTATGGGTTAGAGTTTGTGTGCGAATCAGCTGATTTGGGCGAATATGCCAGTGAAGCTACGGCCCGCACGCTACGCTATGAGTTCCTGCTGGGTCTAAAGGACGAATATGGCGCTAGGGCTATACTAACGGCACATCATTTAGATGATCGCATCGAGACTATGGAGTTAAATAGGCAAAGAGGCAGTGGTTGGCGAGGATTAGCTCCACTCAAAGAGACAGATGATATTAAACGACCCCTGCTGAACATCTGGAAGAGTCAGTTAATCGAATATGCTAGGGAGAATAATCTCAACTGGCGTGAAGATAGCACTAATAAAGTGCTTGATACGCCTAGGAATCATCTCCGGGATAAATTAGCAGGCAGCCCTAAGCTCAAAGAAGAGTTGCATCAGCAACTGATTAGTAACGATAAAGTTAGGGATGATAAGGAGAAAGAGCTAGGTAAGCTGGCTAAAGAAATTATCTCAACTAGCGAGGGCACTATTACTATAGATAGATCAAAGCTGCTGAGTTTAGATAAAGATATAGCCCGAGACCTGCTTTTTTACGTACTAACCAACATCAAAAACTTAGATATAAGCAATCAGTTAGTGATAAGACTAGAGCATTTTATTAAAACCGCTAAGACGAGCAAGCAAACACCTATAAGTAAAGATATCTTGGCTATAGCTGAAGCTGAAGCTGTGGTTATTAACACCAATACAGGCGTCAATCAATGATTGTGTCGTAGTGACTCAAGTATTTATGTATACTAAGATGAGGTGGATAATTAATATTAAAGTATCAAAGATGCAGATAACTTCGGCTTTTTTGTAAAAAAAGCTATTATCGATAACATAGAATTTTCAGGAAGGACTTATGAACCCACGTAACCCCAAAAAAAGTACCACTAGTAAAAACCAAGGACGCAACCTAGGCTTTATAGCCCTAGTAGCAGTACTGGTCATGATAGTTATTGCCTTGTCCAATCAAGGTCCAGCTACTGAGGACGTATCGTTTTCTGAGCTAGTTAGACAGGTAGAGGATGGCCGCATAGAAGAGATCATTGTCGAGGGTAGTAAGATTACAGCTATACCAACAGACTCAGATCAAGCCCACCTTGTTTCATACAGAGAAGACACTTCAGTCAGTATTCGGGAGTATGGCATCGATCCGGCCGAGATTGAAGTAACGGTTAAAGACCCAGCTACCGGTACGGGTAGGTTTTTCGATATCTTTCTGATCTCCTTCTTGCCGATTATGATTTTGGTTGGATTCTTTTACTTTATGATGCGCCAGGCTCAAGGACAGAACAATCAAGCTATGGGCTTTGGTAAGAGTAAAGCCAGAGTCTATGGTAATGAAAAAGAAAAAGTTAATTTCTCTGATATTGCTGGTGCTGAAGAGTCTAAAGAGGAATTACAAGAAGTAGTTGAGTTTTTAAAGACTCCGAAAAAATTTGCTGATGTCGGTGCACGCATACCTAAGGGTGTATTGATGATCGGCTCTCCTGGTACAGGTAAGACCATGTTAGCTCGTGCTGTAGCTGGCGAGGCTGGAGTGCCGTTCTTCAGTATCTCAGGAAGTGAGTTTGTAGAGATGTTTGTCGGTGTTGGTGCCAGTAGAGTAAGAGACCTATTTATGAAGGCTAAGAAAAACGCGCCATGTATCATCTTTGTTGATGAGATCGATGCAGTCGGTAGACGTAGAGGTTCAGGACTTGGCGGCGGTCATGACGAGAGAGAACAGACACTAAACCAGATACTAGTTGAGATGGATGGTTTTGAACAAGGAACCAACGTCATCGTTATGGCAGCTACTAACAGACCAGACGTATTAGACCCAGCCTTGCTCAGACCTGGTAGATTCGATAGGCAAGTACGCTTAGAACTACCTGATAGGAAAGATCGCCAAGCTATTTTGGAGGTACATCTTAAAGATAAGCCTAGTGAAGACAACATCAATTTAGATACTTTAGCCGGCAAAACTGCCGGTATGAGTGGTGCTGATCTTGCCAATGTCATTAATGAAGCCGCTATTATGGCAGCTAGAGATGATCGCAAGAAGATATCAAGTGCTGATTTAGATAACGCTTTTGAAAAAGTAGCTATCGGCCCAGAAAGAAAGAGCAAGGTTATGAATGATGAGGAGAAGAAACTAACAGCCTATCATGAAGGTGGACATGCTTTGGTGGGCTACGTATTAGAAAATGCCGACCCAATCCACAAGGTTACTATTGTCAGCCGTGGTGGAGCTGGTGGTGTAACCTGGAGCTTACCTACTGAGGATAGAAGCTACAAGTCGATTGCTGAGTTTAAAGACACTATGGCTATGTCTATGGGTGGTAGAGTAGCAGAGTATCTAGTCTTTGGGCCTGAGAAGATTACTACTGGAGCCAGTAGCGATCTTCAGAATGCTACTTCTATGGCTAGAGATATGATAGTTAAATACGGCATGGGCTCGAAATTAGCCAATCAATACTTTGACTCAAGCGGACACTCTATCTTGCTAGATAGAGAGCTATCTCAAACCAAGGAATACTCAGATTCAACTGCCGAAACAATCGACAGCGAAGTCTCAGAACTACTCAATGAGGCGGTTGCTAGGGCTAAAAAGGTTATTGAGCAAAACCGCAAAGCTCTAGATAATCTAGCAAGACAGCTACTAGAGAAAGAGACTTTGGATGAGGATGAGGTTAAAGATCTACTCAAAGACTCGATTAATCCTTTCAAAAACTAATCATTTAAACTAAAACTTTCTAGACTATTGAGAGGATAAGTTATAGGCTATAACTATGAAACAAAACAGCGTTATTTCCCGTGCCAATAAGTCATTGACTATTGGTGCAGCTGCCTCTGTATTGGCTGGAAGCTACCTTATCAGTGGCTTATTCGGGCTTTTGCGTGATCGTTTGTTAGCGGCAAGGTTCGGTATAGAGGGCGAGTTGGATGCCTATTTTGCAGCCTTTGCTATACCGGATTTAATGTTCTTTATCCTAGTATCCGGTGCTTTAACGGTGACATTATTACCGGTTTTACATGAACGCTTTTCCAGTGGCAATAAAAAATCGGCCTGGGAAATATCATCCAGTATTACTAACTTACTAGCACTACTTACTTTAGCAGCAAGTGTTCTTATATTTATCTTCGCCCCTCAGTTAATGCGTTTAGTAGCGCCTAGCTTTGACCCTGTTAGATATGAGATATCAGTCAATGTTATGCGCATACTAGCGCTTAACCCATTCCTATTCTCTATATCAAGTGTTTTTGGCACTATTCAGCAAGCTTACGGGCGTTTCTTTTTCTTTGCCCTAGCACCAGTTGTATACAACTTAGGAATAATTTCTGGAATTATTTATCTGACTGATTCTTTTGGTATTTATGGTGTAGCTACCGGTGCGGTCATCGGTGCTGTAGCTCAAGTAGTCATTCAGATGCTAGGAGTAGCTGGCCTAGGGTTTACTTATGAGCCAAGGATTTTCTGGAAGAACAAAGGTTTCCGTAAAGTCATTCGCCTAATTATTCCTCGTTCCTTTGATGAGGGGTTAGAGCACCTTATGGCCGTGATTGAGCGTGCTATTGCCTCCGGACTAACGGCCGGATCGATCGCTGCTTATCAATTTGCCTTTAACTTAAAGAACTACCCCATAACCCTAATCGGTACCGCTATAGCTACAGCGGCCTTTCCGAAAATATCAGAAAGGGCTTTGAGTAACCGCAAAGACTTACTCAAAAAAGAGATCCTAGATGTGATGCGGGCAATTCTATGGTTTGCTATACCTACAGCTATAGCCGTAATTATATTGCGTGGCTATATCGTCAGATTATTGATCGGCTTTGGTGATGCTACAATTGCCAATATCTTAGGCTGGTTTGCATTAGCTATAGTATTTCAGTGTATCTTGCGGCTCATTAATAGGGTGTTTTACGCCCAACAAGACACCAAAACACCGCTATATGCCTCTATAGTCTCTATTATTCTAAATATCATTCTAGCTATTACTCTAGCAAGAGCCTTTGGTGTAGTCGGTCTAGCTATGGCGCAATCGATAGTAGCTGGTGTAGAGGTAGTAGTTCTAACAGTCATCATATCTAAGCGTTTCGGCACTCTAATTACTAAGCAGTTTGTTAAATACGTTAGCAGTATCACTCTAGCTTCTGTAGTTATGGGCGGAGTAACTTACTCATTAGTTAGATACGTCTTCCCGCTACTAGCTGGTGAGACCGGCTTCTTCTCGTTAGTTCCTAAATTCACGGCCATCATACTTATTAGTTTCGCAGTCTATATCTATCTAGGCACTAAACTAAAACTACCCGAAGCTCAAACGGTATCTAGGAAGATTCAAGGCCTAGTCTTTAAGCGGGTGCAGGTTGGGTAGATAAAAACCCGTGTTTTTTAGCCGAAATTAGCATAAAAACACGCTTTTTTGACAAAATACCGTGTTTTTGTCGCAGTCACAATCCTGGCTGAAAGCAGATAAAACTGTTATAATAACAAATGTGCTTGTTGGGGCTTGCCCTAGAACCAGCCAAGGATATCTCCTAAGCTGGAAGCAAGCACACCTAAAATAACCTCAGCTTAAGCTCGGGGTTATTTTATTGTTTCATAATACTGTAGAAAAAAAGATTGCCTTTCTCGCCGATTTTTCTTACTACAATTTTAACGATGACGTTACTTTTACCTACCCCCGCCTCTATAGAGTAGAAGGTTATTCTCATACTCTTACCTCTAACAAGCTTATAACTAACTCGAGTTTCGGTTATGTGGTTGGCATTTTTAATAACAGGTGGTATTAAAGGGATGAGAGTTAGCCTATTAATAATATCTCTATTAGATCTTCTGCGAGGTCCTTTAAAAATTAGATGTTTAAACCCAGCCATATTAAAGTAAACCTTCTGTTTTAGTGCTGGTGACATAATGGGGTTAATTTGTGAATATTTTTCTTTATAATCTTGAATTAATTTATTTATAGGTATTTGTTTTGGTTTATTCATCTCCTAACTCCTCCTTCCAACATACAAATGATAACACGAACAAAAAGCAAACTAAATAGAACTACCTTCAGATGATATACTTAAAACCATGCAAAAAAATATCCGCAACTTCTGTATTATCGCTCACATTGATCATGGCAAATCTACCTTGGCCGATCGCATGCTGGAATTAACCGGTACGGTCGATAAAAGACAGATGCGTGAGCAGATACTGGATCAGATGGATCTAGAGCGAGAAAAAGGTATCACTATTAAGTTGCAACCAGTTCGGATGAAGTGGCAACCAAGTAGCGGTGGTGAAGAGTACGAACTGAATCTCATAGATACACCCGGCCATGTTGATTTCAGTTACGAAGTCTCAAGAAGTTTACAAGCCGTGGAGGGTGCTGTATTAGTAGTTGATGCGGCTCAAGGGATTGAGGCGCAAACTCTAGCTAATGTTTATCTAGCGATTGAAGCAGGACTGGAAATTATCCCAATACTCAACAAGATAGATTTACCAGCCGCTAGACCTGATAAGGTAGCTGCTGAAGTAGCTAATCTCCTAGGCTGCGACGCAAGCGATGTTTTGAGGGTATCAGCTAAGACTGGCGAGGGAGTTACTGAGTTGCTCGATAGGCTAGTCGAGGTAGTGCCGCCCCCAGTTGGTGGTGGAGACGCGGACACTAGGGCTTTAATTTTCGACTCTATATATGATGAATACCGTGGTGTGATTCTTTATGTACGGATGGTTGATGGCGTCTTAAAGTCGGGCTCTGAGATTAAACTTTTGGGTAGTAATAAAACCTCAGAAGCTATCTCCTTAGGGTCATTTAACCCCAAGCCAATGCCTTCTGAGAAGCTTGATACCGGTGAAATAGGCTACGTAGTTACCGGATACAAGTCGGTCCGTGAAGCTAGGGTAGGTGATACATTGACTACTAATAAAGCTAGCAATGTTGAGCCGCTGCCGGGGTATAAGACTATCAGTCCATTTGTCTTTGCCGGCTTCTTTCCAAGTTCTGGTGATCAACATGAACAGCTCAAAGATGCCCTAGAGAGACTCATACTCAATGATGCAGCCTTGCAGTATGAGCCAGAAAACTCGCAAGTTTTGGGTTTTGGTTTTCGTATTGGGTTCCTAGGACTATTGCATATGGATATCATCAAGGAGAGGTTAGAGCGGGAATATGATCTAGATTTAATCATTACCAACCCCTCAACCGATTACCAAGTTAAATTAACCAGTGGGGAAGACTTAGTGATTAGATCAGCTACGCAGCTGCCTGATCCAGCTCGAATAGAATCGATTTCTGAGCCTTGGATAGGTGGAGAGGTGGTAGTTAAAAAAGAGTTCCTAGGTAACGTCATCGGTTTAATTAACGATATTCGAGGTGAACAGAAGAATTTAAGCTATCCTGAAGCCGATACCGCCCTGATTCGCTTTGAAGCACCTCTAGCTAATGTCTTAACCGACTTTTATGATCGTCTCAAAAGTACAACCAGTGGGTATGGATCATTTAGTTATGAACCGATTGGGTATAGGGTAGGAAACCTAGTGCGTTTAGATGTATTAGTAGGTGGTGAAGTAGTTGATTCACTGTCTCAAGTTGTGCATCGCAGCGAATCCCATAGAGTCGGCAAAGATATAGTTGCTAGATTAAAAGATGTCATCCCTAGGCAGCTATATGAAGTTAGCTTGCAGGCCGCTATAGGCGGTAAGATCATAGCCCGAGAAGATGTTAAGGCTTTAGGCAAAAACGTTACAGCCAAGCTCTATGGAGGAGACGTGACTCGTAAGCGTAAACTACTAGAGAAGCAAAAGGCTGGTAAAAAGCGCATGAAGATGATGGGTCAAGTAGAGATACCAGCCGAGGCTTTTACGGTGATGTTGAAAAAAGACTAGAGTTTATTTGCTATAGTTAAACTATGAAGTCTAAAATATTTGTTTTATCTGGTCCTAGTGGAGTAGGTAAAAACACTATACTCAAAAGCATCCTTTCCAATCACCCAGAATTTATTAGACCCATCAACTACACAACTCGTCAGCCTAGAGAGGGTGAGGTCGATGGAGTAGATTACTTCTTCAACACACCAAGAGATGATTTTCCAAAACTTCTTGATAGCGGTGAGTTATTAGAACATGTAGAGTTTGCTCATGAGCTGTACGGCACCTCTAAACTTCAGATAGAGCAGGCCATAGCTGATAATAAAAGCATCTGCACTCTAATGGAAGTAGACGGTGCTTTAAAGGTAAAGCAGGCTTTTCCTCAAGAAACACTACTAATATTCATCATGCCACCTAGTATTGAAGCCTTAAAAGATAGGTTGAGTGGTAGGCATAGTGAAACTGATGAGCAAATCACTGAGCGCCTAGGCAGAGTGGATTATGAAATTAATATCGGCCAAGAAAAGTTTGACTACCAGGTTATTAACCCAGACGATCACCCCGAAAAGGCTGCAAGAGAAATAGAGCAAATTATATCCTCATATCAGTAGCTAAATTATCTATTAGCACTCTTGACTAGTGAGTGCCAGGTAGATATTATTAGTATAACTAGCACTCATCAATATTTAGTGCTAGCTGGTAACCAGGTGATCACCAATGACAACTAGACAAGCAGAGATACTCAAAACCATCGTAGAGTACTACGTGCAGACCGCTAATCCGGTCGGATCATTAGCGCTAGCACGCCAGTTTGGTGTGTCTTCGGCCACTATTCGAGCTGAGATGGTCGAGTTAGAGTCTCTAGGACTGATTACTCATCCACACACTAGTGCTGGCCGTATACCTACTGATAGCGGTTATAGGTACTACGTAGAGTCACTAATGCACCCTAGCCAGAAGCTTGATAGTACTAATCGTATTCGCCGAGCCATTACTCAACGGATATCAAGTGCTGGATCGCCTCAAGCGGCTATTAAAATAGCTACGGATTCACTGGCTGCTACTACTCAAAATGTAGCTTTTGCCACTATGGGTGAGGCTATATACACTAAAGGCTTCTCTCAGCTTTTTGCTAAACCAGAGTTTGATGAGAATGCTGTTGAGATAGCTGGACTGCTAGATAATCTAGAGCTGTGGTTGAGCGAGACCAATATCGAAGGTAGTGTAGCTACCTATATTGGGGAAGAAAATGCCGTCGGCAAATCCAGTGGCTGCTCGGTTATAGTAACTAGTTATGAATCACCATACTCAGCAGATAGCTATATAGGGGCGATTGGTCCAACTCGGCAAAGTTATGGCCAGGTAATGCGCATAGTCGAACATACGGCCGCTAAATTAGAAGAAGTGTTAATAAAAGATTAAATAAGTATAAATAAGAGGAATTGATATGGCAGCTAAGAAAGACAACCAACCAAAATCCAACTCAGCTAAAAAGTCTACTGCTAAGTCTAAGCAATTAAAAGCTCAGGACTTACAAAAACAGATAGATAAATTAACTGAAGATTTAAGTCGCGAGCGAGCTGACTTTATGAACTATAAAAGACGCAGCGAACTAGATCGCTCTATGTTGATGAATATAGCTAAGGCAGAAGTAGTTAAAGAGCTACTACCGATATTAGATGATTTGCAAAGAGCTTTAGATTCAACTCCTGAAGATATCGCTGATAATTCTTGGGTTAAGGGCCTAGCTCAGGTTAATAAGCAGATTGAAGCTAAGATGTCTGAACTTGATATTAGCAAGATTGAGGCTTTGGGACGAGAGTTTGACCCTAACTTGCATGAAGCTATAGGCTTTGAAGATGGTGACGGCGAGGATGAAGTTGTAATTGAAGAGCTAAGGTCTGGATATAAATTAGGTAGTGAAGTATTAAGACCTAGCATGGTTAAAGTTGGTAAATCTAATTCTAGTGAAGTTAAGGAGGATAAGTAATGAGCGAGATTTATGCAAGAGAGAGTTATGATTTTCGACTTGATAACCCTATCACTACTGCTGCTGATAAACTGAAAGATATTGAAGGTAATGACACTGTTAAATTAGCTGCACGAACAGCCTCTAGCAAGCTATTGCGTATAGCTGAGGATGCCGAGTCTAATACTAAAACTCAAGAGGAGATACTTGAGGAACTTTACCAACTCTACTTTAGTCGTAGTGACGTTTTAAGGGGTTCTAGTGTTGAGTCAACCTTACGCCTATTGGGCGATGATTATGCTATTAGTCAAGGTATTAGTTATGAAGTGGCTAGTAAGGTCTTTCAATCTGTTGAGGAAAGGTATCTAGACTCAAGAAGAACATCAACTAGTGGAACTCAACAAGAATCAATAATAAGTAATTAATTTTAAAAAGGAGTTTAAATTATGGGTAAAATTTTAGGAATCGATTTAGGAACAACTAATTCAGCTATGGCTATTATGGAGGGCGGTAACGCCACTATCATAGCTAACTCAGAAGGCAACCGTACTACACCAAGTGTTGTAGCGGTCAATAAAAGCAGTGAGAGGTTAGTTGGCCAGGTAGCTAAAAGGCAGGCCGTAGTTAACGCTAAAGACACTGTTTACGGTGTTAAACGACTCATAGGTCGTAAATTTGAAGATAAAGAGGTACAAAAAGACCTTGACCTAATGCCTTATGAAATCAAGAAAGCTAATGGCGGCGTTAAAGTTAGTATGGGGGGTAAGGATCATTCTCCAGAAGAGATATCAGCCATGGTGCTATCAAAGCTAAAGGCCGATGCCGAAGAGTATGTGGGCGAGAAAATTACTGAAGCCGTAATTACTGTACCGGCATATTTCGATGACTCGCAGCGTCAAGCCACCAAGGATGCCGGTAAGATTGCTGGTTTAGAGGTAAAACGTATCATTAACGAACCTACAGCTGCGGCCCTAGCTTATGGTTTAGATGATAAGAAGGAAGAGAAGATTGCTGTATATGACCTAGGTGGTGGTACTTTTGATGTATCTATCCTAGAACTAGGAGATGGTGTCTTTGAAGTCAAATCTACCAATGGTGATACTCACCTAGGAGGTGAAGACTTCGACCTAAGTATAGTCAATCACCTAGTTGATGAATTCAAGAAACAAGAAGGTGTTGATCTAAGTAAAGACAAAGCAGCTCTGCAAAGACTTAAAGAAGCAGCTGAAAAAGCTAAAGTCGAGCTATCAACTACCAACGATACTGATATCAGCTTGCCATTCATTACCGCCGATGCTGATGGACCTAAACACTTTGAGTATCAGCTAACTCGTTCAAAGCTAGATCAGCTAACAGCTGATTTGATTGCCAAGACCGAAGGGCCTTGCAAGGATGCTCTAAAAGATGCCGGCTTTTCTGCTTCTGATATCGATGAAGTAGTTTTGGTTGGCGGTATGACTCGTATGCCGGCCGTACAAGCTAAAGTTAAAGAGATATTTGGTAAAGATCCGCTAAAAGGTGTTAACCCAGATGAAGTAGTAGCGCTTGGTGCCGCTATCCAAGGAGGCGTGTTATCAGGTGACGTTAAAGATGTATTACTACTTGACGTGACCCCGCTATCACTAGGATTAGAGACTGAGGGCGGTATTTCTACAAAACTAATTGAGAAAAACACCACTATACCAACTTCTAAGACACAAATCTTCTCAACCGCTGCTGATAATCAGCCATCAGTTGAGATTAATGTACTTCAAGGTGAGCGTGAGATGGCTGCTGATAATAAATCTCTGGGCAGATTTATACTAGACGGCATCCCACCAGCACCACGTGGTGTGCCTCAAGTTGAGGTTACCTTCAATATCGATGCTAACGGTATCTTAAGCGTTAAGGCAGTCGATAAGGCTAGCGGTAAAGAGCAGTCTATCACTATCGAAAACAGCGGCAACCTAGATGAGAAAGAAGTTGAGCAGATGCAAAAAGATGCTGAAGTTCATGCCGATGAGGACAAGAAAAAGCGTGAGCGAGCCGAAGCTAAAAATCAACTAGATACAGCTATCTACACAGCCGAGAAGATGGTTAAAGATAATGAAGATAAGCTAAGTGATGAAGATAAGAAAGTAGTAGAAGATGCTGTCAAGGCAGCTCAGGAAAAGGTAGAGTCTGATGATAAGGACGAGCTAGAAAAGGCCGCTACTGAACTACTTGAAAAGGTTCAGCCGATCGGTACTAAGTTGCATGAAGATGTAGCCAAAGAGGCAGCTGAAGAAGCCGAGAAAGCCAAAAGCGAAGTAGAGCCTGGTAGCGATGAGCCAGTAGAAGGCGAAGTGGTTGATGAGGGCGGAGAAGATAGTCAAAAGGGTGAAAAGTAAGTAAAAGAGATAGATTAAATCAAAAGAAAGGTTTCTTAAGTGGCTCGTGATTACTACGACATATTGGGGGTAGGTAAAACTGCCTCAGCTGATGAGATTCGCAAAGCATATCGTAAGCTGGCTGTTAAATACCACCCTGATAAAGAGGGTGGTGATGAGGAGAAATTCAAAGAGATTTCTCAAGCCTATGAGACGCTTAAAGACACTACCAAACGTCAACAGTATGATCAGTTTGGCCACAACGCCTACCAATCAGCTCAAAGCACTGGCGGTGGGGCCGGATACGGACCATTTCAGGGTGGTTTTGGCGGGTCACAGCAGTTTGATATCGATCTAGATGATATCGGTGATATATTCGGCAGCTTCTTTGGTGGTGGAGGTAGAAGATCTCAAAGAGCCAGGCCAAGAAGAGGTCGAGATGTAGAGACTAGAATCAGTTTAGATTTCAAAGAGTCGGTCTTTGGGGTAGAGAAAACTATCAGTCTTGATTTAGAAGATACTTGCTCGAGGTGTGACGGTAAGATGGCTGAGCCTGGCAGTGATGTGAAGAGCTGTAACAACTGTGGTGGTAGCGGTCAGGTAGTTCAAATACAAAACACTATACTAGGTAGCATCCAGCATGCTAGTACCTGCAGTAACTGTCATGGTATTGGCAAGGTTCCTGAAAAAGCTTGTAGCGAGTGTGGCGGCAAGGGAGTGTTAAGATCTAAGCAAAATATCAAGATTAAGGTTCCGGTCGGTATTAACGATGGGGCGACTTTGCGAGTTGCCGGTAAAGGCGAAGCTATAGCTGGTGGTGACAAGGGCGACCTATATGTCCATGTCAACGTTCAACCTAGTAAGGAGTTCAGCCGTAGGGGACATGATATTTTATCCAAAGCTACTATCAACATGGTTGATGCAGCTTTAGGTACTCAAATAGATGTTAATACTGTAGATGGTAAGACCAAGATGAAAATACCTACCGGCACTCAAAGTGGTCAAGTATTTAAGCTCAGCGACAAGGGTATACCAAGAGGGAATAGTAGGGGAGATCATTTAGTAGAAGTTAAGGTTGAGGTGCCGAAGCGATTGAACCGCAAACAGAAGAAGTTACTTGAGGAGTTGGGTGAGACTTTGTAACCCACAGTTATACTAGTATTCCTTGTATCCTAGCTTAACCCTTCGAGCACTAGTTTGAGCGATATGGTAGCTACACAGACCACACTGTCACCACCTCCATAGTAGATATATATAGTGTCACCTCTAACGACTTGCCCGCAGGAAAATATAACATTACCCACCCAGCCTTGTTTTTCATAATCCATTAGTGGCTCCATGATTGGTTGAGCGCTACGGCCTAGGGTGATAGTAGGATCTTGCAGGTCTAGCAGTATTGCTCCCATACAGTAGGCGTTATCATCGTTAATACCATGATAGAGCATCAACCAGCCTTGATCGGTCTTGATCGGTGGTCCGTTGATGCCGACTTTTTTGCTATCCCACATACCCTTTCTAGGACCCAAGACCTGGATACATCTTGCTAGTTTTTCCTGAGAGAAGTCTAAGGTGTCGACATAATCTATACAGACATGGCGATCGATTCTGTGTAGTATGACATATTTATCGCCGACTTTTTCAGGGAAAATAGCTGCATCTTTGTCATCTACTTCTTTGGGAGAAATGATTTGTGGATGAGTCCATTTATCCCATTTGTGGTTTAGAAAGTTATCTACTGAGATAGAGCTGATAGCTACGTGAGGTAGATCGACTCCGTTGTAGGCGGTGTAGGTAATATAAAGATCATCATCGATCCTAACTATACGGGCATCTTCACAGCCAGAGTTGCCGTCTGGATCACCTTTCTTCGTCTCCATATCTATCCTGGGCGTATAGACCGGTTTATCCAATCTCTCATCGATATTAAAGCCGTTTTTTGAAGCAGCATAACCTATAGTTGAAGTATGGTGCTGATCGATTGCGCGGTAAAGTATATGCACTCGGCCGTCTATATCGATAGCTGTAGGGTTGAGTACATGCTTGGACTCCCAAGGGTGTTCTCGAACGGGCCTCATGATTGGATTACCCTCATATCTTTGTACATGCTCGTGATCTGGGTTTATCATTTCTTCGAGTAATCTATCGAGATTAACTTTGGCGTTGGCACAAACTGTATCGGCACCTCCGTAGTAGATACTTAAATCATCTCCCTCAATACAAGCGCCTGAAGGAAAGATTATGTTATCGATATAGCCATACTTTTCATAGTTTTCTTCTGGCACCATGAATGGATAGCGAGTTCTGGCTATGAATTTAGTCGGATCATCTTTATCAAGCAATATAGCCTTGATGCCGAATATCTTGTCTTCACTAAAGTAGTTTTGAATGTGTGCATAAACCATTAACCAGCCATGTTTGGTCAGTATCGGCGGGGCACCAACCTCAGGGTGATCACCCTCATCATGAATTAGGTCTATGCTATGGCTAGCAAAATCACTGTACCACTCCTGCCAATATTCTTGATTCCAGATATCTTCTGGCTTATCGAAATAAGCAATGGCGATTTTTGCCGGCGGCATATCGCTATGGATGGTTAACATAGCGCACAACTTACCATTAACTCTATCCGGAAACAGCGCCATAGCCTTAGCGTTAAAAGGCGTGACTAAATGTTTTTCTTCGATGGTTTTAAGGTCACTACTAACAGCTACAGCAATTTTAATACCACTAGCATTGAAGGGAAACTCTGATAAAGCAGTGTAGAAGATGTAGTATTTATCATCTATCTTGGTAACTCTAGGGTCTTCACAGCCAAACTTGTCCCACTCTTCACTGGGTACTATTAACTCACGGTGATTACCATACTCTTCGCCATCATCACTTTCACATATACCTATGCTTGATAACTCAAGGCGGTGGCCGTGGTAGTAGGATTCTTTAGAGAGTCCGCGGTAGAGTAGGTAGTGTTTGTCGCTAGTAACTACCGGAGAAGGGTTAAAAGCTGCTAGATTTCGCCAAGGCTGTTCACTACTAGGAGTTACTAGCGGGTTGTAGGGGTTTCTGTGTAAACTAAACATAAACTAAGCTCTTCATTTAAGATATAGTGATTTCATTAAAGTTTAAATGTGGCTTTCTTTCGGTCAACAATTCTTCTAAAAACTGATCAATAGGCGCACTAGCTATACAGACATGCCTATCACCACCACCGTAGTAGACGAGTAATTGATTGTCTTTAATGATAGCGCCACAAGCATAAACCACTCCTGGTTTAGAGTGGTTTTCATACCACCTATCGGGTACGAGTATCGGTGCTGCTGATCTAGCAATAATTTTACTAGGGTTATTAAGGCTCAGCAACTTAGCGCCTAGTCGATATTGGTGGGGATATCTTTTGTCGGTGGCATGATAAAGAACTAACCAGCCTTTGTCGGTTTTTATCGGTGGTGGGCCGGCACCTCTAAGCCAGCTATCCCAAGTTTTTCGGGGCTGTTTTTGGCCGAAACGGCTCTTAATACGTTGCCTGCCTTTGTGTAAATCCTCTAGAGATTCAACATAATCTACCTGCACTTCAGGGGATATGCTGTGTAAAATCGCAAACTTATTGTTAATCTTTTCAGGAAATAGCACCCAGTTTTTATGAATCTCTCCTTGAGGAGATAGATAGAGGGGGTTGCTCCAGGCAAATCTTTTACGCAGTAAATCATCTTCAGAGATTTTAACGGCACTAGCTCGTATGAAGTTCCAGCCATCAAAAGCGTTAAAGGTAACATAAACTTGACCCTCTATAGATACCATTCTAGGGTCTTCTGTACCGCTCCAGCTACCACCTGATGGATTAGCTATGGGGTTGTACTGTTGCTCTGATATATCACGGCTACTCTTAGGCATAGTATAGACTGGGTAGGGTAAGTTATCGTCAAAAGTAAACCCATCTTGGCTACTAGCGTAACCTAGTCTAGATATACCATCCTCACCGATAGCGCGGTAAAGCATATGCACTCGATCATCTCTGCCAATCATTACTGCTGGGTTGAAAGTACCTAATGCCTCCCAGGCCTGCTTATTATCCGGAGTCATAACGGGATTACCATCGTGCTTATCTAAGCTGATGTTTTGCTCAACAGTCTTATAAATTACAAATGGGTTAGTAATATCAACAGTATAAAACCCTTTATTTGCGTCATGAATATAAAGAGTAATGTTTTCATCCCTAACATTAGCTCCTAGTATCCTAATACCTCCTTGCTTGCCGGTAATTTTCCAGACAGCTTCATCACTACGCCATAGTACTTTAGTAGGGTTATCATGAGCTATGAAAGCCATACCTACAGCTGTAACTTCTTTAAATCGTCGTTTAGACTTATTAGTATAGATGATAATAGTTCCTTGCTCGTAGTAGTGAGTAGCGATTACTTCGATACTACTGTTATCAAAATACCCAGGTCTTAGAGCTAACAAAGGCCTCTTTCTCACTTGCCAGTTGTGGATATTTTTAGCGGTAGCTAGCTTAACTCCCTCATCATCAGAAAAGTACATCACAAAATCACCATCTGATTTATGTTCTGGCACTATATGAGCACTATTAGCTTTGATGGGTTTTTTGAGCTCGACATTATTCCAAGTAGCTATATCCCATAACTCATCAACTGGAGTAGCTAGAGTTAAATCGCCAATACCGCTACCGTCAGGGTCTTTGATGTATGAGACTAGTTCCTGTTGAGCTATGGAAGTGAGCCTAAAATTACGTGATCTAGCCAAATCTTCTACCTGACCAGAAGGGGATAAGATGACCGGGTGATTGTGGTGCTCTTTGAAATTTAAGCCGTCTTCACTAGTCGCTACAGTCAGTTTTTGGTGCCCAGGTTTCTGGGTTTGATAGATTAACGTGGTTTGGTCGTGGAACTTAGATACGCCTAAAACATTAGCGATATTAACCGGTGTTTTGACTGTTTGTCGCTTTTGCACTTGATTCTTTCCAGCTCCACGCTTAAATTAGTTATGGTTTATGTTTCATTTTATCTCAAAAAGACCCGAGCGTCTACAAGCTAAACGTTGATAAATAAACAACATAAACCGACGCAGTTCCAGTAATTGACTAATAGTATTATTGGTGCTATAGTTTAAAATAATTTTAAGAGGTGGCATATAACTAAAATTAGGTTTTAGTTGCAAGCTGATAATTAAAGATGACAAAATCAACAATTGGTCGATGGGTATATATAACCCTACCAGACCTAGATTTAGATAACGTTAAGGCCAAGGTCGATACAGGGGCCTATAGGTCTTCTCTGCATTGTGAATTTATCGAAGAGTTCGAAAAGGACGGAGATAACTATATAGCTATACAGACTACTGATATGGAGGGTAATCCTATAGGCAACCACCCGGTAACGCTAAAGAGCAAGGGTGTTGTTAAGGTCAAAAGCTCTAATGGTGAATCGCAGAGTCGTCCACTAGTCGATTTAACACTAGTTTTAGCTGGACAAGAACATGTAGTAGAGTTTACACTTACCAATAGACAAGACATGAAATTCCCTATACTCTTAGGCAGGAAATTTTTGCGCGGATCTTTTATCGTAGATGTCGCTTTAGATGATCCTTCCGAAGAAGAGGAATAGGGAGGGTTCTAGTTCAGGTTATAAAACTAAAAGAATCCTAAAGGTAAGTTATTAAAGAAGAAAGGTTTTTTATGAAAATAGCCATACTATCACGTAGTACTGCCAACTACTCTACCAGAGTGTTAGTGGAGGCTGCCGAGAAAGCAGGCCATGAGGTTTCAGTGTTAGATTATGCTAAATGCTATATGGAGATAGAGCACAACCGTCCGACAATTCATTACAAGGGAGAGAAACTACAAGGTATAGACGCTATCATACCCCGCATAGGTTTCTCCTATACAGTATATGGCTCGGCTGTAGTGCGCCAGTTTGAAATGATGAACGTTTTTACTACTGCTAAGTCCATCGCTATTGTGCGTTCTCGCGATAAACTGCGCAGTTTGCAGTTAATGGCTAGGTCGGATATTGATATTCCTAAAACCGCTTTTGCCTCACAGACAGAAGATATTTCAGAACTAATTGCAGCAGTGGGTGGTGCGCCGTTGATAGTTAAGCTAGTTGAAAGCACTCATGGTAGAGGGGTGGTGTTAGCTCAAACCAACAAAGAGGCTAAATCGATTATTCAAGCTTTTTACAGTATCGATCAGCCGATTTTGATTCAAGAATTTATTGAAGAGTCAGGCGGATCCGATATTCGTGCTTTTGTAGTTGGTGGTCGAGTGGTTGGAGCTATGAAGCGTCAAGGGCTAGATGAGGACTTTCGTTCTAACCTACACCTAGGTGGCAGTGGCGAGAAAATCAAACTTTCTGATGATGAGCGCAAAATCGCTGTTAAAGCAGCTAAAAAACTAGGGCTTGATATTGCTGGTGTTGATATTTTGCAATCCGATAGAGGCCCCCTAGTAATTGAGGTAAATTCATCTCCTGGATTAGAGGGTATCGAAGCTACTACTGAAAAGGATATAGCTAGTCGAATCATTAAATATATTGAAGTTAATGCTACGCGTAAGCCCAAGAAAGATAAGGTAGGAGCTTAAAGATTAGAGAGATCTTCAACCAACCTAAATGGCAAATATTCTCAGCCATAGCGGTCGGCCTGCTCGGTGTTTTAATTTGGTGGTGGTTGGTTCAAAGTCAAGAAGAAGCTAGTGGTAGGGTTAGCTTTGATAGCGTTGAGGTTGTAGTTGAGGTAGCTGACAGCCAAGAAACTAGAATCCAGGGGTTATCGGGTAGAGAGTCTTTGCCGGCTCAGGAGGGCATGTTGTTTATTTTTGATAGAGAAGATTTCTATGAGTTTCATATGTTAGATATGAATTTTGCTATAGATATTATCTGGATAGATGAAGATTTGGCAGTGGTTGATATTACTCATAATTTATTACCCGAATCCTATCCGGATAGAGTGGCCCCTAAGCAACCAGCTAGATATATATTAGAAGTAAATGCCGGCTTTGCCAGTAAGCACGAGATAGAGGTTGGTGATAGAGCGAGTATAGATTTTTAAGCGTAAGCGCAGTACAATGTTAGCTATATAATCTAAAGGATCTATCGATTGAATATTGATTTTATTATAGCGGCTGCATTTATAGGCCTAAGTGCCGTAGTCTTACACTACAAAAGTCACGTCAAGTTCGTGGCCTTGGGTGTTTTTATCGGTCTAGTATTGCTGCAAATTACTCCACTTGGAGAGTATTTCAATAACGAGCTAAGTGAAAGCTTATCAAGAGTAGCGATATTGGCTGTCCCAGCCCTCATATTAGGGATTAATCACACTGTTGATAAACGGAAAAAAGGCAATATCATCTGGAAAACCATATTCGTGTTGGTTTTCACCCTATTCTTCCTATCCAGCATTGCTCAAGTACTACCTCTAGAGTGGCAAACGGCCATTATGGATCGCTCTATTATCGGTTGGCAGATACTGGATAATCATTCCTGGTTTACCTTTATAGCCGCCATATTTATATTAATAGACAGTATTCATCATCGTAACTTGACGGAAAAGGCTAAAAAGAGGAAGAAGTCCTCTGCCTAGGATAGCTATATAGTTGCCACAGTAGTGCTAACTTAGTAGAATATAGTTCGTCTGTAATTAACAGTAAGCCCATACTTCATATATGGGCCTGTAGCTCAGCTGGTTAGAGCAGCGGCCTTTTAAGCCGCGTGTCGTGGGTTCGAATCCCACCAGGCCCTCCATATCGTAAAGATTTAAATTCAATCACGTTATTATGTTTGATAAAATTAACATATGAACACATTTAATGTATCAGGTGATGTTAAGCGATTCCCTGGTAAGCTTGGCTGGCACTACATCGAGCTAAACAATGAGCTCAGCGAAGATTTACGTCCGCTAATCAAGGACAGATGGCCAGCATTACTGAATGCTACGTTTACAATAAACGATACTTCTTGGAAAAGTTCAATTATGCCAATAAAAGATGGACCACTGTTTATCGCCCTTCCTGCCAAAATACGAAAGGCTGAAGATATCGTAAAGGGTCAGAATATAACAATTCATTTCGAACTAGACATATAGATTTCGTTATCGATCTTAGTTACAACTATAAATACCTAGTTTTATATTTATCCCATAACCTAGCTATACTCTGGTATAATTAACACCAAAAGAAAGCCATAACCAGAAAGGTAACGATTCATGGAGTCAAATAATAACTCGGATGCATTAGATCAGACAACTACAACTCAGGTAGTCAATGATAGTGGCTATATATCAAACCCTTTTAAAGTCTTTGTCCACGCTCTTAATGCTCTTCGATCAAATAATCTGGGACTACTTATTAGAGTGTTATTACTGTTTATAGCATACATGATTGTCTACACTTTATTACTTGCAGCCTTTAACGACAATGACGCTGCAGAGGGTCTTTTATCTATAGTCAATATATTTATAGCCGGCTATTTAACAGCAATGTTTGTTCGCTATGCTATATCTACTAGTAGGTTTGAGCGACTAGACTTCACTCAGCTTATTCAATCAGCCAATAAGATTTTCTTGCGGATGGTAGGTTTGCTAGTATTAATGGGGTTAATCATCGCTACTGGATTTATACTTCTTATTATCCCAGGAATAATTTTCTTATATTGGTTCGCTCTGGCTCCATATGTTTTAGTTGATCAGGATCTAGGGGTTATAGAGTCTTTGAAGAAGAGTAGAGAATTAGTTAAGGGTAAGTTTTGGGAGATTATAGGTCTTTGGACGGCTTATCTCAATCTTACGATTGTATTTCCGGTATTAATATCGGCCCTTCTTGTACCTATAGCTGTGTTTTTGCCAGAGAGTTTAGTCGGTATATCTATAATCTTATCCATCCCCATAATACTGCTCCTAATAGTCTATTTTATAGTTTTACCATTCTTGCAATATATAGCTTGGGCTTATAGGTATAGTTCAGCTCAAGTACTAACCCAGATGAACCAATCAAAACCTACGACCGATAAGTACAACTACATATCTGTCGTTGTAGCTGCACTGTTCTTTGTGGCAGTATTAATTTTGATCACTGCTATCATTACTAAAGTACTAGGCTCCGGCTTTAACTTTGTGTAAACCTTTTTTAGTGATGATGTTCGTCAGCCTCTGAGTCTTCAAATGTATCATGCATAGTGCTATGAGGGTGTTCTGGTGGGGAATAGATCGAATAAAGCTTTAGATCTGCGTCACCGGTATTAACGATATTGTGCCAGGTTCCAGCTGGAACAAATATAGCCCAGTCATCTTCAACGTCCCATTCTTGATCGAGGTTATCTTCGCTAGGACCCATAACCACTTTAGCTTCGCCCTCTTCGACGCGCAGGAACTGATCATGATCATTGTGAACCTCTAGACCAACCTCACCACCAGGCTGTATCGACATGACGGTCATCTGCATGTTTTTGCCGGTCCATTTAGCCACTCTAAACTTATCGTTTGATGTAGTTAACTCCTCTATATCTATAACGTATGGGTTTGGTCCGTAATCTTTTGTGTCCATTAATTCCTCCTTTTAGTTCTTGTGATTATTTTATAGCCAACAGTTATTAAGTCAAATGCATCTCTAGTAAAACAGCTCTGACTTAAGTCTCAAATTTCAAGCCTTCTCGTAAGTACCAATCAACTCAGTATGAGCTAATACGTGTCCGGCTAGAGCTGACTCCACCTCTTCTTTGTCAGCCCCTTCTTCTAGATCTAACTTAGTATCGAGGGCGTAGAGCCTGAAGAAATAGCGGTGTTCTCCAGTAGGCGGGCAGGGTCCAATCCAGCTCAAGTCGTGCCGTCCGTTTAGACCTTGAGTGGCTGAGGCTGGGGAAGAGTCTTGGGGAACTTCAGTAACTTTTGGTGAGATATTGTACAGTACCCAGTGATCGTACGTATCACCTGGTCCATTAGGATCGGTTGCAGCATCAGGATCATCACAGATTAACACCAGGCTTTGGGCTTCTTCTGGGACATCTTCTATTTTGAGGGGCGGGCTAATATTGTCTCCCTGGCAGGTGAACTTACTATCCATTCTTGCGCCATGTTCAAATGCTGGACTACTTAACTTCATAAAACAATCTTCTCCTTAAATAATTACCTAAATCTCTACTAGCCTAAGTATACCATTTCAAGGTATACTCATCTGATATAATAGGCTGGGCACGGCAGTATAAGCGGGTGTCGTATAATGGCTATTATGTCAGCCTTCCAAGCTGAAGACGAGGGTTCGACTCCCTCCACCCGCACCACACATTCACTATCAAGATTCTCGAAATAAAGATATGCCCCGGTAGCTCAGCTGGATAGAGCAGCGGTCTTCTAATCCGCAGGTCGCAGGTTCGAGTCCTGCCCGGGGTGCCAAGTAGACGATTTATAGAAATAGTTTGAATCTGTTTCGAGCTACTTCTTATTTCTTAAAAATACCTAAGCTCAAACGAGAAGACGGTTCGGTTTCTGCAGCATGAATGGGGGATAGATACCTATCTTTACCGGCTTTAATAGCATGAGCCCCTATAATAATAAGGTCTCCAGTGAATATGCTCACATTTACTTCAGGGAATTTGCCAAACTCATAATTGTTTGCAGCTTCATTATCGAGTCTAGCCTTGTGTCTGGGTATTGATTGTATATTCCTATGACTATGGGCTATATAGTGCTCCCTAAAGAAGTGATAAGAAACACCTCTATATGAAGACTTAACATTTAATAGAGCGGTATTTATCCTGTCGTAGTCACGATGAGATGTGATTCCATCTGTACTAGTCAAGAACACATCTGGGCTTTCTAAATTACTATTAATTGCAGACCTAGAGGTAAGTACTAGAGAATTAAATATTATATCTACCAAAAACTTTACTGATTTGTTTTTAGCTATCACCTCTGTTTTTTGGGTTCCAGGAGTCAGGCTATCTATAACAACCTCTCCTAGAGGCCTATTGATAAAATTTCTAATAACAACAAAACCCTCCGTATTGGCTCTCGGAGCCTTTTGTTCCAGCTCAGTAAGACCTTCTTCGTTAATACCCGTATCGATTGCTTGAGTCCGAACCTCTGCTAACAGTGAGCTTAGATTTTGACGATCTTCTTTCAAAACGCACCTCCCTATTGAATAAAACTATAATTGTTTTATAATTATAAAACAATTAAAAGGAGTTTTGTTATGGAGAGAAATTCGGATCTAAGCAAAGGAATAACACCAATAGAGGGTTCAGAAGTACCCTATGAAGAGGGCGGAGTTTTAGAAGCCTCCAGATTTGCTAAAGGTGATGGTTGGAGTTCTAATCAATCATCTTATTCTGAAGGAATAACACCAATAGAG
>JBJHCT010000003.1:0-105159 GCA_050486185.1 Candidatus Saccharimonadota bacterium
ACTATTATTGTTATACCAGATCATTGAATGAGCGTATAGCTAACTATTGGTAACTAATTATGTCTAACTATTCAGAATCAAAATTTATCGAAGGTAAACCTAACAGTTCTTGGTATAAAACCTATCATTCAATACCCGAGGGCTCTACAGTTCTTGATATAGGTTGTAGTAGTGGTGTTTTTGGTGAACGATTGATCAAAGAAAAGAATTGCATAGTAGATGGCATAGAGATTAATAGCGAGGACATAAAGGAAGCTAGAAAAAAGCTCCGAAACGTATATAAATTCAACATTGAACTGGACGAGCTATCTATTAAAGAACGTTACGATATCGTTTTTATGGGCGACGTGATTGAACATCTCGCAAAGCCGGTAGAAGCACTTAAAAGGGTAAAAAAACTCCTTAAGCCAACTGGATCACTGGTATTTTCCATCCCTAACATTACGCATATGTCTGTAAGGCTTATGCTCTTAAAGGGATCTATCGAGTACGGGAGAACTGGTTTATTAGATGAAACCCATCTTCATTTCTACAACCAGGAGGAGGTATATAGAGTGTTGAATGCTGCCGGTTTTAAGATTACAGATTTTGACTACGTAGAGAGGGATATCCCATTAAGCGTAATAAGTAATGAGCTAAGTAAAATTGGCCTAAAAATGACTGATGATTTTCGTGAAATCACTCAATCCATTAACGGAGCAGCTTATCAATTTACAGGAAGAGCTATTCCATCAAAAGTAAAAGCTAAACCCCTAATAACAAAGAGCCCCATAGATCTAACTGATAAAAATGTCAACAATTTAAAGAAGAAGCATGAAAAAATTGTCCAATCTATTACCAAAGAAAGAGATGCTGCAGTTGAAGAACTAAAGGAAATAAAAAGTTCAAAGTTCTGGAGTATCTTTACTACCTACCGTAAAGTGATGGATGCCATTAGGAAGCTATTATCTAAAAGTTAGTTATCCAGTTCTCGTAAAAGCTGCCTTGATGCGACTTTGTTTGCCCTGTTTTTGCGGATATGAGATTGAGCTATAGGGAGTAGCCTGGCTCTTTTTTCCCTAATTTTTTCAGGATTCTTTATAAATTGCTCTAAAAGTGTAGTCCAAGAATCCAACCCCTTCGCTAAATATAAAATATCAGCTCCTAGAGCAGTAGAGCGATATGGTGCAATGTCTGAAGCGACAGGCACGGCTCCAGTAGCAACGTAGTCGAGTATTTTTATGTCTGACTTTGCACGATTGAATTCATTGTTTACTAGTGGCGATAGCCCAATATCAAAAGGCCCCTGATCCTGTAGCCAGCTTACAAATTCTGGGTAAATAGAAGATGGTATTTCTTTTGTAATATCATTCATCCACTTTTTTCTTTTGTCACCAACGCCAACCCCGATAATTGTTAATTCAAAGGACCCTGGATATTTATTTGCTAGCTTATCTAATACGGGATAAATAAGATCGAAATCTTCTTGATGTGTAGCAGTTCCCATGTAAAGCAGTTGTAGTGGGTGATTTTGGGGAACAGATTCGATTATTCGTTTTTTCCATACGCGAAAATCCAAACTATTTTTAATTATAACTATGTTCGGGTGCTTATAAGCTTCCGCTAATTCCTGCGTAGAGACAAAAAGTTTTTCAGCGTTTTCAATAAGTAAGCTAAGGGCTTCAATTTTCATAAGCTGTATCTGGTAATCTGGATGGTTTTTATTGATCGAAGAAAATGAGTCGTCCGTATCAATAAAAAGCCTCGTATTGTTTTTTTGCAAGGTCTCTACGAGTTCTTTTGCCTTTGCTGTAGTTGGCACGGCCGTTCTTTGAACAATACAAATATCTGTTTCTGGTTTGGGTTCATAGAGCTCCCCATCGAATATATGTACAGATAATTTTTTCTTAGAAATTGGCGTAGTGAGAGGGGAGATTAATCTAATAAATGCTGAGCTTGTTGGTTTTATTTCTCCATTTCGTAACACTAGGTCCACACGTAGCTTGCTCGATTGATTGGGTTTTTTATAACAGTAGTATTCTCTAAGCACAGAAGATAAATGATTTTTTCCCTCTTCTAATCCGTCGTACAGTTCTGCAGCTTTACCTCGTAGTCTTTGTAGCTGAGAGTTATCCTGCATACTAAGTATCGCTCTTCTGATACGCTCTTTACTCCAAAGCCGCGCAAGGGTCTCGCTACCTTTTTTCATTAGCTTTACGCGCTCTTTGCTAATATAACTCTTTGATTTAGCATGATAAATATATGTATTGGTGGCAATTACCAAACCTATTCCAGCATCAGTCGCACGAAAGCAGTAGTCGTTTTCTTCACCATAGCCGTTCGGGAAGTTCTTTGTGTCAAAGTATCCAACTTTTTTTATGGCTTCTCTGGTAATACCGAAGCAAAAACCATGAATTAACGGCACCAGCGGCGTGTAGTCTACCGGAGACCATTCTTCGCATTTTCTATTCATATCCTCTGCCGTAAACCCTTTTGGTAGATTGTTTATGGCAGTCTGATCTTTGGTGCTGTTATGATTGGGTATGGATTGGTGGCTGGCTGCTGAGGACAACGGCCCTACTATACCTGCTCCTGGGGTAGAGAATACGGCATGAGACATTTTTTCAATCCAATTGCTAGTAACAATAGTGTCGCTATTTAGAAGTACAACAAAATCTGCAACTGATTCTTTCAAGCCCATGTTGGCGGCTTTTGTGTATCTTTTAGCGCGCCTATTTCGCAATAACTTCACCCAACCACTATTAGTCTGAGTAAAACCCTGCAGAAACAGTTGTGTATCTCTATTTGAGCCGTCATCCACAATAATCAGACGAAAATTATTAAGGGGGCGATTGCGTTCTATCGAATCAAGACAGGTCTTAACATCATCCAGGGCGTTATGCACACAGACGATTACCTCATAGCTAAGGTCTCTCTTTAGATGCTGCTCAATGATTTTTTTCTTTTGGTTAGAGAAAGGTTCTGTACCAAAAGGTTCATTAACTGTTTCGGCCACTTCACCTAGAAGCCTGTTATATAAAATGCTTTTAAATCCATGTGGCACCAACACAAACAATTCATGATCACGAATACTTTTAGGCCTTTTGGTTATAGGGTGCCAATCTATACCTTGTTGCTCAATAACAAACGGCAGACTTAACTGATCTCTCTTGCTAAACCTATCTATTTGTTGCCACCAGAAATCACAAAAAGGCGCGATAGCTTCGTTCTTGAGGTTGAAAATCATAAACCCACTCTCTATTAGGGTTTGAGTATTAAAACTTTCGTCTCGATAATATTCTACCTGGCTTCTTACTATTTCTGCCTCATCCTTGCTTCTCTTTATACATTCTTCAGCCTCCTCATAAATATTTTCCCTCAAAGGGTGGGGTATAGCTCCAATAGGCTTGTTTGAGGCAACAAACTCTTCAAGAATTGATGATATGTCACCGGTAATCATAATATTGGCATCAACCCAGATAGCCATATCATAGCCTTCTAGCAAGGTGTGTGGGTGGGTTTTGACATATCTAGCAGATCTAGTCCTGTCCGCATCTATATATGGCATAGGTCGAATGTCATAAATTCCGGTATCTGGCAACGGTTTATCTGTAAATACTATGTAATCAAACCTTTCATCAAGGTGTTCAGGGAGTTTTAAGGAGTCATAGTTGCCAGAAATAGCGGTAAATACAGCAATCTTGGGCGGGTTCTTCTTTTTGTTTTTCTTATACCTATTAATAGACTCTTTGTATTTGGAAATATTAGCAAGCCTTCTGTGTGTACTTAGATTGAATCTAGCTTCACTGACTTCTTCGAGCCCTATAGCGTTACTTATTATCGCCTGCCACTTTTTAGCTGCCTTTTTCCAATTTTCCTTAGCAGTGTCAGTCTTGGCCGTTTCGACTCTCATGGCATTTTTTACATGCCCACCATTTTGCCACTCTTTTTTATCAAGGAATATCGTATTGGGAGATTTATCTTCTATATTGTCGGCCACTTCACCTAGAAGCCTGTTATATAAAATGCTTTTAAATCCATGTGGCACCAACACAAACAATTCATGATCACGAATACTTTTAGGCCTTTTGGTTATAGGGTGCCAATCTATACCTTGTTGCTCAATAACAAACGGCAGACTTAACTGATCTCTCTTGCTAAACCTATCTATTTGTTGCCACCAGAAATCACAAAAAGGCGCGATAGCTTCGTTCTTGAGGTTGAAAATCATAAACCCACTCTCTATTAGGGTTTGAGTATTAAAACTTTCGTCTCGATAATATTCTACCTGGCTTCTTACTATTTCTGCCTCATCCTTGCTTCTCTTTATACATTCTTCAGCCTCCTCATAAATATTTTCCCTCAAAGGGTGGGGTATAGCTCCAATAGGCTTGTTTGAGGCAACAAACTCTTCAAGAATTGATGATATGTCACCGGTAATCATAATATTGGCATCAACCCAGATAGCCATATCATAGCCTTCTAGCAAGGTGTGTGGGTGGGTTTTGACATATCTAGCAGATCTAGTCCTGTCCGCATCTATATATGGCATAGGTCGAATGTCATAAATTCCGGTATCTGGCAACGGTTTATCTGTAAATACTATGTAATCAAACCTTTCATCAAGGTGTTCAGGGAGTTTTAAGGAGTCATAGTTGCCAGAAATAGCGGTAAATACAGCAATCTTGGGCGGGTTCTTCTTTTTGTTTTTCTTATACCTATTAATAGACTCTTTGTATTTGGAAATATTAGCAAGCCTTCTGTGTGTACTTAGATTGAATCTAGCTGGATACAGGTCTTTATAGCTTGCTAAACCTTTTATTGCACCTTTCCATCTCTTAACAGCCTCATCCCAGTCTTCATTAACCATAGCAACTTCAGCTAGCTCCATAACGATTTTAGCCTTTTCGGTGTTCAACCCTGCGTCTTTAGGATAATTCTCCAAACCTTTTAGAGCGCTTGCTCTAGCCTCCTTGATATTGCCAGTGTATCGGTATGATCTAGCCAGCCTTTCCCATATGGGGGCAGCTACATTACTACCTAAGCTTTTTACCACCCCCTCCCATCTCTTAACAGCCTCATCCCAGTCTTCATTAACCATAGCAACTTCAGCTAGCTCCATGTTTAAGGCTACGTTGTTACTATGATCCGCGAGCCCTTTATGTATAACATCTACAGCTTTTTCTAAGTCGTTGCTGTTTCTGTATGACCTAGCAAGCCCAACCCATACAACTACATCCGGTTTGTTAGCAGATTTTTTTACCACCCCCTCCCATCTCTTAACAGCCTCATCCCAGTCTTCATTAACCATAGCAACTTCAGCTAGCTCCATGTTTCTTTTGACCCCAACACCATAACGAAGCATATTTATTACTCTAATAGAGCGGTCGTTTAAAAGAAAAAGTAATAACTGTTTAATTCTTCCAATAAGCATGTTTAATGGTTTCACGGTACTACATTATAAACTATTTAGTATCCACAATAACTAGCGCGCTCTTCCTAAGTAAAGTAACTGCTATGATAAAATGCATAAAGCAAGTAAAAAGAGGTGTACCTTGGGCAAAGTAAAAGTATTAATTCTTTCTCATATATCAGAACTTTTAGGTGGTGCTGAGCGCTCCATGCTGGATTTATTTGACGATTGGGTGGGTAAACACGACATAGAACCAGAATTCATTATGAGAGAGCCAGCAAGGTCATTGGCGGGTGCTTTAAAAAAAAGGGGTTGGAAATATCATGTCATTGACTATGGTTTCTGGTCTGATGGCGCTCCACCCAAAACACCAGAAGATAAGTTTTTTAATAGCCTAAGAAATACTCAAGCCGTAATAGAAATAGAAAACATAATTAAAAGCTCAAAACCAGATATAGTGATGACTAATTCTATAGTCTGCCCTTGGGCAGCTCTAGCTGCATATTATCAAGAAACTCCACACATCTGGTTTATCAGGGAGTATGGCGATTTAGACCATGGTAGAGTGTTTGTTTTGGGTAGAGAAAAAACCTTTCAAGATGTAGACAACCTATCAGATATAGTGGTATCTAACTCCAAATCTCTAGCAGAACATATCCGTAAATATGTAAGTAAAGAGAAAGTCACAACACTCTATACGCCGTTCAAACTAGAAGAGTTTCGCCAGAGATCAGAACAGCGAGTCAAAAGTCCATTCAAGCATGAAGATAGCTTGAAGCTAATAACTACTAATAATATCTCCCCCACAAAAGGGCAGAAAGAGGCAGTTGAGGCAGTAGGCGCGCTAAAAGATAGTAACGTCGAAATATGTATTATGGGCACAGGAGATGCAGATTGTATAGGAGAGATTAAAGCAGTAGCTAGAGAGTATGGGGTAGAGGATAGGGTGCATTTTACGGGTAGCAAGCCAGACACACTACCATATATCAAGCTAGCAGATGTGGGTATAATGTCTTCTCGTAAAGAGGCTTTTGGCAGAGCAACTTTTGAGTGTCTAGCTACAGGTAAACCAGTAATAGGTGCTGATACGGGCGCAACTCCGGAAATGGTAAACCCCGAAGTCAATGGGTACTTATATGAGCAAGGTAATTCCAGAGATTTAGCTGATAAGATAAGCAACTACATAAAAAATAGAGAGTTATTAAACCAACACGGTGTAGCTGCTAAGGCTATGGCAGAAGATATGATGTCGGGTAAACATAGTGCCGATAATCTATTCGTTAAAGTAGAGAGCGTTCTAAGTTCTGGTGTTCGTAAAGACAACACCAAGCCAATCAACCTAACCCACGAGCTTTTAAAGTATCCTGGCCTTGCTAAACAATATATAGATAGCGCCAAAATAGTATCTCTACACTACATGGCTTATAGGCGTTTGAGACATATAGCTAAGACAGTGTATTTCAAACTAAGAAGTATAGCAGCACGCGTAACAGGTAAATGAGTATGCAATCAACGATCAATCAAAAAGCCGTCACCATAGTTGTACCTATATATGGAGACTTGCCCTCTCTTAAAGAGTGTCTAGACTCCTTGGGTAACTATGTAGATACATCCAGACATGTAGTTATGTTAGTTAATGACTGTGGTCCAGAAGCGGATAAAATAGAGCAGTATATACAAGAAAATATAGTAGCCTCAGAAGGGTTTATATATTATCGTAACGACAAAAACTTAGGCTTTGTTGGGACTTGCAACAGGGCTGTTTTGGAGCTGGATGATACGGACAACGATATACTTTTGCTAAACAGCGACACCAAAGTAACAGAAGGCTTTTTAGAAGAGATGTTAGCGGTACTATACGCCGAGGATGATATAGGGGCTGTTTCCCCTAGGAGTAATAATGCCACTATAGCCACAGTTCCCCTGTATGCCGCTAAGCAGAAGGGTATAAATCCAACAAGATCATATAAGATATTTGAGAGAATTAAGCCCAAAATGGCTAGATACACTATAGCTCCGGTAGCCCATGGATTTTGCATGTTAATACGCAGAAGTGTCATAGGAGAGTATGGCTTATTTGATCCTGTCTTTGGTAAAGGCTATGGTGAAGAGGTAGATTTTTGTATGCGCATTAAAAAACATGGGTATAAAAGCGCTCTTAGTAATAAATCTTACGTCTTTCACCAAGAAGCAAAAAGCTTTACTTTGGAAACAAAAACCAAGCTACTAGAAGAGAATAACAAGATAATACGGCAACGTTACCCAGAGTATGGGGGGTTAGTTTCAGAATATATGAAGAATGCTCTAAATAGAGAGAATAATATACTAAAAGAGGCTAATATACCGCTATATCTAAATAGTGACAACTATCTAAAGCGTTTAATTAAAAGCAATAGATTACTCTATAAACTAGCTCGCTATATTAAATCCCGAGGTTAATATAGAAGCGACTATTTCTGTAGTAGTTTCTTAATCTCAGCCAACATCTTACTAGAGCTATTCTCGCTAGATCTATGAGACCATATATACTCTTGAGCTTTGGGGATTATTGCGGCTTTATTATGTCTAAGCTCTTGGGGATTATTTATAATACTCTCTAGAGTGTTAGTCCATGCGCTTTCTGTGTTTTTTACCTTAATTATGAAGTCTTGAATATCTTTTGTTTGGTACGGCTTAATATCAGAGACTACCGGGACAATTCCGGCTGCTAAGTAGTCCAAGCATTTGATATCTGATTTAGACTGATTGAACTTGCTATTTTCTAATGGCGATAGGCCTATATCAAAAGGACCCTGCTCAAGGAGCCAAGATATAAAGTTGGGATACATTGCTCCGAATGGCTCAGGTTGTTGGAGCTTCTTGATCCAGGGGTAATCCATAGATTTATCGGTAACACCAATAATAGTCAATTCAAAAGCACCGGGATGGTTGTTGTAAATATTCTCAAGTGCCGGCATGACTAGCGCTAAGTCAGAGTCGTGAGTGGCTGTACCCGCATAGAGTATCTGTAAGGGCGAGGTAGTTGTCGATTTACTAACCCCTGATGTGTCATGAAGCTGCCAAATACGTTTATCTAAAGTGTTGGCCATAATAACTTTATGGTGATGGTTAAAAGATTCTGCTAATTGCTGGGTTGATAGCCATAGCTGCTCAGACTTATTAATTAAGTACTCCATGGATTTAATTAGTTTAACCTGTTCTTTGTATTGTATGTGCTCTGGGTCAAGCTCCATAAAAGCATCGTCGGTATCTACTATTAACCTTACACCCTTGGACTTCAAATAAGATACTAGCCTTTTAGCATAATAGAGACTATCAAATGCAGTTCTTTGTACTATGCAGATATCGGCACCTTCGTCTACCATTAGCGTGTTCTCGGGGTATATTCGTATCGATACTTTACTCTGGATGGATGAATGAGTTAGCGGCGCAACTAATCGTATAAAGGCTGAGCTTTGAGGCATTATAGCGCCACCCCTTACGATTAATGCCACATTTATGGTATCTGGTCTAAAATGATTGTCGCAATTGAAGTAAGAAGACAAGACACGAATTATTTCTTCCTGGTGAGATTCTACTTTGCTGCGTAAAGACGGCTCCTTGCCCAAAAAACCATTTAAGCGCAAGCGCAAAGAGTGTTTTATCTTGGAGAATTCTCCGTTTAAAACTAGACTGAAAAGTTTTTGCAAGAATATCTTAAATTTAAGAAACATATCTTTTAATTTTCCTTATAACTCTACGCAAAAAGAAAACAACTCCTCCGGAAGTCCTGGTGGCTTTAATCTTGGTCGGCAAACTACTTGTTGGTTCTTTTTTATGAATATAGTCCGTTAGATCTTTTATACTATTATCCCAAAACAGTTCTTGCTTGGCAGAGTCTATATTTTTCTTAATATCTTCAAGCAAACTACTATCTCGCATCAATGTAGTAATTGATTCCACAAAAGCTTGGCTACTACTACTTTCTGTTATTAACCCCAATTGCTTATCTTTCAGCCACATATCTCCTAAGTAGTCGCCACCATTGGCTATAGTGGGTAGGTTGGTATATATATGATCTAATACTCTAGAGCGATGCGAGTAACGAGTTTCAAGCGATGGCTTATGTGCATAAATAGCTGCATCAGACTCTAGCATGTAGTTTAGCCTATCGTTATAAGGAACCCATTCGTCTATAAAGAAGACGCACTGATTTTCCAGTCCCCGCTCTTTACTATAGGCAACGGCTTTTTGAGCCTCCTTCATATAGGACACCTTCTTGTTGGGGTGCTTAAAGCCCATAAACACTAGTTTTACCGCAGGATTGCTGCTGTGCAGCTGCTCAACTGCCTCAATGACCTTTAGGGGGTCAAACCAATCCCATAGACCGCCGGTCCATAACAACACAAAGTCGTCATCTTCTATACCAGGTACTGTGTTACGCAAAACATTTTTGGTATGAGCTGGTTTAGTATTTGGTATGCCCATCGGCGCTAAGCCAATAAGCTGGCTAATATCGGTGAACGCGTTAGTATCACTACTCAGTCTGCCACTTGAGAGAAAAAAGCCTGTCCATAAATCTAGTTGGCGCTCATTGGAGCAGACAAAATAATCGCCGTAATTAGAAAATAAATTGTATTTATTAACTAATCTGCTTAACTCCTGCTTTTCGGTTTTTCCATAACCCGATGCAGAAAAGTGTCTATATATCATAAACTCGATAGGTACAGGGGAGTAGAGATCAAATATGATGTTTTTGCGATGCTTTCTAGCGTATCTAAGCATTTTTAAGCTGATATCCTGAACGAATATATAATCAGCCTTATCTATTAGCGATTTATAGTTCTTGTTATCGTAACTCCGGGCATTTATACCATAATTGCTGCTTATTTCATCAACCTGATCTTGCTTACCATTTAATATCCCCAGAGTTGTATCAAAGTGTTTCGAGAGCTCAATAGCAACGGAGGTATAGCGTATACCAGGGCCAGCCATCAAACTGCCCGCTACATCATGGGACAGAACAATAACTTTTTTTTGTGGTTGTTTCGATTCACTCATTAGTACCCAGTATATAATTTTTTATAGATTCGGCCACTTGGTCTCTAATGTGTTACTATTATTTTTCGTCAATCTAAGGGAGCCTTTTTCAATATAGGTTTTATCGCCGCTAACAATAGCTATAATTATATAAAGAACTGCAAGTGGAACAATATGTATGAACATACGAGTCAAGGAATCTCCGCTACCAACTCTGTAGGGAGCATCTCTCATATATGCAAATAAAAAGCCTAGCGGTAGAAAGCTAGTAATAGCGAACCGTATATATATTTGATTTTGGAATTTTCTTAGTATCAACAAGATAAAGACTAAGAATATTAGAACAATTAACGACACCCCCCAGGAACCAGAGCCAAATATGACGTTCTCTACTGTTGCACTCATGCTCCTGGAGAAAATAATAGGGTCTAAGACTACTAGGGCTACTAGTGTCACCCACATACCTATTTCTGCTAGCCACAGAATATATTTAAACCTATCTTGGACGAAGCGGTTATTAAATAATGGGGCAGATAGTAATACAACAAATCCAAGAGCTAGAGAGGCTAGCACCGAGAAAGATATATCCTCACCATGATATATATAATTTCCAGCTACAAAACCCTGCCATAAAATAATTGATGAACCTAATACGTAGATTAGTACAGAGCGGTACCTTTTACTTATGTGTTTTGACATCATCAAAGGCGCCAATACTACACAAGCAACTATAGTGGCTTCAGGTCTAGAGACGATAAATGCCGGTATTGAAACGGTTTGTAGCAATTTTAATGCTCTTTCAGGTACTCTATCGCCCTCGCTGTTAACTAACAGCCAACCGCAACCAACTATTATTAGTGTGAGGACGGCAAATAGTAAATGGCTGTTTATGTTAAAAGAGTGAAATAGGTAACGATTATTTGTGGCGAGCAATAAAAAGCCAAGAATAGAAAAAACTATGAGAGTATTCTTATTAATATATCTTCCAACTCCTTGTTTGAATAGCCAAACTAGGACCATAAGAGTGGATATGCTCAATAATGGTGTAATTGAACGTAAGTAAAACTCCCCTGATAGGTGTGCCACCGAGTGCATGATAGAAGTTGCTATTAGTCGTCTTTCTACAAAATCACCCCCAGCAAGATGGTAATTATTGTCGGCTATCAACGATCCTGCTTCCATGTAAAAGAATCCGTCTATATGCCAATTAACCATATTAACATGTCGGAAAAGTACTATTAACAAAATAACGCCAATAATAGTTAGCAATAAGTAGGTTGGTTTTACTGATAGGTCTTCGTTTCTTAATCTAAGAAATAGCCACACGGAATAGGAGGCCAAGACTGTTAGAGAGTACATTAATAAAGGCCATGTAGGTACCCAAGGTATTATAATCAGCAAGGCTCCAACGCCTATTAAAATAGCTATACCCATCACGAAGCCAAGGAAAGGTAATATCCATCCTCGTATTCCCATAGCTCTAACAACAGCACTACCACTCAATAGAATTACAATAATTGCCAATACTTCCACTATCATATTGGCAATTCCTCCTGGACTTCTTTCGGTAGCAGGGACACCTCTACTAACAAGCTATACATGAACGGCTCCACCCTTTCTATTGGTCGTAGTGGTTTTTCTAGGCCACCCCAATCAATAAGCACAAACTTTGCTCCATTTCTGATAGGCCTAGACTTATTTATCTGTATAACATCACTGCCTAGTTTCTCGAATTCAACATTGCTATTGTGGTTCATGGCTATAACGAAGTGCGGATACATAGACCCTTTTCTACCCTCAGCACTATCTTCACCAAAAGCAACCATATGATCAATAGGGTTAATATTATCAATAATCCTAGAGCTGTCTATATCTATAGTTTCAATTCTTTTGGCTTTACCCATGGCAGTAATTTGTCGTTCGTATGAGTAGTTATCTCCGAATCTACTGTCTCTAGATATAAAGATTGTAGAGTTAGGCGCTATTTCTCTAAGCGCAAACCAGTTCATATAATACTGGCGAATTGCATTGTTATAGGCTAGTCCAATGTCAACTATATTATCGGTATCATATCTATTAGCTGCCATATACATATGATGTGTTTGTCTTTCTATGGTTTTAAATTGCACTATATTGATTGCTATAGCTACTGCTATTAGTAGCTTAAAAGCTGTAGATCCTTTGTGGTTTTTATAATAATTGCTCATAATTAAACTTCTATGATTATATATCTAAGAAACTTGTTAGCCAAGGAGTTCAGTATATTTCCGAATCGACCCAGGCTTGGTGGTATACTGATAACCAAGCATGAAAGCTACTTACGTGTTAGGTCTAAAGTTGTGTTTAAATACCTGCCGCCTAAAGAATCGGATTATTAATGAGCAATAAGGTCATAGTTTGGTTAACCCTAGTTGTTGCAGTTGCTATGCTAATTGCTCGTTGGTGGTATGTTGTGGGTATTCCACCCTTAAATATTGGGATACCGGTTGTTGTTGTGATTGCTGGGCTTGTCTATTTAGCCATTGATGTACTTAGACGTGTTGTTTTTTCGGATATAGTTGCTACGTCCATCATACTTATAACTGTTCTCGCCAGCACAATCATTAGCTGGAGTGGTTTTATAAAGCAAAACCCAACTTCTTTTACACTTACTACGGTAGGACTATTCTTTACAGTTATCTTAATCACGGTAATACGTCACAACGCTACACTTTGGAAGTCTTGGAAAGAAGGCTTAATAGGTGCAGTAATTTTGTTTATAGGTCTTTTCTTGCTTGGTATTACGCAGCCATATGGAGAATGGGTATGGAGTTCGGCAGACCAACTACATATAGCCGGTACAGCCAGGTCGCTACTTGTTTTTAACTTTGATTTGTTTCATTTTCAACTTGGCTTACCTTTACTTTTAGCTCCATTTATAATGATCGCTAACCTGTGGCAGGTACAAGATGCGCATCTTCTGGCAAACTTACTCAATTCTATGGTGTTACCTGTTCACATTATAATAATAGTCCCTCTAATTATTGGTCTAATAGTACGTACTGTGGCAGATAAATATAGAGTTCTTTATGGGGCTGTAGCTGGAATGGGTTTGTTGGCCTATCGTTTATTCCCCCCGGCTTTTGTCCCGAGCCGTAACGAGGCGATTGTGCCTCTAGGCTTTTACGGCCTCATATATAGTCCCGAAATCATAGGTTTATTATTTGTAGCTATAGCAGTAAGAGTTTTGTATAGACTTTCATGGAATCCAGTAGTTGTCGGTGCTCTAGCTGGTATTACACTTTGGACATCCGAAAGACACTTGCTAGTTGTTGGGCCACTATTAGCACTCTTATTCACTGTACCCACAAAACGCATGGATGCATTGCGCACAAGCGTTGTTGCAGGTTTGGTTATGATCCCTCAATTATTATACTTTCGTATATTCTATAAAGGATGGTTGTTCCCTAATAGAGAATATATATGGGAGCGCCATGCCGAACGTTGGGTGGGTGCTGTTGAAAATCGCTACGGTTTTATCCCTGTTGAACTCCCTGAGCGTATCGATCTTGCCTATTTACCAACAAATCTTCCACAGGTACTAATTGGTAATTGGTGGTGGTTGACTCTTTTTATAGGAGTGATAATAGCAGCTTTCTATATTCTTAATAGAAAATGGAGACTTTGGGTGTTTTGCTCCATCGTGGTTGCTAGTCACATTATTTTGTCTACAGTTTATATTAATATTGTTGTGTCGTGGCGTTATAATTTTATTGTCATGCCTCTAGTTATTGCGGTGACTATTGCTGTAACGGCAACTTTATCAAGGCGCTACATTACTAAGTACAAGGATAGATTATGAGGGTTTTTGGCTATGCATTGGTGTGCCTTGCGCTGTAGTAGTTAAGGTATTTTGAGTAAGGTATAATGTTGGTGGGGTTTGTGTGGCTAAATAATATAGGCTACATACATGGTTTAATATAGTACGATGTTTACTAACCATAATGCATAAGGAATACAATGACAGACAAGACAGAATTAAGGGCTACGCCAGAAAAAGAGGATTTTCTGCATAAATATACTGAAGAAGGTCAGGGGAGAATTGGGGGTATTTTAATCGATGGCTACTTCAAGGGGGTTAAAGAGCTGCTTGGCTATACTGGCTTAGGTGGCAACAGCCTAAATAACATAAAAGCTCTAGAGATTGGATGTGGTGGAGGTTTTTCCACACAGCGTATAGCAAGATTGTTGCCTAAAAACATAGAACTACAAGCATCGGAGTATGTTGCTGAGCAAATTCCTATTGCTAAAGAGCTTAATCCTAATGTAAGTATTATAGAAGAGAGTATATATGAGCTTAGACGAAAAGATAAAGAGTTTGATTTAGTATTCCTACTGGAGGTATTAGAGCATCTAGATTACCCAGAAAAGGGCTTAGAAGAAATACACAGAGTGCTAAAGAAAGATGGCTATTTAATTATAGGTGTGCCTCGTGAACCAATTTGGCGCATTTTAAATATGATGCGAGGGAAATTTATCAAAGGTTTTGGTAACACTCCGGGTCATATCAATCACTGGTCTACAAGAAGTTTTACAAAATTTCTTAGCAATAAGTTTGGTTTAGTTGAGAAGATTAAGACGCCACTTCCGTGGACCATATTACTAGTCAGAAAAAGAGATTAATGAGAATTAAACAGCTTTTCTGGTTGAGTACACAGCTAGGCCTTACTTTTCTAGTAGTGCTTTTTGTATTTCAAAGGGCAGGCGATCTGAAAGTGCAGCTAGAAGGAGTTTTTAACATTAGTCACTTGCCAACTCTTTTTATTAGCGGGTTGGTCTTTTTGGTATTCTACATTATTTTATCTTTTCATTGGCTAGAGATATGTAGAATGGTATCTAAGGAGAGCACAAGCAAGAACCAATGGCTAAGCTTTTTTGCTTCCCAGCCATATAAATACTTGCCTACTAGTTTATTTACCTTTTCTTTCAGGGCTAAGTTTGCGAAAGATTTGGGACTATCTGTCAAAGATAGCTCCGCAGCACAGCTAATAGAGAACCTAAACCTTATTGCAAGTGCACTTGTTATAGTTATAACAATCCTAGCCTTTAGACTGTCAGCTATGGTCGGATTGGTTGTGGCGGTGTTAGTAGTACTAGTGTTTGTCGCTTTACAGCTTAAGCAGACAGTATTTATTCCTAAAACCAGATACAGCATAGAAACAAAAAAACTAACCAGAACATTCGTCATAGCGTTGACGGCTTGGTTGATTGCAGGACTTTCTTTAGCAGTTATTGGTATTACTTTTGGTAGTAGTTTGAGCTTAAGTACATTTATAGCCGCAAACTCTATAGCTTTTGCTGGCGGTATAATGGCTGTTTTTGCCCCTGGTGGTATAGGTGTTAGGGAATTAATATTTTCCTACTTTGCCGTTTCCATAGACATTATATTGATTTGGCGCCTACTAACCCTAGTGCTAGATATAGTAGTGGGCATAATAGGCATGGGTATTGTTAGAAAACTCAAGGAGACTCACCCCTCATAATCATATTGGATCTTGCGCAACCGATATAATACATCTTCATGTAATTTACGGTTGATAGCAATCAACTCTCCGATTAATCCCAGGGCTATTAGCAGAACTCCTAATATGATCAGCACGCTACCAGCTATCAGCGATTGTATATGAGCCCCTAGAGCATCTTGGCTTATTATTCTAAGAATTAGAAATCTCCAGAAAGGCAATGACCCAACTAAGCCAATTAATATACCTGAGCTAACAAAGATTTTGAATGGTTTGTACATTAAGTAACTGCGAATAATAGTCATCATTGAACTAAAGATATGACCCCACATGCTATTAAACAATCTAGACTCTCTGGTTTTTGGATTAGTGTCGATTGGTATAGTGGCTATAGCCAATCTCTTGCGTCCTGCTTGAATAATGATCTCTGTGCAATAACTGAATTCAGTTACTACATTTAATTCCATAGCGGCTTGGCGGGAATAGGCGCGAAAGCCACTAACTGCATCAGGTATGTTCGTATCAGCAGCCTTGTTAACTACATAGCTACCAAAGCGCTGTAGCAACTTTTTCAGTGGACTGAAATGAGCTATAGTAGCAGTTTGCCTGTCAGCTATTACTATATCAGCCTTTGCTTCCAATATTGGCTTGATTAAGTCTGGGATGCTCTCCTGTGGATATTGATTGTCCCCGTCGGTATTTACTATGATATCTGCACCCATCTCTAAAGACTTATCTAGGCCACTTTGAAACGACTTAGCTAACCCGCGATTGCGTCGATTGTGTACAAAATGCCTAACCCCATACTTTCTCGCAGTCTCTACAGTTCTGTCAGTAGAGCCATCATCAATAATTAACACCTCTATATTATCAATACCCTCTATTTCGGAAGGAATACTTGATAATACTAAGCCCAATGTCTCTTCTTCGTTCAAACAAGGTATTTGTACAACTAACTTCATTACTTATTAAGATTAATCAAATAAGTTACATCTTACAAGCATCTTCGGGCTGAATTGGTGAGAACTTACTCTATATTAGGTCCATTTGGTAAGCTGTTTAGGAAATGATCAGCTACTTCAGTCACCTCACTAAATGAGTGCCCCATACTTTCAAATATAGACCTTGAAGTGACCCAACGCTTCTTGCCTTCTTCTATGAGGTAAACTTTAGAGTCGTTACTAGCTCTTATGATGCTGGGGTTGAGGTCGGAGCGTAAAGTATAGTCGTTTATTAAGCTGTTTTTAAGGTTAGGTAGTTGATTGCTGTTTAGGTTATAGACATTTGCTCCAGTCATAGCGGCGGATAGCTTGGTTCTGTATTTGCCGCCATGGATCATCCAAATAGATCCGCCATCATCTTTAATGAAGTGTCCCAAGTCTCCCACAGAGCTATAGTTTAACACTCTGGGTTCTTTCAAGCTGATTACCTCACTCATAGGTAGTCCGTACTGTTCGAATATAGCTCTTGAGGGTACATCCAGGCTCTGGTTTAAATCGTTAACCAGGTACACTTTAGCAGTGTTGCCGATCCTAAACAGTGTGCCGGTAGACAATATAGCGCCACCTGAATTAGGGAACAGACCGGCAGTTCGTGAATTAATTCTGGTAATATTACTAGAACTATAGCCATTTTCTTTAATAGCAGCCCAGTCGTTAAAGTGATACCTCTTACCGTCTTTGAGCATAAATATAGCAGAACCGTTATTCACCCTAACGGCTGTAGATAGTCTCTCTGTCTTAACCAGATTTAAGAATCTATTTGAAGTAACTTGCTTAAAGTCATCACTAGAGAAGCCTAAGCTGTCTAGATCCGATGGATTTACTAGTAGCTTCTTGCTGTTATCCATAAGAAACAGCTCTCCTGTGGTGCTTTTGGCAAGAATATCAATGGGGGAGTTTACGCTCAACGCCAAACCACTAACAGAGTTAAACCTTATAGTATAGTCTGGTCTAACGCCCATGGATTTTATAGTCTCTTTTGTGATCTCTTGCAGCTCATTGCCGTCCCAGTATGCATAGTTATCTTTGTTGGAGTAACTTATTAGCTTATTGGGTGCTATTACTGAAGGGCCATTAGTTAGAGTTGATAAATATAGTTTACTGAGACTTACTCTACTGCGAGAAGAGTAGGCAGGGCTTCCAGAGTCATACGCTTCTCGGTCGATAATGTGCCTCTTCTTGCCATCCTCTATTAGATACACAGGTGATCCGCCACGCTCTCTAACTATCTCCCTCATCGAAGATCCTGTTGAGAAGTAGTATTGTAGATTCTCTGGTAGTTTGGCCTCGTCTCCAAAATCATAACCAAAAACGTCTTGGAATATAGTCGATGACTTAAAGTGATGTTTTCTGCCGTCATCGATTAGATATATTGGCGCCCCTTCGAAACGAGCAATAAGTGGCAGTTTCCCAGAATTACTCAACCCTTCAATATATGATTCGTCTACTGAAACAACCCTGTTTATGTTTGTTCCATACCCATAAGCTTTTAAAACGTCCATAGATGGTACATGATAGTAGTCATTGCTAGCACCCAATATGTATACAGGAGCGGTGTTGTCTATTCTGAAGAAGGGGGTTCCCTGGGTAGATCCGAACCAGTTCTCAAAACTTACCACAAAGTTATGACTACCAGACCAGTCTGGGCTATAAGCATGTGGGGTGTAGCAATAAAGGGAGGCCGTAGCAGCATTAGCTAGAGTAGCTACTCTATAGGGGCTAGAGCCAGAGCTGTTAGTAAAGCCTACAGTGCTTCCAGGTAGCAAGCTTTTATTGTAGAAACTTTTTGTAGGTGGAACTGTACAGACGTAGCTTATACTAGAACTCCACCAACTGTTATTACCATTAGCTCTCTCAAAGTTAAACCTTAATTGCCAGACCCCATGTATTACTTGATTTGCAAAACCTGCATATTTAGGATCACAGGTACCGGTGGTGGGACATGCATAACCCATAGCGGATCTATATTGTGACTCATGGGGGTTTTTAACAGTTATTAAAGACTGCTCCTTTTGCAGAGTAGCTATGATTACCTGAGGATTTATACCATACTCCTGGGCATATTTATGAATTATTTGAGCTGCTGTCTTGCCATGGTCATTATGGCCTGGCTGGTTATGTGTGTAACCTGCTATGTGGCCATTCTTGCTATTCAGGAAGCTTTGTATGGACGAAGCGTTCATAGTATTAGTATCACGGAAAACCAGATTGTCTATAAGGTTTTCATGATTAAACTCTTCATAAGGATGATGAGCATAGACACTATTTTGTCCAAGAGTAAACACAAAGGTAAATAACACTACTAAAAGTAAGGGTTTAATGCATTTCTTCATGACTAGAACCTCACCTCTATCTCTATAATATTTTCTTCCACACCGGTTTCTGTGTTGAAGCTAAAAATATCTATCCTCCCGGAGTTACTTGAAGGATTGATATTAGATACAGTTCCGGAGAAGCTGCCATTATTAACAGAGAGTTGACCTTGTGTGAGCACCCCTCGTCCAAAGTCTATAACCCTGTACTGTATTTGTGATGCTTCAGCTAACCCCTCTATTTTGCTGCCATTTCCAAAAGTAGAGTTTGGTTGAGGCGAGAATACGGTTATGGTGCCTGAATCAGATGATATTCCTGAGTCTGGATCGGTTTCTTCTGAAGCCTCTTCTTCGCTAGCTCCATCATCTTCTATGCGAGTACCCGACTCAACGCTCTGGAATGTCTCCCTATCGTCTCCATCTGTAAAATCTTCACTACTGGTTTCAACTTGGCTCGATTGATCATTAATATCGCTTTGCCACATAGCAAAGGCTATGCCTCCTGCTAGAGCTATGACTAATGTAGTGGCTATTAGTGTGCGACGATTCATCTGATGTGCCTTCCTAGGTCATTTTTATGTTTGGAATTTTTATTTTAGCTAATTTTTGCTATATATCAATTTAAGCATAAAAATGTTTAAAAATCAAGAGGCGAATATGGGGTGAGGCCTGGATGTATCTAGGTTTACCCGTGCCTGTTGATATATAGATATAACCTAATCTGGTATGATTACTCTTAAGAGGAGAAAGAGATGACAAAACTAGTAGTATTTTCTATCTGTCAAAATGAAGCCGAGACTATCGGTGAGGTTTTAGATAATATACCTGCTCAAATTAATGGAGTGGATGAAATTATGAAGCTAGTTATAAGCGATGGCAGCATTGATGATACTGTTGCAATAGTTAAAGAGCGCGGAGTTAAAGTCTATGATGGGGTGCAACCTAAAGGGTTGGCACATCGTTTCCAGCAGGCTGTAGATATGGTATTAAGCGAAGGTGCTGATATAGCTGTAGGCATAGATGGGGATATGCAGTTTAATCCTAGAGATATCCCTAAACTAGTCCGGCCGATAATTGATGAAGGTTATGACTTTGTTAGCGCTAATCGCTTTGCTAGAGGAAAGCCAAAAAACATGCCTAGCGGTAAGTATTGGGCTAATAGGTTAGGGGCTTGGGTAGTTAGCAAGCTTAGCGGTAAAAAGTTTGCGGATGTAACTTGTGGCTTTAGAGCCTACAATAAAAAAGCCTTGCTCAGTCTCAATCTCAACAGTAAACACACCTATACCCAGGAATCCTTCCAAGTTCTAGCTGCTAAGAATATGAATATATATATGGTGCCGGTTGATGTTAAATACTTTGCCGGTAGAAAATCCAGAGTTGTAAAAAGCTTCTCGCAATTTCTCTTTGGCAGTGCCATCAACATACTCAGAGCCTTTAGAGACTTTGCACCACTGAAGTTTTTTGGACTATTAGGATCGGTGCCGTTTTTGGCTGGCTCGATTTTAGGTGCATTTGTAGCTTGGCAGTGGATAGTTACCGGATCACTATCACCATACAAAGCCCTAGGCTTTATTGCCGCCTATTTATTTAGTATAGGCTTAGTTCTGTGGGTGATGGGATTGGTTGCCGATATGTTTAATAGAACATTAAATAATCAAGAGAAGATACTCCAAGGAGTTAAAGAAGCAAAGTATAGCAAAAAGGGCGAATAAATGATCCATTTTGTTATCGGTACCAGAGCTCAGCTATTTAAAATGGCCCCAATAATGTTGGAGTGCGATAAAAGAGGTCTTGAGTGGAGGTGGATCTATACAGCCCAGCACAAAGACACTATCCAACAATCCATAGATACATTTGGTCTACCGCAACCCCACCACACTGTTTTTGACTGGCAGACAGAGGCGAGCACTATGAAGAAGGTCTGGTACTGGTTCGCTAGATTAATATTCAGCCTCTTTAGAGGCAAGAAGATACTAGATGGGCATACAGGTAAAAGTAGTATTGTTTTAACCCATGGAGATACACTAACCACCTGGTGGGGAGCGCTACTTGGTAGGTTGTATGGCTGCAGAGTTATGCATGTAGAGGCGGGGCTTAGAAGTTTTAATATCTTCAAACCCTTTCCAGAGGAGATTAATAGACTGATAACCTTTAGGCTAGCTAACTACTACGCCTGTCCTGGTAGTTGGGCTGTTGAGAATCTCAAGAAGTACAAGGGAGAGAAGATCAATACTCACCAAAACACTCAGCTTGATACTTTGAGGTTTGGTTTAGAAAATTCTAATAAATCAAACCTAGTGCTACCTAGTGATAAGTACGTGGTAGCGAGTATTCATAGGTACGAAAACTTATTCAATAAAGATAGATTTAGCGAGATTATTAACAGATTAGAAGAAGTATCCCAAGGCTTTGTAGTGTTATTTGTGCAACATCCAGCTACTCAAGCGCAGATAGAGAAACTAGGCTTTGAGGATAGACTTACAAGTATAGAAAATATCAAGCTACTTCCTAGACTAGAATACCTAGACTTTATTAAGGCTATTAAACACAGTGAGTTTGTCATTACTGATGGTGGCGGCAATCAAGAGGAGCTATATCATATGGGCAAGCCCACCCTAATATTTAGAAATGAGACCGAGAGGCAAGAGGGCTTGGGTGAAACAGCTGTAGTTTCTAGACTTGATCCAAGGATAATCAAAGACTTTATTAAGAACTACAAACAGTACGAACAAAGAGGTGTATTAGATGATGTTTCACCGTCTAAAATAATTGTTGATAAATTAACTGATATAATGCATTAATTGCAACTAACTACTAGGAGCTTAAATAAATATGACACGTAAAAATTTAGAAGAATCAGATTATCGTCAGAAGTTTGCCAGTGAAGCTGTTAAAAAATATGAAACTAGTACCTACAAAAACAACAGCTACTATAGCTTGATGTGGGAAATTGAGAAGAAGTATTTAAAGAAACTCCTAAATGGGAATAGGTTTAGTAATTATCTAGACTTTGCTTGCGGTAGCGGTCGGGTTATTGAGTTTGTTGAAGACTATGCAGATAGGTCTATCGGTGTAGATGTATCAGAAGATATGCTTAGTGTAGCTCGTCAAAAAGTGGAAAAATCAACACTCATTAAACAAGACCTAACCAAAGATAGCCTTGCTGGAAAAGAAAAATTCGATCTCATAACAGCTTTTAGGTTCTTTCTTAATGCTCAAGAGCAATTAAGACAAGAAGCTGCTGATGAATTTGCTAATATTACCGATAAAGATTCACTAGTTATAGTCAGCAATCAAGGCAACAAAACATCATTTATCTTCATAACTGCTTTGATTGAAGAGTTGTTGATGGGTAGTAAGCTGAACAAGATGTCATTAAGGGATTTTAAAAAATTATTTGAAGAGCGTGGATTTGAGCTAGTTGAGTATAGAGGTATAGGGTTTTTGCCTAAATTATTATACAAACTGACTTTTATGAGAAAGTTTTGGTTTTATATCGATCTAGCATTATACAAACTTAAAATCTTTTCCTACTTTTCACACAATCAAATCATGGTTTTTAAAAAGCGCTAAATTAACCTAAATAACCTAGGTTATATGTGAAGGATATATAGTTAAGCGACTAGGCTTTTTAGCCAGGACCTAATAGTGTCAAAGGGTAGAGACCATACACCTAAGAGTTTTTTAATAATTAATACTTGAATTATATTACTAATCACCATAGAGATAGTGACTGCAAACGCTGCACCAATAATTCCATATATAGGTATTAGTACAAGACTCAAAGCAGCATTAATTATTAGAGCAAAGAAGACTATTTTAGCTAAAGCAACCTCATGCCCTGTCATAGCAAGAATATAGTTGGCTGAGCCGACACCAACATTAAACAACTGCCCTATAGCTAGAACTATTAAGGTAGTATCACCGCCAGTAAATTCTGGACCAAACAAGCCTAATATAAATTCAGGAATTAATACGAACACAAATAGCAACGGCAAGGCTAGTACTAATGATAGAGCAGCAGTCTTACTAGCTAGAGACTGCAAGCTTTGTTTATCAGCATATAACTCAGATATCTTAGTGCCGCTTATAGAGTTAATACCTACCAAAACCAACCCCATAAGTAGTGAGACTTTTAGGGCTATATTAAATACACCAACATCTTCTAATGTCGATAAAGCACCAAGTGCCAGCACGTTTACCTGGCCGAACATTAAGTTAGAGAAGGCTGAGAAAAATAAAGGGGTGGCTGATAGCAGTAGAACCTTTCTGTTAAAAGCAGTCGGGGCTTCATTGCTAGGTATTTGGCGTCTTGATATCAATAAACCTAATCCAGCTGCTAGGTATATAGATGCCAAAAACCCCCAAAACAGACCTATTAGGCCGTATATATTTCCTAGAGATAATATTGCTACTATACCGCCTAGATAAACAAACGCCCTTTCTATAAATAGCGCTTCTTTAATCAACTTCATGCTGCGCAAAATCCCAGCAGATACAGAAGTCAAAGAAAAGGGTAATATTCCCAAAGCAAATATGCGGATATATTGAGTTAACTCTGGATTGGAGAAAATCTCCCTAGCCATAATCGGAGCTAGTAAATAGATAGTTATAGTTAAAACCAGTCCATTAAAGGAAACTAATCCAGTGATAGTTCCTATAAGCCCCTTAGATTCACCCCATTTATGTTTAAAGAAAAGCGGTGGGAGAAACCGAATGACAGTTTTATCAAATCCCAACCTACTAACAAGTGCGGAGATCGCTAGTATTGATAGCGCTAAGTAAAAGATTCCTGCGCCTTCAGCACCAAAATTACGAGCTAGAAGTAAATCGAAAAAGAACTGCAAAGTTGTAGCTAGACCCAAAACGGTAAAACCCCAGAAAGAGTGTTTCAGTATTTGAGAAAAATCTCTGTCTCCTGTGCGTATTTTTTGCTTGATGTTATTAATCATGATCACCCTTAACTATATCAGTTTACTGTATAACTTTTGATGTTCATAAGTAGTATTATCGATATTAAAGTTAGCAACAACATAATCTCTAGCATTATCCCCAATTTCATCTCTAGTTTCTTTACTATGATATAAATACATAATTTTATCAGCTAAATCATCGCTACTACCCGCCTGTATGGTTAGTAGATTGTTGTTTTGACTAAGTTCGGCCAGCTCATCTATATCAGATATTATAACCGGTTTAGCACATGCCATAGCTTCAATCACGGCTAGCGGTATAACAAATTTACCTCTAGACATTTTTTCAGCCGGAAACATGACTATATCCGATAGGTTAAAGAGTGCCGCCATATCGGCAACAGTGTCCGTATAGATTACAGAGCTTTCTAAACCAGCTTCTTTAAAGGTTTGAATAATCTCTAGTTTCTTATCTGCTTCTTGTTTGTTTCTGATTCTACATGCTAGTACTAATTTCATAGACTTTATCTGACTAGATATTTGGATAATTGTTTTTACTATAGTATCCATATCTCCAAGCCGGAGGTATTCACCCGGGTATGTAATAACGAAATCACTAGTATCTATACCCAAATCAGTTTTTAGAGATTTTGACGCTCTTGAATCTATAGGTCTAAATTTTTCAGTATCTATACCGGGCCTAATTAGCTGGACATTGTTGATTCCAGCAGCTTCTAGCTTATTTTTACTATATTGTGAGTAGGCTATCACTCTGTCACTCTTAATAGCAATTTTTAGCAAAAAAGGCTTTAGTCTCAACTCTTTGAAAGTTGGCATGGTTTTAATTATTTTAATCTCACCTTTAGCGGCTATCTTTACTAGTAGTGATTTGAAAATGCTGGGATTGCAGAAAAAATGGATTAACTTAATATCGCTACTATTTTTTAAAAGCCTTAAAAACCTGAATCGTTCCGGCCATTTAAAATGAGCACTACTATATATGGCCTGGGTATCTATATGGTTAGGCATGTCTAGGTTAAGACTGTTTTTGGAAGTAAGCAGGGTGATGCAGCAACCCCTTAGTCTAGTAGCTAGAGAGAAGGCTATATTCTTAGAGGCTTCGTCCCAAGGGGGGGCTTATTGGCCTGGTAGTGAAAAACAGAACTCGCTTAATCATATTGCTCAATTATGTCATAGAAATTTTGATAAGCTATAACAATAATGGCAAAGGCATGGCTCAGGCGGCCCTCTAATAGATATACAGCAAGGAGAAACTATGTGGTAAAGTAACTATATAAAGTAGAGATATATAGACTACACCTCTTAATGTTAAAAGGAGATTATTTTGGAGACTAGAACGATAAACAGAGATTCAGGGAAAGTTTATGGATATGCCGCCGGCGTATTCGATTTATTCCATATAGGTCACCTTAATCTATTAAAAAACGCTAAATCTATGTGCGATCATTTAATAGTGGGTGTCACATCTGATGAGCTAGTTCAATACAAGGGCAAGACCGCAATTATACCCTTTAAAGAAAGGTTGGAGATTGTTGAGAGCATAGAATATGTCGATACTGTTGTTGGCCAGTATGACATCGATAAGTTTAAAGCTTGGGAAAAACTAAAGTTCGATAGGTTGTTCGTTGGTGACGACTGGTTTGATAGCAAAACCTGGAATGACTATGAAGAAAAACTCAACGAAGTTGGTGTGGATGTTATTTACTTCCCATACACAATAGGTACATCATCTACGATGATTAATGAGATATTAAACAACAGCCACAAACTACTAGATCAAATTAAAGAAGAAGAGGAAGCCTCGCTAGAGGCATCGAAAACGCTAGAGTATAAGAAAAAACCTTAGTTACTAATGAAAATTGATAAAAAAAATATCCTACACTGGGTCTATTTAGCATTAACAGGGTTTTATGCCCTGCTATCGCTGTTACTCAGACCTATCATTAAACATTTTAAAAGCAAACCTTTGGTGGTTTTTTTATGGCCACAAACTAAACGGTAACTTAAAAGCATTCTATGATTATTGTGCAGAGTTTGAGAGTCTGCCTTTTGATTTTGTGTATCTAACAATGGATCCAGCTTACTACAAAGAGCTTAAATCAGAAAAAATCAAAGTTAAAATCACCCAAAACATATTCCATATGCTCCTTATCGCTAAAAGTGATGTAATAATAACTAGCCATGGTTATCATAGCTTGGCTGTTTACTGCCACCTATCGAACGTTAAGTTTGTAGATGTGCGCCACGGTATACCATACAAGGGCTATACGATTGAAGACTTTAAAGACAAACATAAATACACCCAAGAGTGGCTTAGTTCGGAATACTTTAAGGGTATATATATATAGATCAATATGGTTTTAGAGAAGATCAAATCAAGGTTACTGGCTTTGCTAGAATCGACAGGCTTGTCTTAGGCGACCACGACAGAGACTCTATCCTAAAAAGATATAAGCTAGAAAATAGGAAGACTGTTTTACTTGCTCCTACTTGGACTCAGGACGAAAAGGGTAGGAGTCTAGTCCCGTTCGGGGTAGATGAGAAAGAGTTTTTTGACAGTCTCGAATCAGTGGGCAGAAAGCTTGAGGCTAATATTATTTTTAGAGCGCATTTAAATTCAGGAGATTCTTTAAAGGGTTTTAAGTATGAGTTTTTAAAAATAATGCCTTACGCTAAATATCCTGCTATAGACGAATTTTTGTACATAGCTGATGTTTTAATAACTGACTGGTCCTCTATAGCTATAGACTTCCTACCACTTAGCCGACCGGCTATATTCTTAGATGTGCCAGCTCCTTTTGCTAAAGGATTCACTCTAGGTCCAGAGCATAGATATGGATTAGTAGTTAAATCCATAGAAGAACTTAAATCATCTATTGAAGAAGGTGTATTAAACCCAGAAGAATTCCTCAATCGCCATAAAGAGAAGATGAACAATACTAAGGAGTTAGCATATGGCCACACCTTAGACGGTCGAGCTAGAGAAAGATATATGAATAATCTTAATGACTTAATAGATAGTCGCTAGTTGCCTAGCAATTTGCAATAATTTCATATATATTTACGCCATTGTTTTTGTAAACAAGCTGCAAGTACTCAGCAGTACCAGTATTAGTGATATCAATAGGCGGGGTGTTAGTAGTCTTTAAGTTGTGGTAGTAGTGTGATACCCCTCGATTGTTTAGCGTGCAAATAGAAGACCTAGCATCTCCATTTAGATTTAGGTATGTAGCATAGTTCTCATGAGTCTCATTGCTGCTAAATCTCTCTTCCTGAAATGGCATAGTTATTAAACCATCTGTATATACCGGTATCCAGGCACTACCACCCATAGGGAATATTATTCTTTGGCGACGACTGTGTTGTCGCGCATCGTTAAGGAATAGAGTTTCTTTATCTAGGTTTTGATTTATCCAGGAATAGGCTTCCATGTCATATCCATTTACTAGTGCATGTCTTGAGGCGTTGGAACGATAGTTTAGAGCGTGTTGATAAGCTATCCAGGAAGATACAACAAACAACACAAGCAAAACTAAAGCAATAGCTGTGCTATTTAGTCTAGATTTTTTTAACACAAACACTGCAGTAGCAGCTGAAGCTAGAACAAAAACCTGGAAGAATAGATACTCACCAGCTGTGCTAATAATATTCATCCCGGGTATCTCAAATATGTTAATAAATAAAGGGATAATAAATACCGATATAGCTAGTGCAATAATGGTTAGATAGTTTAACTGTTTTCTATACACTACAGATATAGCTAGTAGTGAAAGAGCGGCTATAGGGAAGTAGAAGTTGTCGTAACTATCAGAAACTAATTTAAACCGCATAACTGTGGTTTGAGTTTGGTTCAAAGCATTATCTATAGATATATTGGTTTCGCCCTCATCAGGCTCTATCTGGCTTTCAGCGCTACCATTTAAAACTACTACACCTTCGCTGCGCTCTTCGTAAGCTTCATATGTATATACCAGCCACCCACCACAAACTATCACTAAAGCGACTAGTAGATAAATAATTTTAGCTAAATATGGTCGCCAATTTATCTGATTGCGCCTAGCTACAATTAAAGAGGCTATTAGCACTATTGCAGCAAACACCCCGGTGTAACCAAAGCTAGGGTAGTAGACGAAGAACAACCCCAAAGAACTAATTATTAATAGTATCCAAGTGATCCAACTTTGCTTTTTGATAAACCAATAGAGGCACAAGAAAACTACTGGCATGAGAGCAAAGCTAGCTATATAAGCATTCTTTCCAGCTACATAAGCCAGTATGGTTGGGAGTGGTACTATCAGCATTAAAGCAGCGGTAATTACAGTAAATAACCTGCTCCTAGTAACTATATAAGCCAATATACTCCAAGTAAGTACCGATAGGGCATTAAGAAAATTTGAGACATAGTGCGTGCTTTGAGCATATGTTAGGTTTAGTGTTTCTGCTACCACGCCGATAAGTACATGCAGTCCAGGTGGGTAAAAGTAGTTGATATGACCTATCTCCGTTATTAGTTTGGCCCAGTAGGCATGAGAGATAGGGTCATGCGTCAGAGGGGCCGGTAGGTCTATAACTGCGAAGAACCTACCTAGCAAAGCTATAGTAAAGAGGCCATAGACAATCAGAGTGGCTTTATTCAGTCTAGAAGCTTGGTTGAGAGGCTTTAGTTTGTTGAATTTTATGAGGCTAAATAGCCCGGCGGTAACTACTAGATTAATAACTAGTAAGCTAGTAAAACTTACTTTCAGACCCACTACCTCAAGCAAAACAGCACTAAGTATAAGAATAGCTATATTAATTAGCAGAATTATAGGTGCTAGCAAGGCTAGATTTGTTTTAGTAATCTTAAACAGCAAGGTAGCAGGGAATATCAAAATTAGTAGCAGTGATAGTGGATTCGGCCAGATTAAAGAGACCAACATCACTAGCGTGTAGATAGTTACTAGTCTTTGGCCAGAACTATTGTTAATTGAGCTTAAGAAACTGGCAAAGCTTAGGTTAGTCTGCTTCATCTCTGGACTTCCCGTCTCTCAACTATTTCTTTCATTAATAGTTTCATATATCCAAGTATTATAACTTAAAGCAGGCTTAATAAGATTATCTCTTCTTAAGTAATTACGATATACTTAACACCGTAGTAAAAGACGACAAAGATACTAGGGAGCTTAAATGTCTGATAATCCGTATATCATTAGTTACACTAATCTACAACGAAACTGGAAATATCAAGAGTTTTAAATAAACTAAGCAAGTGATCACTAAAATATGCATAAAAACATTCTATATTCATATCTCAATCAAAACATTATACCCTAGAATAAAGATGGTTTGGGGAAATCAAACCTCTTAACTATTGATATAATGATAGATATATTTATGAGATTAAGAAAGCTAAGGCTGTGAGGAGTAAAAAGTTGCTAGAAGGTGCATCTTCTAAAATCATTGATATAGTTTCTTCCAAGAAGTTTCTTTGGTTTACGTTAATACTATTTTTGATTCAGAGCTCTTTTTATGCTCTGTCCATAGCTTATGGACTGCCCCCAGATGAGCGTTACCACTTCTCTCTCATAGGGTTTTTTGTTCAGAATAATTTTAACCCCAATATCACTAGTCAAGACGGCTACTTTTTCCTAGGGGAGATCACCAAAACTCCATATATCCTGTACCACTACTTATTGAGCCCGATTCTAGCTTTATTGGCCGGTTTTTCACAGGAAGTTCAGGTAATAGGGTTGAGGTTGATAAATATTTTGATGGCTCTAGGTAGCCTATTAGTCTTAAGCAAGATAGGTGATCTGTTGAAACTGTCACGATTTACTACCAATATATCCGTATTTATATTTGCTAGCGCTATGATGTTTACTTTTCTATCGGGTGCTATAAATTACGACAACCTAGTTATACTACTGGGGTTTTTATCTCTCTTTTTAATGATTCGCCTTATCAAACAAAGAGAGCCCCTAGACCTAGCTTTGTGGATAGTAGTGTCTTTAGCGGGGCTGTTGGCTAAAGTCACCTACACACCCATATTTGTCGCTTCAGCGCTAATACTAATAGTTGTATTGAGAAGGGAAGTGATCAGCCTATCTATTGGCTGGATTAGAGCTTTTAAACAACACAAAGCCTTAAACAGTCTAATCATAGTAATGATTGTCGGATTGTTTAGTATGGCCTCATATACTTATGTAGCTAATCTAGCTACTTATGGGAGTCACAACCCTAGCTGCGTAGAAGTTCACTCGCATGAGCAATGCTTGGATCATGCCATATATAGGCGCAACCTTATGTTAAACGAGATAGATATGAGTGGCTTTCAGCCAAAGCTTAGTGAGTTTGGTCTAGAGTGGTCTAAGCAGACGACAAGTGGTATTTTCGGTACCCTTTCACGCAACTCTATACAGCCCTTCAAGACCCTGGTATATGCAATGGTGGTCTTAGGATTGACACTACTTAGCTCTACTGTTTGGAAGTTTAATTACCGCGATAAAGTATTGATATATGTATTAGCCGTAGTAGTTTCTTATTTAGCTGTATTAATAAATGAGAACTTTAGGGTTTATGAGATTAGGGGGAGGCTAACAGCCACGCAAGGCAGATACGTATTCCCTGTGTTGCCTATACTTTACATGCTAGGATTTCACTACCTAGAGCAAATTAAGAGGTCTAAGTGGGTTAAGATAGGAATTGTAGTCATAGTCATACCGCTACTATTAATCGGCAATATACCGGCATACTTACACTATTCTGATCCAAGCCACTACTCAGTTACAGGTGTAAAGATCTATGAAGTATTTAAGGGTATATTCTAGCTATCTCTATGAAGAAGCTCTACTTTATAGTCTCCCCATTCTGACTAGGCAACTGACTATCCTGAACCTTCATAACGTCACTAAAAGATAGTCCTAGAGCATCAAAGACAGACCGGCTAGCGATATGTCTCTTTTGTATCTGGCCATTGTTGTAGTTCACCACATAGACAGGATCGTTACTGCCTTGCAGTAGTGTACCCTCACGAAAACCTAGTGTAGAAGCTTGGGGTAGGTCTAAGCTGTTGTTAGTAGCGACTTTAACCAGATCAAAATCAAATGCATGACTGTCAAACACTGCTCTAGAGACTATGCGCTGCCTTTGGGCATTCTCCAACCAATAAACCCTGGGGCTCCCCGGTGCTCTAACTAGCATACCATCAGGATGAACATCAGCACTATCAAGTGCTGGGCCATTCTGACTAGGCAACTGGCTATCATCAACCTTAACCACGTCATCGAAAGATAGTCCTAGAACATCAAAGACAGATCGGCTAGTGATATGTCTCTTTTGTATCTGGCCGTTGTCGTAGTTCACTACATAGACGCGGCTACTACTGCCTTGCAGTAGTGTGCCCTCACGAAAACCTAAAATACTATCTTCTGCCAAATTCATACTAGCTACAGTAGCAGTACGTACCTGACTCAATTTAAACCCATGACTATCAAATACTTCTCTAGATACTATGCGTCGCCTCTGGGAACCCTCCACTAAATAGACTCTAGCCTGCCCAGATTGACGTATGAGGGTACCGTTAGGATGAGGGATAGTAGCTATAATATCTAAAGCGAATATACTATTTACATTGTTGCCATTTTCTGTAATTAACCCTAGTCCCTCAAAGAAATTACCAACTACTCCATCAGGCCGCTTGATTTTAAAAGTAAAGCTGCCTATTTCTTCTGGCAAGACACTAGGTTCATTAAGTGCAGCGACTGTTGTGTCGTCTAACCAGTCGCTACCCTTGAACTTACTACTGCGACCATCAGGATTGGTGGTTTTAAGAAGCATCTTGTTGGTTTCATTAGACCAGGTTTGACTACCAGTATTTTTAAACTGCAGAGTAACATCTACTTCTTCGTCTACTAAAATAACCTGTTCATAACTTTCTTGTTTGGCAGAATAGACCCAAGGCGACTCGTTATTCTTGCTGGCAGTATTTGTGCGAATACTGGGCAGCAAGTCATAAAAGAGCTGTCCATTACAAGTGGTATCATCATGACCATGAGCATCTCTGTGGGCTGCTATAGTGGGAATGCTTTTACAGTTATCGCCCTTAAAGTCACAGAAGGCGTGGGTAGCTTCCGGGTCGATCTCAAACCCAGTTGTTTTAAAAGACAACAAATCAACTAAGTTGTTAATAGTTGCATCAGTAGGTGGAGTAACGTTGCCGCCATTTAGTTGGTTACAAACTGAACTGTTGGGCTGAAAACAGCCAAGCACAGCTACACCTAAAGACCCTCGGTTATAGTTGAATACGTGTCCGGCGGTAACGTTATCGCCACCGAAGCGTCCTTCATAGATATTACCTTGATGATCTAACACGTAGTTGTAGCCGATATCACCCCAACCCAAGGTGTTGGTGTGGTAGTCCCAAATAGCACGCATTACTGCTTCTGGATCTGATTGAGTGTTTTTAGTAACAGTATGGTGGAGAAATATCTGCTCGGTTGGGTTGTAAGTGGGACGCCAGTAACGATAGGTGCCGTGGAACTTCTCTCCGTAAGGATCAGGACTACCCCAATCAGCTCTGGAGATAATATCAAGGTCACCAGACTCATTAGCAGAAACTTCTGGAGTTATGTCTTTAAACATACTGGCGATTCTTTGTGGTAGAGATTTGCGTGAATCTATATAGTTGATGTGTAAATCCCTTACCCTAGGTGAGGCTTGAGTTAAAAACTGTCTACTCAAGGTTATACGGTACTGGAAGTACCTTCCTTCTATAAACAAGGGAGCTTCTGGAAAGGCTCTACCTAAAGAAGGGTCATCATCTCGCAGGCCACCAACTACTTCTAGCTCCATCCAGTCTGTCCAGTTACGTCTGTTTTTAGCTACTCTGACTTCAATATGGCGATGCTCTCCTTCTGCGAGGTTTTCTTCCCAATGTGGCGCAATAGCATTAAATTCAAAATCAGCTTTAAATACTGGAGAGGTATAGGTATCGCTTAGTTGATTCGATTGCAGTTTCAACTCATCAGGTGTATTACTGACTCCTAATACCTCCTGAGTCTCGCTTTTAATAGTCGTACCTATAGTTACTTCAGCACCCAAAAGGACTAAAACATAGAGGAATAAGGCCACAACTAATAGTGATATGAATTTAATTTGTGTGGATGAGATTCTTGAAAAAATACTTTTAAGCATGTTGGGCCTCATTATACTTAAAACTAAAACCTCAATATAGACATCATGATATATCAGTGGCTTTTAAGTCACTCTACTCAATCGGGTCTCCGTTCTGAGTTGGGAGCTGACTATTGTTAACTTTTAAGACGTCGCTAAAAGAAAGGTCAAGAGCATCAAATACCCAGCGGGATTTAATATGCCTCTTTTGCGCCTGATTGGCTTGATAACTAACCACATATACTGGGGCACTCCCTCCTTGAATCAAAGTTCCATCCCTAAAACTTAAGGAAGATGCTGTTGGCATATTCATATCCTGATTAGTAGCTTGTTTTACTTGGTCAAAAGTAAATTCATGGCTATTGAATGCTGGGCGAGTGCTAATATGTCGTCTTTTGCCATCTTCTATTAAATAGACTTTTGTATCGCCGGATGCGCGTATCAGGGTGCCGTCAGGATGGACACTAGAATTATTGATATCCGGGCCATTTACTGTTGGTAATTGAGAGTCGGTAACTTTCATAATCTCATCAAAAGAATAGCCTAAACTATCGAACACGCTTCTTGAGGTGATGTGCCGCTTTTGCATTTGACCACCGTCGTAACCTACAACATATACGGCACTGCCGCTGCCTTGTAGAAGTGTGCCTTCTCTATATCCTAACGGACTCCCTTCGGGTAGGTTCATGGTATTAACTGAATTATTGCGAACGCGACTTAATCTAAATTTATGACTGTCGAAGATTGGCCTAGAACTTATATACCTTCTTTGGTTATTTTCTACCAAGTAGATTCTAGGATTTCCGGACTCTCTAACTAGGGTGCCGCTTGGATGGGTTAGAGATGATAGGGCTACAGTTCTGTTTGCGTCAATTCTGCCATACCCATATTCTTTGTGAAAGTTAGCTCCACCCATGCCGGATACTTTTCTAGCTCCATCAGTAATTAATTTAGTTATTTGATCGACTGAATAGCCAGCTGAAACCGATTTAATCAAAGCAGCCAGTCCTGCCACATGCGGAGTAGCTAGGGAAGTGCCATTAGCACCAGAGTGGTAGTTATTAAAACCGTTTGATTTTGCCGGTGCATTGGCAGCCGGTATGCCTACCCCAGGAGCCAGTACGTCCAAATGCGAACCATAGGTAGAAAAACTAGCTCTTTGATCACTACTATTGGACGCCCCTACGGCCATAGCATGCTCTGATCTAGCCGGATAACAAACACCTTCACCTCCGCCATTGCCCGAGGCTGCTACAACTACTACACCAGCATTAGCAGCCTTCTGAAGAGCACTCTCTACAGTAGAATCAATACTAGTACAACTACCAAAAGCATCAAATACAGCCAAGCTTAAATTGATCACATCAGCACCCATATCAGCTGCATACTCTATACCGGCAGCTACTCTAGCTGAATCTCCCCAGCCGTAACCATCTAACACTCGTATATTCATAATCTTAGCGTTCCAGTCTATTCCAGCCACTAACTCTAAGTTATTGGTAGCTGAAGCTGATACTGAGGCTACTATTGTACCGTGACCTATATAGCAGGCGCCTCGATCTAGTCTAAATATATCCTCACCCGATTGTGGGCACGCGCCTTCATAGTGATTCATGTTGAGTAGGCTAGGGTTATTAGGGTTATCACATGAGTATGGTTGTGGATCGTTATCTTGGCGCAAGAAATTACTATTTTCTGGATGTTCATATACTGCTGAGTCATTATGGTTTGGACAGATTGCACTATCACCTCGCCAACCGCCCATAAAGTCCCAGCCGTTAACATCATCTATAAAGCCGTTGCCGCTAGTATCAGTACCGTCTAACACTTCATTAGGATTAACCCACATCTTCTCAGCTGGAAAATCGGGTTGCTCGCAGGGTTCTTCTGGTGGACAATCACCGACGTCAGAGCCTGTCCATGACTGACTGGATAACACTCCAGTATCTATAACGGCGATAACTACATCTTCACTACCCGTGGTAATATCCCAAGCAGCTGGAGCGTTAATCTTGTTTAGATTCCATTGATCGCCATTTTGGTAATTAGGATCATTAGGCTCTAAAAGCAATCGATAGTCATGGTTAGGTGAAACTTTAAAGGAAGGATCATGTCTCATATCCCAAGCGCTCATCTGTAAACCTAAGTGAGATATAGGGGCATTAACTGTTAAAAAGGCTTCGCCTTTGGGTAGGGTAGAGACATTTACTTCTTTTAATCCGTAGCTTTTAGCAACTGTTCTTGTTTGCTCTAAGTTACTGGTGCGTATAATACTGGTGTTTTGGCTTTTAGGGTTATTGAAATCACTTGAATTATCTTTAGCTGCTTGAGCTGATAGGGCGGAAGATATGGAGTATATCGCCAAAACAGTCAAGGCCATAGCTATAGACAGTAGAGCCAAAAAAGCTTTAGGGAATAGTTGCCGATATTTACTGTTCATAATGTTTTTTGTTTTATTCTAATTTAGATAACCTTTAGATATATCCTAAATATATACTTATATATTATACCTTAATGCCTAGTTTCAACCTAAATGAACTACCCCTAAAGCTTTAAACTAATTCCCAAAGCCTCTAAAACTACTAACTAAGCAAATCTAATAAGTACTGCCCATAGCCACTTTTCTGCAAGGGTTCAGCGATACTCTTGAGTTGCTGATCGGTGATGAATCCTTCTCGCCAGGCTATTTCTTCAGGACAACCGATTTTAAGACCGGTACGCTTCTCAATCACGCGTATATACTCAGCTGCATCATTCATCGATTCAAAGGTACCGGTATCAAGCCAAGCACTTCCTCGATCCATAATCTGCACATTGAGCTTGCCTCTATTTAGGTACTCCTCATTGACACTAGTGATCTCTAGCTCACCTCTATCAGATGGCTTAATGTTTTTAGCAATTTCAACTACGTCGTTGTCATAAAAATACAGGCCAACGACTGCGTAATCAGATTTTGGCTTAGTTGGCTTTTCCTCTATAGAAATAGCCCTATTATCATCATCAAACTCTACTACGCCATAGCGCTCAGGGTCTGATACCTGGTAAGCAAAAACTGTACCACCACCATTAACATTAGCTGCTTCTTTTAGACTATCTCCCCAGCCATGACCATAGAAAATGTTATCTCCCAAGATCAAAGCCACGTTATCATCACCTATAAACTCTTCACCGACTATGAAAGCATCAGCTAGTCCTCTTGGCTCGGGCTGAACTGCGTAGGAGAGGTTGATACCTAAATTAGAGCCATCGCCCAAAAGTCTTTGAAATTGGGCCTGATCTTCTGGTGTAGTGATAACTAAAATATCTTTAATACCGGCCATCATTAGAGTAGATAGGGGGTAATAGATCATCGGCTTATCATAGATAGGCATGAGTTGTTTTGATATACCTTTGGTGATTGGATAAAGTCTAGTACCTGATCCGCCGGCTAAAATGATACCTTTCATAAATTGCTCCCTAAGATTTAAATAAGCTTTCTAAAGCTAAACCCCACGCTTATCCTACCCCTTATTAGCTAGTTCTTCCTCTATGTATTCTCTCAAAGCTTCTCGCCAGTGTCTATTCTCAAATCCACTAGCTTCGATCTTGCTTAAATCAAAAGCCGAATTAGCTGGCCTAGGGGCGATGCCTTCTTTACCCTTGTAATACTCCTCAGTAGTAGTTCTGCTAACCCTTTCAGGATCAAATCCAGCGGCTGCAAAGACTTCTTTAGCTAGATCGGCCCAAGAGATCACTTCACCAGCATTAGAGAAGTGATAGACTCCTGGTTCAGGAGACTCTTGCAGGAGATGATCTATAGCTCTAGCTAGATCAACTGTGAAGGTAGGTCTGCCTCTTTGATCATCGACTACACTAGGATCGATTCCACGTTCTGCTAAAGACAGCATAGTACGCACAAAGTTATTACCATCACCAACTACCCAAGAGGTACGAACGATGTAGTGATTGGCTACGCTCATAGCTTCCATCTCACCTTTGGCCTTGCTTTGTCCGTAAACACTCAAAGGATTGATTTCATCATCCTCTCTGTAGGGCTCTTGTTTATCACCATCAAAGACGTAATCGGTCGATATATGTACCAGAGTTAATCCGCGTTCATTTGCAATCGCTGCTAGATTAGCTACTCCCTCGTGGTTAGCTTTGTAGGCTGCAACCCTGCCATCCTCTGTCTCGGCCTCATCGACTTTGGTATAAGCAGCGGCATTGATAATGGTATCAACCTCGGAAAAATCAAAACTTTTAATAGACTCTTGATTGGCAATATCTAAATCTTCTCTAGTTGTAGCAATAGCTTCAGGGAACTGCTCCTGCAGCGCTCTGCCTAATTGACCATTTGCACCAGTAATTAGCTCCGCCATATTATTAAACCTCCATAGGTGTTACATCACCTAGCATTGGATGAGTTTTGTCTTTGTCAGAAACTACTGCCTCATCTAATGGAATCGGCCAATTGATGGCTGTATCTACATCAGCTAGATTGAGCATAGTGTATCGAGCCTGCTCGCTCCAGTGCTCATTGACTAGGTAGGTATAAACTACGTTATCTTCCAGAGTTTGAAATGAGTTACCACAACCTCTTGGTACGTATATAGCTACACTAGGATCTAGGTAGAAAGTCTCAACAACACCAAAAGTATCTCCCTGTCTTAAATCAACTATGGCGGCAAAGACCTCACCGTGAGCAATAGAGATATATTTATCCCAAGGTTCAGCATGGATGCCGCGAGTTACGCCACGTTCGGCGTTGAAGGATATATTATTCTGTACTGGTTGAAAATCTTCCGGCAAGCCTAATTCTTTGAGTTTGGCGGCTTGGTAGTTTTCTTTAAACCAACCACGATTGTCCCCATGAACTGGTAAGTTTATTTCCAGTAGTCCGGGAATTTTAGTTTCAATAACTTCTAGTTTTGGTTCACTTTGCGTTTTCATCTCTGGACTTCCCATACTTTTACTACCTCTTTAACTAGTAGGTAATTATCAAACAATGAGATGTTACTTGCAAGCATGAGCATTTATTGTCCAGACTTTTTATATTTAGCTTCGGTCTCGGCTTTTAGTGGCTGCCACCAGTTAGGATTGTTTTCATACCACTCAATAGTTTGTTTTAGTCCTGATTCAAAGTCATGTTTTGGTTGCCATCCCAACTCATCCTGCAATTTACTAGCATCAATGGCGTAGCGCATATCATGGCCGGGCCTATCTTTTACGTGTTCATAGTCATTAGGGTCTTTACCCATCAGCTTCAGTATCATCTCTACCACTTGCTTGTTATTCTTCTCTCCATCCGCACCGATTAGATAGGTTTCGCCGCTGACACCTTTTTCGATGATTCTATGGACTGCTGAGTTGTGATCATCTACATGTATCCAATCACGTACGTTCAAGCCCTCACCATAGAGTTTAGGTTTTCTACCCTCTAAAACTTCTGTAATTTGTCTGGGTATAAATTTCTCTACATGTTGATAGGGTCCATAGTTGTTGGAGCAATTAGAGATAGTAGCTTTAATACCAAATGAGCGCACCCAAGCCCTGACTAAATGATCACTACTAGCTTTAGAAGCAGAGTAGGGGCTAGATGGGTTGTATGCAGTCTCAGGTGTGAATTTATTCGGATCATCTAGCTCTAGATCACCATAAACCTCATCGGTCGATATATGATGCAGCCTTTTACCACTGTTTCTCACCGCCTCTAGGATATGAAAGGTACCTAATATATTGGTCTCTATAAAGGGTAGAGGCCCAAGTAGAGAGTTATCATTATGTGATTCGGCGGCAAAATGTACCACCACATCACAATCTGCCACCAATTTATCTACCATTTCAGGGTCTCTAATATCGCCTTTGACAAACTCTATCTTGTTTTGAGCTGGCTCTAGACTAGCTTGATTACCGGCATAGGTGAGTGCGTCTAGTACTACTACCTCATAATCAGGATAGTTATTGACTGTGTAGTGGACGAAATTGGCACCGATAAAACCGGCGCCGCCTGTGACTAATAGCTTCATATACTAGGTATTATATCAGCCCAATAAAGATACATCAGAAAGATATTTAACCAAAAAGAAAAGACTTCCCGCTGGGTGGCTTAGAAACCACGGTGCCAAAAGTCTTTCATTTATAATATTCTCATACATAAGCACAAGGCGCAAGTAAGCAGCCTCTTTGGTGTGGTTAGTAACTACATGTAATTAACTACTTGGTAGTTCTCTCTAACAAACAGCTAATTCCTGGTAGAATAAACATAAAGGTAAAACTGCTTATGTCCACTATCAAAGCCTCTAAATTCCAACACCCTGACTCTCCTGATCCTAATCTAGAGACTAATGCTGATGGTTCAATACATGCTAATAAACTTGACGTAGATGAGATAACAACTAGCTCATTAAGACACCCTGATTCAATAAATCCAGGACTTTCTATGATGGGTAACGGTGATGTGCATATGAATGGTAATTTGGTGGTGAATAATACGGTTAGCTTTACAGAAATAGATACGGTTAAAACAGCCTCTATACAGAATCCAAACTCTCAATCAGCTAGCATATCGATAGGGTCTGATGGTGGTGTTGGCATCCTATCGAATATGAGTGCAACTGGTGATGTCGATATTTCAGGCAGACTATCGGCAGGGTATTTAGATGATGGTATCGCAACGACCCAGCTATATAATTTTTCCGGGACAATTCGCTTTACCACTTGTGGGAAGACTGGACCGATTGGACCAAGTCTCTCAGATGCGGTTAGTAGCTACTCATTAGAGCCTTTCGCTAGTGAATGGCTTGAGGTTGATGGTAGGTTTGAGGTTGTGGGAGGGGTTCAATACTTTAAGATTCCTAAGACAGGCCAATATCAAATCAGGGCCGCTGGGTCTAGGAGCGGTGATTCTAACTGGGGAGGTTTGGGTATAGATATAACTTCTACGGCAGAGTTTCGTGCCGGTGAAATTATACGTATAGTAGTCGGACAAAAGGGCCAAGGGAATAGTGCAACATATGCTGGCGGTGGTGGAGCTTCAGCCCTAGCTGTTAGGAGGATGGACTTGTGGGTACCTATCTTAATTGCTGGTGGAGGAGCAGGACAGTCAAATAATAGTCCAAACTCTTTTAACGCCAACAGGAATGCTTTTGCTCCAGACGTTAGAAGTGGTGACAACTTTGGTGGTAGAGGCAGCTATTACAGTACTAGCTACAGTACCTCTATAGGTCATAATTGGCCAGGCGGTGGAGGTGGTGGTTGGTCATCAGATGGTTATGACGGTAGGATTAATTACTTTGGCTCCGGTCAACCGATAGGTGGTAGGGCTTTGAGTTCAGAATCTCCCATGGGCGGTCGGTATTTTATAGACCCAAACAACACTTATGATGGTGGGTTTGGCGGTGGCGGAGCCACTGGTGTCGGTGGTGGTGCTGCTGGCGGTGGCGGCGGTTGGTGGGGAGGGAACTCTTCTTATGCAGGTATTGGTGCTAGTTCTGATGATACTAGTCATTTGGGCGGTGGTAGCTATTCCAGAAACAGTACTTATACTGTCGAGGGGACCAACAACGATCAAGGTTTTGTAGAGATAACTTTAACTTAAATTAAGAAAGTCTTTAGTCTTTTTGCTAAACTTAAACATAACTAACTTTTTAAGAAAAGCGACTATATAGCTAATGTCCACTATCAAAGCCTCTAACCTCCAGCACCCTGACTCACTAGATCCTAACCTAGAGACTAATGCGGACGGCTCGGTTCATGCTAATAAACTGGATGCCGATGAGTTAACTGCCGGTACTATTAATGCTAGTGGGTTGAATATTAATGAAGCCAACATTCAAGATTCAATCGATCAATCTATCTCACAGTCCAAGCTAATGACTGAGAACACCCAAACCCAAGACTACACCTTGCAACTTAGTGATATAGGTAGAGTAGTAGTGATAGATAGTGAGACAGATAGAACTATCACTATACCTAACTCATCAGCAGTAGATTTTCCCATAGGTTCCGTAATTTATCTATACAGACAAGGTGAAGGGAGAGTAGTTGTTACTGGTGCAGAGGGTGTGACGGTTAAGAACGATGGTAATCTTCCTAAAGAAGAAGATATCTATGTCCGTAAACGAGCTACTAATGAGTGGGTAGTCTTTCCTTCTTTGTGGAAACCCGTTAACGCTTCAGGAGGTCAGTTCAAGACTGTTACAGTTTCAGACACAGTCTATGGGGTTCATATGTTCACTGATATTGGTTCAGCGGAATTTCATATCTTAGATGAAGGTTCTGAAAGTAAACTCGATGTTTTGATTGTCGGTGGCGGCGGCGGCGGCGGAGGTTACGGTGGCGGCGGCGGTGGAGGTGCCGTGCTTCACTCTGTAGATAGACCAATAGAAAAAAATACTTACCAGATAGTGGTTGGAGCAGGTGGAGATGCTAGGCCGTGGGTTAATAGCGTGGCTGGCCCTGAAGCTGCGGAGCCTTTCGGCGGGGGTTCATCTAGTGCTTTTGGTTTGGCGGCTACCGGTGGTGGTGCTGGCGGTAGCTATAACGGTAGAGATGCTGGTCATGGGGCTAATGGTGGTGGTAGTGGGGCTTATGGTAGCGGTGACTTAGGTGGTACTAGTAACAAGTCATTTCCTGGAGTTGGTGTAGTCCCAGAAGGCGATGATTATACAACGGTCTACGCAGGTAATACTGGTGGTGACGCTAATGTTACCTCGCCTAACTTCCCTTTAGCCGGTGGAGCTGGTGCCGGAGAGGACGGGCAATCACAACCTAGTAGCTCTGGTAACGGCGGTAATGGTGGTAACGGAGTTATGATTAATATTGAAGGTAACGACTACTACTGGGGTGGTGGAGGCGCTGGTGGCGTATATACAACTAACGGAACTGGTGGTAACGGCGGACTAGGTGGCGGTGGCGGAGGCGGTCAACTTGGATCTGGTGGCGGCTCAGCCCTAAATCCTGGCGGTGATGCTGGATCGCATCTATCTTCTGGCGGGGCCGGCGGCGCTAATACTGGTGGCGGAGGTGGCGGAGGTGGGTACAATAGTAACGGCTCAATTGGTTCACCAGGTGGTTCCGGTATTGTTATTATTCGTTATCCACTAGAAAAACCATCGTAACCTTAAGCTACTTACACATAATGAAACCTGCTACACTTTAGGTGTAAGTAAAGAGTCAAAATAGGTATATAAATGTCCACCATCAAAGCCTCTAAATTCCAACATCCAGACTCAGAAGGCAAGAACATAGAACTAGACTCTAGTGGCAATGCTTCATTTAGTGGGGAGATTAAAGCCTCAAGTATTCGCCATCCTAACTCTTCAAACAGCCAAATCACTATGAATATCGATGGCACAGTTAATGTTAGCGGTTTAAGTGTTAACGATGAGGATATTCAAGACACCATATCCCAAACCAAACTTTCTTCAGAAAAAGAACTTACTCCTGATTTAAACGATGAATACACCCTAGGGCTAGAAGATGCTGGGAAAGTACTGACTTTAGATGATGCTGATGAAAACAAAGTAGTTACTGTCAATATTCCTAATGATAGTCAAGCTGATTTTGAAGTAGGTTCAACCGTAAAGTTGTATCGCGATAACGAAGCCGGTATTACCATCAAAGCTAATGAGAGCGTTAGTATCAAAAGCCCTCTTGCTCCTGGGCCATACTACTTTGTTAGAAAGTATGGTGAACCTCAACTTAGAAAAAGAGCTGCTAACCAGTGGGTTTTAACCGAAAACGGTCTACTAATCCAGTCCCTACTTGCTGTAGGTGGTAACGAAGTTTTTGAAGAGATTATTAATGGAGCAGTGTATCGTATCCACGTTTTTACTACCGTAGGCTCTTCACAGGCTTTTGAAGTAGAGCTTGGCGGCGGCGAAGTTGAGTATCTAGTAGTTGCTGGAGGCGGTGGTGGTGGAATGGTTAACACTGGATCTGTTGGATCCGCAGGGGGTGGAGCCGGCGGATATAGATGTAGCGTCAAAGGAGAATTGTCTGGAGGTAATAATCAAGCAGAACCTCCTTTGGTAGTAGAAAAAGGATCTTACACAGTTACAGTGGGAGCAGGAGGAGTAAAAGGTGTAACTACAAATAATCCTGGTGGAGACGGTGGTGATTCGACACTAGGATCAGTAGTTAGTTTAGGCGGCGGCGGAGGCGGAGGTACTGGTCACGGTAGAAATGGTGGCTCTGGCGGCGGCGGAGGTTACGGTGGCGGCTCAGCTGGCAGCGGCACATCCAGTCAAGGCTTTGACGGTGGGGGTGGATCTACAGAAGCCGTTGCTCCCGGATCTGCAGGCGGTGGTGGAGGTGCATCTGAACCTGGTATTAAACCTGCGACTGCTTCATCAGCGGGGGGTAATGGCGGTGATGGTATAGAGTCAAATATTACAGGATTACCTACCTATCGTGCTGGCGGCGGTGGAGGTGGACAGAATAACTCTGCCTGGGGTTCGGGAGGTTTAGGTGGCGGAGCCGATGCTGGTAATGGTAATAGCGGTGAGAATAATACTGGCGGTGGCGGAGGTGGAACTCGCTCTGGCTTAGCTAACCCAGGTCAAGGCGGCTCCGGCATAGTCATAGTTCGTTACCGCATCGGTTAAACTTCTTAATAAATAACTAAACCCTGCTAAAATAAACATAAAGGTAAAACCATTTATGTCTACTATTAAAACCTCTAACATCCAACACCCTGACTCACCAGACTCTAATTTAGAGACCAATGCGGACGGCTCGGTCCATGCTAATAAGTTAGATGCTGATGAATTAACTACTGGGCAAATCAATGCCGATACTATTACAACCGGCACCATTAATGCTACTGGGATAAATATAGATGATACTAATATCCAAGAAACTATCTCTCAAACTAAACTATCTCTTGAAAAGAATATAGTCCCAAGTGAGAGCAATGAATACACCCTAGAGCTTGAAGATGCCGGTAAAGTCCTAACTCTTGATGATGAGGATGAAGAAAAAGTAGTGACTGTCAATATTCCTAATGATAATGAAGTGAATTTTGAAGTAGGCTCTAATGTTAGTTTGTATCGTGGCGACAATGCCAACATCGAAGTATCTGCTAATAACGGAGTCGATATCAAAACCCCTCTAGCTCCAGGTCCTAGTAACGCCTCTGGTGGAAATCCAGGTAACGGCACCAATGGCTTAGGCGGTGGAGGCGGTGGATCAAATGGTTATAACGGTAATTTAGATGGTGGAGCTGGTGGCTCTGGAATTGTCGTCGTTCGTTATCGCATCGGCTAGCTTTATCAACAATAATATCCTTAGTTCCTGCTACAATTAAGACATGATCGCAGTGATTCTAGCTGGAGGTTCTGGTAGCCGGCTTTGGCCTTTGTCGACACCAGATAAGCCGAAGCATTTAATGTCGGTTAATGGTAGCAGTACGTTGTTGCAAGATACTCTCGATAGAGCAGCTGTATTTGCTGATGATATTTATGTAGTTACTGATATATCTCATTCAAAGTTAGTAGCAGGTCAGCTCAAAGGTAGAATCGATGAAGACCATATCATAGTTGAACCTGATCGTCGCGGTACGGCATCGGCAATAGTACTAGCGCTGGCTACACTAGAGTCACTACATGGGCCCGATATGCCGGTCTGCTTTATGCATGCTGATCACTATATAACCGATAAGCAGGCCTTTGCTGAATCTGTTGAAAAAGCCATTAGTGCTGCTAGGAAACATCAATCCATAGCTCTAATCGGAGTTGAGCCTGACTATCCAGCTACCGGTTTTGGCTATATCAAAAAATCTAAGCAATTATCTGGTGGGGCTTTTGGCGTAGCTGGGTTTGAAGAGAAGCCAGATCTTGATACTGCCCAAGAGTATCTATCTAGCAGTAAGTATGTTTGGAACCTAGGTTTATTTGCTGCTCCAATCGATATATTTATCAAAGAGATGGATTCACATGCCAAGCACCTGCATCTAGGTCACAAGCAATTAAGTGATCACATCAAAGCGGGTAGGGACTACAGCGATACCTATAAATCCATGATCAATGAGGCTATCGATACAGCTTTAATTGAAAAGTCGAGTAATTTAGTAGTGGTACCGGCCGGTTTTGACTGGCTAGATATTGGCTCCTACAAAGACCTACATGAAGTACTACCTAAAACCGATGAGTATGGCAATACTATAGAGGGCCAAGTGGTAGCTATCGATGCTAAAGACTCGATCATCATGGAACAGACTGGCGTACCACTAGCTATCTTAGGACTAGATGATGTGGTGGTAGTTAGCACTGATAAGGGTATATTAATTTGTTCTAAAGAGTACTCACAAAGAATTAAAGAGGCTACCGAGCAAATGCCCTAAATACCTGAATTTATACCAAAGACATCAACAAGTGATTCCTTTACTTGGTTAAGTTTGTTTTGATTAATTAGGGCTACAGTTTTCTTAATTAAGCTTTCATCTGCTGTAAATATTTTATCAGGGCGTATATAGCTAGTTATGGGTAGGCTAGATATAGCAAAATCCTTTTCAGATAATACTACTGCTCGTTTACTGCTATATGGTTGAGAGGTGATTTGGCATAAGATTAAGTTATCAAACTCAGCTTGAGCTAGCACTAGAGCAGGCCTAGATTTACTTTCTGTTAAATCAGAAAAAGGAAAATCAACTACAACTATTGATCCTGGTTCTAAAGTTTCGACCATGCCTTATCTTCCGCTGGGTTTAGCCAGTCTTTAGCCAAAGATTTTTCACTTAAAACAGCCGAACTGAAGGAGTCAGCTGTTTTAGCTGGAACTATACGTATCTCCCCGCGCTTAACCTCAAGCTCAACCTTATCAGGTAGCTCGCTTCTAATTAAAGCTTCTTTGGGTATGCGGATACCTTTGGAATTTCCGATTCTGGTTATATTAGTAATCTTATTCATTGTAATTACAATTGTATATACAAAGTTAAGAAAAGTCAATAAGGTTAATTAGTATTTAGGAGATAAAAAACCTACGGCTGCAACGTGCCACCGTAAACCTGCCAAGCTAGGGCTGATTTAGCTACTAGGCTTAAAACTATGTAGGTTTTCTCACCATACAGATAGTCATGCCACTTACCGACTTTTTTGTATTGTAAGATCATATTAATAGCAAAGCTATTAAAGAAGACAAAGATAGATCCATATATCCAGTAGACAAAGGTTGGGATTTCACCGACCCCATAACTATTTGCAATCCAGAAGTAGATAGCTATGACTATCCAAGGAACAGCTCCGGCCAATACGCCGATATTGTAACTCAACCAGTTGGTTTTAGTAGTGCTTTGGTTGTGAACTTCCATGACTAGACCCATGAGATTCATCACGGCAGTGAGGGTAAATATCATGATTAAACTACCTAAGTCGTATATACCTACTAGCATGGCTATAGCTACTATCATGATAGAAGCAGATAGAGAGTACTCATACCAGCGAGCCTTATTAATACCCAAGGCCAAATTAGCTTCATATTTCTGCCTATAGATAGTAGCGATTATTAGATGAGCTGTTGCTGATATAGCGAAGAAAGCAAATATCAACCAGGCTAGGGGCAAGCTAAATAGTTCCGTATTCATTAGAACCAAACTCTGAGTAGTATTATCAAAGTCTAGATAGGAGCCGTTGATAGGTAGAGCAAAGTCACTACTGAGCCAGGCTATAGCGGTTGCTTGAATGGCGTGCAGTCCAGCCATAGCCAGGTTAAATGTTTTCAACCTCTTGAGCTTTGAGCTTATATCTTCAGGATTCATATGTTTTAGCCTCCAATTTTTAAAATTACTTCTTTAAATCAATTATATACCAGTTCTTCTACACCTAATATGGCGCCAATGTTGACAAGTTCGGTCTATGTTCGATATACTAGTTGCCATGATGAAGCAAACCTTAACTAAAAAACAAAAACAGATGTTAGATTATATCCGTGAGTCCTCTAGTGAGTTTGGTTATGCGCCTACCTTTAGAGAGATTATGGATGGGCTTAATTACAGCTCAGTAGCTACAGTAGCTCAACATATCGATAACCTAGTTAAAAAAGGCTATTTATACAAGCGCAACAACGAAGCTAGATCGATTCAGTTAGTTGAAACTGATGTCGATACAGAAAGCACGCATGGCTTACCCGTTATGGGTTGGATCGCTGCTGGTGAGCCAATCACTACTTTAGATAACCCCAACGAGACGCTGCAGGTACCTAACTTTATGATCAAAAGCGACACTAGCTATGTTCTGCAAGTAAAAGGCGAGAGTATGATTGAAGACGGCATATTAGATGGAGACTACATAGTAGTTAGAGAAAACCGCGTACCCCAAGATGGTGATGTGGTGGTTGCTATGATCGATGGGGACTCTGCTACCCTAAAACACTTCTACAAGGAAGGCGAACGCATTCGTCTAGAGCCGGCTAACTCAGCATATGAGCCTATCTATATCGAAAAGGGCAGATCACTAGAAGTCCAAGGTGTAGTTACTGGAGTAGTTAGAGCCTATTAAACCTCTTCTAGGTTAAGACTCCATAAAACATCTAACAATTGATTTTCGTATTCTGTTCGTATATAATGTTTTCATGCCAAGAGAAAAAAGAACTTACGCAGACCGTAGAGAAGAGCTCATAAAAGCGGTCGCTAAAAGACGAAGAAAGCTCAAAGAATTAGCCATTGAGTACAAAGGTGGTAGCTGCCAAGTGTGCGGATATGATAGATATCAAGGAGCTCTTGAGTTTCATCATCTAAACCCTAAAGAGAAGAAATTCGGCATAGCTGACAAGGGATATACCCGCTCCTGGGATGAAGTAAAAGAAGAGTTAGATAAATGCGTTTTGGTTTGCGCTAATTGCCATAGGGAAGTTGGGTTTGGTGGTGTGAAGCTGAGTTAGTTGTTTACGAGGGGGGATATACAGGCTAGAATATATACTGTCCAATAACTGGATGATCCTGGGTAGCTCAATGGTAGAGCAACTGGCTGTGAAAACGCAGCTTTCCGATCGAAAGACGGATCGAATAACGAGGTGAACTGCTGGAAGCCTAAGGCCTATTTAGCTAAGGTAATCAGCATCCAAGCCTTGCTACAAGATAGCAAGGAAGGTTCAGAGACTATCTCGCAAGAGAGTACTCCACTTACCCTGGAGGAAGCGCCTCGCTCCCTTTTATTTTTGGGAGATGATATAGTCCACGCCCGTTGGAAACAGCGGGATAAGTGTAACCAGTAGGTTGGCGGTTCGAGTCCGCCCCCAGGAGCCAAGATTGATTTTTAGAACACTCTGCGATTACATCAAAGGGTGTTTTCAGATTAAAAACCAGCTTTTTGTCTTGAATTACGAGGTTCGAAAGCAGAAAGCGTAAAAGTTTGGATTTTAGTGCCGCTTTCGAACTTTGGAACAGTTTAGGTGCTTTTGTGGCTATCTCTAACAGATACGAACTGGTTAACATAAAACTTTTGTCATTGTGCGTTAAAGTAACCAGCTGTTCGTCTAGTTGCTCTTGTCGGGCTTTCAGGTCCTTAACATATTCGTCATAGTCATTGAGAGTAATACGCCCATCGAGCCTGTCCTCGTACAGCACACGCAGCTTTTTCTGTATTGTATCGTACTCTACACGGGTCTGCTCAATAGCGTTGGCGTAGTAAAGCTGCTGGTTATCGTGGTGCTTACGAAGCTCGTCAATTACGTATTTAACAATATCCTCGTTCATTTCAAGCTGTCCAACCATAGCAGCAACCTGCGGCACAAGGTCCTTTTCTTTGATGTGAGCCTGTTTGCACGGACCTTTGCCTTTGCTGCATTGCATATAAACGTTACCTTTGGCTGTATAAGAGGATATGCTACAACCACAGCTACCGCATTTTAATAAGCCGTTAAACGTATAGTCAGTCTTTTGCTTTTTGGTCCTGTTAGTACCACGCTGGTCATTTACAGCCTGTACCTTATCAAACATCTTGCGGCTTATAAGCGGCTCGTATTTATGAGGGTACAGTTTGCCGTTATACCGCATAACGCCATAGTAAAACGGGTTTTTAAGTATCTGCTCAATCGTGCTTTGACCAATAGGGGTTAGTTTGGCTGTATTATTTCTTAAACCCTCTTTTTTGAGTTGTGCAGCAATGCCTCTATAAGGTGTGCCGATTAACCGCAGTTCAAATGCCTTTTTAATGTAGCCAGCTCGTTCTTGGTCTAACAGTACGGTTGTTTCTTTGTCGCTAATTCTATGGATTAATCTGGTGACCGACAGTGCGATGGTAATTCCCTTAGGGATGGAGCCGGGTGAGTCCGATCTGATGGAGCGACCACCGCGTAAGCCCAAAAAACCGATCCTCGGTAAAGTCGTGATTACACGTATGATCTTTATCGCCAGTATAATGGCGTTGGTGACCTTAAGTCTATTCACCTTCTTCCTGCAGTTTATGAGCGAAGAGTATGCGCGTACTATCGCTTTTAATGCCCTGGTTGTTATGCAGTGGGCCGATGCCTTTAACGCCCGTTCGCTCTGGCAGTCGATATTCATTCGTATTAAGACGATGAATAAGTCGTTCTACGTAGGTTTGACGATTGCTGTTTCGATGCATATTTTAGCCATGTTCGGACCGATGCAAAACCCATTGTCAATCGAAAATGTCCAGCTCAATCATCTGCTCATCACGAGCCTCATCGCTATCGTGCCGATCATCATCGCCGGAGAGCTTCACAAGTTGATTATCCAGCGTATCGATCCAGATTTCCGCTAGCAGCGGGCGCTAACTTGGGTTAGGTCGGCTGCGGCAAGCTGATCAAGCGTTAGCTGATCTACGATGACGACCGTAACTTATTAGTACGAGTTTGATGGAGCTGAATGGGGAGAGGCGGCCGATAGGTTGGACAATGATCACTGCGGTGTGGGATAATAAGCACAAGCAATCGATAAAAAATAAACAGCCTTAATACACCTATGGATCTCAGTAGTCTCTTTACACAAATTAGCTTGATTGTAGCCGTCGGCGCAGTGGTTGCAACGGTGATGCGGCTGTTGCGACAACCGCTGATTATCGGCCATATCGTGACCGGAATCATCGTTGGCCCGATGTTACTAGCTATTGTTGGACCTGGCGGTGAGCTGGGCGGATTGAGTCGAATTGGCATCGTATTACTGCTATTTATCGTCGGGCTGGAAATTAGCCTCAAAGTTTTCTCCAAGCTAGGGAGCGTAGTCTTCATAGCAGCACTGGTCCAGGTAGGGGTGGTCACAACTGTCGGAGCCACGGTGGCTACCGCTTTTGGTTTTGCTGGCGTAGAGAGCTTTATTATCGGCCTCGCCTTAGCTCTTAGCAGTACCTTGATCAGCGTGAAGTTATTCGGAGACAAGAAGGAGTTGACTCGACTGTATGCACAGATTGCGGTCGGGGTGCTGTTGCTGCAGGATATGGTGGCGACTGGTGCCAAAGTCTATCTATCTGGTTATGAAAAAAGTGGCTCTTTGATTGACATCCTTTGGTTAGGAGGCCGCGGCCTCGCCGCTTTATTAGCTCTCTACTTAACAGTCCGTTATATCTTGCCGAAATTGACTCATGCGATCGAGGATACCAAGGAGTTGCTTTTGTTATTCTCCCTGGGGTGGGGGTTGGGGGTGGCGACGCTGTTCGATATGGTCGGCTTTTCGATAGAAATCGGAGCCTTGCTGGCTGGAGTTAGTCTGGCCTCAGTGCCGTATGTGCACGAGATGGCATCACGGCTCAAGCCGCTACGCGACTTCTTCATTGTGCTGTTTTTCATCTCGATTGGCAGCACATTACTGCCGGGACAGTTGACGCAAGCGCTGCTGCCAGCAGCAATCTTTACGGTGCTCGTCTTACTCTTGAAGCCACTGGTGATTTTAATGTGTATGGGGCTACTTGGTTATGCCAAACGGACAAGTTTTAAAACAGCCGTTTCACTGGCCCAGGTGAGCGAGTTTTCATTAGTCTTAATCGTAGGGGCGCTAAGTGCCGGATTAATCAGTGCCGAAGTCCAGGCTATTATTACGGTAGTGGCACTTGTTACCTTCGCCGGCTCTACCTACATGATGAAGTATGACAACCAACTCTATAAGATGCTGGAACCACACTTGCGGCTATTTGAACGCAAAACCACTCGGTTAGAGCAACCTGCTAGCCTTAGCCATTACCCGGCAGTGCTGTTCGGTTACCGCAAGGGCGGGATGGAGTTTATTCGGACATTTAAGAGCATGGGTAAGCGGTTTGTAGTGGTAGATTACGACCCAGAAGCTATCGAGCTACTCGAGCGCCAGCAGGTAAACTTGATTTTTGGCGATGCCACCGACCCAGAACTACTGGAAGAGCTAGGCCTAAACCAAAGCAAGGTCATAGTTTCAACCATTTCTGACCTCAAAACTAACGAGTTTTTAGCCCAGTGGTTGCACATCAATAATCCAGCAGCTGTCTTTGTCTGTTCGGCCGATAATGCGGCTCAGGCCAGCGCCCTCTATGAGCTGGGGGCTGCGTATGTGATGATGCCGCACTTTATCGGCTCGGAAAAAATCGGCAGTTTTATGAAGCGTAATGGACTCAAGAAGTCGGAGTTCCATAAATTTCGCCAACGCCACTTGCAGTATCTAGAGACACATTATGCCTTCGAATCAAACAGCTAATTCCTTCACAAGCTACCGTGTCTAATAATTTGTTTATAACGCAAAAAACACAAGAAGTGTCTAATGAGTAGCTAGTCGAGAGCAATTGAAGTTCTGATTTTCTCTACTACCGAGAGGGTAAGGCAAACGGGCAACCTTTGTGCGGCACATTCGCTTCATTAAGATATAATGACATTATGAAAGCGATGCAGTTCTCAATCGATATAAGTACCGGCAGAGAAAAGGTCTGGGATACGCTATGGCAAGATGAAACATTTCGCGAGTGGGCGGGTATTATTGACCCGGGAACACACATGGTTGGCGATCTGGAGGAAGGCAATGAAGTACAGTTTATTTCCGGAAATGGGTATGGTGTAACCAGTCTGGTCGAAAAGCAGGTAGTAGGCGAATTTTTGCTACTCAGGCACCGTGCAGATACGAAAAGTAAGGGCGAGCGAGAGCGTGAAGATCAGTGGACTGGCGGTGAGGAAAGCTATTCGCTAACGGAAAAGGACGCTACTACGACCTTAACCGTCACATTTGATGTTCCGCCGGCACTGGAAGTGTATTTTAAGGATAACTACCCTAAAGCTTTGGCGCGAGTTAAGCTCTTAGCCGAAAGAGAGAAGCGGTAGCTAGGGCTAACTGCTTTAATTGTTTGACCGCCCTCTTATTTTTGGCGACTATACCCTCATAGCAAGTAGATGTTAAAGTGTCCTCATGGACGCTATAGACCGACAGTTAGAACAAATTCAAAAAGCAGAAGCTAAACACAAAGGCGACAACAAAGCCTTAATCTTATTCTGGGAAGACCTATGGAATAAAGGCGGTCTGAAATTTAACGGAGTAAAGTGGACATTCCGCATAGTTGACCTGTACTACAAAGAAAAGCGATATGACGACGCCTGGCGAGTGCTTAATGACTTTATAAAAACCAAGCCACAATACATTACTAATATTCGCAAATGGCAGATTAAAATACTAAAGAGAGAAAAGAAAGACTACGCTCATATCCAACAGCTTTTAGATAACGGTCAGTAGTATGCTAAAATATACTAAGTAAAACGCGTCCCAAACGGAGTAATCCGTCGGGGCGTTTTTTTATTGCCAAAATTCGTGTGGTGCCCTCATGAATTTATGGGGCAGTAGTTTAACAGGTAAAATTTACGGTTTGGCATCGTAAGATACGGGTTCGAGTCCCGTCTCGCTCCACCAGTAGAATATCCAAACTAGAAAGAGACCCTTTCAGGTCTCTTAACGGTTTGGCATCGCTATGCACATTGTAGCATAGCGCAGATGGTTTATGCACCGCTTTTCGCGGACGCACGCATAGCTATTGCCAAAATTAAGGAGTTAAAAGTACAGTGACAACAGAGGTAAGTATATCCTTGACAACAAGTATACTAAAAGATATACTTATAAGTACGATGAGATACACGATAACCCAATTCAACAAAGACTTTCCAAACGATGATGTATGTCTTGATACTATTTTTGAGAATCGCTACGGCGATGTCAAAGACTGCCCGAAGTGTGGCGTAGTCGACACGAAGTTCTACCGTGTCAAAGGGCGCAAGTGCTACGCCTGTATGCACTGTGGCTATCAACTGCATCCTTTAGCCGACACTATCTTTCATAAGTCAGCTACACCACTTAAAAGTTGGTTTTATGCAATATATCTATTTTCAGTATCGAAGAATGGCGTATCAGCTAAAGAGCTAGAGCGACACTTAGGAGTAACTTACAAGACTGCACACCGCATGGCAGCACAAATCCGCAAACTCATGAAAGACAATGAAGATCCGCTCAGTGGCGAAGTAGAAGTAGACGAAACCTATATTGGTGGTCGCCGTAAACTAGCACAGAAATTTGATAATAAAAGCGTAGTATTCGGTATGGTAGAACGGGACGGATTTGCGAAGACTAAACATGTTATTAGCTCTGGTAGCCGCGTTCTACTGCCAGTGATCGTTAAAGGGGTAGCGCCAAAGTCTAGTATCCACAGTGACGAGTGGAGAGCATACAAAACACTTTCAAGACGAGGCTACACTCACACCACAGTCAATCACTCTAAATTAGAGTACGTACGCGGTGCAACTCACACCAACACCATAGAGGGCTATTGGAGCCAACTAAAACGTTCTATCGACGGGACTTACCACTCTGTTTCGCCGAAGTATTTACAGGCTTACCTTGACGAGTTTTCTTTTCGTTATAACTTGAGGGGTTCAGCTGTTTATCCTGTTCTTTTGGGACGGGCGTCGACGCCTTTTTAATTAGTTTCTTGAATTGCTTTTTACCCATTATCTAAACCAAACCTCAATAATCACATTTATGATAGTTGCTATAGTTATTATAACAGCGGTAGTCACCTGTATAAAGTTCTTGTTGTCCCCCAGTATAGCTCTAACTAATCCTGTTGGTATTTTTCCTCTCTTATATATTAAATCGTAGCCATCAGACAGTACTTTCAACTTGTCAGTACCATCAAGTGTACTACTTGGGATTAATTCTATGTAATTTCTTTTCAGGGCAGACTTATAAATCGCCTTTGCCTTAGAGTCTCTTAGTTCATGCTTTACGGAAAACTCTTTTATGAAGGCTACTTTATCTTCACAATGCTCATCTTCATGTCCCAAAAAACCTTGTGAAAAATAGTCGTCTAGACTCTCGTTGTTCTTTTCGTTGAGCGATAGCTCTAGCCCCTACTACTAAGAGCCAATCTTAAGTTTCCATACTATAAAAAATTCTAAACAAACCTTGATATAATCAAAACTATGAATCCAACTACAATCACAGGCCGCATATACGCTACAATATTTGAACTACTTGAACAAAACCCCGAAGGTCTGCGTTGGTCGGAGCTGCTAGAAAAAATTCAAGAATCAGACCCTAGCTTTCACCCCAAAACAGTCAATGGTTGCGTCTGGAAGTTGATTGAAAAATATCCCGAGGAGGTACATAAACCCTCAAAAGGGGTATTTCAGCTTACGAAGTATAAATCTAACTAACAACAAAGCCTAGATTTACAAAGCTATTTTTTAACTACTTTAGCCAGGGACGACTCACGAAATTCACGGGTAAAAGCCAGTATTCCAGCTACTAGCATTGTTATACCCATTAGTTCAATACTTTCTTCAAGTACCGAGTCGGTAAACATAAAGTAGGTAAAGCCTTGGGTTCTACCAGGCAAGAGCGGTAGATTGCTACCAAAAAACAGGATATCGAAAGCTCCACCGATGATGACGTAGGAATGGAATAGGTTGCTCATCAGTGATCCACCAGCGGCCATGGCATAAAGAATAAAGCCTATTAAAAAGAGCTTACGAGCACTAACAGCTCGCCAGGCCTGGCGCCAGTACCGAGCAAAAGCATAGACTGGTACTGCTGCTAGAGCTAGAAAATAGGGAGCTTCAACTACAAAACTGTGTCTTAAACCAAAAATCTCACCACCAAAAGCCCTTTCAGCTTCACGGTTTAGCACATGTCTAATATCACCAGCATCCTCAATCAACATCAGGCCAAACCCGATAGCAATCAAAAAGAAGAACTTAGCGGCGTCTTTCTCGCCGCTAGCACTTAATCTACCGGCCAAAAACCCCGATATACCAGCGGCAAAGGCCAACATAAACCACTGAGTCCATTCTACTGGTCTATCGTTAAAGAGAAATGTCCAGGCCGGAGCTCTTAATTCAACACTGATCCAGCCTAAGATATCGATTGATATGAATATAGCCCAGGCTATAGCTATCCAAGTGGCAATAGCTAGTACTACGACTTTAGGTCTGATATTAAATAGCTTGGGCCAGGTTGTGTCTATTTGATTTGGCTGATTTGATTGGTCTTTTACATCTTTCATAGATTGCCTAAAATTATACACTTAAAATTAGTTAAATGCGCTTGGAGCTTGTATAACAACAACCAAATCTAAAGATAGCTCTTACCGCTCATGCTTGTGATGTCTGAACTATTGGCCCATAATTTGGGTCTAGATAGCTATGAGACGTCAAAGCTTTAACCACTACCACCAAGGCAAAACTAGATTCTTGCAGTATGTCTGGATATTGTCGCTAGTATTATCACCTCTATCAAATCCTCAATCAGTAGATGCTGATGACCCTATAGATATATCAAGCTGCTTAGAGCTACAAGATGTCGGTAGCGATCCTTCGGATCTTCCCCTAGATGGTTATTATCGGTTGCTCGATCATATAGATTGTACTTTTGAGACCTCTGATCCTGATGGCACTCTATATAACGGGGGTGAGGGTTTTGATCCGATCGGAAGCGAACTCGAGCCTTTTATCGGCATATTAGACGCTCAAGGTTTTTCTATAACCGGTCTACATATTAATAGAGGCGAAGTAAGGGTCGGCTTATTCAGTAGTATAGATGCTCCGGCCGAGATATTAAATCTTGATTTAATAGATATCGATATCGCCAATTCACTAGACTATACGGCCGGGCTAGTAGGCTATATGCAGGCAGGCAGTATTAATAACGTTAATATTAGCGGTATAAGCAATATATCTGGAGGCAATAAGGTCGGTGGTTTGGTGGGATTTGCTAGCAGTGACGTCAGTATTACTAACTCCTCTGTGACTGTTGATGTTGATGGTGGTAGTGATGTCGGCGGGCTGATTGGCGAAAACGCCGGCATAGTCTCGCAGTCTGTCTCGGTCGGTAGTGTTAGTGGCGTTAGTAATATTGGTGGTTTAGCAGGCTTTAGTAGTGGCGATATTAATGAGTCACAGAGCCAAAGTAGTGCAATAGGAAGCGGTAATAACATCGGTGGGTTGGTGGGAGAAAATCAAGGCAATATCACTGATTCCTATGCTGTAAGCAACATTTCATCGATGGGTGATAATGCTGGTGGTTTAGTGGGGTATAACAACGGTAATGTCGAAGGGTCTCATGCTACGGGTGAGGTAGAGGGGATTAATCATGTCGGTGGTTTAGCTGGGTACAATAGTGCTACTATCACTAGTTCGTATGCTGAGGGTGACGTTAGCGCTAGTGACTCTTATGCTGGCGGGTTGGTAGGGTATAACGATAACAATATAACACTGACTCATGCTAGCGGCAGAGTCACTATTGATGAAGATTCTGGATTTGGAGCTGGTGGACTAGCCGGCTATAACGAGGGAGAGATATATAGATCCTACTCTGAAGGAGATATATATTTTGAACACACCAACAACGTGTGGGATATCGGCGGTTTGGTAGGAGAGAATCATGGTCTTATCTCACAATCTTTCTCTACCAGTAATGTGGTTGATATTAATGGCGCACCCATAGCGGACACTAATTTTGTTGGTGGGTTGGTAGGCACACTAAATGGAGGGTCGATAACAAACACTTATGCTAGAGGAGCTACATATAGTACTCTTTTGGGAGGATCTTTAGTCGGTGATGTCCTTGATGGTGAAGTAAGTAACTCGTATGGTACAGGAGAGGTTTCAGGAGATGATTTAGGTGGCCTAATAGGAGATAACTGGAATGATGCTCCAGTAACCAACTCTTTTTGGGACATGGATAGTACCGGTATCGATGAGGCTAACAATACCAGTGGCTCAGGTACCGGCAAAACCACCGAAGAGATGAAGGATGTACGCACCTATACGGATGAAGAGTTCTCTAGTGGTTTAGATCTGCCGGTTTGGGACTTTGTCGGTAATCCAAACGATGATGTTGGCCTAGATGATATCTGGAGCATAGATTCAGAAGGTGTTATTAATGATGGCTATCCTTTCTTTGATTGGTGGTGGCAACTACAACAAGAGGGCGATGGGGATGATAACGGTAATGGCGATGACGGTGAAGATAACGGCGATGATGAGATAGAAACTAACTTAGATAACGATAAGAACGGCGACGGTATACCAGATGATCAGCAAGATAACGTTGCTTATATCATCAGCCCGATTACCGGTGAATTAGTAGTCTTAGAGGTAGATGAGCAGTGCTCAATTACGGCTCTTTTCATAGTTAGTGAAGATGATAACGATGTGAGCGATATAGGTTACGATTATCCCCAAGGCTTTATAACTTTTACGATTAACTGTGTGACCCCAGGGTATACTTCTGATATCATTTTATACTATTACGGTATTGAAACTAGTGATTTAGATAAGTATCTTTTGCGTAAACACAATCCCAACACCGGTGCATACTTCAGTATTGAGGGTGTGAGTATAGATACTACTAATATATATAGCGAGATGGTTTTAAGAGTTAATTACCAGGCTACCGATGGTGGTGAGCTTGATATAGATGGTGAGACTAACGGTATCATCACTGACCCTGTCGGCTTAGGTGTAGAGGTAGTCGGCGTACCCGATACCGGTTTGGGTGGCGGTAGATAGTAGGGAGAAGATAAAAATATCTATTAAAAACTAAAGAGTATCAGGGTGTTAAAATTATCTCTGCTACTGAATTTATGGATTTAACCCCAAGACGGCTTGCTTGATCTTGTTTAAGTTATCCTGAGCTATTGGCCTAACCTTCTCGGCACCTACCCTTAGCACCTCATCTAGTTGTTCGGAGCTATTAATTAGCTGGTGGTATTTTTCCGACATTGGCCCGAATCTATCTACTATTACTTCTAGCAATCTTTCCTTGGCCTCTTTCCAGCCGATATTGCCTGACTCTAGGTCACTCTTTAGCGCTTGGGACTGCTCAGCATCTGCTAGGGTTGTAAATATTTGGTATATCAGGCTGTCTTCTGCTACCAACTGCTCACCGGCTGATGATGAGTCGGTGACTATCTTGCGAACTGCCTCCCACCACCCATCTTTATCGGTAAATAGGGGGATGATATTGTCATAACTCTTGCTCATCTTGCGTCCATCTACACCTACCACTTCTTTAGCCTCATCTTTGAGTAGGTGTTCTGGCAGGGTGATTATCTCATCTCCGATCGCATGGTTGAATCTCTGAGCGATATCACGAGCAATCTCTACATGCTGGGCCTGGTCTTTACCGACCGGTATTACATCGGCGTTAAACAGCAAGATATCACTAGCCATCAGTAAGGGGTAGGTATATAGGCCCATATTTATACCTTCATCTGGGTCTTTGTTGTTTTGGGTATTTAAATCTACCGCGGCTTTGTAGGCATGAGCTTTATTCATCCAGCCCTTAGGAGTGAAGTTAGTTAGTATGGTAGCTAACTCAAAAACTTCTGGGACATCCGATTGGCGGTATAGGTTGAACTTGTCGGTATCTAGTCCAGCTGCTATCCAGGTAGCTGCTACTAAGTAAGTCTGTTTTTTGATTAGTTCACCATCATAGGTAGTGTTGAGAGCATGATAGTCAGCTATAAATAGGTTGCCTTGGTCGTATTGATTTACTAGCTCAAGACTAGGCTCTATAGCGCCTAGGTAGTTGCCGATATGTGGAGTGCCGGTCGGCTTGATGCCGGTTAGTAGAACTTGCTTAGATGTATCTGTTTTACTCATGTTCAATCTATATTATGCCACTAGATTTAGATATAGAGAAATCTGCGCCTTATAAAGGTTTATTAGGACTAGGCGCGCAAATGGTCAACGCACCTGATACCGGGCTTGACGGCGGTAGGTAATACTAACTATCTAACTGTAGATAATCTACTTGATAGACTTTGCCATCCTCTATAAGGTAATAGTGAAACCTGCTGCATAGAAGGTATACTAGTTATATAACCCCCCAAAAAAGGTAATATTTGAGTAATGCAAGATCAATATCAATCATCCATAGACAACCAAATCAAGCAATCTCTAGTTAAGCTAGATAGTAATGTCAAAGTAGGCACTAATTTAGCGTCTGAATCCTCCTTGCTAGATGAATTAGCTACTAATATAGCTGAAGCCACTAGTTTGGATAAGCTTGAGATTAAGCAACTACTATCGCCACCACCAGAGCGAGATGATTTAACTCTAGACTTTGATTATGGGTTAGCTACCTTTACTTTAGCTAAAGACACCAAAAAATCCCCAGTAGATGTAGCTAAAAGCCTGGCTAAGAGCCTATCAGGAAGCGACCTCATAGCTGATGTCCAGGCTGTAGGTCCATATCTCAACGTCGCTATTAAAGACCAAGGAGTTATTGAATCTTTACGCCAAATAGTTGATGCAGGGGAAGAAGAGCAAGCCTCTAAGGGTACAGTCGTCATAGATTTTTCTTCTCCTAATGTAGCTAAACCTTTCGGAGTAAACCACCTGCGTTCTACTGTGATCGGCGAAGCTATAGCTAGGTTGTTAGAGTCTCAAGGCTTTGTAGTGATTAGAGATAATCATTTAGGTGATTGGGGTACTCAGTTTGGTAATATCTTAGCTGCCTATGACATCTACAACCCAGAAAAAGATTTCAGTGATTTAAATATTGATGAGATCAATGAACTATACATTCGTTACTCCCAAGAGATGAAAACAGATGAGGATCTAGTAGAGAAAGGCAGAGAGTATTTCTCTCGTCTCAGCCAGGGTGATGAGGAGTTGCTAACTAGGTGGCAACACTGCGTTGATTTAAGCCAGCAGGATTTTGATAGAGTCTATCAGCGTCTAGGTGTTGAGTTTGACATCCAAATCGGTGAAGCCTACTTTGCCGAAACCACCGATGAGTTATTAGATGAGCTGGTTAAAGATAGTGGCTCAAAATCGGTAGTAGTAGATGAAGACGGCAGCATTCATATAGACGGCAAGCATCCAGTAATGCTTCGTACAGCTGGTGGTTATTCGGTCTATGCAGCTAGAGATCTAAGCACTATTAAATTTAGAAGTCAGACATATAACCCTAATGCGATTATCTATGTAGTCGGTCATGAGCAATCTACTTCTTTTGAGGCGGTTTTTGATGTTGCTAAGCAGCTGGGGTTGAACAAGACTGATCGGGGCGAGGCCGACTTAGAGCATGTCGGCTTCGGCCTATTAGTTGGAACAGATGGCAAGAAGCTCTCAACTAGGAAAGGTACTAGCGGTAAGCTAGAAGATCTGATTAACCAGCTAGAAGAGAGGGCTTTAGCTGAAATTAAATCCAGGAATCCCGATATGAATGAATCAGAAGCTCAAGACAACGCCAAAGTCTTAAGTGTAGCGGCACTAGTTTGGCACGATCTTAGGACTGATAGGAACACTAATGTCCGTTTTGATCCAGGTGCTATGTTAGCTTTAGGTTCAGGTAGCGTAGTTGACGTGCTTTATTCGTATGTACGTAGTCAGAGGATTTTAGCCAATCTCGGTGAGGTTGATTTATCGAACGTAGCTTTAGAGTTCAGCGCTGGGATAGAGCATAGTTTAGGTGTTAAGTTGGCTGAACTGCCGGAAATAGTAGCTAAAGCAGCTCAAATGAAGTCACCACACATATTAGTCGGCTATTTGCATGAGCTATCGAAACTACATGGTAGTTTCTACGAAGCTAGCCCGGTTATAGGTGAGGAAGATCAGAGCAAGCAGGCACTAAGAGTCTTACTCCATCAAGCCTACATCAAGGTGGTTGCTCAGGGGCTAGATCTACTTAATATCAAACCACCCTCTAGGCTTTAGTGTTGGTCCCAATGGAAGATTGTGTAGGTGCGTTAATTAATGGTGGAGTGGGGGTGATTCCAACTGATACTATTTATGGAGTTGTGGCTTCAGCACATGATCGTAAAGCCGTTGAGAGGGTTTATGAGGTTAAAGGCAGAAATTCAGACAAACCCTTCATTATTTTAATCGGCAGCATTGATGATGTAGGTGGATTCGGGGTTAAGTTAGGTGATGATATTAAAGCTAAGTTAGATGAGTATTGGCCGGGTCCGATCAGCATTATCTTGCCAAGCCAGGATGATAAATATGAGTATTTACACAGGGGTACTCAGTCATTAGCCTTTCGTCTGCCAGATAAGCAAGATTTGATTACACTACTAAAACTAACCGGTCCATTAATAGCGCCATCTGCTAATCCAGAAGGATTACCACCTGCTAAAGATATTAATCAAGCTAAAGAGTATTTTGGTGATGAGCTAGATTTCTATATTGACGGTGGAGATTTAGAAGCAAATCCATCAAAATTGCTGAAATTAGAGGTCGATGGGTCAATTAGGGTAATTAGAGACTAGTTTAAAATCAACAACTTAATCTAAGAGTTCGAAGACTATAACAGCTACTGCACACCCTTGTTTCATGAAAGAGCAGCCTCTAATTTAGCTTTATCAAAACCGATGATGTATTGATCATCAATTTGTGTAACCGGTACGCCCATTTGACCGGTTTTTTCTACTATTTCTTGAGCAGCCTGTTGATCAGTGGATACATCAATCTCTTCATACTCAGCGCCTTTATCTTGCAAGAACTGCTTAGTCATGTGGCAAAAAGCACATGTTGGGGTGGTATATACTTTGATATTGCTCATTATCTACCCTTTCTTTAATGTTTTAATACAGCCAAATAAGAGTTTAGCTCGCGGGTTAACGTAATTAGGTTTATAGCAGGCTTTTTGGCCCATCCGTAGACGCTTGATCAAATCGGCATTCTCCAAGATTTTTAGTTGCTGAGAAGTACCCGGCATCGAGATACCTATCTTTTCGGTAATTTCACTAACGCAAAGATCGTTGTTATCGAGTAATAAGCAGACTATCTTCAGCCTGGTAGGATCACCAATAGCATCAAAGAGCTTGGCTAGCTCCTCCTCTTCAATCTGTGTATCGCCGTATTTATTTAGAAGATTTAGCATCGATATTCCATATATAATTATTTAATTAAACAATTAAATGATAACATAGAATAGATTTAACTTACAAATCATTATAGTTGCAGGCAGTCTTTTTAATATTTTTGTATTAGGGGATTGGTTTTTGCAATCTAAGCAGCTTATTGCTAACTAGGATATTATATAAAGTATAGACAAACAGGAGACCAATACTATGTTTGAGCACAGTCGCTCTGATGAGATAAACCACCATAAACACGATGATCATGATAATCATGATGAACACGACAAGCATGCCCATCACTCGGTAGCCATGTTTCGTAGTAAGTTTTGGTTATCACTTGTCTTAACCGTGCCGGTGTTGATTTACTCTGAAATGATTCAGGCATGGCTAAGCTTTTCTCCGCCAGCATTTACCGGTTCTGAATATATTCCGGCATTACTTGCCAGCGTAATCTTCTTTTACGGCGGGCTAGTCTTTATTAAAGGCGCTATTTCGGAAATAAAGAGTCGCTCTCCGGGCATGATGAGCTTAATCGCTCTGGCTATTATCACAGCCTATAGCTACTCTTTAGCCACCCTCTTTATTATTGATGGTGAGAGTTTCTTCTGGGAGCTAGCTACTTTAATTACCATCATGCTCTTGGGTCACTGGTTAGAAATGGCCGCTATATCCAAAGCCGAAGGTGCGTTAGAAGCTATATCTAAACTACTGCCTGATATGGCTGAAAAGTTAATTCCAGGCCAACAACATCCAGAAAAAGTAGCGGTTTCTCAGCTGGTCAAGGGTGATTTAGTCTTAGTTCGACCGGGTAGCAGTGTACCGGTGGATGGAGTAGTTAAAGAAGGAGATTCTTCAGTTGATGAAGCTATCATAACGGGCGAATCTAAACCGGTGGCCAAATCGGTAGGTGATAACGTCATTGCCGGTAGTATCAATCAAGATGGATCACTAACGATCGAAGTCAAAGAAGTAGGTGAGAGTACGGCCCTAGCTGGAATTATGAGGTTGGTTTTAGAGGCCCAAAAGTCCAAATCAAAATCTCAAGTATTAGCCGATAAGGCAGCACTTCTACTAACGATTGTAGCTGTAGTATCGGGACTAGTTACTTTAGGTGTTTGGTGGTTGCTAGGTGATATTAACTTTGCTGTAGCTCGAGCCGTGACAGTAATAATTATTGCCTGTCCCCATGCTTTAGGACTAGCTATACCTCTAGTAGTCTCGATATCTACTACTCTATCGGCCCAAAACGGTCTGTTGATTCGCAAACGACCAAGTCTGGAGGCAGCTCGCAATATAGATGTAGTGTTGTTTGATAAGACGGGCACATTAACTCGTGGTGAACATGGAGTGAGTGATATCTGGACTGTAGATGGATTGGGCGAGGAAGAAGTGCTTAAAATCGCGGCTTCACTAGAGCAAAACAGTGAGCATATCATAGGCCGAGGCATAGTGGCTGCAGCTAAGGATAGAGATATCAAGCTGGATAAGGTAGATGAGTTTAAGGCATTAGCTGGTGCGGGAGTTGAGGGTGCTATATCAGGTGAAAACTTTAGGGCCGTATCAAGAAGATATATCGAAGAAAATGGTTTAGTAGCACCTAAAGAGATATCAAGCCAGGCACTAACAGCAGCTAAAGAGGGTAAAACTGAAGTCTATTTACTCAACCAAGACGACAAAGTTCTTGGACTCATAGCTTTAGCTGATATGGTGCGAGAAGAGTCTAAGCAGACTATTGAAGATCTGCGGACCTTAGGCATTAAAACAGCTATGATTACTGGTGATTCTAAAGAAGTAGCTGCTTACGTATCGAAAAGCTTAGGTATAGATCAATACTTTGCTGAAGTTAAACCAGAGGATAAGGTGGCTAAAGTTAAAAGCCTGCAGGTTGATGGCAGTAAGGTAGCTATGGTAGGAGATGGGGTGAACGATGCGCCAGCTCTAATGCAAGCAGATATCGGTATAGCTATAGGTGCTGGTACCGATGTAGCTATTAAATCGGCCGACATTATTTTAGTTAAAAACAACCCTCTAGATGTCATCAAAGTCATCAACCTCTCAAAAGCTGCTTATCGGAAAATGGTACAGAATCTAATTTGGGCTAGCGGGTATAACGTATTAGCTATACCGCTAGCTGCTGGTGCGGCTATTAGTTTTGGTATAGTTTTATCACCAGCTGTGGGTGCAGTATTGATGTCACTTTCTACAATTATTGTGGCCTTAAACGCCCAACTATTGAGGGGTCAGAAACTTTAACCATCTGTTGAAACTTTATAAAGTTTATGATAGTATTATAAAGTTATGAAATATATCAGACAATTAAAAACCATTTTAGAAGCAGCCTCGTGGTCTCAAGAAGAGCTAGCTAAGAATTTGGGCGTGTCTTTCCCAACCGTTAACTCATGGATTAATAGTCGCTCAAAACCACGCAAAAACTCTATTTTAAAGATAGATAAACTATATATGGATATAGTAGGTGTTGATAGTGTTAGTGAAGATGATCTCAGCACGGCAAAGCAAGAAGCCCTAAACAGTGTTGTTGATATAAATAATCTGATTAAAGATTCAGAGGCTCTAGATAAGTTAACGCTTTATCTGACCTACCACACCAACACAATTGAAGGTAGTACGATGACGATATCTGATGTGCAAAATGTTATTTTTGAAGACAAGGTACTGAGCAATAGGACCTCTATTGAGCAAGCTGAAGCTCGCAATCATCAGGCAACACTAAACTGGCTTCTTAGTAAGATAGTAGATGAGGAAGATGACTTTGTTGTAGATGAAGAGCTAATAATAGGCATACACTTACGACTCATGAACGGCATCATTAGTGATGCTGGGGAGTACAGGAAGCATTCAGTTAGGATTATGGGTTCTTCAGTTCCCTTGGCTAATCCTGTTAAGATACCAGACTTAATAACTAGTTTATCGGAATATATCAAGAACTCACCTGATGACGTAGTTGCTCACTTGACCAAGACGCATGCTGATTTTGAGAAGATACACCCTTTTAGCGATGGTAATGGGCGAGTTGGCAGGTTGCTGATGTTAGCGCAGGCGCTAAAAGCAGGAATACTACCCCCTATAATTAGCAAAGAGCGTAAGTATGCGTACTACAAGTACCTTGAACTTGCTCAAACTAAATCACAATATGGGTCGTTAGAACTTTTTGTATGTGAATCTATACGCTTCAGTAAGAATTTGCTCGAAGTATAATTTCTTAGTTGGAGATTTGTATTTTCAGAACCTTTTAGTTAACATGAAATTAACAATTTTAATTATAGGTTTTAGACTGGGGATATTTTGGGATACAGGATAAATGAGTTTACAAACAGTATCTGGCAACAGTTAATAGCAGCTGTTGTTTATGGGTTGGTGGTTGGCGGTGTAGTTTTTATTTCGTCAACAGATATTTTTACTAAAGATATAACTAGCGATATACTCTGGGGTGTGTTAGGTACAAGTATGGCATTTACCTATACCTTAATCCTCCTGCCATTTCTAGCTGCTCTCTTAAACAAACTAAGGTTCTTTAATAGAGCTCGAGGCGTATTAGCTGCTTGGATACTGGGCGGAGGCTCAGGTCTGACTCTGGCTATTTATGTAGCTATCATTACTGCATCTGAGCCGGCCGGCGGCTGGGCTATACTGGCTATTATTCCGCTAGCACCACTAACTACAGGAGTTGGTTTATTGCTAGGATTTGGCAAAAAGAAAAATGATATATAGATAAGGGAGATGGTATTAGGGTTAAGGTGACAAAAAGGTGGGGATTAGGGATAACTTGGAAGCGTTTAGTCTCAAGCCTAGCTATTTTAGCTATATTAATATCTAGTTTATTCTTGGTAGTACCAACTGCCGAAGCTGATACTTGTGCAGACGTATTAGCTATATTCGCTAGAGGCTCTGGTCAAGACCACATCGACAGTAGCGGTAGTGATATTGATCATACCGCCACCTTTTTTGATGAGCTGGAGAGTCGCAACGATGGTTCGCTAACCATAGAGACTGTAGACCTAGACTACCCTGCTCCAGGTATAGAAAGTTTTCTTAATGCTAAATTCCCATTTTTTCCAGGGGGATACCGCAAGAGCGTATCTAGCGGGGTTGATCAGCTCGAACAAGAGCTATTAGACCGTAGTCACTGTGAGGATCAAAAGATAGTTTTGGGCGGGTTTTCTCAAGGAGCTCACGTGATTGGTGATGCTTTGGAGGTAGTGGCTAGTTATGGTGGCATAGAATCCAGGGTGGTTGGTATCGGTATGTTTGGTGACCCTAAGTTTAATCCTGATTCCTATGCAGCTCATGGCACCTATCAAGCCCCGCAGCATAATCGCCTCCTAAATTCAGGAGGTATTTTAGGTTCTCGTGATGAATTTCCAGGGTTTTTTGAAGACAGATTACAGAGTTGGTGTAGGTATATGGACGGTATTTGTGAGAACAGTTTAACTGATGCAGTAATGCATATGCCGGCTCATACAGAGAGTTATCAGAACCGAGAAATACCCACCTTTATCAACCAAGTAGCCGATTCTATTGCGGGTTTGAGTTATGAGCCTACGTATGAATATAGTCCTGATTTATCCGAAAACTTAGATGTGATGTTTGTGGCTGAAAACATAGAGAGTAATTTACACCAAAGCCGACTTAGAAGTATGGCCGTATATCATCAGCTAGATGATATACTGCACGGTCTTGATGGCCTTAGCGAAAGTACTAGGTTTGCTTATCTAGGCTATGGTGGGGGCTCCTCAGGTTTAAGTGATCCTGACTTGTGGTTACAACACGGACCCTTTACAGATGATATAGATGAATTTATCAATGATATTAGGGATAATACGAGGGATTGGAGAAGCAACAGAGCCCACCCTCTTAATGCTTTAGTTAAAGCTTTTGAGTATGATTGGCGTGATGATGCTCGTAAAATCGTCTTCTTGATTACCGATAGAGGTCATCCAGAAGAGGTTGAAGCCGATACGGGTTATACTCTAGAGTCGGTTATCAATACAGCTCAGGCTTCTGAAATATCTATTTATCCAATATCGTCGCGTTTACTCAACCCAGACCTTTCTGAGTTAGATGCAGAGAGAGTAGCTAGGTATGAAAGGTTAGCCGATGAAACTCAGGGTATACGTTTCCCAGGCAACTTAGGGTCTAGTGGTACAACTTCATTACTGCATGCTGTCGTTAATACTATCCCAATATTTCCTGATATATATAACGGTAGGCCGGGTATAGTTGACGAACCGGGTGAAGAGTTTATTTTTGACCTTAGTGAATGGAGAAACCAAAATTATTACGATAAAGATATTAGATATAGGTGGCGATTTAGCAGTAACGACACTACCTTCTTAGGTCCAACTGAGATAGTCTATAGTCCGACGGTCTATCATCAGTATGATGAGCCTTTTGAAGGTTTTGTTAGGGCTCAAGTCCAGGGAGAGCATTGGTTAGGAGGATTCTCAAGAACTCCTAATATATTAACTAACCTAATTATTCCAGTAGATATAGATCCAGATAGAGGATATGTGCCAAATATTAATACCCCTAGAGACTTTGAAGTTATCGTGGAAGACGGTAGCTTAAATGCTAGCTGGTCGCCGCCAGATAACGCCTCCCCAGCTAGGTTAAGGGGGTATAATCTATATACTGCTGACGGCGAAGAGCTGGCTACGCTAGACAGCAAGCTTAATGGTGTTGATATAACTAACATTACAGATGATCATGACCCTAATATTTTACTTAGCGCTATTAGCGCTCAGGGTGAGAGTCAAAAGATCAGCCCCAAAGTGACCGTTATAACGGATGGCGAACAAGTAGATAATAATCCTGATGAAAATACAGGTGAGAATGTGGATAATGAAGAATCGGACAATGATCAGTACAGCGATGATTTAGTAGCAGATATCGGTAGTGATGGCGATGAGCCAGAACCTATAGACCAAACTAATGAGTCAGAAAGAAATCAGGATCAAGAAGATGGGTTGATTTCAGGAAGTGGTGACAGTGATTTTAGAGATGAACAGCAGGAGCTAGGTATATTCAATAATGATGGCTCAAATCTATTAGGCATGTTTTTTGAAGATAGGTTTAATATCATCAAACTTGCGTCTATATCTATGCCTACAGCTGATATCAACAACTCCAGAGCCAATGTCTTAGGCGTTGGTGATGAAAACAGGCGTTACATTTGGCCCTATCTAGTATCTATATTCTTTTTCTTGAGCGCTGGATACTTAATCTATAGAAGGAAGTCTATAAATTTTAAAAAACATATAAGCAAAGTTAATCGATAGGCAGATTCTAAACCCGTAACTCCCATGCTAGAATAATATAAACATATTTCTCTATATATAAATCAAAAAATTCAAATTAGGAACCTAAGCTTATGCCCAGACTACCAATTCCAGGACAAGACTCAGGTACATGGGGAGACATCCTTAATGAATTCCTGAATGTAGCCCACAACTCAGACGGTAGTCTAAGAAACATCAACCTAGAATTAATCTCTAATATCGATACCACTAACCTCCAAGACGGCGATGTTTTAGTTTATGACCAAGCAACTACCACTTGGCTAACCTCTACCCCAGCTAATAATGCCAGTGATGTTAGCTATGACGATACCAATACTACTCACGTCTCAGGAAACAACGTTCAATCAGCTCTAGAGTCAGTTGATAGCACCCTAGGTACTCACACCACTACCCTTGAATCAACCGGTTCACTTACCGATATAGTTACCTTTACTTCGTCAGGTACTTTTACCAAGGCCAACTATCCAGGTCTAAAACGCATTAGAGTTAGGCTAGTTGGAGGCGGTGGAGGCGGGGCAGGGGTTGCAGGTGCTGGATCTGGTAATGCTAGAGCTGGCGGCGGAGGGGGAGGAGGTGGTTATGCTGAGAGTTTAATTACTGAATCACAATTAGCAGCTTTGGAAACTGTAACGGTTGGCGGTAGTGGGATACGTGGGTCTAATGGTAATAATGCTGGCGGCGGAGGGGGAACTAGCTCATTTGGCTCTTTAGTTGTCGCAACAGGTGGTGGAGGTGGTGGAGTAGCTATCGGAACCGGTGATGGTGGTGGTGCGGGTGCAGGAACTGCTGGAGATATAATTATTGGTGGCGGTAGCGGTGGCGGCGCCGGGGTGGCTAGAGCTAGTAGCGGAGCTGGTGGATCATCTGCTTTAGGCGGCGGCGGCCGAGGTATGTTTGCTTCAGACCCTACTGCCCGTAACGGAATCAACGCTAGCGGCTATGGCGGAGGTGGTAGCGGAGCATATGGCTTCAGTACTGGTTATGATCTAATCGGTGGACACGGTAGAGCCGGTATCGTCATCATCGAAATATATCGATAATAAGTTCTAACAACTTTGCTCTAGCAAGTTGATACATGATATAATAATCTGCAAAGGTCAATATTAGTAAAGTTTGAAGGAGGCAGCTAATGCCCGAACCTAAGAAGCGTCGCAGTCCGCGCAAACAAGGATTGCATAGATCGCACGAAGTTAGAAAGCTAGCAGAAGCGGTTAACAAGAGATCACCTGTTAAGGTGAAGCTAGGTAAGAAGTAAGTAAAATAAGATGTTATCTATAATCAAAGAGATTTTAGCTCTACTAACATTTTTCAAGTAAATTAACAAAATAGGTTATTGCAAATGGCATCCAATCGACATCTAGGCCGTATAGTCGCACTACAGAGTCTGTATGAGTACGATTTTCGCAGTGGTGAAGATTTAAGTATCAAAGAGGTTACAGATCGCAACTTAGTCCAGTACGAAGATGTGATTGATGATAAGGACTTTGTCTACAATCTAACCAATTCAGTAGTTGATAGGCTCAAAGAGATCGATGCCATCATAGCTCCGGCTGCACCAGAGTGGCCAGTTGAACAGATTGCTAGGGTCGATAGAGTTATCTTGCGCATGGCAGTTTATGAGTTAGCGCTAGATGAAGAAACCCCACCCAAAGTTGTTATCAACGAGGCCGTAGAGCTAGCTAAATCTTTCGGAGCCGATAACTCATCAAAATTCATTAACGGAGTATTAGGAACAGTATATAGTGAACGAATCGAAGACAAATCAACCAAAGCCAAACAGCCAAAAGCAGACGAACAATAACCGTCCGGCCAACCATTCTAAGAACAAAAACAAGGGTGGCGGACGTCAGCGTCGAGGCAGTAAACTTCAACATATACGCAGGCGTATTCGCCGTACGGTAGAGGAAGAGACTGCCGGTGGTGTAGTTTTTCGCCGTGGCAAAGAAGGAATTGAGATATTGATGATTCAAGATATCAAGGGCCGCTGGACCATACCGAAAGGTCACGTAGAGGAAGGTGAGCGGATTGAAGAAACCGCCCTAAGAGAGATTGAGGAAGAGACAGGTCTAAAGTACATTAAAATCCTAGACCGTTTAGGTAAAATCGATTTCCGTTATCGCAAGTTCGACAAATTGATCTTGATGACTACTCATATCTTTTTAATCCATGCTTTTAAAGATAGCGACAACTACCGTCCTGAAGAAAGCGAAGGTATTAAAGACGTAAAGTGGTTCCCAGCTAATGAAGCTTTAGATTTAATCGAGTATGATGATATAGGGAAGCTTTTCCTAATAGCATTAAAGAAAATACGCCATGGCGGATATTAAAGATTTAGCTAAAACTATCGAAATTGAGATGAAGGATGAGTCGCTGTATGAGACGGCTCTAACTCATCGGTCATTTCTAAATGAAAAGGACACTTCAGCTCAAGAACACAATGAGCGCATGGAGTTTTTGGGTGATGCTGTCTTAGAGCTAATCGTAACTGAGTATCTATACCGTAAATACGATGATCCAGAAGGAGTATTAACTAACTGGCGTAGTGCACTGGTTAAAACGGAATCTTTAAGTTCTGTGGCAGAAAATCTTGGCATTGAACAGTACTTGCGTCTAAGTCGTGGTGAGCGCAAAGGCTCACGCCGGGCACGGCTGCAGATACTAGCCAATGCCATTGAAGCTATCATCGGCGCTATTTATTTAGATAGAGGATATAAACAAGCCCAAGAGTTTGTAACTAAAAACATCATTTCTACCCTACCTACTATCTTAGAAGAAGGAAGTTGGCGGGACGCTAAGACCGCCTATCAGGAATTAATTCAAGAGCAAGAAGGCCATACCCCAGAATATGAAGTCATTAGCGAATCCGGGCCAGATCATGATAAGCAGTTTGTTTTCGGTGTCTACGTCGATGGTGATTTACGCGGGAAAGGCGAGGGGGCTAGCAAGCAGAGCGCCCAACAGTCGGCTGCTAAAGATGCCCTAGAGTCGATCGAAGAGAGTCAGTAAATTTATTAATAGTTTGACAGTTCGTCCAGAGGTGGTTAAAATATGACGAGTTGTAATTAATAAGTAAAAGTTTAAATAGCTTTTCCCCGCTCCAGATCAAGCTGAGCGGCGATTAAATTTAAGAGAGGAATCATGCTAACAATCAGATTAGCCAGAACTGGCCGTAAAAATCTTGCCAACTACCGTGTAGTAGTAGCAGATTCTCATCGTGCCGCCACTGGTAAATTCGTATCCCAACTAGGTCACTATAATCCCCACACCAAAGAACTGGTAATAGATGAGGATAAAACTCAAAAGTTTCTAGATAATGGTGCCCAGCCATCTAGTAAGATGGTTAGATTGCTAGACACTCAGAAAGGTATCAAATTGCCAGACTGGGCCAAGTCTAACCTAGTAGAAAAACAAAGTAAGCCAAAGAAGCAAGCTGAGGAGCAGGCCGAGGAAGGTGCTGCTGAAGCTAAGTCTGAAGCAGAAGTAGAAGCTGAATCTCAAAAGGATTCCGAGGATGAGACTAAGGAAGAAAACAGTAAAGATAAGAAAGCTGATCAAGAAAATGCTGCAGAGTCAGCAGAAGAGTCCGGTTCTAAAGAAGATGATAAGTCTGAAGAGAAAACTGATTCGAAAGAAGCAAAAGAGTCTGATAAATCAGATGAAGCCCCGGCCGATACCTCAAAAGACGAAAAATAGCTTATAGCAACCGATACTACTTTGGCCTACTTTGTTAGCGCCAAGGTAGCTGTGCTAATATAGAGTTTGAGTGAGTAAATTAATAAATTAGAAGGAGTGCCGATATGGCAGATACTATCGACCAGCAGTTTGTAGAATATATAGCGAAAGCATTAGTGGATAATCCCGACGAAGTTAGAGTAGAGAGAATTATTGATGAGCGAGGAGTTTTGCTCCAGCTACATGTAGCACCAGGAGACTTGGGCCGAGTTATCGGTCGAGCAGGCTCTACTGCTAAAAGTATCCGTACACTACTTCGAGCTTTGAGTGTTAAAAACGATGCTAGATACAACCTCAAAATTATCGAGCCAGATGAAGAGGGTGGTGACTCAAGAACTACTTCCGAAGACACAGTAGCTGAAGATCAACAAGTAGAAGCTAGTGTTGATGAAGCTACCGATCAGACCGACGAAGTAGTTGAAGAAGAGCAGGTAGAAGAAGTAGAAGCTGAAGTTGAAGAGCCAGCAGCTGAAGAGGAAGAAGAAAGCGACCTAGTTAGTCGTAGCCGCAGAGAAATCGCTGATTTAACTGACGATCTAGACGACTAATCTTAAAGCTAAACTTGTTTGCAGCCGATAATTCCTAGATACTAGTCGTTATGAAGATTAGTATTATTACCCTATTTCCCGATATGTTTTCGGGCCCCTTTGATATGAGCATGCTCAAAAAAGCTCAAGATAACAATCTCTTAGAGTTAGAGTTTATCGACCTGCGAGATTTTGGTGTGGGACCAAGAAGGCAAGTAGACGATAGCCCCTATGGCGGTGGTGATGGCATGGTGTTAAGACCTGAGCCGGTAGTTGAGGCTATCGAGCAAGTTCTAAAGCAGTCCGAATTTAGCAAGGAAGAGACTAAAGTCATACTACTTACCCCAAGAGGTGATACGTATATTCAATCAGCTGCTAGAGACTTAGTTGAAAGCAAACACCTAGTATTAATCTGTGGACACTACGAAGGATTTGATGAGCGTATAGTTGAATTTGTAGATTTGCAAGTTTCAATCGGTGACTACGTTCTAACTGGCGGTGAAATACCAGCTATGGTATTAGTTGACTCAGTAGTTAGACTTATCCCAGGAGTCTTGGGCGGTGAGCGCTCAGCTATAGATGAATCATTTAGCGATGATCAGACTCTAGAACATCCCCACTATACTCGCCCCGAAGAGTTTAGAGGACAAAAAGTACCAGAAGTGCTTTTGAGTGGTAATCATCAAGAGATTGCCAAGTGGCGACAAGACAATAGCATTGCTAAGAATTGATAAATACTTATAAATATTGCATAGTATAGAGACTATTAATTCTATGTCAGGATAAATATGTCTGAATATATCCCTAAAACACCGGAAACAATCCCCTCCGAAGAAGAGTTCTTTACTGAACTGGCTGCTTCGGCCTTTTATATCCGTCAAGTAGCGGATAATCAACTGGTTGGTGGCGAGATTGAGAGCTTAAGCCAATCCATCGGCAATGTCTTAAATTGGCCAAATAGACCAGCTAATAGGGGTTCAGAAAAGCCTAATTTAGTACCAGTGCCATCAGCTGATATGACTGATGATCCTATGGATTGGATTAAACCTTTCACCAAGAGCTCAACACTGTATCTACACAGGATTGCAGCTAGCTGTTTAGATACCGGTAAAGACAATCAAGAAAATACTCCGGCACGCATGTCTATATATACCGACTTCAATATACTATATCGATCGGTTGAGAATAGCCTAGATAGCATCGGTATAGCTATAGATGATCAAACCAAAGTAGACATAGTTAGATGGTATGGTGTTAGCTTTGTTCTAGCTAGAGCCTTAAATGCTGTAGGTTTAGAGCATGAATCAGCGATATTGGTAGGACATCAAGACTGGCGAAGAAGAGAGGTTGAGCCTAGATCAGAGGTATTTCGGCACAACCCTGTGTATCGAGACTATATTAACGATAGAAACAATCAGGTGTACGACAATCTAAGACGCCTAGTGTCTAATGAAGATTGGTACTATGAGGGGATTCAATGGTCAGCTTATGCCCATAGCTTAGGACTAGAGTATCTTTATGAATTGCTAGCAGACAAACTACACGCTACAGGACCTATCGGTATAAGTTTCGAGGATTTACTGAACAAGATCGAAATTGAGCAGATGATCTATATATGCCAGTACTTAGCAGATAGTAATTTTAAAATATCATCTGCTAAGCGCTTACTATCTAGGGTATTTAGTTTTAGGAACAAAGATCTAGTGGCTATGGCGACAGACAACCTATACTTACTTCATATGCCAGATGGTGACTCTACGGCCTAAGGTTTGCGTCCAGCCAGTGCTATACTAGATAAAAAGGAGGGATTTATGATTAAAACTATTCTATCAAGTCTAGCTACACCGGTATCGGCTCACTGTGACTTAATGTGCGGGGTTTATGACCCAGCTCAAGCTCGTATCGAGGCCGAATCTGTTAAAGCTATCATGGAAAAATACCAAGATTCAGATGATGAGGTATTCAAGCAAAGATGCATTATCATCAAAGAACAGCGTGCCCAGTTAGTTAAAGAGCACTTATGGGTGCTATGGACAGACTATTTCAAACCAGAACATGTAGAGTCACACCCTGATTTACACGATCTAATCTGGCGAGCCACTAAATGCGCAGGAGATTGCAAGAAATCAACCGATCCAGAAGATGGCCAAAAACTACTAGACCTAATTACTGAAGTAGCTAGAGTATTTGCTGAAACTAAGAAATAGTAAGTAAATCATGCTGAAACTACCCTGGTTAAAACTCTACAGAGTGGAAGGTGAATCTATGCAGCCAACCTTCAAGCCAGGTGATTTACTACTAGGATCAGCCCTAGTTACACCTAAAGTAGGTCATCCCGTAGTTCTCAAACGCCAACCCTTAAGTATAAAGCGGATCAAAAAGCTCAACGCTCAGGGGGTGTGGCTAGAGGGGGATAACAGTAGTCAAAGTAGCGATAGTCGGCAGTATGGGTATGTTAATGATAAGGATATAGAGTCGGTGATATTTATGAAGCTAGCCTAATAGTTTGCTACAATATACCAGCGTATCTTATTGGGGTGTAGCCAAGCGGTAAGGCAACGGATTCTGGTTCCGTGATCCTAGGTTCGAATCCTAGCACCCCAGCCAAGCATAAGCAATATACTATTAAAATGTATGTTTTAAAATATATAGACATTTCTGTATAATATCTGTACGCGTAACTAGGAGATAAGACTATGAGTATTGAAAAGCCAACAGCAGAAATTTTCAAGGGTGGTGACAGAAGTGAGGTAGCTAGTGATCGTGAGATACCTACAGTAAAAGAGCAAATCCTCACTAGCATTCAAGGATATGTTGATGCTAGAAGCAAAATGGTAGCAGAGATCAGTACACTACCGTTAGACGGTATCGTAAAGATGGTGAAGGAATTAGATACCGCATGCAGAGACGAGACCCTAAATAAGGAGCAGCAAACAGAAGCCACTCTTCTAAGCACAGTCCTGCAAGAGCAGGCTATACGAATACACGGGCAGGATTCATATCAAAGAGCCTTCTTTCAGTCTGAGTAATAGCCTCCTGAAATGCATCCACTAGCCCCAGCCACGAATTTTCACGAAAGAATACCCAGCGGCAGATTATGCGTAGTAATAAGAAGATTGAATCGTTATACTTAGCTACATGAATAGCATCAAGGCACTAACGTATAGTCTGCAGAAATTTGGCGGCTTCGCTTCATTGATTATGGCCTCTACATTTATATTTGGAATGGTCATATTTTTTATGTTCTTGGATTCATCCAGTTTTATCGCTACTAATTCTGACCCAGTAGAAAATGCGGCCTTTCTTGTAGATAACCATGCAATTGTAGCTTTGTGGTATTTGGTAATCTACATAGTATTCGGTATTTTTCTTGTCGCTTTAGTCATAGCTTTACACGAAAGACTAAAAGCAGCAGCCCCATCGTTAATGAAGATTGCAACGACTTTTGGGCTTATCTGGGCAGGACTGATGTTTGCTAGCGGTATGATAGCGAATGTAGGGACTTCAGCTGTTATTGATCTGTATGTACAAAATCCGGAACAAGCTGGTCTCTTGTGGCTCTCGATTAACTCGGTGATTATGGGACTAGGTGGCGGTAATGAAATTGTCGGTGGTCTATGGGTATTGCTAATCAGTCTAGTAGCATTGCAGATAACCGATAAACTACTACTGCCAAAAGGCCTGGTCTATTTAGGATTAATCGTCGGCGCAACTGGCGTTTTCCAGACACTTATTACAGAAATCGAAGTGTTGGATGCAATCTTTGGATTAGGATTAATCATCTGGTTTGTTTGGGTCGGGGTGCACCTACTTCGCAATCCGGGAAGCTAGTAGAGAATTAACTCAGCGTAGATACTACCGCTTCTTTTGCCGCTTATTTTTCTCTAGCTCTCGTTTTCTCAAACGAAGTGACTCAGGCGTGATTTCTAGTAGTTCGTCATCTTCTAGGAAGTCGATAGCTTGCTCTAAACTCAATATAGTTGCAGGTGTTAACTGTACGGTACCGTCACTACTTTTTGAGCGCATATTAGTAAGCTGTTTTTCCTTGGTTACGTTTATCTCAATATCCTCATTGCGGGAGTTAAGACCGATTATCTGTCCACCATATACTTTAGCTCCAGGCTCTATGAACACGGTTCCTCTAGCCTCGGCGTTTTGTAGAGCGTAAGGTGTCGCTACGCCGTTTTCCCAAGCAATCATTACGCCGTTACGCTGCTGACCCAAGGTAGCCCCAAGGGGCTCATAGCCGCTCATCAGGCTGTTCATAGTGATAGTGCCTTTGGTTTCGGTCATAAGGATTGTGCGCATACCTAAAAGAGTTCTGGTAGGCATCTGGTAGACCAGCTTGGTAATATTGCCATCCATCGGCACCTGTTCGATTAACTGGGCTTTGCGTTTACCAAATTCCGATTGAATCGTACCGGTAAACTCATTTGGAACTTCAACCGTAATCTCCTCATAAGGCTCAAGTTTCTGGCCATTCTCTTCGATAACTACCACTTCTGGCCGACCGACCTCTAATTCAAAGCCTTCGCGCCGCATCGTCTCTATGAGAACACTTAAATGCAGTTCTCCTCGACCTTTTATAACGTAGCCTATACCTTCAGGCTCGACTTCTAAGCCTATATTGGTTTCCAGTTCCTTATTTAGGCGCTCACCGATTTGACGGGAGGTGGTTAAATCACCTTCCTTGCCTTTATAGGGGGAGGTATTCGGTCCTAGGTACATACTTAATGTGGGCGGTTCGAGCTTTATTTCCGGCAAAGCTTCCGGATTCTTCTTATCTGTAATAGTCTGGGATATCTTGATATCACCAAGACCAGTGACGGCTACTATTTCACCGGCCGAAGCAGAATCTACTTCGCGTCTACCCAAGCCTTCATATATAAACAACTTGTCGATTTTGCCACTAGAGATGGTTTCAGCGCTAGTTATAGCTACAGCTTGGGATTTCTCAACCATGCCACGATGAACCCTACCGATAGCGTATTTACCAAGGTAGCTATCCCAGTCTAGCGCAGTGACCAGGATTTGCAGTCCGCCATCTTCCTCTACTTGAGGGGCGGGAACTTCAGATAGAATGGCGCTAAAGACCGGTTCAAGATCGGCGTCAGAATCAAGATTATCCGGAGGGGAGTTCCAGGCCTTGCCGATTCTACCAACTGCATAAATGGTGATGTAATCGAGCTGATCTTCATTTGTAGCTAGTTCTAGAAAGAGATCAGATATAGCGTCCTCAACCTTTTGTAGGTTTGCATCGGATTTGTCGATCTTATTTATAACTACAATCGGTTTAAGCCCGCTTTCGAAGGCTTTCTTCAGTACAAACTTGGTTTGTGGCATCGGGCCTTCTTGGGCATCTACTACTAACAGACAGCCGTCTGCCATATTCAATGTTCTCTCAACTTCACCGCCAAAGTCCGCATGACCAGGGGTGTCTATGATGTTTATCTTATAGCCCTGGTATTTAACGGCTGTAATCTTGGCAGTAATAGTGATTCCACGTTCTTTCTCTTGGTCACCGGAGTCCATGATCAACTCCTGCTCCATCTCACTCTGATGAGAGCTAAAGGTTTCGGTCTGTTTCAATAGGCCATCGATCAAGGTAGTTTTACCGTGATCTACGTGGGCGATAATTGCGATGTTGCGAATTTGGTCACTAGACATACTCAAGCGATTATACACTCTCACGAGGCTTGGTCTAGCTATTTTTTATCTAAGCCTATGGTCGGTCTAGACCTATACATTCTCAGTTAGAAGTAAATACTCGACTCTTCATGGAGTAATATATCTGTCTCATACGACAAAAAGTAGTATTTATTTAAAAAATATGCTAAAATTGTCGTATGAAATTAAATAAAAGCAATTCATATACACTAATCCATCTCCTTAATGGCGATTCTACGGTTGCGTCTATTGCTAAGCAGGCAGATGCCCCAGATGTGCGCTCAATTCAGCGGGCCATGCAACGACTAACAGAGCTAGATCTTATCACCAAGAAGGGGGCTAACAACAACCCATCCTACGCATGTAACTTTACTAATATATTGCATGCAGAGATACCAGAGAAAATATTTGATGAGGAGACGCGACCAATTTCACATTATAGGTTCAATCTAATTGATTGGTTAGATGCGCTCAATACTTCTGAACTTGAGAGTCTTTTTTCTAAAGACTTAAGTCTCATTGGAGAGAAAGAGAAGATGTCGGTTAAAGAGTTAGAGCATCTTACCATCGAACTGTCGTGGAAGTCCTCTGCACTTGAAGGTAATACTTACACTCTTTTAGATACACAACTACTTCTCACAGAAGGCGTACGTGCTCCAAACCGAACCGAGTTCGAGACACAGATGATTCTTAATCACCGAGATGCTATATCGTTCATTCTCAACCATGCTAACTTATTCAGTGGAGCACTTGAATTCAAGACTGTAGAAGAACTCCACCGAATTATTGGCAATAATCTCGGAATAGGTAAGGGAGTTCGCAAAAAAATAGTGCGAATTACTGCCAGTAACTATGAGCCACTTGAGAATCCTCAGCAACTCCGCGAACAGGCAGATAAAATACTTGGAATAATTAATAAGTCAAAAACTCCTTACATACGAGCACTACTTGCCCTAGCATTCATACCATACTTGCAAATATTTGAGGATGGTAATAAGCGCACAGGCCGAATGCTTGCTAATGCTCTGCTAATTTCCTCTATTGGTCGTGGTTTCAGCTTACGAAAAGTTGATGCGCGTAAACTCGCAATCGCATACTTAAGCTTCTATGAATTTAGTAGTATGCAATCACTTGAGACTATCCTGCAAAATGAGCTAAGGTAATTTCTATCTTCGCTGCACATTGAAAGGCTATGTCTTTATAGGTGTAGTCTTAAGCAGAGACTTGGTTTTAAATAGTCTTAGCTGAACTAACGTAGAGTTATAGGCTAATACCTCAGGTTGACTACTGGGTATCAGTGATTGTATATAGTGGAAACTTTTCGCCATGAAATTGGATCTTTGGACAGATAAGTCAGCACCTAGAATAATCGATAAGATACCTGCTTCAACAAGCAGTAGTGAATCGGCAAGTAGTATGTAGGAAATGTTGTATCCCATAAATGTAGACGACACAGTACTGGCTGCACCTATAACTATCATAAAGATACCACCTATGTAGAGTGTGGTCCTTGCTGTGTATGTCCGCAATTTCGGCATAAAGACGTAAGCTAGTAAGATCGCAACCAATGCGATACGGGCGCAGATAATAAGTGTGTCGAGATTAATTAGTAGGTGCACATAATGTGAGCTGCTAATTAAACCATAGAAACTAAATCCTAATAGCGCCATGCTAAATATCAGGGTTTCAAAAACATTGTTTTCTTTCATAATTTTAATTCCATCCTTTCTAGATTGATAGAGCGCACATTACTGCTACATAAAATGCAACTAATCAAAGGGTATACTTAATTAGAGCCTTGAATTATTTATCAGGACGTAAAATCAGTAAATTACTATTTTTAAGCTATACTTTTTGTCTTTATGCTTTTTGTCTTTTAGCAAGCATGTTGTAGATGAATACAACTAGAGCGGCAACAAGAAGGATGTGAATCATTCCTCCGCCTATGTCTATAGCAAAACCTAACGCCCATAATACTGCGAGAATAATCACAATTGTTATTAACATATTATAAAACCTTTCTTATTAATTACTACTGATCTTTTCCTAATAGCCCTCTTAAGGACCCCGCGTGATAATATCAGTGTACTTTTAATAATATCCCTAAACCCTGCAGGCGTCTGTGTCATAGGACACAGGATTAAAATAGCTTTAACACGAGAGGCCACAGGGTATTGCTTGCCCAACGTCACCTGCTTTGGTTACAATAAAGCTTATATTTATGGACAGAATTAAAAAAATACTTATAAATATCTTAGAGCCAATATTTGGGGTGTTTACTAAACTAAAGAAAACTTCAGGGCTATGGCTAACGATCATTATCATAGCTATTCCGTCATTTGCCTGGGTAATCGGCTATGACTTTAGCGGTATGTCCGGTTTGGAGATAGCTGGCACTATCCTCAAAAGAGGAGCGGCATTTGCCGGTATGGCCATGTTTGCCTGGACGTTGATACTAAGCGGTAGGTACAAAATTTTAGATGGTCTATTTAACGGCCTAGATCAAACCTATATAGCTCACCGTTTCCTAGGTACCACTGTGATGGCGCTTTTAATCCTGCACCCCTTTGGCTACACACTGCTTCATATAGCAGCCCAAGGTGCTACAGGGTTAACCCAACATTTCCTAGGCTTTGAAAGTATAGCTTTGACTATGGGTAGATTGTCGCTATATGGCCTGATTTTGCTTGGTATTTGGTCAGTCTTTGCGAAAGTCAAACATGAAACCTTCATCAAGGTGCACTTGTGGCTAGGGGTATTGTTTGTAGCAGGAGCCGCACATGCGTTTATGTCAGGACCGGAATCAGTGCTAGCTAATAACGCCTTTATGTTTTGGTATATGTTAATTTTATCAACTACTGCGACACTAACATTCTTGCACTACTCGATCTTTGGTGACTTCTTGCATCCATACTATAAATACAAGGTTGCGTCTGTAAATGTATTACCAGGTGATGTTGTCGATATAGAGCTTACACCGAAGTATAGGATAGTGAACTTTAAGCCAGGACAGTTCTTTTATGTAGCTTTTGATCAGATGGGGGAGGATAGGTACCATCCATACTCGGTAGCTTCGAGTAAGGATAGTTCTAAAATGCGCTTCTTGGTTAAAAAGCTAGGTGATTACACCAACCAGCTTGATGAGCTATCTGTTGGAACCGTTGCTAGATTAAAGGGTCCTTACGGAGGGTTTACCTTTGATGATGATAAGCATGCCAAGCAGCTATGGCTAGCTGGAGGTATAGGTGTGACGCCTTTTTTGAGCAAGGCTCACAGTCTAAGGTTTTCTCAGCTTCATCCAGAGGTAAAGATGTTCCACTTTGCTAAAGATAAACAAGAGGCGATCGATAGGGAGGTGTTAAACATCATCCAAAAAGACCACAAGGCCTTTGACTATAAGTGTATACCGGAGGATAAGTTTGGTATTGTTTCGCTCAAAGATATTTCCAAACAGCTAGGTTCATTGAAAGATTATGCTATCTATCTGTGTGGCCCTCCTGCTATGCTCAAGGCTTATGATGAACAGGCTAAAGAGTTAAATATAGAAAAACAGCTACATTACGAAGAGTTTAGCTACTAACTCATTAAAAGAGAGAACTGCTTTTAAAACCCATCGATAATTAGCTTTTTCATCTGCATCATCTTGCCAAAAGCTCCAGGCTTCTCCATCAGCTCTTCGATATTTTCTGGCGTAATCTGCCAACTAACGCCGTATTTATCCTTACACCAACCGCATTGTTCAAACTCTGGTTGGTGGGAGAGTTTTTCCCAGAAATAATCAATTTCTTCTTGATCCTTACACATTACAGCCAGTGAAACCGCTTCATTGAAAGTAAAATCTTGTTCAACACCGCTGTCCATAACTACAAGCCACTGATCGTTCAAAGTAAAATCAGCAAACATCAATGAACCTGATTTAGCCGGCCCAGTGCTTTCGTTGTAGCGAGCAACTATCCCAGATTTTGAACCGCTAAAGATTGATTTATAGAACTCCATGGCTTCTTCGGCGCGGTTAGTGTTTGCTTGTGAAAACAGCAAGGAAGGGGTAATAAATGGACGAGGGTCGCCTTCTGGGTCGGTTAGAATCAGCTGCCAAGTTAAACCATATCGATCCTTAACCCAGCCATATTTTTTACTAAAGGGGTATTCATCTATCGGCATTAACGCCTGGCCGCCATCTATGAGCTGGCTCCATAGTTTATCTAAATTTTCACTAGCCTGGTCGTCTTTTGAGGGGTCAAAATTAACCATGAATGATATAGATGGGTTGAACGAAAACTCTGGACCAGCATTTATAGCTGTAAATCTCATATCCCCAAGCTGAAAGTCGATAGTTAATTCTTTGCCGGCCAAACCTAGTTGAAAATCGGCCAAACCCTCTTCAATACTATTTGGATAGTAGGAAGTAGATATAACTTTACTGTTAGGGAATATGGATGTATAGAAATCGACCGCCTTACTAGCACCATCGAACCATAAGTTTGGTATTATTTTCTGCATTATATAATCCTTTCTATAAATTATAGCAAAAATTACCGTAGCTATTTTGGTGGTATAATTTCTATAGTTTTAAAGCTGATAATAAAGGAAAAATTCGCTATGGGAAAGAAAATAATTCGCATCTTAATAATAACCGCATTAATTTTGGCTGTGCCACTTATAGCTATGTGGTTTAGCAGTGAGGTTAACTGGAGCTTAGCAGACTTTATTATTAGTGGCGCTTTGTTGATTATTACAGGAACTACCTATGAAGTGTTGATTAGTCGGTTTAATACCGCTAGACAAAGAGTTGTTATCGGTGCAGTTTTAGCTGTAATTTTGCTTATTATCTGGGTGGAGCTTGCGGTAGGAGTCTTTGGTACCCCATTTGCCGGTAGTTAGTTTTAAGCAAAAAAGCTGTTTACTATTCAGTAGTAATTAATATTGCTCATGCTTTATGTTAGGATATAGTTACATATTTATTAACAACCAAAAGGAGTTAATATGTTATCTAAAATAATAGACGAAACAACCAACGCAGTAGTTTCTGCCGTTAAGGGAGTAGACAATATTCTCAAAGCAGTGACAGATACTGTTAAAAATCAAGTAGTTAATGTACTCAGTAGCACGGGTGAAGTAGCCGAAGCCGGAGTAGAATCTATCGCTTCTGTAGCTAGTGGTGCTATCAAGGGTGCTGGTGAGGTGGGAGAATCAATCACTGATACCGTAGCCGGTACTATGAGCGGCGTGGTTAACGGTGTTAACCAAGTAGGTGGCGATGTAGTAGGAGCTGTTTATGGAGCTGCTAAGGGAGTAGTCACAGCCACAGCTGAAACCGGTGGTAGTATCGGTACAGCGGCCGTATCGGCCGTAGAAGGTGCTATTAAAGCTGCCGGTGATGTTGGAGCTGATGTAGCAGGAGCTGCTAAATCAGCAGTAGGCGGCGCATTAGATGCAGCTACTGAAGTAGGCGGTGATGCCGTCGGTACAGTCCGAGAGGCTCTATTATCTGCAGCAGCACTACCTAGAGATGTAATCGAATCTGCGCTCAAGGGATCAGACAAAGAGTAGTTTCAAGAAGCAGAGTAGTTAGACTAACAGCAACAGACACAGTCTGGTTGATGCTCAGAATCACTATCCTCATTTATGACCGCTTGATGCAAGCTGGCTAGAGCTACTTCACTGGGGTTATATGAGGATCTGATGTGATTGTTATTAATAATGCTTAATATAGTGATAGTTAGTATAGCCATAGCTATAGCAGTAAAAGTGACAGTTAGTATTGGTATTAGGCTAGCGGTTTTAGTTTGAGTTTGTGGTTTTTTCATAGTCTTAAAGCCAGCATAAGAGGTGATTGTTTGGCAATATTGCTTTATTAGTATCGTTTCTTAATTAGTTTAGCTAACTAACTCGGCCGAAACTATAACTCTCTCATCATAGCTACGAGACTCTTGATCGAATAAACCACCACAGGTAATTAAATTAACCTGGTGTGATACTTGTGGGTGTTGAGAGAATAATACACTGGCTGCTTCACTCTCATGCATTGAAACTACTTCCATAACTCGATAGGTGAGTATGCGCCCATCACCCATCTCGATCTCAAATTCATCACCACTATTAATATATTCTAGGTGCATAAATATGCCATTCCTAGAAGTTGCCCCATCTACGTGGCCATCGATAATGCTTAAACCCATCTCACCAGGTCGCACACTATTTATGAACCAACCAGCTTTATGAACATTATCAGGTACGGCTATCTGTTGATTTTGATCAATACCAACGTTTTGAATATATCCACCACTATCGATACTGGGCAATCTAATATATTTAGGATCATCTGAAGACCCTTGCCACTGGTAGTTATCATCTGGCTCTTCTTCGCTAGGTTGATCGGTAGAGAAAGTTATCGGTTCAGTCGCTATCATCTCATCAACTTCGTTATCATGAGAAGCTATTTGGTTAGAAAACCAGATTGCAGAGAATGTAATAGTTATTAACAACAAAACAGATAGGGCTAGGATTGCCTGCGTACCTGGTAGTCTATCTTTTCTAATTAAGGCTTTAATCATACTCCTAACATCATAGTCTAGATATTTGTTTTTTAAAAATGTAGTAACATAAAGGGTAGTATATGTTAGAAAAAACTAAAAATTTTAATCCCTTCACCATCTTTATATTGGCAAATATAGTTATTGGTACCAATGTTGTGGCTTTCAAGATAGCTACAGAAGGAGCGATGGATCCATTACTATTCTCGGCCCTACGCTTTGGTGGTGCCGGTATGTTACTCCTGGGATTTATATGGAGTGGTGTATTAAAGAACCCTTCCGTACTTTGGCGAGTGTTACTTAATGCCAGCTTTATAGTAATCTTTTTATTTCTTTGGTCGTATGGCTTAGATCAATCTACAGCCATTAAAGCCTCTTTCTTAAGCCTAACCACACCGTTAATGATCTATGTTATGTCAGTGCTATTTTTGCATGAAAAAGCTAATAAACTAGCTTTAGTAGGCTGCTTAACCGGATTATTGGGCAGTCTAATGATTATCGGTTTGCCGGCACTGTTTACCGATAGATTAGTGGTTGGTGATGTAATGCTTTTAGTCTCTTATCTATTCGCAGCTATTACGATTGTACATACCAAACACATGTATAGATGGGTAGGGCCGGCTGAGATAGTTAGTTACCGCTTCTTTGTAGCCGGTTTTATCGCTTTGGCTTACTTATTAATAGCCCAAGGTTCGGGAGTTTTTACCGGTGTTAGCCTTCAGGGATGGGTGGCTACGATTTACGGTATATTGATTACGGGCCTATTGGGTAATGTGGTCTTTTTCTGGGCTTTAAAGCGAATTAGAGCTGAAGATGCCTCACCAGGTTTTTATGCCGATCCTTTAACCGGTACAGTTGCTTCAGTGTTGATATTAGGAGATGTCTTAGAACCACTAGCAGCTATTGGTGTAGCTATAGTTATATTGGGCTTAATAATCTCACATCCTCACCATCACAATATAATGTACCGTCTCCATACCAAAGAGCATCACCTATTACGACGGATTAGAGTTTGGTTGGGTGGCATACTAAGATATCGTCACTTTAACCACCTGCATATCAACCAGCGTTAGAAGCTTACGAATATCTGATATAATCTCTCATATAGGTTATGTTTAATAATAAAGATTCCAAAATTATCAAACTCAGAGGTGACATCGACACCTCAACTAAGCCTATACATATCCATATCAACTCTAGTACTGATGATTTATGGAAGGACTTTAGCTACTGGCTAGAAGCTATTAGCTTTTTAGCTCATGAAGTACAGAAAGAGCGTGGCTGGAGCAAGAAACAGGTAGAGGAGTGTGTAGCCGAATACCTAGATAGAGCTTTAGATGATGTTAGTGATGATGAGGATAGAAAAGATAATGACAATAATGACAATATTGACTTAAAAGACGCTCAAACCAAAGCTCTGACTAAGACTAAACATAAAGATAAGAAAAATGATAATCAATCAACTAAGAAGACGAGTTCTTAGAAGAAAGCAGGAAAGGTATGGATAATATCAACCAAGACCCTAAATCACCAGTCATATCAATCAACGGCTTAGTTAAAAAGTTCGGCTCCACAGTAGCTTTAGATGGATTAGATATGCAAGTTGGGACTGGAGAGGTTCATGGGCTGCTTGGCCCCAATGGAGCCGGTAAATCTACTACTATTAGGGTACTTTTAGGATTACTTCGCCAAGATCAAGGAGAGATCGAGTTGCTTGGTGGTGACCCTTGGCATGATGCTGTTAAGTTGCACGAGAAGCTGGCTTACGTGCCTGGTGAAGTTAATCTTTGGGATAATCTATCTGGTGGTGAGATTATCGATTTATTGATTGATTTACGAGGTAATGTAGATATTAATCGTCGTCAGGAACTAATAGAGCGTTTCCGTCTAGATTCAAGTAAAAAGTTTCGCACCTATTCCAAGGGCAATAGACAGAAAGTAGCCTTAATTGCGGCTCTGGCCTCAGATGTTGATTTGTATATTTTAGATGAACCAACATCAGGGTTAGATCCTTTATTAGAATTAGTTTTTCAAGATGAGATTAGAAGATTAAAAGACCTAGGCAAAACTATTTTGCTATCTAGTCATATCTTAGCCGAAGTTGAGGCTTTATGTGACCGAGTAACTATCATTAGGGAAGGCCAAGTTGTTGAGTCAGGTTCATTAGATGAGTTGCGCCATCTAACCAGAACTACTATTAAAGTAGCCACAACCAAACCACTAGCTGAGATCGGCCGATTGCCTGGTATGCATGAATTTAAATCCGAAGGTAGATATGCTGAATTTGAAGTTGAGCCGGAGTATCTCAACAATGTTCTTACCCACTTAAGTCAGTTGCAGGTTGAGTCGATCATCTCTCATCCACCGACTCTAGAGGAGATGTTTATGGGACATTACAAAGGCGATGACTAGAAAGGTGAGTTTTCAAGATCAATGAAAGAACACTTTAAAGGAACTTTAAGACTACTGAGGTTGGCTATTCGTCGGGATAGACTGAAGCTATCTATAACTTTTGTGGCCGTAGCGGTATTAGTTCCTGCTTTAGTTAACGGAGTGAAGGAGATTTTTCCCTCTCAAGCCGAGATGGTTCAAGGCGCTACGCTGCTAGCTGCTAATCCAGCCATGCGTTTATTTGGTCTACCTATAGGAACAGATATGGGCCATATTCTAATGCTAAGATCTTTTGTAACACTCGCTATTTTAGCTGCTTTTGTTAGTACTTTCTTAGTTATTAGGCACACTAGGCAGAACGAGGAGGTCGGTAGATCAGAACTAGTTAAATCTGGCCCTGTGGGTCGGTATAGCTTTTTAACATCTAGCCTTATACTAGTTTTGTTAGTTAACTCGATCTTAGGATTATTAATAGCTACTGGATTTATATTAGGAGACCTACCCATAAGAGGTGCTATTTTAGTAGGTACAGCTGCCGGTTTAGTTGGTCTAGCTTTTGCATCCATAGCATTTATCTGCGCCCAAGTTGCCCAGACCTCTAGAAGCGCTAATAACTTAGCAGCTTCTACTATTGGAGTCAGCTTTATATTGAGTGGAATCGGTAGTGTTTTGGGCCAGGCTAGAGACGGCCATTTAGCGGTAATAGATCCTCATTGGGCCTCGTGGCTTTCGCCTATTGGTTGGGCTCAGACAATGAGGCCGTTTGCGGAAAATAATCTATCGATAATCTGGCTGTTTGTGATCTTTAGTCTAATCTGTATAGTCACAGCCTGGATATTAGCAAGCAAACGGGATGATGGTCAGGGCATATTAGCGGCCAGTTCTGGTAAAGCTTCGGCCTCGTCTTGGTTATTGAGTCTAACGGGTTTAAATTGGCGGCTTAACAGAGGTGTATTTATCGGCTGGTTGATTGGATCTACTGCTACGGCGGCTGTTTTTGCTGTCATGGCTCCTGATGTATCTGAACTGCTATCTCAAGCCGAGGGTATCGCCGATATCTTAATTGCTGCTACCGGATCAGCAGATATAGTTCTAGCCTTTTTTGGCGCTGGTACCGGTATAGCCGGTATCTTATCTGCCATCTATGTAGTGCAGATGGTTTTGAAACTACGAGTCGAGGAGAATCGAGCCTTAGAGTTGATGTTTTCTGGGAAGCTATCTAAAAGCAGATGGTTAATCTCTAGTACGTTATACATAGTAGCAACTACCACCTTGATACTACTAGCTTTTGGTTTAGTGACGTCTCTACTATCAAACTTGATGTTAGAGGATTTCGCCAACTTATTTAGCGAAATAGTTATCGGCTCTATGGTCCAGCTTCCGGCAGTACTGCTCATCATGAGCTTAGTTTTAACCGCATTTGCACTGCTGCCCAGACTAACCAATGCTCTAGCTTGGAGCATACTATCTATCAGCATTATCTTTAGCCCCTTCTTTAGTTCCATGTTCAACCTACCAGATGCGTTAATCAATCTATCGCCTCTAGCTCACAGCCCATCAGTGCCGCCACTGGATAATCTAGAGGCCGAGCCGCTAATTATTCTCTCAGTTATAGCTTTAGTGTTGATAAGTATTAGTATTATAGCTTTTAGGCGGCGGGATCTACAGACTAACTAGGTTTATTTAGAAATACCCAGGGCTATACTTGCTCCTGTGATAAAGATGCTATAATGCTCTTACTATGGCAAATCAGCCAGCTAAGAGGGCGCTTTTTATACTGTTACTGCTTGTGGGGGCTGGGGTGATTGGCCTAGGCGCTTTCTGGTTAACTAATAGATTCGTAACTCAAGAAGCAGCAAATATCAGTTCCTTTACTGAGTGTGAGGCGGCTGGATATCCGGTCATGGAGTCTCACCCTAGGAGGTGTAATACACCGGGCGGCAAGACCTTTGTTGAAGATATAGAAGGTGAAGAAGATAACGGAATAGAGATGGCCGAGTATGCTTCTACTAAAGGCGAGACTATTCGTTTGTTTTCTCCGCAATCAGGAGACGTTATTACCTCACCTTTGAGTATTTCCGGAGAAGTTAGAGGTAATTGGTCGTTTGAAGCTGACTTTCCTATAGAGATTTGGGACTGGCAGGGAAATGTAGTAGCTAGTGGTATCGGTACTCTAACAGATGATTGGATGACTGACGAGTATGTTTTATTTGAGTCAACTATAGAATTTGATGATGCTGATTTAGATGGTCAGGGGATGTTGGTGCTACATAAAGACAACCCATCAGACCTAGAAGAGCATGACGATCGTTTAGAGATTCCGATTTTATTTAACAACTAAATCTTTTAGTTGTTAGTCTTTGTCTTTGTCTTTATCTTTGTCTTTGTCTTTATAGCTACCTTTCCATAGGCGCAAGATTCCAGCTAGAATCAGCGCTAGTAAACTCAAGCCGGTTAAAGTAGCGATGACGGGTAGTAGTGCACCGGTGATAATGGGGGCTACTTCGTTAATGATAGAATCAACCCTACCACTACCAGCCTCAGAAGCCATACCGCTTAATATTCCCAAAACTGCTACTAAAGGCAGTAAACTCATCAATACCACAAAACTAGGAGATACTAATCTCCCGAAGCGATGGCTGAAATAGGTGAGGCTACTTAGCAGCAGCAGGCTTACTAGGCTTAAAATTATGAGGGTACCCCTAGATTTTAAGTGCGAGTCATAGCTAACTAGCGAGATAAAACTAGCATCATTAATAAAGCTATCGATCTCGTCTTGATCATCGGTTATTTGAGCGGCTAACTCCTCAGGACCATTATAGTAAAGCGGTTCGGTGATTTGGCGAAATATTGCTAGCCTCAACTCTCTAGGAGATAACTCTTGGGCCTCAGCCTTGGTAATGCTGATAAACTCCATGCCTTCGATTGGATGTATAACATCTTCATCCTTAAACTCATCTAAAATCTCGTTAATATCACCTTCATAATCTAACCCTTCAGGACTGAAGGCTGCAGCTATTGCTAGTGTCGATATATCGATAGCATTTTCAGGGCTACTCAGCCGCCAAAAACTAAAGACTAGCAGTGTAGCTAGTACTAATAGGATCGATAGTATGCCGCTGATCCATTTAAGATCGACATGCCAATACGGTCTGATTTTAGGAGTTTTATCCTGGCTCTTTGGGCGTTTAAACATAAGCTGATTATACACCGCCTATCTTTTAAAGCGCCAACTCAAGCAGTTTTTGCTATGATATACCTATATGGTTAAACACTTTATCTTTAAATACGCCTATCATCTCCTATTTATACTATCAATATCTGCCATCCTAGCCGGTGTCTGGGTTTATCACTACATTGAGGGTATGAGCTGGATCGATGCTTATTATTTTAGTGTTATTACTTTAGCTACTGTCGGTTACGGTGATATAACCCCTCAGACTAACTTTGGCAAAATATTTACTACTATATATGTACTAGTCGGTATAGCCATAATCGGTGGATTTATAGGTACTATAATTAGCCGCGGCAGAGATAGACTAGCCCAGAAGGTTCACTATCACCGCAGTCAGGACTATTATAGCGAGGACAAGGAAGAGCCAAGACTTTAGCTGATCGGACTTGGTGATTTTAAGTCTTTCATGTTACATTAACCCTTATGAATACTAAAGCCATTATTGCCATAGTATTAGCTGTAGTTGCTGTCGGCTTAGTTGCTATATTCTTTTTTGCAGGCGGTGTTAATGACGAAGATGTGGACGATACCACTACTCAAGAAGAGACAACAGCTAACGGTGAAGCTGAGACGACTCCAGGAGATGATCCTAGAACTATCGATGATGGCAGCGATGAGGTTGAGGGCGTAGAAGGAACTACGGTTAGGTATAGCTCCAGTGGCTTTGCTCCAGCTACATTAACAGTTAGTGTTGGTGGCACGGTTTCGTTTATGAATGGTAGTAATACCAACATGTGGGTGGCATCCGACCCACATCCAATTCACAACGACTACCCGGATTTCGATGCCGGCAGAGGTTATGCTCCAGGAGATACTTATGAGTTTACTTTCACTAAAACTGGCACATATGGCTATCACGACCATCTCAATCCTACTCGTGGCGGCACTATAGTCGTTGAGTAGCTATTTAATAACCGGGGAAATAATCGGTTTTAACTTGTAATTTATCTATATTTGCTTCTATCAACATAACCTCAACATCTTTAATCATGGCCGGTGGTCCAGATAAGTAGTAAGTTGCGTCAGTGTAGTTATCTACATACTCTTTAACTAAATCGATATCTAGCTGATGAGACTTATCTCTATATAGGTAAACTACTTTGAGTCCTATGCTACTAGCGTTTTTATCAAAGTAGTCTTTAAAGATAACAGAATCCTCACCTCTATTGATATAAAAAAGAGTAATATCTCTTGTTTGATCTTCGTCTTTCAACCACTGGGCCATAGCTTTGAAGGGAGTAATCCCTACTCCTGCTGCTATCCAAACTAAAGGTTTATCTTCATTTTTAGGCAATACAAACTCTCCCTCGGGTCCGGTAACAGATAGCTCATCCTCTGGTTTTAACTCAAGCAAGGCTTTCTTGAAACTACTGATTTTATCTGACTCACGAGGAAATTTAGCTGTTAATCTAAGCTCTTTTTCGCTAGGAGAGGAAGCGATCGTGAAAAAGCGTCTACTGCCTCGTAAATCTATCTTTTTGTGCGGCAAGGACCAATCCAGGTATTGACCAGCTAGAAACTCTAAGCCATCTGGCCTATTAAAGACCAAGGTTTTAATATCGCTAGCTTCATCAACAACTGATTGTAATTTGAGCTTAAACCTACGACTTGCGCCTAAGAGTAGGGCTAGTAAGTTAGCAATCAACAGACTTAATTCCAGAGAGTAAAATACGCTCAAGAGATTTTGAATCGATACTAGTAAGATAGCTGTAACTATCCCGAATACGATCTGTTGGTTCTTTCTAGTTGGTGAGGTCTGTGGTTCAACCAACATCACAAAAGCAAAGAAGATAATCGGGGAGTTAAGTAGAATTCTTTCCAGCAAGCCATAGGTACTAGCAAGGTCACTACCACCAATTAAGTTAGTTGCAAACATCAACGTAAAGTAGGTCAGCAAAAAGGCCGCAATCATACCGAAACGTTTGATCTTTTTAACAATCAAGAGACCGCCTAGCAATACTACTGGCAAGATCCAAGCTCCGCTCACCCACCAGCTAGCTCCTTGGTCGAAGATGATGTAGCTAGCCATGACAGCTACTACAGCCGGATTAAATATATGTTTGCGCCTGTAGGTAAGTAAATATTTTGAAGCCATAGCAGCGGCTGCTAGGAGGATAAATATATGTAAATTAGCAGCTATAGGTAGAGGTCCGACTATTAAAGTCAGTATTAGACCGGTAATCAAAGGCGATTCTATAGTTGCATCAGCTTTAAATAGTCTTGCTAAGACCCAGTTAAAGATTAAACAAAGACCGGGCAGGATGAGGCTAGCAAGTATTAACTCTAAGGGGTTGTAAAACAATACATCAAAGAAGCTTAAAATTACTACGTAGAAGATGATGGAGGCTAGATAGGCTCTCATTAAAAACAGCATACTAAAGCGATTTAGGAGTGAGTCTATATACCTCATATACTTCTTAGGGTAACAGAAATGCAAGCCCAGTACCTAGAAATAAAAGATTTTAAATCCAGGTTTCAAGGGGTAATAAGAAGGTCGTTTTATTTGCCCTTTTAACTAAAAAGGTATATCATTGTCACTATAAACTCTTTGAAGTTAACAGTATAAATAAATAAGGAGCATTAAAGTTATGAATATTTTCGGATTAGGCGTACCAGAACTGATACTAATCATCGTGTTAGTACTATTACTATTCGGAGGCAAGAAGCTTCCTCAACTATCTAGAAACGTATCTTCCGCCATCAAAGATCTAAGACGCGGTTTCTCAGGTGATATCGATGAAGAAATGGACATAGAGAACGTAGCTAAAAACAGCAGTAAGAAAAGCTCTAAATAACTCTTCCAAACTTCCAAGAAGTACCTTTTAAAAATTTCAAAACAAACCAACCAAACCTCAAACTAGATATCAACAAAAAAGATATCTCTTAGTGAAACAAATAGAAAAGTAAAAATGAGCAAAAGCAAAAACCAAGATCAGTTAGATAATGTCACTACTTTCCACGGCCACCTAAGAGAGCTGCGGAACAGGTTTTTCTATGTCGGCATGATTCTAATCGTCGGCTCAATCTTGGGTTTTATGGCTCATGAGCCAATCCAGGATATTTTGGTATCACCCCTAGGTCATCAGCTGCACTACACCTCTCCTATGGGAGGGTTGCAGTTTATCTTCAAAATCAGTCTTTTTGCCGGTATCTTACTGTCAATCCCAGCTTTTATATATAACTTAATCAAGTTTGTAGAACCTTCTATAGGTAAAGAGAATGTTAACTATAGCCTCAAGATTATCAGCGCGTCATTCTTGCTACTTGCCACCGGTATATCTTTCGGTTACTTCGTATCGTTACCGGCTGTACTATCATTCCTAGTCGGTTTTGCACCTGATAGTATTGCCCCGATTATCACCACCAATGAATACTTATCATTCGTAACACTATATCTATTTGCTTTTGGTCTAATCTTCCAAATACCCCTAATATTCTTAATCATCAACAACTTTACTCCCCTAAATCCAGATAAGCTGAATAAATCACAAAAGTATGTAGTAGTAGTAAGTTACATTGCAGCAGCTATCATTAGTCCAACTATCGATGTCATCAACCAAACCATCATGGCTCTGCCTATAATCGTGCTTTATGAAATATCTATCGGTCTAGTCTGGGTAGTTAACCGCTACGCTAAATACGATTGGGGAGAAGAGTTGGTTGAGGATGAGTTTGGCAATCTGGTAAACACTGAACCTGAAGAAGGCTTTGTAGCCTTGGTCGGCCAGGCTTTAAAGTCCCACCAACTAGATAGATCATCCTAAGTCCGTTATCATATGTAGTGTATGAACAAGATAGTTATATCAGCAATAGCGGTATTAGTGCTAGTAGTCGGTGGCTACGGACTGTATTGGTATTTAGATAATCAAGCAGATGAAGTAGTTGAAGATAGCCTTGAACAAGAACAGATAGAGGAGCAGCCACAGCTAAGCCTGCAGGAGAGATTTGTGAAAGTATTCTATGATGCTGATTTACCTAACCTAGAATGGCTAGAGGAAGCACCAGCTATAACCGGCAATGAAGAGGCCGACGCTCGCATTCGCTCCATAGCTGAGCAACGAGGATACAAACTGCAAGCCATACCAACGGTAGAGCTAGTAGAACTACAAGGTATATTAGTGCAAGAACCGGTAGTTGAAGCTTGGAACCAGATGCAGGCAGCTGCTATTGAAGAAGGTGTCTACCTAGGACTTGTATCGGGCCATAGATCGGTAGATAACCAAAGAGAGATATTTATAAATCAATTACATGAGCGAGCCGATGAAGAGATTGGCAATCGCTACACCTTTGCTCAGATAGCTGGCGGTACAGCCGATGCGGTTCTTAACGATATACTAAGAGAATATTCCATACCTGGCTATTCCAAGCACCACAACGGTTATACTATCGATATTACCGATACTACGGATGAGTATCCTTTCTATCAATTCGATAAAACTGCCGGGTATGCCTGGGTGAGCGGTAACGACTATGCCAACATTAGACGTTTCGGTTTTGTGCCTAGTTATCCTGAGGGTGGGCCAAGTCAAGGACCAGATCCGGAGCCGTGGGAGTATGTTTGGGTCGGTGAGGATAGAGCGCAGAATCTATAAATGTAAAAACCCCACTAAAATAGCGGGGTTTTTACTACCTAAATAGAGTTTATCTATTCTTTAGGACGAGCAATGTCTACTCGCAAATTGCGACCTTCGAATTCCTTCTCATTTAGCTGATCAACAGCTGCCTGAGCTTCTTCGTCGCTAGACATCTCTACAAAGCCGAAGCCCTTAGATCTGCCAGTCTCACGGTCGGTAATGATAGCTACCGAAGTAACTGTACCTGCTTGTGAGAAGTGTTGAGTTAGGGCATCATCCGTAGTTCGATACGGTAGGTTGCCTACATATAGTTTAGCCATTTTGGCTCCTTATATTAATTTTATAGCACTAACTTTTTCTAAGGGTCCGGGGTCAGGGCTATAAAAATGAGCCAAATCTTACCTTGCGTTGCCTAAAATCTAAAAGTTAGTTCACTACTAAGTTTAACCCCTCGAGGGGGTTTTGTCTATATCCCTTACTTCTTGAGTAGCTTTCTAGCTTGTTTCAAAGCCTCTTCCTGATTATCTATCTCGTGATTGAGGTAGGCGTCTTCTAGGTCTTTTAGTAGTTGACCTAGTATAGAATCTGCCGGCAATTTCAATTCGTCCATCAACCACTTACCATCAACTCCTAAGTCTTCCTTAAGAGACGGTGGTCTCTTGGCTTTCCTAGCTTGGTAGTTAGCCCACATGTTATCTAGTTCGGTGAAATCTGCCGGGCCATCATCAACAGAGCCGTCATCTCGCAAGCTCCAGGCTGCATGAGCATCGGCTCTGTGAAGTTCTAGCAGATCACCGAAGGCAGGATGGGACATGAAGTTATCGGCTTTTCTGGGTCTCATCTTGGGTAGAGTGTCGATACTTAGGTGATTATGTATCATCCAAGCTACTTCTTCACGAAAACGTTTAGCAAAACGCAATCTTTTTAACATTTTTGTAGAAATCTCAGCACCTAGGCGGTGATGATCACTAAAGCGTATTCTATCGCCACTGTCTTTAGCTGGCTGAAAGCTGGGCGCCTTGCCAATATCATGAAGCAATGTAGCCCAAGCTAGCCTAGGGGAGACGATATCAGGTAGATGTCCGATACTAATCATAGTATGAGTAAATACATCTCCTTCGGCATGTAGTTTTTCAGGCTGCTCAACCCCTTTAGTAGCGGCCAGTTCTGGCAAGAGCTGTTTTATAGCGCCTAAATGATCTAGGTCCTCAAAAGCTACTTGCCTTCTAGGGTGCATTAATATGCGAGTAAGCTCTGTTTTAACTCTCTCTGGAGCTATATCTTGGAGTCTGCCTTTTGAAATAGCTTGTTTAATGGCTTGCTTAGTTTTAGTCTCAAAACTAAATCCTAAGACATGCTTAAGCCTAATAGCGCGCAAGATACGAAGCGGGTCTTCTTTGATCCGTTTCTTAGGAGTTCCTACAAAGCGAATTAGGTGGCTTTTGAGATCCTTCATACCATCAACTTCATCAACAATTTCTTTGGTCAGGGGATCATAAGCTAGGGCGTTGATAGTAAAGTCACGTCTGTAGATATCTTCTTTTAGGCTAGCAAACTTAATTTTGGTATCTTTTCTACCCTTTCTAGCACCTACATCTTTTCTGTATGTAGCTATCTCGATCTCTACTTCATGAGTTTGCGAGGAATCCTCATCGGGTATGCGCAAATATACCCTAGTTACTCCGTAAGCTTGAGCTGTGTCTTTGTAGAAAGATTTACTAAAGTCTTTAATCTTTAAGATTTCTTCAGGCCTAGCATTAGTGGCAAGGTCAAAGTCTTTAGGTTTTTTACCCAGCAACATATCCCTAACGGCTCCACCGATAATGTAGGCTTCAAAGCCTTTTTGGTTAAGTTTTTCAGCCGCTAGCTCAGCAGCTTTAAAATGAGGGGAGTTAGGGGTAGTAATATCCATATATCTAAGATACCACTAATGCTTTAAGTTTACTCCTTTTCCCAGATCACTTGATCTTTAATCTCCTCAGGCAAAAAACCCTTATCATGCTCAAAACCCGCTTCCCACTTGTAATCTTGGCCGTAGCCTAAATCTTTCATTAATTTAGTCGGGGCGTTACGTACGTGCAAAGGCACGCTTAAATCTTGGTACTCTTCTGCTAGTTTCAGAGCTTTGTTCATAGCCTCAGTTACTTTTCTTGATTTATCACATCTAGCTAGTACGCTAGCGCAGTGGAACAGGTTGTACTGGCACTCAGGCATACCGATCTTTTCTACGGCCTCAAAAGTAGCTACTGCTAGGTTTAAGGCTCCATTAGTAGCTATACCGACATCTTCGCTAGCAAAAACTGCCATCCGGCGAGCGATGAACTTAGGGTCTTCACCAGCTTGAAGCATCCTAGCTAGGTAATAGAGGGTGGCGTCGATATCACTACCCCGCATAGATTTAATGAAGGCTGAGATGAGGTTATGGTGCATCTCGCCAGCTTTATCAAATCCTGGGATGCGTTTTTGGGCAGCGGTTTTAATATCATCTATAGAGACCTTCTTACTACTTACTCGTAAGGCTAACTCCAGGATATTCAGTGCTATGCGGCTATCACCACCTGATAGCTGGGTGATATATTCAACCGCTCTTTTATCTAACTTACTTTTAGCTTTAATACTGCGAGCTGCTCTATCTATGATTTTTTCTATATCTTTAGGTTTTAGCGGCTCTAAAACCAAAACTCTAGAGCGAGATATGAGGGGTCTAATAACTTCAAAGCTAGGGTTTTCTGTAGTAGCACCGATTAAGGTAATTAGCCCGCTTTCTACGTGGGGTAAGAAGGCATCTTGCTGGGCTTTGTTGAACCTGTGGATCTCATCCACAAATAGGATAGTAGGGGTCTTGAGCCTCCTATTTTCCTCAGCAGTCTTAATAACTCTACGGACATCCTCTAATTTTGCCGATACGGCCGATATCTCTATGAATTCAGCCTCTACTTCACTAGCTATGATGCGAGCTAGAGTGGTCTTGCCGCTACCAGGAGGCCCCCAAAGTATCAAAGATGTTAGTTGCTTGCTATCAACTAATTTTTTAATTAGTCCACTCTTGCCCACTAAATGATCTTGGCCTATGAATTCGTCTAGGCTTTTAGGTCGCATAGATTCTGCTAGTGGTACGTCTGAATCTCTCACTAGTTTCAGTATAGCATCAGGGGTGTTTGATCTAAGCAGGAAAACGCGTAGTTCTCCTTAAGCCTGATATACTCTATAAGTATAATGGCAGATTTTGACTCAGAGTATTCTAAGCTAAATAGCGCCCAAAAACAGGCGGTCGATAGTATCGACGGCCCGTTACTCGTCATAGCCGGTCCTGGTACCGGTAAAACCCAGCTGTTATCTATGCGAGTAGCCAATATCTTACGACTCAGCGACGTATCACCTAGAAATATTTTGTGTCTAACCTTTACCGACTCAGCGGCTACTGCTATGCGGGAGAGGTTGCTTGGTCTAATCGGCATCGATGCGCATAAGGTAGCTATACATACTTTTCACAGCTTTGGTGTTGAGGTTATCAACCAATACCCAGAGTATTTTTACTCTAGTGCTAGGTTCTCTCCATCAGATGACGTGACTCAGGTAGAAATCATTAATAGTATCCTAGCTAAACTCGATCACGATAGCCCACTAGCCTCAACGATGAATAATCGTTTTATCTATCTCAAACCTATTAAATCGGCCATCGACTATTTGAAGAAATCCGGTCTTAACTCTGAGGACTTACGCTCAATTTTAGCTGCTAATGAGAGCGATATAGCAGAGATTGAGCCTAAGATCGCAGCAGTCTTTAATCAAGGACGTATTTCTAAGAGCATGTTACCTAAACTAGCTGATGTAGCTAGTAAAATAACGATATCTAAACAACCAGATCTACCTAAGCCTTTCGAGCCCCTGTCTAAAGTCTTACTCCATAGCCTGTCCCTAGCTTTAGATGAAGCAGAAGATCTTGGTAAAACCACACCGATTACTAACTGGCGTAATGCTTGGATGGAGAAAAGTTCTAGGGGCGAGTATGTCTTTAAAGACCATCACAACAACGCCAAACTCTATGTTCTAGCTGATGTCTATGAAGAGTATCAGCAAACACTAAAAAGGGAAGAGAAGTATGATTTCTCCGACATGGTTCTAGACGTGGTCCAAGCCATTGAATCCCATGATGAGCTGCGCTTTGCCTTGCAAGAACAGTACCAATACTTCCTAGTTGATGAGTTTCAAGATACTAATGAAGCCCAATTGAGATTACTAAACAATCTAGTTGATAATCCAATTCATGAAGGTAGGCCTGATGTGATGGTGGTGGGAGATGATGATCAGGCTATCTATAAGTTTCAAGGAGCTGAGGTTAGCAATATCGTTAGCTTCTACAACAAATATCGTGATGTTCAATTAATTACTTTGACGCAAAACTACAGATCGACCCAAGAGATTCTAGATCTAGCCAAATCGGTAATTACTGGTGCTGAAACTAGATTAGAAAACACTATAGATGAGGTACATAAAGACCTTACTTCTGATAATAAGAAGCAAGACAAAGGTCAGATTCAATACAAAAGATTACCTACTTCCGAGCATCAGTATCTATTCGTAGCTGAGGAAATATCCAGGCTCATTAAGCAAGGCAAATCAGCTAGCGATATAGCGGTATTAGCTAGGCAACATACTCAACTAGAACAGCTGATGCCCTACTTGAGTGAAGCTAATATCCCGGTAGTATATGAGCGGCGTAGCAATGTCTTAGATCAGCGCCACATTGCTCAATTGCTTGATCTAGCTTATCTAGTGCACTTTCTAACTAGTGATAACCAGGAGCTAGCTAATGAGTACCTATCCAAAGTCTTGAGCTATCCTTTCTGGGGGATTGACCCAGTCACAACCTGGCGACTTAGTAGGCAAGCCTATGAGGAAGGTCAGCTATGGCTAGAAGCTATGCTAGCTAGTAAAGATAAAAGCCTATCGAAACTAGCTAATTGGCTACTAGAGTGTGCCCACCAGGCCAAGAGTCAGCCATTAGAACATGTAATTGATATTTTAATCGGTGTTAAGAAACTATCAGGGTTTAAAAGTCCGTACCGTGACTACTACTTCTCTAGTGAAAAGTTTGATGAAAACAGAGGTGAATATCTAGCCTTTCTATCAGCCCTGAGGTTGCTACGTAACAAACTGCGTGAATACCACTACCGCGAGGTTATCTACCTTAAAGACTTAGTCGGCTTTATCGATACACACCGAGATAACGAGATACCGATAGTCGATGAGACGCCTTTTGTATCTCATGATACGGCAGTCGAAGTGATGAGCGCCCATAAGGCCAAAGGCTTAGAGTTTGATACCGTTTTCGTTTTAGATTGTCAGGAAAAAGTTTGGACTCCAAGTGCTTCTAGGCAATCGATTAGATTCCCAGCCAACCTACCCATTACTCCGGCTGGAGACCACTTAGATGATCAGTTGAGACTGTTTTTCGTAGCTGCAACTCGGGCTAAATCCAATCTATACCTACTAGGCAGTAAACATAGTAGTAGTGGCAAGGAATCGTTACTAGCGCCATTCCTAGATCATCAATTGTTTGAAGATATTAAGATGGATGATGCTAAAACTATTGAGGTACTAGAGACTTCATGGCAATCGTACCAGCCCTTGCCGAGGGAGGCCGATGCCAAGGCGGTACTCAAACCCATACTGAAAGACTACAAACTCAACGCTACTGCTTACATTAAATTCCTAGACGTAATTCGTGGTGGGCCTAAAGCCTTCCTACTTGAGAGTTTATTAAGGTTTCCACAAGCACCATCGGTATCGGCAGCCTTTGGTACAGCTATGCACAATACTTTAAACGAACTATATTATCTGCTTTCTCAAGGCAAAAAACCCCAAAGAGCTGAAGTCTTAGATATTTTCGCCCAGGCACTACGCTCTAGAAGACTCAAAAAAGAGGATGAGGCCAAACTGCTCAAACGTGGCCAAGATAGCCTCAAAGCCTACTTAGCTCAAAGACAGGAGTATATGGACCCTAAAGACCTAATTGAAATTAACTTTACTAAACAGGGGGTGGTAGCAGCAGGCGTGCCCATAACTGGCAAGATCGATAAGCTGGTGCTTGATAAGGATAAAAAGAAGGCTGAGATTTATGATTTCAAGACCGGCCAGCCGATCAAAAGTCTATCGGCCCAATCGGGACCAGACGGATTGAAAGCTTGGCAGTACCGCAATCAGCTAGCCTTTTATCGGTTGCTTTTAGAGAATTCTCGTAGCTGGTCGGAATACAGAGTTTCTAAAGTGGCTCTAGAGTTTCTAGAACCAGACAAAAAGAGTGGAGAGATAGTGCTGTTAGAGTCTGAGGTCTCAGATGAAGAGGTGGATAGAACGGTTAAATTGATGCAGGCTATCTATACCTGCATTCAAAACTTAGATTTTCCTGACGTTAGTAAATACGACAAGGACTTAAAAGGTATTAAAGCCTTTGAAGAAGACTTATTAAAGCGAGTAAAATAGGTAGTAGGGTAGGTAATATATATGAAGCACATACTAATATTAGAAGATTTATTAGAAGTTCAAGGTCATTTAATAACGGAACTAGCTAAATTAGAACAACAATTAGGTGAGGAGTTGCTTGTAACCACCTATTCCGATCCAGAAGATGTGAAAGATATAGTCAATCATGAAGATAGCGGTAAATATGACGTGATAATTTTGGATAGAAATAGCAAAAGTGGTGGCTCTTTTCATGTCTTAGATATCGATAGATTTGGGCCAGAGAAAATCATCTCCATATCTTCAATACCACAAATTAACCAAAGTTTAGCCAAAAGAAGAGTCAGTGTGTCGGTGGATAAAGATTTACGCAACCTAAGCGAGTTCGCTTCTCAGGTGGCTTCTGAAGCAGCAAAGCTGTTAAAATACTAAGTATAACTAAATAAGTTGGTATTTAAGCAAAACAAAAGGAAGATTATGTCAGATAAAACCAAAATTCAAAAAGACCACTTAGGCCCAGAACTAGTTATAGAAGTATATAACCCCAAAATCGGTTTGGAGGGCTATTTAGTGATCGATAATACGACTTTTGGTCCTGGCAAGGGTGGTATACGGATGAGTGATCATGTTGATAGAAATGAAGTGTGTCGATTAGCGCGAGCTATGAGTTTAAAGACGGCATTAGTAGATCTACCCTTTGGCGGTGCTAAGGGGGGTATATTGTGGCCAAAGAGTCGGGGAGATGATAAAAAGCTGCTATTTGATGGCTTTGTTGAGGCTATAGGTCCGTATTTAGGCGATAAATACGTAGCAGCACCGGATATTAATACCGGAGAAGAAGAGATGGGTTGGTTAGTCGATATTACCAATAATCCTAAATCTACTACTGGTAAGCCCGCTAGTATGGGGGGATTGAAAAATAAATCTCAATCTACCGGCTTTGGTGTAGCTGTAGCAGCGGAAGTAGCTGTGAATGGTCATGGCCTAGATTTAAGCGGTAAAACAGTCGCTATAGATGGATACGGCATGGTCGGTAGCTATGCTTGCTTAGAGCTTGAATCTAAAGAGGCTAGGGTTGTAGCAGTGTCAGACAGTAGTAGTGGTATATATCTAGCCGGTGGCTTTGAGAAAAGCAAACTCGATGAGCTTAAAAATAGCCGTGAACACAAACTATCAGAATATGGTGGTGCAAAAGAGATAACTCATAATGAGCTTAGAGCGCTAGATGTAGATATATTGGTCCTCTCATCGATTAGTGACGTTATAACTGAGGACAACTACCGTGACGTGAAAGCCAAGGTTATTGTACAAGGAGCTAATTTGCCCATACCGGCTAGTATCGAGGAAAAGCTGCATGATATGGGGGTAGTTATAGTACCTGATATTGTCGCTAATGCCGGTGGCGTTATAGCCTCATGGTTAGAGTATCAATACCCTGATACCACAGAAGATAATATGCTAGAAGTAATTAGACAAAAAGTATCTCATAGCAGTGAAAGCGTACTTAAAAAAGCTAAGGATGAAGGTATTTCTACTAGAAAAGCAGCTGTTAGTTTGGCTGAGGAGAAAATCTCTACTAGTAAAGTCAACTAACTTTCAAATAAGCATAACCTGTATAATGTTTGTATATGTCAGAGATCAAATCCAAGATAGTTTTTTTCGATACTCACGGTGGTGATAGTAGCTATTTTCGTGGAGCGCTAAAAAACGTCTTTAAAAGTGAAGTAGTTACAACTGAGAAGCCACTAGATATTAATACCGTCGATGAGTACCAGGATGCTCAGATAGTCTCAGTATTTGTAACTTCTAATATCAACACGTCAGTAATGAATAAGCTACCCAACCTGGAACTAATCGCCACTAGATCGACTGGATATGATCATATCGATATCTCTCAGGCTAAGAAGAACCATGTATTAGTATCCACTGTGCCTACCTATGGTGAAGTAACTGTGGCTGAGTATACTTTTATGTTGCTGCTTAACGTCACTAGGCGATTTAAGGAAAGTACTAAACAGATAGAGGATACGGTTGTCGATTATCCAGAGCTAACAGGCATAGATCTAAGTGGTAAGGTTTTAGGTATTTTGGGTTGTGGACGTATTGGCCGACATGTAGCTAGTATTGCCCGAGGCTTTGGTATGGAAGTGATTGGTTACGATAAGTTTCCTCCAGACGATAGCGCTATAAAGAGTGTTAGTTTTGATGAGTTGCTTAAAAGTAGCGATATTATCAGTCTGCACCTGCCTTTAGTTAGCGATACTAAACATATTATTAATAAAACTTCTTTAGCTAAAACCAAGAAAGGCGTAATCATCATCAACACCGCTAGGGGTGAGCTGATAAAAACTAGCGATCTTATCGACTCTCTTTATTCCGGTCACGTTGGAGGTACGGGTTTAGATGTAATAGAGGGTGAGGAGTTGTTGCGTTTTGAAGAAGACATTGCTTTGCTTCATCCTAGCGTTACCAAGCAAGACCTACTGCTTCTGGCTGAACATAGTGTGCTTCGGCGGATGCCTAATGTAGTTTTAACCCCACACAATGCCTTTAACTCTCAAGAGGCTCTAGCTAGAATTAGGCAAACTACGACAGAAAATATCAAACAGTTTTTACTAAATGAGCCACAAAATATAGTTGATAGGGATAAATAGCCTTACATCAGAGTAGATTTTTGTTTACTTTTGCTATTATCCCTGTTTCATAATACAATTTTAAGCATAAAAACTAATATTTCAAAAACTGTGATTAGTCAGACCTAAGAAAGATATATAACATGTTCAACCTCTTTAAATCTCCCTCTAACTACCGCGGTGAAACCATCGTTGAGGTTCTTCTTGCTACAGTCATCCTCTCCACAGTTATCGCCGGAGCATATACTCTCTCTACTCGTGCCACTAGAATTGGTCAAGCCTCTATCGAACGTACGGAAGTTACTAATCAAGTCCAATCAAATGCCGAAGTCTTACGAGGCATTAGCTTCGAAAGAGGAGCTGCCTGGTCAAGAATAGTCACAGACGATGAAGAGACTAGTTTTGTTACTAACATCAAACCTATCTATGATGAAACTACTTGTGAACCAACTCCTGGTTCTAGACCCTTCATCATCAACCAAGACAACATCGGCACGCCCGATGAAGACTCAGACAACGTCTTTGGTGCTAAC
>JBJHCT010000004.1:0-59242 GCA_050486185.1 Candidatus Saccharimonadota bacterium
TAAAAGGAGTTTTGTTATGGAGAGAAATTCGGATCTAAGCAAAGGAATAACACCAATAGAGGGTTCAGAAGTACCCTATGAAGAGGGCGGAGTTTTAGAAGCCTCCAGATTTGCTAAAGGTGATGGCTGGAGTCCTAATCAGTAAGTAGCGAACTCTCTAATTACTTGCCCAGCTTTCAGGGAAAAGAGGTATAAGTGAGTGAACTAGCAAATAGCAAAGAGATATATAGAGATAATCTTAATAGTCCAAATACTGAACAATTTATTTTCAGACATGAATTTTATGGTGGCTTAGTCCACTCCAGAACAGACGGGCTTAGGTATGAACTTAGCCATGAGTACATTGCTTTTCTTGAAGCTTTAGATACCTCTGGAGACATAGATATAGCTACTTTTGCTGTTAGGTTAGCTATACCAGGCGCTGAGGGTTTTAATCCAGACATAAACGAACTTTCTAGGCGTAATCTTCTGACTGAATCAAGCGGCACCAGAGAACAGAATAATAATTTAGACTCTGTAACAGAGATTATAGTTTCGAATTATAAAGAAAGTAAGACAAGGGACTATTTGCGAGCTCCTGTCAACTTATCGGTATATCCACTAATGGCTTGTCAGTTGAGCTGTAAGTTCTGCTATGTTTCGCCAGAAAAGTGGGAGGCTGGATCTAGACCTGTAGAAGATTGGATAGAGGTGATGGTTCAAGCAAGAGATGCCGGCACCCCATTTATATCTTTTCTAGGTGGAGATCCGGCTCTGTACAAAGGTATGCCAAGGCTTGTAAGGGCGTGTGATGAGGTTGGAATTAAGGGTACTATAACTACAAATGGGAACTATATGAGCTCAGAACTTCTTAGTGCCTTAGTTGATACGGACAAGATAACTCCAGTGGTATCTATCCAGTCTCTAGATGATTTTCACGAAAGCATAACGGGTAGACCTGTGAGTGAGCCTATAGATACTCTTGGGAAACTTCATGAAAGTGGGACTAGGTGTAACGTTAATATGGTTTATACAGAGCAGTCTTACGATCAAGTTGAAAAACTGGTAGATTTTTGCAATAGAGTTGGCGCAGGCAAGTTTACTATAGGCGTGTTTACAGATATAAACGATAGCCATATTAAAGTTCCTAGCTTCTCTGATTACAGGAAGTTGCATGAGCACATATCTAGCTATATAGAAGCTCAAGGATATGATGTGGTTTTTCAGACTGAAGGTTGTCAGCTATATACTGCATACCCTGAGTTAGACTACAAGGCAAAAACCCACTATCAACAATTGACCTTAGGATGTGATGCTGGTCAAGGTAGGTGTGAGATTATGCATGATGGCAGTATTCTTGGTTGTGCTTTGCTAGACAAAGATAAATGGGGTGGATTGAGCGTGTTTGAGTATGGGTATCAGGAAGCTTGGGATAAGAGTCAAGAGCTCTCTAAAATAAGAGAGATTCAGAACAGGGACGAAGCTTGTAATAGCGGGCAATGTGGTTTTAGCGATTTTTGTAATGGCGGGTGCCCTGCACACAATGAGAGACTTTATGGAGATCCAGAAGCTGGTGGCGATCAAAGATGCGAAATACGTAGCGATATTCTAGCTACGGACGCCCTTAGTTCCGTTATTAATAACGGTAGAGCAAGGTTGCCTGTGTTAAGTAGAGAGGTTTAGGTATAAAATGGAGGTACTTAATAATGATAATAACCATGATCCAGCAATGAGTGACTATTTAGACATAGAGTCAGTCAGCCTTATCAAAGAATGGGTGGATGATCCCCAATGGGCGCATACCATAATCAGGGATTATCAATTAAGCCCAGAACTCAAGAAAGATGTTTTATCTATAGTACAGAGCTTAAGCGAGGGTGGTGTGGACCACGACAGATTAGATAGCACCCTATCACGTTTAAGAGAGTTATCTAAAGACAGTATTGATTTAGCTACTGCGAGCAAAGACGATGAGGTGGACACATGGAAGAAAGCTCGCATAGCGTATGTGTATTACGGATTGGGTGAGGCTATAGTAGAGGGAAGCTCTTTTAGTGCGGACGTCATAGCTGATATCAAGAGCGATCTAGGTGAGAACTACCTCCAAGACTTGCGCAAAGTAGATCTTCTTACCCCTTCAATACTTACTAAGATATCCAGCGGGGTAACAAAAGAGTCTTTAAGAAGCGAATTGATAGATGTTTTAGATCTAGAGAGTGTTAAGAAGTATCTAGTGCTAAAGAAATGGCAGGACGATCAGCATATATACCATGAAGACTACCTGCACCCTAGATTTAAAAGTTTACGAACTAGATTTAGCAAGTATGTAGAACTAAACCATCCCAATCTAAAAGAAGAGAGCGAACGAGATGCTCTGTTTGCTATAGAGAACCTATATTGCAGCCAGCCTCTATCTCTTACGGATGTAGCTAAATTCATTAAAGCAGAGGCTATAGGTGTTGATTCTCTAACCTCTTCTTTGGGCGGTAAGGCTGTAGGATTAATTAAACTACTACTATCTGGAGCAAAAGTACCTAGCACTTTTGTTGTCCCCGTAGGTATAAAGGAAGAAAGTATCGGGGAATATATCCCACCACATGAGGGTGTATGGGCTGTGAGAAGTTCTGCTACGGTTGAGGACGGCGAAAAGACTGCTTTTGCAGGAATATTTCAGAGCTTTTTAAGAGTGCCTAGTAGTGGATTGCTTGAACACATAAGAAAAGTTATATTATCTGCGGATTCAAAAAGAGTAGCAGATTATGTCAGGCAGTTTGATACAGACAAGCCAGAGATGGCTGTTTTAATTCAAGAATTTCGACAGCCAGAATTAGCTGGAGTATGGATGGGGTCTAATAGTGATAGTGGACACCTAGAGTGGGTGAAAGGTGATGGAGAGAAGCTTGTTGCTGGTCAGGTTACTCCTAACCACGAGAGATGGAGTCTGGGCAAACTTGTTGATGGGAATCCTTTAACAGTGGGTGGAGAAAAGGTATTAGTAGCTAAAGAAGCTATCAAGCTACAAGGTGCCTTGGGAGTCGATACTGCTGATTTTGAGTTCTGCGTCGTAGATGGCGAGATTATTTGGCTGCAGTTTAGGCCGGTTACTAAAATTATATCCTCTGAGATGCAAGAAGAGGGTGTAAGAAGCGGAGAGTTTATTAAAGGCATGCCAGCATCTCCTGGTCAATGTGAGGGCGACGGCTTTGTGGCTGATAGTCCAGAAGATGCGGTAGACATCTCAAAAAACAAGGTGTTGATATGTGATGTTACAGATCCTGACTGGCTGTCTGCAATGATCAAATCTGAGGGTATAGTTACCTCAGAAGGAGGTGTTCTTTGCCATGCCGCTATAACTGCCAGGGAGTTAGGTAAGCCAGCGGTGGTGGGTGCTGGAGAAGAAGTTCTAACACTTCATGACAAAAGAGTTAGTGTAGATGGTAGCTCAGGAGTAGTAAAAAGACTGTAACTCTATAATCTAATACGAATGTACAAGATGTAAATACTCTGACGAGAGAATTTTAGCAGTTCACCATAAAGATAAAAACAGAAATAACAACAACATAACAAACCTTATATGACTCTGTTACAATTGCCATTTTCTAATTCATAATTATAATAGTGAGTCAGAAGGTTATATGGTGCCTGTAGCTTAATGGTAAAGCTCCGCCTTGTGGCGGCGGCGACGAGGGTTCAATTCCCTTCAGGCACCCCATACTTTGTTTGATTTTGGCTTAGTAATGGTGCTATATTAAGAATATAGTAACCATTAGGAGGCACCTTATGAATGTAAGTGTTAAATTAGTTCAAAACCTAACCAACTTCTTTGTCGGTTTAGTAGAATTATTCCTAGGTTTACGGTTTGTGCTCAGATTGTTTAATGCCAATACAGCTAATGAGTTTGTAGCTTGGCTATACCGAGTCAGCGATCAGCTACTCGAGCCTTTCAGAGGCATATTCCCAGTTAGGGAGATAGAACCTGGATTTGTAGTTGAGTTTTCAACTCTATTTGCTATGGTGGCCTACGCTATTATCGGCTTCCTCATCATCAGCCTAATAGGTACGCTAACTTCTAGCGAGAACGATTCTAGCGACAATCAAGAACATAGATAAAATATAGCTACCCCCAGAATCCAAGGTTACCCTCTTGAAAAAGCATTAGCTTTATGCTATAGTATTATTTATGAATGAAAAACCATCATGGGAACAAGACAGAGAAGAAGCTATGCGAGACCGCCGAGCTGAACAGACCGGTGTGACCCCAGCGTCGTTACAAAGAGGGGAGCTACATCAAAGACCGGGATATCAAGCGGCCGTAAGGCGTTTAGGTGAAGCTGGTTTACTAGATGAAGTAGGAGTTGAAAGCAGATTATCTGGTGAGCATGGTAGAAGGCTGAGAGAAGAACCTCATGAACCTAGTAGGTCAACACTTACCCAAGAACAGGTTATAGACGAAAATGATCGAGCTTGGAGAGAAATGATGGGGTACCTCAGCTCAGATAGACAGGATAGTGGTACTACCGATCAACTAGAACTACCCATAGATGAATAGCTAACTATTTAATTTTTTACTACTCCTGGTTATCGGAACTAGTCTTAAAGTTAGCTCCAATAGACTCTAATTTATCCAAAAACTGATCGTAGCCTCTAAGTAGGTGTTCTACGCCAGTTAGAGTAGAGGTGCCATCAGCTACTAATGCAGCTATGACATGAGCCATGCCGGCACGGATATCTGGTATATCTATCTTGGCGGGCTTTAGTTTAGTGGGGCCTTGGATGATAGCGCTGTGTTTGTGAGACTCTCCTTTAAAACGGCAATCTATCTCACCTAGACATTTAGTAAATATAGCTATATTAGCCCCCATATCATTCAGGCTATCTATGTAGCCGAAACGGCCTTCATAGACTGTCTCATGAACCACTGACAACCCTTGAGCCTGGGTTAGTACTACCACTATTGGTTGTTGCCAGTCGGTAGAAAATCCTGGCCAAGTGTCGGTCTCAAGTTCAGTACCGCGCAAACCTTCAACACTGCGTTTAAAAGTAATACCATCATCATTGATCTGATAATCTCCACCAATACGTCTAACTGTGTTTAAAAACGTACTTAAATGATCTTGCACTGCGTTTTTAATGGTAATCTTACCGCCTGTAGCGATAGCTGCAGCTGCGTAAGAAGCTGCCTCTAGCCTATCCGGCATAACACTGTATGAGGCGCCATGCAGCCTCTCTACGCCATCGATAATAATGACTCTATTGGCTCTAAACTCGATGATAGCGCCCATTTGCTGCAAGAGTTTGATGAGATCTAATATCTCAGGTTCGGTAGCTGCATTGTAGATACTGGTTCGTCCCTCTGCCAATGTTGCAGCTAATATGATGTTTTCTGTAGCTCCAACACTAGGATAGTCTAGTTTAATGGTAGTACCTTTGAGTCTTTCGGCTTTAGCGTGGTAACCACTGTCATCATATGTAATCTCAGCTCCCATCTGCTGTAGAGCCTTGATGTGATAATCTACCGGTCTAGGTCCAATCTTATCGCCATCTACAATCGGCACTTCAGCACTGCCAACGCGGTGAAGTAGTGGGCTCAGGGTTAATATCGATATACGGTTTTTACGAGATAGATGCTTAACGCTAGTATTAGCTATATCCTTAGCATGTATGCGCAAAGTATGGTCTTCTAGCTCTGTTTCAGCTCCAACAGCTTCTATGATATCTTTAGTGATCTCAATATCACCTATTTTAGGTATGTTATATAGTACTACCGGCTCATTTGTTAGTAGTGCTGCTACCATCATTTTAGTGGCGGCGTTTTTAGCACCGCTAACACTGACTTCACCGTTTAGCGGCTGTCCGCCAGTGATTTTTAATGTTTGCATACCAAGTATTGTAGCAAAAGCCGGTATATATAACAGCATTAGCTTATCTGATATAATCTGGAAGCGTAAACATGCCCCGGTAGCTCAGTGAATAGAGCGTCTGGTTTCGGCCCAGAAGGTCGTAGGTTTGAATCCTACCCGGGGTGCCAATTTTTACTATTTATGGTATAAATCTATCTGTTCATTAAAACTTCCGGGCCTGTAGCTCAGTTGGTTAGAGCAGCGGCCTCTTAAGCCGCGTGTCGTGGGTTCGAATCCCACCAGGCCCTCCATTTGATATTTATAAAGTATAGTATGCTATTTGTATGGAGCAGCCATTTACAGCAGTTGTGGGGGTAGAAAGTAGAAGCCAGTACTTGGAACTGGCTCAAGAAGTTGCTGATAGAGATCGCTCACTAGGTGAATTAGCGGTCGGAGTTTTGATGAGCGAAAAAACTGGCTTACTGGGATTACCTAATCGTCACGGAGAAATTTATCCTGACTTTGATCGACTAGATGCTATAGCTCATGCAGCTGAGAGTCTCGATAATCTTGGCCTACCCATCATAATTCACTACAACACAGATAATCCTGATAGGGTGGGAGATCAATTGATTAGAGCTCTAGCTCCGTATCCAAATATAAAATTGGTCCAGGTCAACGGACTAGACCTAGATCAACTTCGCAAATTACGCAAACTCAAAGAATCTAAAGACATTTCAATTATTATGCAAGTTAATGCTCAGCTATTAGAGTCTCATACCCCGAGTGAGTTAACTCAAGCTATAACTAGGTTCGATGAGGAGGTAGTGAGTTATGCTTGGCTAGATGGTTCTGGAGGCTTAGGTAAAAAGCTAGATTGGGAGAAGCTAGAACCATTCGTAAAAGAATTGCAAGGGGTCGGCATAGGCGTAGGTATAGCTGGTGGTTTGAACCCGGATAACTTAGAAGAAATGCTACCTGATATACTAGATAGTTATACAGAAATAAGCTGGGATGCTCAGAGCGGCGTGATGGATACGATCGATAGAGGGATACAGAGATTTGATACTAATAAAGCAAAGAACTTCTTGGTTAAATCTATGCAACTAAGACAACAAATTGCAGCTAGAGATGCCGATGCTGCTTAAAGGAAGTGAAATCGCCGGTTATATCAAGGTTGCTCAAGCACAAACTGTGCGTAGTTTTCAGTATACCGGCAAGCAACCACAGCTAGCTATCATAAACTGTGGCGATAGAGTAGTAAGTAGTAAGTATATAGAGCTAAAACAGCAGTACGGAGAGGATATAGGGGTTGGGGTGAGTAAGTATGATGTTGAGCCTAATGATCTTATTAAGCAAATTGAAAAACTTAATAAAGATCCTGAAACTCACGGTATTATAGTCCAGCTACCACTACTAGAAGGGATAGATACAGACAAGATTCTAGATAGTATCGACCCGCAAAAGGATGTCGATGGATTGGGCGATAACTCTGTTTTTGACCCGGCTACACCCACGGCTATATTGTGGTTGTTGGCAGGATATAATATTGATTTAGAGGGTAAAGAGATAGGGGTGGTTGGACTTGGTAGATTGGTAGGTGCATCGCTAGTAAAACTTCTTGAGAGTTCAGGACACAAACCCATAGTTTGTGATGAGGATAGTGGTAACTTAGAAGAATTGATGGAAACTTGCGATATAGTGATTACCGCTACCGGTCAACCAAAACTAATTACCAACAAACTAATTAGACCTAATCAAGTAATTATCGATGCCGGTACTTCTAATGATAACGGTAGTTTAGTGGGTGATGTCGATCCATCTACTTATGAGAGAAATGATATTAAAATCAGCCCAGTACCTGGTGGTGTTGGGCCTCTAACAGTTTGCGCTTTATTTGCTAATGTAGTTGAGGCTTTTAAGACTCTAACGCTTGAGTAACTCTTTCAGCTACCTGTTTAGGTGTAAGATCGGCTTTAACTATGAATGAGTCAACACTTAAGTCTTTAAGATTAGCTGGAGCTTCAGACTCCCCCATATTGGTTAGAATAATAACTTTAATGTTTTTACCCCAATCTTCTTTGCGCATAATCTCTAACATCTCAGCGCCACCCATAATTGGCATCATCAAATCAAGTAGTACTAGGTCTGGCTGAAAGTCTTTAACAACCTCTAGTCCTTGCTGTCCATCACTGGCATAAGCCACATCAAACCCCTCGGCTTCGAATTTCATCCGATACATCTGGACGATTGCTAGATCGTCTTCTATGAGGACTATCTTTGCTTTAGCCATAAATACCACTTGTTTATAGTTACTATTTGCTATACTGTAACAGTATTAATAATAAAGCAAATAAAGCATAAAGCCAATAAAAATAAAAATAATAAACAGTCGTACACAGCTACACGGTATTTACATATAATAAAAAATATGTTATAAATATAAATAATTTAAACCTAATCATATGGAGAAGCGTATGGTAGCCCATAAAAGCTCACTAGAGATTTCTAGCCCAGCCAGACCCAACCTATCACCTCAACTATCTGACTCTCAAGAAGTTCTAGGTTCTCTGGAAAGAGACTTCGAATTAGAGGAGTCTAGATTTAGACTCAATATTAATCCTGATAATGAGATCATGACGAAGGCCTTTAAGCTTAGGGCCGATGTTTATGGTAAGGAAATGGGGTTTTTGGACCCAGATAAAATCGACCAAGAAGAAGGTATTGAGACGGATATATATGATAAGTATTCTACCCACATCGTAGTAGAAGATGATAGTGGTAGTGTTGTCGGTAATATGAGGCTTATACATGAAAGCGAAGTTGACGTTCTGCCTGTTGGGCACTTCTTTAATATATTTGTTCCCGAAGGGTCAGTTGAGGCTTCTAGATACATATCTAGAACTAAGGATCCCAAGGATCAAAGAGCGATATCTATTGCTTTAATTAGAGCCGGCACAGAACAGGCTATAGATGCAGATGCACCTTACATATATATGACCATAGAAAGGGATCTTTACGAGATGTTTATAAATATGGGCATACCGTTAGAAGTTGTAGATGACCCTAAATTTATAAAAGAGTACAATACTACTAATATGGCTTGCAGAGTCAACCCTAGACGTGTTGCAGCTGGAATATTAGAGGCTGACACATTACTGAAACCAAGTCGTAAAGGAACTCTAAGGACTAGAAGGACTAAACTTTCCCCATTTTTCTACAACTCTAGCTTGAGTGATATAGCTAGCGGGTTTAGTAAGTCTGATTTAGAGGCGAGAATGAGACCGTTTGAGCGCAATCTAGGTTTTCTTTCTAAAGAGGATCAAGAAAAAATAATGAGCTCTAGAGTTTCTATAGCTGGTACTGGTGGTGATGGTGGTATGCTTGCTTTGCAACTTGCTAGGTTGGGTGTTGGTAGTTTTAAGCTAGCAGACCCAGAAGTATTTGAATTAGAGAATTTAAATCGCCAAGCAGCATCTACATATAAGACTATAGGCAGAAATAAAGCTGAAGTTATAGCAGAATCTATTTTAGATATTAACCCCTCTGCCAATATCGAGGTTTTCACCGATGGGGTTCAGACTGGGAATGTGGAAGAGTTTGTTAGAGGTAGCGACTTAGTAATAGATGAAACAGAGTTTACAGTCCCAGGCATAGGTGTGATGATAGCTAGAGAATCTAGAAAACAAGGAAGACCAGTCTTGATGGCTCTTAACGTTGGTTATGGTTGTTATGTAACCTCATTTGATCCAGAGGGGTATACTTTTGAAGATATGATGGGTATAGATAAAAATGCTCCGTTATCAGAAGTAGCAGACCAAGAGATACCTATTGAACGCTGGGTTGGCCATATACCGAGCTATACCGACTTGAGAGTATTAGAAAAAGTGTCTAATGGCGAAATGACTGCACCATCTGTAGCTCCTGGAGTCGCTATGGCGGCTGGGGTTGCTTCTACTCAGGCTATTTGGCGCATACTTGGGTATAAAGGTCGCTTTGCTGATGCGACAGCACCAAACTGCCTGTCGTTCGATGCTGTAGACGGTTTTAAGCTAGTTAAAGACACACCAGAAGGATTCAGACAATCAATTGGTAGGCTAGCTTTTAATAACTCTCAGTAGGTATTCAGTAATTAGCTAGTTAGCTAGTTAGCTAGTTAGCACAATAGACTACTTGCATATATAATAATTGTTATGGATTTGCACTTAGGGACTAGTATTCTGCTGTCCTCAATACTATTTTCTATAGGTTTTATAGTTTTAGCCAAGAATTACCGAAATAAGCTAAATGTTTATTTTTTCGGTTTTTCAACGCTTTTGTCTCTATGGGTTTTGTCTAATTATTATAGTAATGACTTTACCTTATCTCATGAACTAGCTCTACTGTCTAACCACTTAGTTCTATTTTTTTCAGCTGCTTCACTAGTTTTTTTGATGAGGTTTACAGCTATTATTGCCTCTCATAATATTAGATATTTAAATACTCTAACGTCCATAGTTATTATCGGCTCTATATTAGGATTAACACCATTGGTTATTGTAGATATATACGAACAGCAAGGTGTTTACGCTATAGAGTTTGGATTACTTGCATCAATGTATTTTGCCAGCATCTTTACTAGCATACTAGTCTCTTTATGGCAGCTTATAATCGGTTATATTAAAAATGAAGGCATTGTGAGGGCGAGGATAGTTATTGTCTTGTTGAGCCTAGCTATAATGACAATACTATCTGTTATAACCAATGCCCTGATACCCATATTGACTGGCTCTTTTGCTCTTACAAACCTTGGCCCATTTGCAACTATATTTCTAGCACTGGGGATGGCTTATGTAATCGTTAAGCACCGATTGTTTGATATACGTCTAGTTATTGCTAGGTCTATCGCTTACGTGCTAGTCATAGCAACTCTTGGTTTAACCTACGGACTAATAGTCTTCAATATAGTCGATAGATTCTTCCCCGGCACTCAAACCACTACCTTGCAACAAGCCATCTACACTCTACTTGCAGTATTTCTAGCTTTTACTTTCCAGCCCATCAAACGCTTCTTTGATAAACTAACTAACCGAATATTTTACCGAGACCGATATGATACCGAAGAGGTACTAAACTCTTTAGGCAAGATATTTGTCAGTAAAAGTAATAGTTTTGAGCTACTAGATGAGAGCCTTCAGGTTATCAAAGATACTCTCAAAGTCGAGTTCGGTAGACTGGTAGTTTTGGGTAAAGATGGGATATATAAATCTACCCATATTGGTTCCCATGAAGATATAGAGGTGAATACCGACAGCCTTAATCGCTTTACTGAGCAGATCAGTATTTTGGATGAAATTGAAAACGACAACGACAACATTAAAGGCGCACTAAAAGATATGAGAGCTTATGCTCTAGTTAGACTATCGACCCAAGATGGATTAATCGGCTACATGATTTTAGGTTCTAAATCTTCTGGTACTATCTACACCCAGCAAGACATCAATATGTTAGAGATACTGTCTCAGGAACTAGCTGTAGCTATCCAAAACGCCAAGAGCTACGAGGAGATACAGGCCTTCTCAGAAACTTTGAAGCAAGAAGTAGAAGATGCTACTGCTAAGTTGCGTGAGACCAACGAGAGGTTAATTAAACTAGATGAGGCCAAGGATGAGTTTATCTCTATGGCTTCACACCAGCTACGCACACCACTTACAACCGTTAAGGGATATTTATCTATGCTACTAGAGGGTGATGCCGGAAAACTATCGAAAAAACAACACGAATTTGTCGACCTATCCTTTGTCAGCTCTAAACGGATGGTGCACTTAATTGCCGATATGCTTAACGTTTCAAGAATTAGCACTGGTAAACTAATGATCGATAAGACTGAGGTTGATATGTTGGAATTAGTTCAAGAAGAAGTCGATCAGTTGAAGCGCCAGGCCGAAGCTAGGAATGTGAAATTAATCTTGCATAAACCAAAGAGTAAACTACCTAAACTTAGCCTAGATGAGACCAAGATCCGTCAGGTAGTTATGAACTTTACCGATAATGCGATCTATTACTCTCCGGAGGGCAAAGTAGATATCTATCTAGAAAATAAAGACGATTCAGTAGAATTTAGGGTAGTTGATAATGGTATAGGTGTATCTAAAGAGGCCCAAAAAGAGCTATTTAAAAAGTTCTTTAGAGCTGAAAATGCTAAAACTGTCAGACCAGATGGTACAGGCCTAGGACTCTACATGGCCAAGCAGGTGATAGAGCTACAAGGTGGTGAAATAATCTTTGAAAGCCAGGAAGGCAAAGGCTCGACATTTGGTTTTCGTTTTAATACCAACGACAACTAGAGTTAGCCAACCTTTATGGCAGAGAGTTTAGAATATTAGCCACAAAATCAAAAAGATAATCAAGCTTAAAATAGTTAGAGCAATAAGCCTAATTTTGAACTTCTTTTTTGCAGCCTTTTTTTCCTCTACTTCAGCATCGTAACGGTGTATTTTAACAGATTGATTAGACTGACCCTTATACTTCTTATTACGCTTTTTTGCCATGTAGATAGTTTAGCAAAATGTTAAAGAAAAAGCGCTACTTGCGCTTGTTAGCAATTGTTTAAGGGGTGAAAACTTGTACAATATATGGTAGTGTTTTTTAGTTAGCAGATTACATACCGCCGTACCTATAAAATTATTAAAAACTAGAAATTAACTGACGGCCCCGTCGTCTAGCCCGGTCTAGGACACCAGGTTTTCATCCTGGCAACGCGGGTTCAAATCCCGCCGGGGTCACCAGTTGATTTTTAGACTTATCCTTATAAAGCCTTACAACCAAGCAGTTTCCCTGCTAAACTATTAAGTAAATATGAAAACCGTAAAATTCAAACGTACAAAAATAATTGCTAGCTTCGGACCATCTACTGAAGACCCCAAAATAGTTAGAGAGCTCATAGAAGCTGGAGTTAATGGCGTAAGGCTAAATCTATCACACGGCACGCACGCAAGCCATGCTCAACACATTAAGAATGCTCGGGAAGCTTCAGATGAACTAGATAAGCCGATAGCTATCATAGTGGATCTTCAAGGCCCCAAGATACGCATAGGTGAGCTACCTGAAGGCGGTATTGAACTAAAAACAGACAGTGAAGTCAAACTATCTCACGGTGGTAACTATGAGCAAGACAACGTAATACCGCTGCAATATGATTTCAGTGGCAAAGTAAATCCAGGCGAGCCCATTTATCTCTTTGATGGCAAGATAGAATTAGAAGTTATGAGTGTAAACAGTGGAGTAATTACCGCCAAAGTTGTAACTGGTGGCAAGCTAACTTCCAAAAAAGGCATCAATCTGCCCGATACCGATTTAGGTGGAGATATTCTAACCACCAAGGACTATGAGGATATTAACTTTGCTATTAATAACGACGCCGACTATATTGCTATGTCTTTTGTGCAGAGAGCTTCTGATATTGAGCAGCTGCGTCAATACCTAGATGAAAATGGTGGAGGTGAGATCAAGATTATCGCCAAGATTGAAACCAAAGCCGCAGCTGAGAGTATCGAAGAGATTACTAAAGTAAGTGATAGCGTCATGATAGCAAGAGGCGATTTAGCTATAGAGGTAGGGCCAGAGGTAGTACCGATATTGCAACGTAAGATAATCGGTCTAGCTCAAAAATATGGCAAGGTAGCTATTGTAGCTACTCAGATGTTAGCTTCTATGACCGATTCACCACAGCCAACTAGGGCAGAAGTTTCTGATATTGCTACAGCCGTAATCTGCGGAGCTGATTGCTTAATGCTATCTGATGAGACTAATTCCGGTAAATACCCAGTAGAATCAGTGAAATTAATGAAGCGAGTCAGTCTATATACTGAGTCGAACTCACCGGTTGAGCCGTTATTTATGAATATGGAAGATGACTCTCAAGGTAGTGCTATAGCCTCTGCTGCTATTACGCTAGCTCACCAACTCAAAGCCAAGATGATTGTAGCTGAGACCGCTTCTGGTCGTACGGCGAAGAATATCGCCTCGCACAGACCACAAATGCCCATCATTATGGCTACAACCAACAAAAAAGTATCCCAGCAACTAGCCATCGTTTATGGCGGTAAGTCCTTTTACTACAAAAGCCCCAAAGGTGCAGGCGAGAAAGCTATTAAGGATCTGAAAAAACATGGCAATCTCAGGGAAGGGGATATGCTAGTACTTACCTATGGTGAAAATCCAGGTGTAGCCGGCGGAACCGATACTATTAAAGTACGTGAGATATCATGAAGACGGTTAAAGATATAGATATTCAGGGCAAGACGGTACTGCTTCGAGCTGACTATAACGTACCGATCAAAGATGGCGTAATTATCGATGATTACCGTATGCGCCAAGCTCTAGTTACTCTGGAGTATCTACTAGAGCAAAACTGCCAAGTAGTAATCATTAGCCATTTAGGTAGACCAGAAGGTGAAGTAGTGGAAGAGTTCTCGCTAGCACCTGTAGCTGAACATCTAAGCAGCTTAATTAACCAACCTGTAGTTTTAGCTAAAGGTTTTGATGAGGTTGATTCAAGCAATAACCAAATAACTTTGCTAGAAAACTTGCGGTTTTGGCCAGGTGAGGAAGCAGGTGATCTGGAGTTTGCCAAGAAACTTGCAGGTCTTGGTGAAGTGTTCATTCAAGACGGCTTCGGTGTAGTGCATAGGTCTCACGCTTCCATCGAGCTAGTGGCTAAACTATTACCTAGCGTAGCGGGACTACTACTTGATAGGGAGATTTCAACTATCACTCAAGCTATGGAGCAGCCCGATAGGCCGCTAACTGTAATTTTGGGCGGCGCTAAAGTATCAGACAAGATAGGTGTGATAGAGCGCTTTATCGATGTAGCTGATCATATATTAATCGGTGGTGCTATGGCTAATACTTTTCTGGCTTACCAAGAACATAATATGGGAGCTAGCTTGGTTGAAACAGATCAAGATGAGGTAATTACTAGACTGGGTAATAAAGCCTTAACTAAGAATACTAGCGATCAGGAGTGTGAGTGTTCTTTGGAGGATAAAGTCTGCTTTGATTGCATTGAATTATTCGAACTGCCATCTGATGTAGCGGTAGCTAAGGCTATAGAGGAAGATCAGCAGCGCAAGGTGGTAGAAATCGATAAAGTATCAGATGATGATTACGTATTAGATATAGGTCCAGACACTATTAAACGTTACCAAGATATAATTGCAGAATCTAAAACCGTTATCTGGAACGGTCCAGTAGGTTACTCTGAATTACCTGAGTTCTCCATAGGCTCTAACTCATTAGCGGATGAAATCAAGAGTCATAGAAGTCAAATAACCAGTATCATTGGTGGCGGCGATACAGCTGCTTTTGTACTTAATTGGGACGATGAGGGCAGTAGTTTCACTCATGTATCTACTGGCGGTGGAGCAGCTCTAGATCTAATGGCTGGCAAAGAGCTTCCCGGTATAAAAGCTTTAGATTAGATCAACTGGGGTATATAATACTAAACATAACCAAGTTACTATATAAGGTAATTTTTTAAAGAGAGATAACCATGCCCGACCAAGTACAACTAAGAGGTGGTACAGCAAGTGATAATGACAACTTCACTGGAGCAGCCAGAGAAGTTACAGTAGATACTACTAATAAGACTCTTAGAGTACATGATGGAGTAACAGCAGGAGGATCTAAACTAGCAGCTTATGATCAGTGGGGTAGATTACAAGTAGAAGACCCAGAGAATGATAGTGACGTAGCTAATAAGCAGTGGGTGGAAGGGCATGTTAGCGATTCAGCCAACACTCAGTGTATTGATGAGGTGCGTTTGGATACATCAGGCTCGTTCGACTTTACGGATATTCCAGCAACCTATAGACACCTTGTAATTAAGTTGGCGGGTCGTAGTTCAGATAGCGCTACTAACGTTGTAGATGTTAACGTGCGCTTTAATAATGACACTGGAGCAAATTACGATAGGCAAATGCTACGTGGGTTCGGTGCTAATGCTACCGCAAGCGAATCGCTAGCACAGACATTCATGCCTTTTACGTGGGCGCTGCCAGGAGCCAATGCGCCTGCTGATGTAGCTGGTAGTGGTATTTTGCACATTCCCGATTATGCCGATACTACCTTTCATAAGACACTAGTGGCGTCCTTTGTTGGTAAAACTGCAAGCCACGCCACGCTCATACATGAATACGGAGGCTACTGGAGGTCTACAGCTGCTATTAACCGCATAACTATCACTACTCATGCGGGAACTTTTGCGGCGGGTAGTATTGCTACGTTATATGGTATGAAGGGAATTTAGTCATTGCCACCACTAATTTATGCTATTATCTTAAGCATAAAGGTAATCGATTTAAAATCTAAATTTATATGAGTAAAAAACCTATAATTATCGGCAACTGGAAGATGCACCTCAACGTGGATCAGTCTAAAAATCTAGCTGAAAAGCTAGAAGAGTCTTTAAGTGATTTCAGTGAGGGTGTTGATATAGTATTGTGCCCCTCATCTATTGCACTGCATCAGGTTTTAGCAGCCACACCTAGCTTGAGTGTTGGTATTCAGAATATCTATTTTGCAGATGAAGGAGCCTATACAGGTGAGATATCTGCCTCTCAGGTCAAAGGACTAGTTAGATACGCTATAGTTGGACACTCTGAACGCAGGGCTAATTTTGGCGAGACTAATGAGATGGTAGCTCGCAAGGCGGCTGCAGCTTTACGAAATGGAATTACACCAATAATCTGTGTCGGTGAAACTGCTCAGGAACGGCACCACGGTGAGGCTACTCAGGTAATCAATGACCAGCTCTCGACTGGACTAACTATGTTAACAGCCTCTGAAATCAAAGATATCGTTATCGCCTATGAGCCGGTTTGGGCTATAGGTAGCGGTGAGAGCGCTAAAGCAGATGATGTTGCTGAGGCAGCAGATACGATCAGGTCCGCTACTGCTCAAATGTTTGGTCAATCAGCCACTGAAGAAGTTAGAATTCTTTACGGAGGCAGTGTTAGTAGCGATAGTGCCGGTAGTTACCTCAATCTACCAGCCATCAGCGGCCTATTAGTCGGCGGAGCTAGTTTAAACGATCATGAGTTTACTAAAATAGTACAAATTGCCAGCGAGGTGGCTAATCAGCAAGATGAGTGAGAGTAAGAATAGCAAGCCTGAGTCTATAGATATCAAAATAGGGGGAGGTAAAACCCCTAGAGAAATCGATATATCTAATTTAGATAAATCGCAAGATGCAAGTGAAGCTAAGTCCAGGGATGATATTCCACGTAGAACCTCCGGCTATGGGGGCGGAGGTTATGGTGAAGCTACTGTCGGTGTAGCTACAGCTGATATATCAAAAGACAGCAGGTCAAATAGCAAGAAATTAGATAATAAAGAAGTAGTAAGTGATGATGCAAGAAGTACATTGCAAAATTTTGATGAAGAGGATCTACTTCCAGAAGATATCTACGGTAGCGAGATAGATCTAGAAGAGGATTTACATCAACACACTTTCTCTGATCTAGCGACTGCTAGAAGGAAAAAGCCCAAGAAATCTAAAAAAAGCCTACAAAAAAGCACTATTTTTAGTACAAGAAGATTTTGGTTGTTAGTAACGATCTTTTTAATATCTGTAATTGCAGGACTGGTGATGTTATTTCAGCTTGAACAGGCTGAAGAGGGTGCTGGGATAATATTTAACTGGCTTTAGTCATGGTAGTTGGCGTTGCTGACTGCTAAACTATTTAACGTGGATTTATTCAAAAACCTAAACGAGAAACAAAAAGAGGCGACTGAGCAGACTGATGGTCCGCTCTTGATTTTAGCCGGTGCTGGTAGCGGTAAAACTAAGACGCTAACGCACCGCATTGCCTATTTATTAGATAAAAAGCTAGCTACTGAGTGGGACATATTGGCAGTAACATTCACTAACAAGGCAGCCGGTGAGATGCGGGCGCGAGTAGCTGCTTTGATGGGTGAGAACGAGAATAATCGTTCATTTATGCCCTTTCTTGGAACTTTTCATAGTATATGTGTACGTATTTTAAGGGATGAAGCCGATAATATTGGTTTGTCTCGCCAATTTGTCATTTTTGATTCAGGTGATAGCCTGCAAGCTATCAAAAGAGTGATGCGTAATATGGGTGTAGATGAAAAACGCTTCAACCCTAATGCCGTTAAAGCCCTGATATCCTCGGCTAAAAACGAGTTAGTCGATAGTGACTCATATCCTTCACTGACTTCCGGTCCGTTGCAGGAGCTAGCAGCAGAGATATACCCTAGCTATCAACGCTTGTTGTCTCAAGCTCAGGCTCTTGATTTTGATGATCTACTATTTATGACCGTTAAGACGTTTGAAGACAATCCCAAAATATTGAAGAAGTGGCAAGATAGGTTTAAATACATCCTAGTTGATGAATACCAAGATACCAATCATGCTCAGTATCAATTAGTTAAGCTATTGGCAGACAAACATAAGAATATCTGTGTGGTGGGGGACGACTGGCAAGCCATTTACAGTTGGAGGAATGCTAATTTTCGTAACATCTTGGACTTTGAGCGCGACTACCCGAACGCTAAAGTTGTCAAACTGGAGCAAAACTACCGATCAACTAAGCCGATTCTAGAGGCAGCCCAAAGTGTCATATCCAAGAATCAGAATCGGTCTGATAAAAAGCTATGGACCGAAGTTGAAGCAGGCCGTGATGTCGAGGTGACCCAAGTCGATAACGAGCTAGAGGAAGCAGAGAGCATTATCCGCTACGCTAAATCAACTACAAGACCTCTATCGGATATTGCTGTCTTGTACCGTACCAACGCTCAGAGTAGGGCTATAGAGGAAGTCTGTATACGTTATGGCGTAGCTTATCAAATAGTTGGCGGTGTGCGCTTTTATGATAGAAAAGAGATTAAAGATATCCTAGCTTACTTACGTTTTATCTACCAACCTAACGATAGGGTTAGTTTTGAGCGAATTATTAACCTACCCACAAGAGGTATAGGTGATAAGAGTCTGGGTGACTTTATGTCTTGGCAGGAAAGTAGGGGTATTAGCTTAGGGCAAGCCTTACAAGACGTTGAAGAATGCTCTAGCTTGAGCCCTAGAGCTATCAACGCTTTTAATAGTTTCAATAGGTTGATTAGCGGCGCACGTGAGCAAAACCTTACACCGCCAGAGCTAATAGAGTATTTGATTAAAAGATCAGGCTATAAGGAGTATATAGATGATGGTAGTATCCAAGCAGCAGAAAAACTAGAAAACCTAGATGAGTTAGTTACGGTAGCTAAAGAGTTCTCTGATCTAGATACCTTTTTAGAAGACGTAGCTTTGATCACCGATATGGATAGTCTCAAAGAAGGCCAGAGCGCTATAACCTTGATGACCCTGCATGCTGCTAAAGGTCTAGAGTTTCCAGTAGTTTTCATAGTCGGCTTAGAAGAAGGGGTGTTCCCACATTCTCGCAGCCTCTTTGACGTTGAGGAGATGGAGGAAGAGCGTAGATTGATGTATGTCGGTATGACTAGAGCTCAAGAAGAGCTGTATCTGCTGCATGCTAGAAGTAGGATGTTGTATGGTCAATCAAACTCTAACCCTCCAGCTAGATTCATAGCCGAGATCGGCAGTATTGGTAGTGGCAACAGTCAAGACGGCCTCGCTACCGCTACACTAACCGCTAATACTATAGATAGTATCGATGTTGACGATTTAGTTAAACATCCAGTTTTTGGCGAAGGTATAGTCGTAGCAGCTGAAGGGGATGAGGTAATAGTTGCCTTTAAAAAGATCGGTAATAAGAAGTTATCTTTAGCCTATGCGCCCCTAGAAAGAGTAGAATAATCTACTATCACCTCTGTAGACTATTTTTCCTACCCCTGTAAATGGTTAAGATTATTAAATTCCTACTTTACCTCTGTAAAACCGGTCTATAACCCCTGTAATTATTGGTATTGACTGGGCAGTATTTATTGATAGAATACATAGGTTCATTTACTGTTTTAGTAAATTGAGATGATAAGAGGTATATGAAGATTATATTAAGGCAATATTACAACCAGGCGATAGAAATGTATCGCTCGGCTAGCCTAGAAGAAAAGATAGCAACTAGTGTTTTTGGCATCCTACTATTGGTTACTGCTGGATTAATGCCGGCAGCCAGAATAGATGCTGGAGATAGTGCACTAGTTAATATCTATGTAGATGGGGAGAGGCGATCCATAACTACTTCTGCTGATACAGTAGCGGAAGTACTAGATCGAGCTGATATTGTATTGGGTGAAAAAGACCTAGTTGAGCCGTCGCTTGACGCTGAAATCACTAACCAGGTGTTTAATATCAACGTGTATAGAGCCTATCCTGTTACCATAATTGATGGTGATGATACCTATCAGGTCATGAGCGCCTATGATAGTGCTAGATTGATAGTCAAGAATTCTGGAGTAGTGGATATACATGATGAGGATAAGGCCTATTTAGATTTAGTAGTAGATTTCCTTAGAGAAGGCTTTGTCGGCCGTAAAGTTATGATAGAGCGAGCTAGCCTTGTGAAATTTAAGTCTGGGGATGAACAGGTTGCACTCAGAACCCATGCTGAGACTGTAGCAGAAATGCTTGAAGAGTTAAGTATAGATGTAAGCAATAACGATATTGTTGAACCATCGCTTGATACTGCTATAGAAAGCGGTATGGTTGTCTCAATGACAAAGGTGGGGTTTGAAGTAGTAACAGTTAATGAAGAGGTTCAGCCAGGGTTTAGAGTTATATACGATAATGATAGACCTATAGGCTATAATGGTGTGGAAACAGAGGGAACCCCTGGCATAATTGGGATTACTTATGAAGTTGAGTATCGTAACGGAGAAGAGGTTGCCCGCCGAGAGATAAACAGATCGACAGAGTCTGAGCCTCAACCTAAGATATACATAGTTGGCAACAAACAGGGAACTTACACTAATGCTCAGGCAGAGTGGCTGTACTTGTTGAGATTTTGCGAAAGTACCAATAACTATAGTATCAATACCGGTAACGGCTTTTATGGGGCCTACCAGTTCATGATCCCTACATGGAACAGTATAGCCTCAATCACTGGTCGAACAGACCTAATAGGAGTTAGACCAGACCTTGCTAGTCCAGTAGACCAAGACTATATGATTATCCAAAATACTAAGATTAGCACTGGAGGACTAGCAAGACAGAACCCAGGTTGTTATCAGACACACAATCTTTCTCAGTTTCCTCCCGAATAGTAAGCCGACCATTGCATGCTAAAATACCTAGCATGAGATACCAACAAAACCAATCAACATACACCCTGATATTTAAAAAGGGTGAGCCTTTCATATCGACCCTAGAGAATTTTTGCCAGGAGCAGAATATATCGGCGGGCTTTTTCCACGGTTTAGGTGGAGTGCTATCAGCCGAAGTAGGCTACTACCACCTAGATACTAAAGAGTATGAGTTCCATAATCTAGATGAGGTGCTAGAGATAGTTAGCCTACATGGCAACATAGCCCTTAAAGACGGCAACCCGTTTGTGCATGCCCATGGAGTTCTTGCAGATTCGAACTTAAAAACCTATGGCGGTCATATCAAGGAGATGATAGTAGGTGGTACCTGTGAGCTGCAACTGCAAGTTTTTGATCAGAAGTGGAGTCGTGATTTTGATGAAGATACCGGTTTAAGTTTAATCAACCTCGATGAGTAACAGTAAACAGCCCAATAAATCTTTAGGTCAACACTGGCTGTTTGATCAAGATTCTCTAGAAGCTATGGTCGCAGCAGGGGAGGTGAGTGGGGAAGATGTAGTTCTTGAGATAGGACCAGGCTTAGGTACTCTAACTACTCACCTAACTAAGGCCGCTAAGCGGGTGATAGCTGTGGAGGCAGATACTGAGCTGGCTACTGGATTAAAAACCCGTATTCCTGATGACAACCTAGATGTTATCAATCAAGATATACTAGAGTTTGACATAGGCAAGCTACCGAATAGGTATAAGGTGGTAGCTAATATCCCCTACTACATTACCTCTAAAATACTACAGAATTTTCTAGAAACAGATAACAAGCCAGCTGTTATGGTGCTGCTCGTACAGAAAGAGTTAGCCGAAAGAGTGGTAGCAGCACCTGGGGATATGTCGGTACTAGCTTTTAGCGTTCAGTATTACGCCAAAGTCGAAATGTTAGACGTGGTAGCTAAGGAACTGTTTGATCCTCAGCCTAAAGTTGACTCGGCCATTTTAAAGCTCGAAATTAGAGACAACCCATACTTCCCCGCCGATACCAAAAAATTATTTAGACTTATAAAAGCCGGTTTTGGTGAGCGCAGGAAGAAGTTAGCTAACTCTCTAGCTGGTGGTTTGAGAATGGATAAGCAGGAAATTGAGAATATATTAGATAGATTCAATATTTCATCTAATGCTCGAGCTCAAGAATTGAGTATAGACCAGTGGCAAACGCTGTATGAGCAGGTAAAAGGGAGTCTATAAAGCTTTATAAATAGTAAGTAGTAAGTTAAAATTAAGTTATGGACAATGGAGTTGTTATCAGGCTAGCTACTACCGATGATATTACCGGTATCGTTTATGTACATGCCACTACTTGGATAGCTCACTACCCCAATGAAGAGCTAGGTATTACAGAAGCAGATATTAAAGATATTGACTGGCATAACAAGCAAGCTATGTTGAAACACTCCATACTCAGTAGTGACTACCAGGTTTGGGTAGCTGTGTCTGGTGTAGAGATTCTAGGCTTTACCTCAATCGCTAATATGCCTGGTAAGATGATTTTAGAAAATCTATTCGTACTACCAGAGCATCAGGGCCTAGGTTTGGGCACGCAACTACTACAAACAGCAATCAAAGATCATGACAGGGTTTATCTGCATGTAGCTAAGTATTTAGATGACTCTATCGGCTTTTATAATCACCATGGCTTTAAAACTACTGGAGTTCGTGGCGAGTACAAACTACCAGGAGGTAAATGTATACCGACTATAGAGATGGTGCGCAGTAATACATCTGATGAACCCATATCTAGCACTCAAAGTACCTTGAAGAACAGTGATAGCAATAACAAGAAAGATAGCAGCAACCAAGAAGATCTAATCAGTCGTAAGCAGTTGGCAAAAGTTAGCGGAGTTAGGGATAGCACTATCAAGTGGTATAGCGAAATAGGTTTACTTGATTTTACCCAGTCTGAAACTAAGCGTAGACGCTATTTCCCGCAAAAAACTTCCCTAGCTAGATTAGAGGAAATAACCGATTTGAGATCAAAAGGTTATAGCCTAAACGATATTAAATCTTTAATAAGGTAAATAGCTAAAAGTATTTATAAGCAAATTAAGGCAAAATATATTATCATAAGTAGTATGTCTAAATTCAAAGTTTATGATTTTAAGCCTAAATTTTTAATAATTGGGTTGCTACCTCTATTAGTTGCAGCCGTTTTTGCTTTAGCTACTCCTGTCTCGGCAAGCCCTAATCATAATCTTAGTATCGATCATCGTTTCAGCGTGAGTGATGGTGAGATGGGCGTAAGACACATAGTCAGTGTAACCAACCGCGGCTCGGCCGCTTTAGATGAGCTAGACTTTATGCTGCCACTAGAAAATCCAGGAGCTTTAGAAGTTAAATACAGTAACGGTAATGAGATAGATTATGAGGTAAGTACTTCTAGGTCAAAGATATCCGGAGTCTATCTCACCCATAGCGTCTTATCGCTAGATTTTCCAAGGGCAATTAGCGGTAACAACCAAAGTTGGCAGTTTGAGATTAGCTACACAACAGATAGTTATCCAAAAGGTGTAGAGGATAACTATACCTTAATCTTACCGTTTTTAGATGCTGGTGTTGATGCTGACTGGAAGGCTAGAGTTAGCGTACCTGGCAGCTGGCCAGCTATAAACTATCGTCCAGAAGTACGCAATGCCGAAGTAAGCTCTAGCGTAGCCAGATTCAGGTTTGATAGCCGTGACTATGATGAGGATGTATTAGCTCTATCTTTTGCCCAAGGCGCTAAATATAAAGTGAATTATGTTCAGGAGCTAAAAAACAGCTCTATCATTCCCCGCTTCATATCTATCAATCTATCCCTAGATACTCACAGCCAAATTAGCTTGCTCGAGTCTCTAGAACCTAAAGGCTCCAGGGTCAGCATAGATGAAGACGGTAATATAACTGTCTCCTATTGGATGTGGCCGTTTCAAACTAAATCTATAAGCTACACAGCTGTAGTGTCGGCTTCTCAGCTGAGATATAACGCAGAAGAGTCGCTAACTATAGCTGAAACTCCAGATGAGCTAGCTACGCTAGTTAGAGGTGGAAGATATTGGACTACCCAGGGTGAAACCGGTCAGCGCGCTACCGGGCTAATTAATCCCGAAGACAGTGCTTGGGATAATATGCAGGCTATTTTAGAGTTTGTCATAGATGAGATCGATTATGTCGAAGATTTTGATGGGCGAGTTAGTGCAGATGACGTGTTAGAAGGTAGAGAGGGTGATAATCAGGCTATCGTTGACCTGCTAGTAACTATGCTTAGAAGTGTCGGTGTGCCATCGCGCAGTATCTATGGAGTCGCCTATCCTAGCCACGGATTAAGCAGTGACAATGGTCCATACATGCATATTTGGGCCGAGAGCTATATCGCCGGTATCGGCTGGGTTAATATCGACCCAATTGGTCATAAGTTATTTAATAACCGCGGCTATAGCAGTTCCAATCTAATAGGTCTAGTAGCGGTTAGTAATGACCAACAACAAGACTTAGCCGGTAACTTAGTAGTTCCAGGCGAACTTGTACTGGCTGAAGATGATTTAGAGCAAAGCGATCCAATCGACTCGCTAGATGTTTCCTTGCGTCAGTACGTAGTTTTGCCCGGGGTATTACTCAATATCGATAAAGTTAGCAGCATGAGCAATAGTGTGATTGATGGATTAGGAATTGACGATAGAGATTTAGGTTCAATTGCTCCTAATCAGGATATAAGCATCAGGTATTGGAGTTTTGGTATGGGGGGTGAGAGAGGGGCTAGAGTTAGTATTGGTGATGACGAACTAACCGCTCAAGCAACTACTCATTGGTGGCCGTTAATTGCCTTAGGCGTTATCATAGCGGTTGTCACCGTGCTACAATTTATCCGTCGTAGACGTAATATGTATCTGAAAAAGAGGCTCAATGACAAAGTTCTACATTAGTACACCGATTTATTATATTAATGCCAAAGCTCATATAGGCCATGCCTATACCACCATAGCTGCGGATGTTTTAGCCCGTTATCATCGCAATCAAGGCAATGAAGTGTTATTTAGTACCGGCACTGATGAAAATAGCCAAAAAACTATCAAGGCCGCTGAAGAAGCTGGTCAAGAAGTACAGACTTATGTAGATGAGATGGCCGATCAATGGCAGCAACTGTTCGATGAGTTAAATATCAGCTATGACGACTTTATACGCACTACAGAGGATAGGCATAAAGAGTCGGTCTATGCTCTGTTTGAAAAACTTCAAGCTAGTGAAGATATCTATAAGGGTCAGTACAAGGGCCTTTACTGTGAGGGCTGCGAGGGATTCATATCAGAGAGTGAGTTAGAGGATGGTAAATGCCCAGATCACAAAGCCGAACCAAAGCTAATCGAAGAGGAAAACTACTTCTTTGCTTTAAGTAAATATCAAGAGCAGCTGCTTGATCATATTAAAACCAACCCTGAATTTATTCAGCCCGAAACTAGGCGTAATGAGGTTGTAGCTTTCATAGAACGAGGCTTAGATGATTTTAGTATCTCTAGAGAGGGTCTGTCTTGGGGTATACCCTATCCTGGTGATCTCAAACATACTATCTATGTTTGGGTAGAGGCTCTAATGAACTACTTAACAGTGAGTGGTTATCCTAAAGAAGGCTACGATAAATGGTGGCCAGCTGATGTGCATCTAGTAGGTAAAGATATTATTAAGTTCCACTGTGTCTATTGGCCGGCAATACTAATGAGCGTAGGGCTGCCGCTACCTAAAAGTATAGTTGCTAACGGCTTTTTAAATATCGAGGGATCCAAGATGTCTAAGTCACTAGGTAACGTTGTCGATCCGCTGCAACTAGCTGAAGAGTACAATGTCGATGCTCTGCGTTACGTATTGATGCGCTCGACTCCCTTTGGTCAAGACGGTGATTTTACTATGGATAGATTTAGGGCCATTTACAATAGCGATCTAGCCGATGATTTAGGTAACCTGGTCAACCGAGTTGCAGCTATGATTTCTAAATATCAGGGTGGATTAATCGGTCTAGGTGGTGATAGCGCTCATGATATCAATGATTACAACGAGGCTATAAATAGCTTTAGATTCGATAAGGCTTTAGAAGCTGTTTCCATCTTTACTAAAGATTTAAATCTATATATCGAAGAAGAAAAACCTTGGCAGGTAGCCAAAGAAGACCCCCAGCACTTACAGGAAATTCTATCCTATCTAGCCGTTAACCTAGTTAGAATAGGCGAACTGCTTGAGCCGTTCATGCCGGAAGCTGCTGCTAAAATTAAGCAGACCTTTAGTGGCGATAAGCTAGACCCTATAGAGGGCACCTTGTTTCCTAAAAAAGAGTTTTAATGCCAAGTAGAGAGACTAGAGAGGTTTATTGATATGCCGACAGATATTTCATTGATCGATACTCACGCGCATCCCCATATGGAAGATTTCGACATGGATGAATCTGAATTCTTAGCTAGAACGGCCGAATCTAATGTTAAGCAGGTTATTGTAGTCGGTACTTCAGCTGCTGATTCTAAAAGAGCCATAGAGTTTGCTAGCAAGTATCCTAACTGCTTTGCCAGCGTAGGGCTGCATCCACATGAAGCTTCTAGCCTAGCTCAAGAACGAGATCAGCTAGCTAACCTCGCAGCTCAGGAGGAGGTTATAGCTATAGGTGAGTGTGGATTAGACTATTACTACCTAAACTCTAATCAGGAGGATCAAGTTGAGGCTTTTAAGTATCAAATTGAGTTAGCTCAAGAACATAGTTTGCCGATGATCTTTCATGTTCGCAACCCAAAGGATAGCACTCAGGCCTTTGATGATTTTTTTGCGATCATTGATCAATACCGGGGTATATCCGGAGTAGTACATTCATTTACAGCCAATAAGGCGACCATGGAAGAGTGTATTAAAAGAGGGCTATATATCGGCCTAAACGGTATCATAACTTTCAGCAAAGACACCTCGCAGCTAGAAGCGGCTAAATCCATACCGCTTGATAGTCTAGTGTTAGAAACAGACTCTCCCTTCTTGACCCCTGAACCATTTCGTGGTATGGTAAACCATTCGGGCAATACCAAGGTGGTAGCCGAATTTCTAGCAAATTTAAGAGGTGAGAGGCTAATTGATTTAGCTAGTGCCACATCAACTAATGCCAAAGAGGTGTTTAAAATATGAGCGCTCAGACAACAACCAGCAGTAGTGAAATTTATGGTGATACTATATCCTTACCCTCTAGAGGTAGTGATTCTCTAGACCCAAACGCTAATTATCCAACACAATCACCTATAGACTCACCGGAACTTCCTCCTCAAGATGTTCGGGTTGCTGAATCGACAACTTCACCAGAAACTGTAGCCGCTTGGATTCAGGAGGTCGGTGAGATCGGAGATTTAATAGTTGAACACCGTGAACTCCTAATCTCATCACCTTCTGTTACTTTCACAGAGAGAGCTAAGACTATCGGTATTTTAAGTATTTTCAAGAAACTATCTTTAGCCGAAGTTAACCACCGCGATTTAATAGCAAAAGAAGCCGAAGTTAGCAGATCTATATTCCAAAACCCTACTAATACTTTCTTCTATTTCGACCACCAAGGCGATGGCCGTGGTGAGTGGGTGTTGAATAAGCAGGTTGGTGAAGGCACTAATGATATAGCTACTATATATTACGAAGTTTCAGCACCCGATAACTTAGTTATAGTTAAATATCCAAGCATGCCACACCGACCAGCTACAGATGAGGAAGTCGCTAAGCTTCGATTTACAGCCGGTGCTTACTATCGCCAGATAACTAGCAACCTATATAATTAAAGTATTATGATTTATCTAGACTACGCTGCTGCCACTCCAGTGGATGAGGAAGTCATCAAGGCTATGGAAGTATATTGGCAAGATAAGTTTTATAACCCTTCGGCACTATACGTAGCTTCTAGGGAGACAGCCAAAGAACTAGATAGCTACCGCAAACAAGTAGCTAGCCTCATAGGGTCTAACCCTGCAGAGATTTACTTTACAGCTGGGGCTACAGAAAGTATTAACCTTAGCGTAGGTGGTGTTTTGCGAGCTCATCCTGAAGCTAGGGTGGTAGTCGGAGCTATAGAGCACAGCGCTGTTTTAGCTAGTGCTAAAGGTTTTGCCGGTGAGGATAGAGTAACCACAGCCCCTGTTAATAGTGATGGCTTGATTGATCTAGCTAAATTAAAGAAAGCTATTACAGATGACGTGGTTTTAGTCAGTATCGGCTATGTCAACGGTGAAATCGGTGTAATCCAGCCTATTAAACAGATCGTTGAGTTGATTAAAGAAGTGAGGTTAGACCGCTCTAAGCGAGGAGTTGATTTACCCCTGTATCTACATAGTGACTGCTCACAAGCAGTAGAGTATTTAGATATACACGTAGCTCGTTTAGGTGTTGATATGCTAAGTCTAAATGGCGGCAAGATATATGGACCCAAACAGTCTGGTGTGTTGTATGTGAGGCGCGGCATTGAACTGGAGCCGTTAATATATGGTGGTGGCCAAGAGGGTGGCTTACGAGGCGGCAGTGAATCGCTAGCTATGGTATCTGGATTCTCTAAGGCTCTAGAGATAGCTACAGGTAAACGCAAAGCAGAATCCAATAGGCTCAAAATACTTCAACAACAACTGATTAAAGGGCTCAAGAGTATTGAAGATGTTCAAATTAACGGTAGCTTAAAGTACAGAATAGCTGCCAATGTTAATGTTAGCTTTGCCGATATTAACGGCGAGACACTAGTTCATCACTTAGATGCAAAAGGTATTTGTGTGGCTACCGGCTCAGCTTGCGTATCAGGTAGTGGTAAGCCGTCTCATGTTTTAGAGGCTCTAGGGTTAGAGTCAGAGTTAGTTTCAGGGTCTTTACGTATCAGTATGGGTAGAACAACTACAGCTGAGGAGATCGATAAGTTTCTTGAATTACTAGCTGTATTAGTGCCCAAGCTTAGAGATAGGTAGTACAATAGAGCTATGTTAATTCACTGGTTACTGAAACTAGCTTTCCCAATCTTATTAGTAGTCGCAGGCCTCATAGCTCTAGGCTTTTATATCTCCCCCAGAGATGATCTGAAAGAAAGTGATGTCATTGTAGCTGTTAGTGGTGGTGATACTGTTGCTAGAACCCAAGAAGCTATTAAGCTATACCAAGAAGGCTGGGCTCCTAGATTAATTTTTTCAGGAGCAGCCCTAGATCCAGTCAGTAAATCTAATGCCGAAGCCATGCGGGATATCGCTGTGTCGGCCGGTGTGCCACCAGATGTCATCATCGTCGAGGAGTTCTCTGATAATACTAGAGAGAACGCCGAGCGTTCAGCTAGACTCATATCGGCTCTTCGTAATGAGAGCATTATTCTAGTTACATCACCATACCACCAGCGCCGCACCTATATTGAATTTAAGTCTCAGCTAGGCGAGACAGTGGAGGTAATCAACCATCCAGCTCCAGATGAACGTTGGAGCCGTAGCCAGTGGTGGCGCAGCCCCTTTGGTTGGTATGTAACAGCTACAGAAGCTCCCAAAGTACTGTATGTATTGCTGCAAAGTTAAGGTTGGTAGATAGTTTTTTATAAGAGGATTGAAACAATGAAGAAAATATTTGTCGGAATAAGTGGTGGTGTCGATAGCTCGACAACTGCTGCTTTGTTGAAAACTGAAGGCTATGACGTGACGGGTGTATATATGAAGAACTGGACTAAAGATGTTGCCGGTAATAAATGCCCTTGGCGAGAAGATCTATTAGATGCTCAAAGCGCAGCGGCCGTTTTAGACATACCACTTGAAATATTTGATTTTGAGAGTGAGTATAAGCAGAAGGTAGTTGATTATATGGTAGCTGAATATAGAGCTGGAAGAACTCCTAACCCTGATATTATGTGCAATCAAGAGATTAAGTTTAAGCTGTTTTTAGATACGGCTTTAGAAAAAGGTGCCGATTATGTAGCTACCGGTCACTACGCTAGAATTATTAACCAAACAGATCAAGATAGCGAATACTACGGACTATATAGCGGCATTGATGAGGGTAAAGATCAAAGCTACTTTCTATATCGCATTGAAGAGTCTGCACTAGCAAAAACCCTGTTTCCTTTAGGTGAGATGAGAAAAGATGAGGTTAGAAAGTTAGCCAAGAAGTTTAATTTACCCAATGCTAATAAGCCGGATTCGCAAGGTATATGTTTTGTCGGAGAGGTCGACATTAGAGACTTCTTGCGCGAATACATAACTACCACACCAGGCCCCATTAAACATATGGACGGCAGGACCTTAGGTGAGCACGAAGGTGCGGAGCTATATACTATCGGCCAACGTCAGGGCTTAGGTGTCGGTGGTGGCTTGCCACTTTACGTAGTTAAAAAAGATATGACAACAAATACTATTTATGTTACAGATGATCTTAACGCTCTGATGAGCGATGAGGTAAGGATCGACAACTTGCACTGGATCAACCAGGCTCCCAAGGGAGGTGCCAGCTATTTAGCACGCCTGCGGCATTTAGGTAAGTTAACAGAAGCGAAGATTATAGATATATCAGATAAAGAGGCTACTATTAAGCTATCTGAACCAGAGAGAGCCATTACACCAGGTCAATCATTAGTACTCTACACCCAAGATGATTTAGGTCATAAAGTAGTCGGTGGCGGAGTGGTAAGTCCATAGTTTGCTACAATACTACTTGTTATGAATGCACAAGAAATTAGAAGTAAATACTTAAAGTTCTATAAAGAAAAGGATCATACAGTTATCCCGCGGGCTAATTTAGTGCCTCAAGATGATGCTACCACTCTATTTACTGGTTCTGGCATGCAGCCACTTTTGCCTTATCTTTTAGGTGCTAAACACCCAGAAGGAAGTAGGCTAGTAGATTCACAAACCTGTTTGAGAGCTGAGGATATTGAAGAAGTGGGCGATAATCGCCATACCACTTTTTTTGAAATGTTAGGCAACTGGAGTTTGGGCGATTATTTCAAGGAAGATCAGCTTAGGTGGTTTTTCCAGTTCCTAGTCGATGAAGTAGAGTTAGATCCAAACAAGATTTACGTCACTTGCTTCATAGGCTCTAGTGAGTTTGATATCCCTAAAGACAGCGAATCTGCCGAAATTTGGCAACAACTATTTAAAGACAAGGGGGTTGAGGCAAAGACCGTTGATATCGGTTCATCAGATGAGGGTGCTAAGCGAGGTATGAAGGCAAGTGAGCGAGTATTTTTCTATGATGCGGATAAAAACTGGTGGAGTAGAAATGGTGGTCCTGAGCAGATGCCGGAAGGTGAACCGGGCGGCCCAGACTCGGAAGTCTTCTATGAGTTTAGCGGTATTGAGCATGATGAGGCTTTTGGTGAGAACTGTCATCCTAACTGTGACTGTGGTCGGTTTATGGAGATCGGCAACTCAGTCTTTATGCAATATGTTAAAACATCAGATGGTTTTGATGATTTACCACAAAAGAACGTCGATTTTGGTGGCGGATTAGAGCGCATCGCAGCAGCTAAACTTGATAGCCCAGATGTATTTGCTATCAGCCTAATGCAGCCGATTATTCAAAGTTTAGAAAAAATTAGCGGTAAAGATTATGCCAGCCATCAAGAAGCTATGCGCGTCATCGCCGATCACTTAAGAGCTTCGGTGTTCTTAGCTCTTGATGGAGTGACGCCGAGCAATAAAGAGCAAGGTTACGTTATGCGTCGGCTTATGCGTCGAGCTATTCGCTTTGCTTTTGACTTAGGTATTCATAGTGACTTGATTGAGCGTCTCACGCCGCTAATCATCGACGCCTACAAGGACGATTTTGCTGATTTAGCTGAATCGGTAGATAGAATTACTGAAGTTATGGTTAGGGAAGAGAAAGTGTTTAGGCAGACACTGCGTAAAGGCATAAAGCAGATAGAGAAGAAACAACAAATATTAGAAGTGCAGAATACAGAAAGCAATTCCGAAGTCGAAAACATAGTACTGACAGGTAAAGATTTATTTGAATTATACGATACGCATGGATTTCCGGTAGAGCTCAGTGAAGAAGAGGCTAAGAAGCGTAGTCTTCCGCTTTCGAAAGACTGGAAAAAAGAGTTCGAGCAGGCACTAGAAGAGCAGCGCCAACGCTCCCGCACCGCTACAAAGGGTCAGTTTAAAGGTGGTTTAGGTGGTGAGGGTGATGTGCACAAGAAATACCACACAGCTACTCACTTAATGTATCGAGCTTTGCGTGAAGTTTTAGGTGATCACGTTATCCAGCGTGGATCCAACATTACTGATGAGAGATTACGATTTGATTTCTCACATCCCGATAAAATGACAGACGAAGAAAAAAGCCGGGTTGAAGACCTGGTAAATGAACGCATCAGTATGGATCTAAGCGTTTCGTGGGAAGAGATACCGACGGATAAGGCGCTCAAACAAGGGGCTTACGGAGCCTTCGGTGATACCTACGGTGACACAGTTAAGGTGTACTCGATGAGTGATGATCAGGGTAATAAGTACAGTTTTGAGATATGTGGTGGTCCACATGTTGAGCGTACTAGTGAGCTGGCCGAAGATGGTAAGAAGTTCAAAATTACTAAAGAGGAGTCATCATCAGCTGGTGTACGTAGAATCAAGGCAGTTTTAAAGTAAGGTAGGTATTTTATGTCTGAGAAACTTCGAGAGATACTGCAAGCTGCTGATGTGGTTCGACATGACCCAGTTAAACTTAGGTCAGGAAAATCCTCGGATTTCTATATAGATATCAAGAAAGGTTTTGGCGATCCTGAACTACTTAGAGTAATTAGCCAAGAATTAGCTAGGAAGCTAGATAGTAAAACTACTGCTGTAGCTGCTACAGGGCATGGAGGTGTACCTATAGCGGTAGGAGTTGCGCTAGAGACTGGGCTGCCTCTAATTCTAATTAGAGAGAGAATTAAGGACCACGGTATGAGAAATCTAATAGATGGCTATCAACCTGGACGTGGTGATTTTGTAGCTATAGTTGATGATGTCTTTACCACCGGTAGTAGCTTGCGTGAGACCATAGATGCACTAGGAGACAGCGGAGCAGAAATAGTGGGCTGTTACGTGGTTGTCAAAAGAGGTGATGGTGATGTTAGCGCCCCACTCACTTACTTATTAGAACCAGAAGACATCACCTGAGCGTTTTTCTACTCGCTTATGTTAAAATAAGGTGTAGATATGCTTGATAAATTAACCCGTAAGGCAAATAAAAAGCCTAAAAGTAAACACATAGCGGCTGTCGATATCGGTACCGAGTTTGCCAAAGTTTTGGTAGCTAAGATTACCGAAGATGATAACGGACAGACAAAAGCCGAGATAGTTGGTGTGGGCCGTAAACACCAATCCTTAAGTGATATGCATTCTGGAGCGATTGCCGATATCGCCGGTGTAGTTACTAACTGTGATGCAGCTTTAGCCGAAGCTGAAGACATGGCCGGTGTCAGTATCGAAGACGTGGTTATGGGTATTGCTGGTGAGTTAGTTAAAGGCAGCACCACCACTATTCGCTACCAACGTCCCAATGCCAAAAAAGAGATTAATGAGGCAGAGATGCAAGAAATCATCGAGCGAGTTCAGGCCAGAGCCTTAGAGCGTGCCCAGGCAGAACTTGCTTGGGAGTCGGGAGTAGATAATATAGAGATCACTATGGTTAATGCTGCTGTAGTCAATGTATCTATAGATGGGTATAAAGTAACTAACCCCATAGGTTTTACCGGTAAAGACGTATCGGTCCAGCTGTTTTGTGCCTTTGCACCGATGGTGCACATCGGAGCTTTAGAACGAGTAGCTTTGGATATGAATCTCAACCTCATAGCTGTTACGGCCGAGCCTTTTGCTGTAGCTAAATCGGTAGGTGTAGACTATAGCGAAAACTTTAGCGCAATATTTATCGATGTCGGTGGTGGCACTACCGACATAGCAGTGGTAAACGATGGCGGCGTAGAAGGCACTAAGATGTTTGGTATTGGGGGTCGTAGTTTTACTTCAGCTGTAGCCAAGCAGCTTGATGTTAGTTTTGAAGAAGCTGAAAAACTTAAGTGCGAGCTGAGTGAAGATGGTAGTAATGAAGAAGTCAGAAAAGCATTACTACCTACAGTCAAAGTTTGGATGAGTGGTGTGGAGCTAGCTTTAAGTGAATTTGATACAACCGATCAGTTACCTAGCAAGATACTGCTATGTGGTGGCGGTTCGGCTCTGCCGTATATATCTACCTCCTTGCAAAGTGATGTTTGGCGAAAACAGGTGCCTATAGCTGATAATATTACAGTTGAGCATGTCGATCCTAAGGATGTTGATAGAGTAGTAGATAAGACCGGGCAAGTGAATGATTATTCCTACATTACACCTATGGGACTACTTAATGTCGGTTTAGATGCACTTGGTAGTGAGTCGCCAGGTAAGCGGTTTGTTAGTAAAATAAACAGGGCTATGCAAAGCTAGGAGCTATGAAAGAAGATATTCAACAAATATATTTAGACGCTGACGATGATATCGTCGGTATTATCAGCAAGATAGAATCTGCTGGTGATAGTGGTATTGCTTTGGTTCCACCGAATAGATCGACCGTTCTTCAAAGCGTGGTCAACCTCAAACTCTTACGTAAGGCCGCTAAAGAGGCAGACAAAAAGCTAGTTATTATCACTAAAGATCCAAATGTTTTAAACGCAGCCTCACAGCTAAAAATATTAATAGCTGCCAATTTAGACGATGAGCCACAGGTACCAGAAGCCAAGGGGTCTAATCAAAGTCTTCCTAGTAGCGTTATCGATGGTTCACAGATTAGCGATAGTGATTTCGATGTGGCCGATAGTGCTACGTCAAAACTAGATGATGGTGAAGAGGGTAAAAAATCTAAGAACAAGAAGTCGAAAAGATTTAAAGCCGGTAAAGATAAAAGTGTTCCTGACTTTGATAGGTTCAAGAAAATCATCATACTCTCAGTATTAGGTATCATTTTATTAGGACTAGGAGTTTGGGGATTGCTTGGATTATTACCATCAGCTGATGTACATATCGATGGCCGTACCCAAAACGTTAGTACCGATTTTGATATGAACCTAGATACGGAAGTAGATGAGTCTGATATCGAAGAGTCTGTATTAGCAGCTCAAGTGCGCGAGATTAGTCGCACTCTAACTACTGATTTTGAAGCTACTGGTGAGAAGACGGTGGGTGAAAAAGCGACGGGAGAGATCTCGCTTGTGAATTGCTACACTAATCCTAGTGAGACCATACCGGCAGGTACTAATATTACTGGGCCAGAAGGACTGGTGTATGTAACTAATCAAACGGTAGAAGTGCCTTTCAGTAGCTATTCTCAAGGAGAATGTGAGCACGACAGTACAGCAACAGTTAACGTGACTGCTGATCAGATTGGCCCAGATTACAACAAGGGATCTCAAACTCAATTCTATACAATCAGTGGCTATAACAGTTCTCAGCTATATGGCATAGGTAGTGCCATGAGTGGCGGTAGCGAAGAAGAAGTACCCGTAGTTTCTGCTAGCGACATCGAAGATGCCAAAGAAGAGCTACTAGAAGGTGAACGAGACAATGCTAGAGAGGAATTAGAATCCCTATTTGATGAGGGTCTATACATAGTAGACAGCTCTTTTATAGAAGATGTTAAAGAAGTCGAATCAAATCCAGAGGAAGGTGAGGAGGCTGATGAGGCTAGATTGATAATCCAAGTAACCTATAGTCTACTTGCTGTTGATGAAGAAGACCTACTTGATTTAATCGAGTATCAATATATCGCTAAAACAGATGATGATAGCGGTCTAGTAGCTATAGATCACGGCCTAGAATCAGTAAACATTACTACTACCAGTGAAGACAACCAATTTAGAGTTAGAGCCTCTGGAATTTTAGGTCCAGACCTTGATTTAGAGACCTTGCAAGAAACTCTGGCCGGCATGGCTTATGTAGAGGCTATTGAATATATAGAGTCAAGAGCTAATGTAACTAGAGCGCAAATAGATATATCGCCGTTCTGGGCTTCATCACTACCAAAGAATCCTGAAAAGATTAATATAGATTTTAATATCGATGGGCTTGACGAGGATGAGGATATTGAAGAGGAAGACTCTGAAGAAGACGGCGAGTCTTAGGATAGATGGGGAGTTGGTATGCGTAAATTCTTAGGGATTGATTGGGGAGGTAGTAACATTGGCCTAGCTGTAGGTAATGATATAGCCAAGATGGCCTCGCCGCTTAAGAAGCTAGATAATAACGATGAAGCTCTAGAGGATATAGCTGATATAGCTAAAACTGAAGAAGTCGAGGCTATAGTAGTTGGTCTGCCGCGTAATCTAGCTGGTGAGGAAACAGCTCAATCAGCTACTATACGGGTATTTGCCCTTGAGCTAACAAATCAGGTAGAATGTGAGGTGTTGTTGCAAGATGAGACGCTGAGCACTAAGTTGGCTCAAACTCTTAAATCTAAGTTTCCCGATGCCGATGAAGACTCCTTAGCAGCAACGATTATACTGCAGGACTATCTAGACAGCCTGCATCAGTAAAAGTTTTAAATTATAAATTAATTAAAGGGCAGTTACTTCAATAGTTTATGGATATTAGACCACCTCAACCCCACAAACAACAACCGACTAGGCCGAACCGTCCTAGCAATTCAGCCCCAACCCCACCACAAAACCCTACACCAAAACCTCAACCGACTTCTTTGCCTAGTGATTTGCCAAATATATCTAAGCCAAACGATTTACCCGTTCAGCCTAAAAAGAGCAAAAAAGTATCTAAAGTCAAGAAATTACTGATTATTTTAGGGATAGTCGGCCTACTTTTAATAAGCGCCGTTGCTGGGGGTTCATACTGGTATAACGTCTCTCAGCAGCCTCTTAGCCAACAAGAACAAGAAGATGTGTATATCAGTATAGAGTCAGGTATGTCTTCGGCTGCCATAGCTAGATTGCTAGAGGATGAGGGTGTGGTGCGTAGCGCCTTAGCGTTTCGTTTGCAAACTCGCTTGATGGGAGTAGCTCACCAAATTCAGGCCGGTTTCTACGCCCTATCACCCAATCAATCGTTAGAGGAGGTGATAGATATATTGACCAACGGATCAACAGCTAGCGCGATCATTAGAATTCCTAGTGGCACCACCTTGGCTGCTGTAGTTGATGTTTTCTCAGCAGCTGGGTTTAGTGGTAGTGAGGCTCATGCAGCTCTAGCAGCTGATTATGACTACTCGATATTAGCAGATAGACCCGAGGGCAGCTCTTTAGAGGGGTATCTTTTTCCTGATACCTACCATATTGCCGCTAATGCTACAGCTGAGGAGTTAGTTGAGACGATTTTAGCTAATACAGAGGAGAAGATTACAGCCGACATTATAGGTAGCTGGAGTAATATGGGCTTAAGCATCCATGAAGGTTTAACACTAGCTTCGATAGTTCACAAAGAGTCACCAGTTGAAGATATGCCGGCTATTGCAGGAGTATTTTGGAATCGAATTAATACCGGAATGAAGCTACAGTCTGATGCTACAGTTAACTACGCCCTAGGAACTAGTAGCTTGCAACCATCGATTGCTGATACTGAATTTGTGCATCCATACAACACTTACAGGATAGATGGTCTACCTCCAGGGCCGATAGGTAGCCCAGAATTAGATGCTATTTTAGCTAGTGCTAATCCTAGCGATCATGATTGGTATTTCTTCTTACACACCCCAGATGAAGAAACTGTATTCGCTAAAACCTTTGAAGAACATGACGCTAATAGGGTCCGTTACCTAGACGGACAGTAGTAGATTAGCAGGCGTATAAACCAATATTAATGGGGTAAATGGCTCTACTAAGGTAAAAAGTAGATAATTACTATATTAAAATACAGAATTTACTATTAGTCAAAATAATTACGCTTATAGAGTTATTTTTTTGGCATATTGAAGCCATAATATCTATATTGACACAGGGCTTATGGCTTGATAGGATAGTAGCATTGCTTATAGGGCTGTGACATCTGTTAATGATGGAGAGTTTTTATAAGTAATTCACCATTCTAGTTCGAGCCTATATATCAAAAATGGTCGTAGGCTATAACAGTCAATAACTTAAGGATGAAGAACTGTGGTGACTCTAATTTGGTAACAGATTAGATAGGAGATAGTTATTAGTACCAAGCAGGCGACGGAGTATCTGCTAGCACAGTCTAGTATGGCTCAGAACCGGTTTTATAACCTCAAGCGCACTGCAGAAACTACCTTAGGCCGCGTAAGCGCGCGCCTATTTAATGTGTTGGTGGTAGCCTCAATAATAGCTTTAGTGGCCTTAAGTGGTCCTATGTCAGCTATTGATGTGAGAGAGAATTCAGCTAGGGTATTAGCTAGTGCTAGTGGGGCCACTAACGGCAACCTAGATTCTACTACTTCTACTTTTGTAGCTGCCAATATTGCTAGCGGTCTAGGTATAGTTGGAGCTGATGATATTACTGCTAGAAGTGAATCTATTAGCAGTGGATCACAGCTAATATCTAGCGATAGTGCTTATATGCGTAAAGCTTCAGCTGTAGCTACTGAGACTATTACACGTGATGATATTGTGACTTATACAGTTAAGTCTGGTGATAGTATTTCCGATATAGCTCGTAAGTTCGGTATTACTTCTAATACTGTACGTTGGGCCAATAATATACCTGTTGGTGGTGGTGTTAATGTCGGTGATAAATTAACCATACTACCTATTAACGGTGTGTTACACACAGTAGCTAGCGGCGATACACCAGAAAAACTAGCCAAAGAGTATGAAGCTAATGCTGCTTTAATTATTAGCTTCAACGATGCCGAAGTTACTGGATTGGTTAAGGGCCAGAAGGTTGTTATACCAGACGGTGTTAAGGATGAGCCGGCTTACAACCCAACTGCTGGATACTTTGCTAGTACCTTTGTACCGACGATAGTGTCTTCAGGATCCTATAGCTATGAAAGGCTACCTAGCCCACCCTTCTTTAATAACAGCTATTTCATGGGTCAGTGTACATGGTGGGCGCACTACAGAGCTAATCAGCTAGGTAACCCTGTACCTAGAAATCTAGGTAATGCTAATCAATGGGTTGGTTCTAGGACACGACCTGTAGTAGGTGCTGTTGCCCAGAACTACCACGGAGGTTTTGGTTTCGGACATGTAGCAGTAGTTGAGGCTGTTTCAGAGGACGGCACAATGATTAAGTATTCTGACATGAACGGTTTAGCTGGATCGAGCGTATTTGGAGCTAACATCCCAGCTATAACGACCGAGTGGGTACCTGCCTCTCACTTTAGTAGTTACTTAGTATTCTAAGACAAGCTAAGAGTAGTAGGCCTCGACCACAAACTCTCGACAGTTTGTTAGATAACATATATCCTATAAGTATATATGTTCGTTGATGAAGCAAATATTAATATTCAAGCCGGCAAGGGTGGTAACGGCTTGGTTAGCTTTCGCAGAGAAAAGTTTGTAGCTAAGGGCGGTCCTGATGGCGGTGATGGCGGTGATGGCGGTGACGTTATTGCTCGAGCCGATAACAACGCTAATACTTTAGCTAAGTTCCGTCATGTTAGACAGATTAAGGCTGAGGATGGTCAATCCGGCAAGAAGAGAAAAGCCCACGGTAGAAACGGTCAAGACGAAGAGATTGTTCTGCCGGTAGGTACCGTTATATATGATGGGGATCAAGTTATTGCCGATTTAGCCTCACCAGGCGATAAAGCTGTTTTAGCTAGTGGCGGTAGAGGTGGATTTGGTAATGCTCACTTTAAATCTTCCGTACGCCAAGCTCCGCAGCTAGCTGAAATCGGTGAACCGGGTGAAGAGAAGGAGTTAAGGCTAGAGCTCAAATCAGTGGCCGATATAGGTTTGGTAGGTCTACCTAATGCCGGTAAATCTACTCTACTATCAGTGATTAGTAACGCTAAGCCAGAGATTGCCGATTACCCATTTACTACTCTAGTACCTAATCTAGGAGTAGCTGAAGTCTATGAAGAGAGCCTCATAGTAGCTGACATACCAGGACTCATAGAGGGGGCTAGTAAGGGTAAGGGCTTGGGTACGGAATTTCTTCGCCATATAGAACGTACTAAAGTGCTGTTACATCTAGTTGATGCCTCAGCCGATGATGTAGTGGCTGATTATAATAGCATCAAGAAAGAGCTAGCTTCTTACAAGGTTGATTTAAGCAAGAGGCCTCAAGTCATAGCGCTAACAAAAGCCGATATTGTACCCGAGGAGATTCTAGAAGAGCACAAAAAACAGCTAGAAGATGCAGCTGGAGCTAGTAGTGAAGTTTACGTCATATCCTCAATCGCCCATAAAGGCTTGCAGGAGTTATTAGGAAAACTACTCAATATTGTCCAAGATAACAAAAAACAAAGTCAGGCTCTTGAGAATGATAAGTCCAAAGACATGCCGGTACTTAGACTAGAAGATGACCCGAAAGCTTGGAGTGTAGAAAAAAATAAGGGAGTCTATGTGGTGCTGGGTAAGGATATCGAAGGATTCGCTAAACGAACCGATATCAATAGCTATGAGGGTATGCAGAGGTTGAGAGACATTATGCGCAGACGTGGTGTTACACACGAACTAGTTCGTCTAGATATAAAGAAGGGTGATAGGGTTAGGATAGCTAATTTAGAGTTTGAGTGGTAGCTTAGAGTATTTACAAACATCTACATTTATTTTTAAATAGAGTTGATGAATCGTAATATCAAACACGATCAGCGAGTAGACACCCTGGGCAATACCGGCATGTCGGTATTTAGGAGTGTTGAAGAGGCTCAGTCCATCCCAATATCTCTAGATGTTAATCAAAGCTTGCAAGATGTTCCGGGTGTAGTAGTTCGTGGTCTTGGCCCAGAGAAACCCCTAGCTGCTAATATCTTATCTCTCAGAGAGGTTCGTAATTCTAGACCAATTGGTCGTTTAGCAGTTAGTGAAGCCCTGGATGAGGTATACGAAGAACTAACTGATTTAAGAAGGGGTTATTGGGTTGAAATCGAGGATGTCGATTTCATACGCACCAACATCCGCAACTATATAGCTCTGATATTGAATAGGGATAGAATTGCTCAAGAAAGACAAGAAATTGCTGATGTTCTTAGGCGCTTATCAGATGTGCCAGTTGAAGAAAGTTTAGGGCTTCAACGGTACACCCCCCATATTAGTATTTGCAGCGTTTCAGCTAATACGGGTTCGAGAGTAAAGGAGTGGGCCAGGAGGGCTGTAGCGGATAACATTTCAGAGAGAGGCTTAGAACTTAAACGGGCCACCCTATATACTCCCCCAAGACGCCATACCACCAAACAGTTCCAAACTATCAAGTAACAGCTTATTTTAAAAGGTCTAAACCAAAGCTAAACCCTGTTTAACATTACTGGTCTAAAACCGCTTTTCACGGTATAATAGCTGGTTGATGAAAAATAGTGAAAACGTGATCAGTGTTCGTGGTGCCAGAGAACATAACCTCAAGGATGTTAGTTTAGATTTACCGCGAGATAAGATGATAGTTATTACTGGCCTTAGTGGTTCGGGCAAATCTTCTTTGGCTTTTGATACTATCTATGCAGAAGGCCAAAGACGTTATGTCGAGTCGCTGAGTTCGTATGCTCGTCAATTCTTGGGCATGATGGAAAAACCTGACGTCGATCAGATTGATGGGCTGTCACCAGCTATCTCAATCGACCAAAAATCTACTAGTCGCAATCCACGCTCAACTGTAGCTACAGTTACAGAAATATATGACTATCTAAGGCTGCTGTTTGCACGGATTGGCACTCCTCACTGTCCAGTTTGTGGTAGTGAGGTCTCCAAACAGTCTTCTGCTCAGATAGTTGATTCTATCTTAAAAACCAACCAAAAGGCCCGTATATTACTTCTAGCCCCAATAGTGATTGATCGCAAAGGTGAATTTCGCCATATACCCCAGGAGTTGAAAGCAACCGGCTTTGCTAGAGTTAGGGTCGATGGAGTAGTCTATGATGTCGATGAGTTCCCTAAGCTTGATAAAAAGTACAAGCACAGCATAGATGTAGTTGTCGATCGTTTAGTAGTTGATGAGGATGTCACAGCTAGGTTAGCCGAATCGGTAGAACAGGCATTGGATCTAGCTGATGGCACTATTCAGGTTGTTGACGTAGGTAGCGATAGTACGCATACGTATAGCAACCGCTTTGCTTGCGTTAAGCATCCAGAAGCTCCGATTATAGATATGGCGCCTAGGAGTTTTTCCTTCAACTCACCACATGGAGCTTGCCCTCACTGTATGGGACTAGGTATGAAGATGGAGATAGATCCTAGTTTAATCATACCCAATGAGAGATTAACTATAGCTGAAGGAGCTATCAGGCCCTGGGCTTGGGGTAGACAGGATGCTTGGTATCAAAAGCGATTGCAGGCAGTAGCAGATAACAAGGGTTTTTCTGTGGATATACCATGGAAAGATCTACCGGAGGAAGTTAAACAGCTGATTTTGTTTGGTGCTGATGAAGACGAGCGTTTTGAGGTTGACATCACCAGTACTGGGCGTAAGTATGAGGCTAGATTTGAGGGAGTGATATCTAACCTAGAGAGACGCTACCGTGAAAGTGATTCAGAGTTTTTCAAAAAAGATATCGATAAGTATATGCGGGAGATTGTCTGCCATGTATGTAAAGGCGCTAGATTAAAGCCGGAAGTACTAGCAGTCACTGTGGCAGATAAATCCATCATTGATATCACTCAAAGTAGTATTGAGAAGGTATCTAAATGGTTTGAAGAGCTGTCGCTCGACACACGCCAACAACAGATTGGTCAACAGATATTAAAAGAGATTAGGGAGCGACTGCGTTTTCTTTATGATGTAGGCCTAGGATACTTAACTTTGGATAGAAGCGCGGCCACCTTAAGTGGGGGTGAAGCTCAGCGTATTCGTTTAGCTACTCAGATCGGTTCTGGGCTGATGGGAGTTTTGTATGTTCTGGATGAACCATCTATCGGTTTACATCAAAGAGACAATGATAGATTAATCACTACACTAACTAGGCTGCGAGATCTAGGTAATACAGTCATAGTTGTAGAACATGATGAAGAGACTATCCGTATGGCTGATGAGATAGTCGATGTTGGCCCAGGAGCTGGTGAGCATGGTGGTGAGATTATCGTTCAGGGTAGTATCGAGAAGGTTATTGCTAGTAAAAAGAGTTTAACGGGTCAGTACTTGAGTGGGACAAAAAGCATACCAACCCCAAAGAATCGTCGTAAGGGCAACGGCAAAAGTCTAAAGATCGTTAAAGCAGCAGCCAACAACCTCAAAAACATTGATGTAGAGTTGCCTTTGGGTACATTTATATCGGTCACTGGAGTATCGGGATCAGGTAAATCAACTTTGATTAATGATATCTTGGCTAGGCATTTACATATGCGACTTAATCGAGCTAATGAAGTGCCGGGTAAACATGAGGATATCGAAGGTGTTGATCATTTAGATAAAGCTATTACTATCACTCAGAGCCCAATTGGTCGTACGCCTAGATCAAATCCGGCCACCTATACCAATGTATTCACCGATATTAGGCAGCTATTTGCCAAGACTCCAGAAGCGCGCTTGCGTGGCTACAAGCCGGGTCGTTTCAGTTTCAATGTCAAGGGTGGGCGTTGTGAGACTTGTCGGGGCGATGGAGTATTGAAAATCGAAATGCATTTCTTACCGGATGTCTATATTACTTGCGAAGAATGTAAGGGCCAGAGGTATAACCGCGAGGCTTTAGAGATTCACTACAAAGACAAAACCATATCTGATGTTTTGAATATGACGGTCGATGAAGCGACTGAATTCTTTGCCAATGTACCACGTATTAAATCTAGACTATCTACCCTGCAAAGAGTCGGTCTTGGCTATATCCGTCTAGGTCAACCGGCTACAACTTTAAGTGGTGGTGAGGCTCAACGCATTAAGCTAGCCTCAGAACTGTCTAAGCGCTCTACCGGCAAGACCTTCTATATCTTGGATGAACCGACCACGGGACTACACTTTGCCGATGTTGAAAAGCTTTTGGATGTATTACAGGAACTAGTCTCTAGCGGTAATACCGTACTAGTGATTGAACATAACCTAGATGTTATTAAAAATGCTGATTGGCTGATAGATTTAGGTCCAGAAGGTGGTGAGGGTGGAGGAGGAATAGTAGCTAGCGGTACCCCTGAAGAGGTAGCTAAGAGTAAAGCTTCCTTTACTGGACAGTACCTCAAAAAAGTACTATAATATAAGATTATGGTTGATCCCAACCGGTTTGAAGGTCCTAAGACTGAGATAGATCGTTTTTTAGTAGAGGAGAGAGTAAGGGTAGCCACTGGCTTAATTGCTGTGGGTATTGTTGCTAAATGGGTTGAAGATAATCCCGATAGGGATGTTTTGATAAGTCCTGGGGTGTTTGTAGACGTTGATAAAAATATAGATAGAGGTGTTAGTGTAGCTTACGATATTCGTAAGTCGGTTACAGATGTTGCAGAGGTTGTAGATAGAGCCACCGATAGGGCGATTGAGGTCTTGGGACAGATAGGTTTATGGCATGAAGGAGATAAGTTAGTTCTACCTGATTACTTTCAGGGAGAAACTCGGCTTTTTATATCATCCCAAACCTTAGCTCATTTTGAAACACCCCAAGAGGATGTTCAGACCTAATAAAAACGACCTTAGATTTAAATGATAAAATAGTTGCTATGCAAAAAGTTATTCTTTACTACAAGTTCGTTCCTGTATCCGATCCAGAGACCGTTAAATTCTGGCAGCGAAGCTTGTGCGAAAAGCTCAATCTCAGGGGTCGCATCATCGTAGCGGATCACGGTATCAACGGTACGTTAGGTGGCGACATAGATGATCTTAAGACCTACGTCAAAGAGATGAATCAACACCCTATTTTCAAAGGCATTGAATACAAATGGAGCGATGGATTGGGCGGTGAGTTTCCTCGTTTAAGTGTCAAGGTCCGTCCAGAACTAGTAACCCTAGCACCAGACGAACAGTTTGATGTACTAAATTCTACCAAAGGCCTAAGACCCAAAGCTTGGCATCAATATATTGAGGATAACCCAGATGTTTTAATCTTAGATGCTAGGAATAAATATGAAAGTGACATCGGTGCTTTCAAGGGTAAAAACGTCATTAAACCCCAGATCGATACCTTCAAAGAGATTAAAAGTGAGTTAGACAAACTACCAAAAGATCAGCCGGTATTAACTTACTGTACCGGCGATATACGCTGCGAGTACCTAAGTGCTTATATGAAACATAAAGGCTTTGATGAGGTATACCATCTAGATGGCGGGATAGTGAAATATGGTCAAGAGTTTAAAGACAAGGGGCACTGGCAGGGCAAATGCTTTGTTTTCGATGGCAGGCTCAATGTGGCTTTCTCAGAAGAAGCAGAAGATATCGGTGAATGCATTTACTGCCAAGAAAACACCAGTAGGCATATTAACTGTGCTAATATGGCTTGTAACAAGCTAGCTTTGGTATGTGAGGGCTGTGATAGGCAAACGGCTTGCAGTCAGGAGTGTGCTGAAGTGCTCGTAGTTGCTAAAAGCTAAAACTATTTGACATAATTATATAAAATGGTTTAATAAATACAATGGAAACAAGACAAGAAAAAAGAATTAGTAGTTTACGTATAAAGGCGACTGCTATTTTAGGATCCCTGTCTTTGCTAGCATCTGGGTGTGTAATAGAAAGATCACTTAAGCCATGGGAGGATGAAGTACTGCGTAACCCTGAGGCTATGAGTTCACTAGTCTGTCCAGAAGATCTTGTAAATAAAGCTGAGGAACTTCGAGCGAGAGTAGATGAGAACACTGGTGAGACTATAGGTCTTTTTCAGGATGTAGCCAAAGAGTACGAAAATGCTTATCAAAGTATGGTAGAGGCTGGTTTAAACGATCCAGATTGTGATACGGCAGAGTTAATCGGCCAGCTTACTATATCTGGCTATCATGATCCAGAAAGCGGTAGTAACGGACGAGTGGTTACTACCAGTGATTTCCTGGAGCGATAGGCTATATTATATAAATCACCTTAGCTTTCCTAAGTTGATATAATAAAGCCACCATGATTGAGGATATGAATAATAATTTGCGGTCTAAACTAAATGATTTGCCCGCTACTCCAGGCGTATATTTTCACAAAAACACTGCCGGAGAAATTATCTATATCGGCAAGGCTGCCAATCTACGCAATCGAGTGCGTAGCTATTTTCAATCTAAGAATCAGGATGTTAAGACCAAAGCTTTGGTTGAGGAAATTGCCGATGTCGACTGGCTAGAGGTTGGTAGCGAGGTTGAAGCTCTGTTTTTAGAATCAGCTATGATTAAACGCTACCAGCCTAAATACAATATCTTACTTAGAGATGATAAGAGTTTCTTGTATATCAAAATATCAAGTGATGATTTCCCAGTAGTTTCCTTTACTCGTAGACCTATGGATGATAGATCGGAATATTTTGGCCCCTTCACCTCGGCCTTAGCGGTTAAAAAAGCTATGAAGCAACTGCGCAAAAGCTTTCCGTATGTAACTCACAAGCAGATGCCAAAGAGAGCCTGCCTTCACTACCACATAGGCTTATGCCCAGGCCCAGAAGTTAGAGCTGTGACTGCTAAAGAGTACGCACATAATATCTCGCAACTCAAACGCTACCTATCAGGTAAAGGACAGGCCGTTATCAAGGATCTGCAAAAGCAGATGAAGGTCAACTCAAAAGCTAGGGACTTCGAAGCAGCGGCTAGTTTGCGGGATCAGCTCAACAATCTGCTGTCTCTACAAAGACAACACCTGTTTTCCCAGGAAGAGCTTTTTGATCTAAGCCGTGACCAAGCTTTAGTGGATCTACAGTCTCTACTTAATCTAAACAATACACCTAAAAGAATTGAGTGTTACGATGTCAGCCACCTTCAGGGCACTAATAATGTAGCTTCGATGGTGGTGTTTTTTAGCGGAGTGCCTGATAGAGCTCAGTATCGCAAATTCAAGATGAGGGTTGGTGGCAATGATGATTTTAAGCATATTCATGAAGTTATAGCTCGCAGATTAAAGCACTGGAATAAGTGGCCTAATGCCGATGTGATTTTGATTGATGGAGGTAAGGGGCAGGTATCTGCAGCCCTAACAGCCGCTCAAGAAGCAGGTGTAGATGTGCCGATCATAGGGCTAGCCAAGAGGTATGAGGAGATAGTTATTCCTTACAACAAAGATAAGAGTTTAGATAGGTTTGAGGTTGTTAGATTGGATAAACACACTCACTTATTAAAGATGTTGCAACATATTCGTGATGAAGCTCATCGGTTTGCGGTTACTTATCATACCCAATTGAGAGGCAAGGCTCAGACCGCCTCGCTGCTAGAAGATATACCAGGTGTAGGCCCAGCCACGCGCAAGAAGCTCATTAAGGCTTTTGGTTCATACAAAGGCGTTAGAGAAGCTAGCCTAAAAGACGTAGCTGAAGTGGTGGGTGATAAGTTAGCTAAAGCTATTAAAGAGAATTTATAGACTAGTGCGTCTTTGCACTAAGCAGCTATCAGTAATATAATGGTGTTTATATGATTAAGCAGTTTTTAATTCGTTGGGGTATTAACGCTCTAGGCCTGTGGATAGCTAGTGAGCTAATTAGTGGTGTAAGTGTAGCTGATGGCTGGATGGCTGTAGCTATAGCGGCGCTGGTTTTTTCTATAATTAACGCCTTTATCCGTCCGATACTAGTGATACTTAGCCTGCCGGCCATTATATTGACCCTAGGGCTATTTACTCTTATCATCAATGCCTTCATGCTTTATCTATTAATGGTACTATATTCAGGATTCGTAGTTTCCACCTTTACGGCCGCACTACTAACAGTAGTAATCTTGTGGGTGGTTAACTTTGCCGGTAATGCAGTTTTAAAGAAGTAGCTAAAGCTAATAAATTCCAAGGAGCAAAACATATGCAAGCAGTTCTACAGATTACTTCAATTATCTCAGCCATCTTAATGATAACTTTGATCTTAGCTCAGAGTAGGGGTACTGGTTTGGGTCAGGCTTTTGGTGGTGATAGTTCGTTCTATTTTTCCCGAAGAGGTGTAGAACTAGTCATGTACCAGCTGACGATTATATTTGCAGTTGTCTTTGTACTATCAATTATCTTAGGTCTAGTAGTTAATTAGCGATTATTTAAATCAGCATGAAACTTCCTAGCCAAGATATACTTGCAAAGATTAGCCAAACTTACAACACAGCCAAGGATTATGTTGGTAAGTCCTATTCCCGCTTTATCGATGCCCACCTAAAGAACCGTAGCCTCAGGACGGTAGAGCGATTTGTTTTCAGCTGGGGCTTGGTTTTCGTCCTAGCCATAGGTATAACTTGGTGGCAGCTGCAGGCACTTGATAGACACTACCTAACTTCGGCACCGGCTGAGGGCGGTCAATATATTGAGGGTATAGTTGGCAGCATCTCTGGTATTAACCCCATATTTACAAATGGTCAAGTAGCTGAAGTAGCTAACAGTTTAGTCTTTAGCGGATTGATGAAACCTGATGCTAATAGTGATATGCAGTTGGATTTAGCTAGTGATTATGAAGTTAGTAGTAGCGGTACTGTCTACACCTTTACTCTTAAAGAAGATATCAGGTGGCATGATGGCGCTTATCTTGACGCCGAAGACGTAGCTTTTACTATAGAGTTGATTCAAAACCCCGACATAGCCTCGCCTTTATATATTGATTGGCGAGACATAGAGGTTGAGGTTGTGGATGAGCTGACTATTAGCTTTCATCTACCCAACACATTCGCACCATTTCTATCTCAGCTAGATTTTGGTATCTTACCCAAACATCTATTAGCTGATACTGAACCTGATCGTATACGTATCTCTTCATTTAACCAGCAACCCATAGGCTCAGGTCCGTTTAGGTTATCTGAAATAACCGACAGTAACCAGCTTAGATTCAACGCCTTTGATAACTACCATTTAGGCTCGCCAAGTTTAGATAGGTTTACATTAGCTGTGTTTGATAACTCAGAAGAGATGATAGAGGCCTATTTACGCCAAGAACTGGCCGGCATGTCGATGGGCCACATGGGCGATATACAGACGGTTTCAGATTTGGGCAATACTACCATATACCAGCTAGAAACCGGTGCCCAAGTTTTTGCCTTTTTCAACACTGATGAGTTAAATCGCAATATTAGGAGAGGTTTAGCTCAAGGTATAGATAATGTAGCTTTAAGGAGTCGCCTAGGTTCAGACTATAGGCGGGCTTATGGACCACTATTACCTACACAGCTTGGGTATAAAATTTCGCTACTTGATTACGATTTACAAACTGCCAGATCTAGATTTGAGGCCGGTGGTTTGAGCTATAGTGATGGCAAGTTATTTGATAAAGGTGAACCATTTAGCATTCGCTTAATTACTCAAGATAGTCATAAATATCCCATAGCTGCTACTAGCTTAAAGGAGCAGTGGGAGGCTCTAGGAGTGGATGTCGAGTTGGTTGAGCTAGAGGCAGATAGCTTCCGAGAACAACACCTCAGGCCGCGTGATTATGATGTACTGCTATTTGGCGTTGGCACTAACAAAGATTCAGATGTCTATGCCTACTGGCACTCTTCAGAAATTAATGATCCTGGCCGTAACCTATCGCTTTATCGATCTGAATTAGCAGACCTCAACTTAGAGGATGGACGAACTAGATTAGACCTTGATTTACGGGCCGCTAAGTATGAGGCTTTTCAGGATCAGTGGCGCACAGACGCACCAGCTCTACCGCTATATAGGCTGCATTCATACTACGTAGTTCGTAACGAAGTAGCAGGACTAGATGTTAATAATATTATCAGCCCCCTCGATAGACTTCATAATGTTGATGACTGGACTATCAATACTCAACCAACACTACGTAGACTAGTTGAGTAAAATTTGCCAACTTGGGCAAAATAAATAAAAAGCCCCATACATCTATTGGGACTTTTTGCTATAATACATATCAATGAGTTCCAGTAGTTTAGCAGACCATTTACGCAAGCATTTACGAGGAGAGGTCGTATCATCCGACCGGGTTTTAAATCACTTCTCTAGTGACGGCAGTCTGTTCTCTATGCGACCAAAAGCAGTAGTTTATCCTAGAGATCTAAGCGATATCCGAAAATCCGCTAGATTCAGCTGGCAGTTAGCTGAAAGAGGGAAGAAGCTACCGATTACCTCTAGGGGTAAAGGCACCAATCAAAACGGCGCAGCTATAGGTGATGGAGTCATACTAGCTATCGCTAGGCATATGAATAAGTTGATCGATATGGATTCAGATACTATAACTGTGCAGCCCGGTATGGGTTATGTCGATCTACAAAAGACTCTACTGAGTCACGGCAAGCATCTGCCGGTTTATCCTGATAATTCAGGCCATGCTACTATCGGTGGACTGTTGGCCGATGGTGCTTATTCTCGCAAGAGTATTAAATACGGGTCCCTAGCCGATCACGTCAAAGAAATGGAAGTAGTACTTGCTAACGGTCAGGTAGTTAGAACTAGACCATTATCAAAACGAGAGCTGAATAAGAAGAAGGGACAGACAGATTTAGAGGGTGACATCTATAGAGCTATCGATAATCTACTACTGGATAATGAGGCTGCCATAGAGCAACTTAGAGAGGTATCTAATGTAGATGTGTCTGGGTATAATCTCTGGGATATTAATAGACCCAAGAAAGATTTCGATCTAAATAGGTTGATTATCGGCTCTCAGGGTAGTTTAGGTGTTATCACAGAAGTTACTCTAAGTACTGCTTCTTTGAACTCTGAGGTTCATCTCGCGCTTATGACCTTTGATGATATTAGTAAGGCTATGGATTTAGTGGGCCTAACTTCAGAACTAAAGCTAAAACCCAGTTCGGTAGAGATGGTGGATTCACGTCTTCTAGAGCAGATTCAGAAGCACCACCCAGACGAGCTTAAAGGTGTAGTTGACGAGGCCATACCATCAGTCACCCTATTGATAGAGTTTGACGATGATAAGCGAGGTACGCGCAAGCATAGAATCAAGAAACTTAAGAGATTAGCTAAGGAGTTGGCTCAAGATATACGTATCAGTACCGACCCTGATGAGCAGGACGATATCAAAAAGGCGATACATAGCGCCCAAGCACTTACCTGGATTGATAGAGGTAAGAAGAAGTTTCTACCTATCGCCGATGGATTATCAGTACCGGTTGAGAGAGTTGCTGAATTTATACCGGAAGCCTATAAGATATGTGAAGCCAACCATCTAGAAGGTGCTGCTATTTGGGGTTCAGTTGGCGATGGACACTTGCAACTATATGCTTGGTTGGACCTAGAAAATGCCGGTGATAGACAGGCAGTATTTAAGGTCATGGATGAGCTATCTAAGAAAGTAGCTCAGGTGGGTGGATCAGTAGTGGCGGGAGGAGATAGTGGTAGATACAAGAGTGCTTATTTACGGGATCAATATGGGGAAGTCGGCTACGGACTATTTTCTCAGGTCAAACAGATATTTGACCCTCAAGATATCCTTAATCCAGGAGTCAAGATAGGTGCTGATAAAGATAGCTTACGAAAGATTATGCGTTCTAGCTATGAGGGTTGGCATCTGTACGAGACTAGTTTGTAGGTAGATAAGTAAAGTGTGTGTGGTGCGCGGGAGAGGACTCGAACCTCCAAAGCCTTGCGGCCACTACCCCCTCAAGGTAGCGCGTTTTCCAGTTTCGCCACCCGCGCTCATACTTATACTTTATCAGAATAGAGATCTTTTTCTATAAAACCAGTTAACCTAGATCGTTTTTAATTAAGAAATGGACAACACCATAGTATATAAATCTACTAAAAGTGCTAACGTTTCTTTTGATATGAGGCGCCTCTAATCTTCTAGTATGTTGGCGGCAGTATAAATGCCCTGTGTCCATCCGCGTATTTTTAGATGGAGTTGTGTATCGAGTACATATATTTCACAGACACCTCTTGGTAAACTATTCCTAGTTCCCTTACTTGATTTATTGGGCTTGTTGTATGTTTTGTAGAATCTATCTTTTGGTATATTCGTTATCTCTCGCCAGTATCTTTCAGCCCTACTAACATCCAAATTTTGATGTATGTGGATTCGTGCTCTCATCTTGTTTTCATCTGCCTGGCACACATCGCGAAAATACCTTAACATAAGCTTGATCATTTTTGGGTCGCCGTTAGAGAACATAACCATCCCATGATTTTTTGTTCCCTCAGCCCAATAAAGCGAGGTACCTATAAGCCATAATTCTCTCTTAGACAAATTCGCTCCAACTCTTTTCGCAGCCTTATCAATAACTGCGCTTCGTTTTGCTAACTCGTTTTTTAGTCTTGTTTGTCGTCGTCTCTCTATAACTTTTGGTGAATGTATATTCTTCTTGAGCGCTTCTCTCTGATCTTTAGAAAGCTCGACATCCCTTACCCAAATACTAACACTACTCTGAGCAGCTCTTAATTGTTTAGCTATTAATTTAATAGATAGGCCCTTACGCCGGAGCTGTATTGCAGTAGTTTTTCTATCATCTATCATGAATACAGTGTAACATACAATATATTTATGGGTTTTCGATATGCTCAATAGTTGTAAAGATTCTTTGGTCTGTGTAGAATATTCTGGTCGGGCGATTAGCTCAGCTGGCTAGAGCACTTGTTTTACACACAAGAGGTCGTAGGTTCGAGTCCTACATCGCCCACCAATATAGTAGATATTTTTTCTATACAAATATTACAGTTGCTAAATTAAATACTCAAACTCGAAGCGCAGCTTATTCATCTTTCAAAATTTTAGTATTTTATACAGTATAAAAGAGCTACGTTCCGAGGTCGTGCTTCGCTCCCACCATCAGGATTTGTGGTTATATCATGACTATGGTTTGCTGTTGAATCTACTGATACTGTGTGATTGTGATCGCCGGAAGATGATATCTGGCCAGACATCCAGACTAAACCAAAATGATCTAATTGACGTGCCCATGTAGGGGTATTGCCGGAATAAGTCCCTGTTCCTAAGCGGTTGCTATGAGAGTGGGAACCTGTTGTATTTGTTGACGCGCTATGAGTGTGTTCTCCACTAGATTGAGTCGATCCACCATGAGAGTGTTCTTTGTTAAGGTTTTCTTGGGTTGAACCTATACTCCTATTAGTATCTATTCCTCTACCATCATCCCATCCTCTAATAAATTCTGCGCGTAAATCAGGAACGTTGAATGTTGTAGACCCATCACCTTCGCCGTAAGCTACTCCTATGGCTGTAAATAGATCAGAATATGTTGTGCGAGATACAGCTTCACCATTACATTTCAACCAACCGCTTGGTGGCGTATTCATAGCAAATGCTTGTACTGCTCCCGCAGGTAATCCGGATCCTCTAGCAGACAACTCAACGATAGCTTGCTGCACATTATCTGCTTCCAGATCCGAGCCTTGGTTGTTAAAAGGCATACTGCTGAGGTTAGCTTTAGTTAAATCTATAGTTCCATTGGAGTTTAATACTATACTCGGCTCATTTGAGTCTGGATGTTGAATTCTGCTAACCCTTATTACAGACGACATCAATAAGCCTTTCTACCTAATAAAATTTCTATTTCTCAGCTAGTCTTTCTTTAACCTTTTTAACTATGTCTGCTAACTCCCAATCAGCCTTGGTTAGGTAGTCACTTACTCCCAAACTAAGTAGGTCTAGGACTTGCTGTGAATCATCAGAGTTCGTTAACACTATAACAATGGTATTTTTGCCGCCATCAGTAGCCCTAAAGCTTGTTAGCATTTCTTTACCATCCATGTTGGGCATTAGTATATCTAGCAATAAAACATCAGGCGCCCAAGTTTTAGCGATATCTAGTGCTTCCTGGCCGTCATTAGCAACCTTTACCTCAAATCCTTCATCTCTAAAGGTATCTGCTAAAACGTTTTGAAGGGATGTATTGTCTTCTGCGATTAATATCTTATGTGCCATTACTGATTAATCTCCTTGTCATTTTTCTCTTATTATCTTAAAAACTATTATAGCAAATCCATTTATTTACTATCTTCCTGGTAATCCTTCATATCAGGTACCGTGATAGAGAAGTGGGTGCCTTTACCTGGTTTTGAATCAAACCAAACTATACCACCCAAACGATCAACAGCTGCTTTCATGGTATACAGACCAAGACCCGTACCCTCGACATTACTAGTTAGAGCGTTCTTGGCTCTAAATAGTTTAGTAAATAGTTTCGACTGCTCATCTAGAGGTATACCCATGCCGGTATCTTCCACGCTAATAACTAAGCCATCTTTGAAATGAGAGTCTTTGCCAGAGTATTTAGATAACGATATAGTTATGTGGCCTTTTTCTTTACTATATTTAACGGCATTAGATATTAGGTTTTGGATGATCATATCTAGTAGCTTGCGATCACTATTAATCTTGATATTACCACTAATCTTAGTTTCGACTTTAAGTTTTTTATCCTCAATCATAGGCTCAAGATCCTTGGTGACGTTCTTGACTATATCTTCAGGGCTAACTTTCTCTATCTTTAGCTTTTCAGTCTTAAGCTCTAGCCTCGATACATTTAGGTAGTCTGATAACAGTCCGCTCATTCGGGCACTATCCTCATAGATAGTATTCATATATTCTTTTTCTTTAGCGCTCATTTTCAGGGTTTTAAGTAGTCTTTCTGCATACCACTTAATAGCACTCAGTGGAGTGCGTAGCTGGTGAGAAGCTAGGGAGACAAACTCATCCTTAGCCTTAGCTATGGCTTTTTCTTCACTAATATCCCTTAGAACCTCAACGACACCGATATTTTGCCCATCCAGCATTATCGGGCTAGCCGTGATAGCTACGGGGAATGGCTGGTTGTTGTAGTTGCGGTAGAAGTAGCGGTCGCTTTTTTGCATTTCCTGGCTCTGAATAGTTTGGTGCAACGGGGACTTAGAAGGGGGTATCGGGTTGCCTGATTCATTGTATAGAGTAAACACTTCACTGTAAGCCTTGCCTACTACATCTTTCTCGTAGATGTTGAACATCTTTTCTACCACTGAATTAATCATAATAATCTCACCACCAGCATCGACAGCAATCACACCCTCACCGATGCTTTGCAGCAAGGCTAGGTCTCGAGCTTTCTTGCGTTCTAGAACTTGCAAGTTGCGCTCTAAGCTCTGAGAAGCCTCTTCGCGCCTACCCATCTCTTCTTGCAATCGAGTATATATACTAGAAAGTTTTTCTTCCTTTTCCTTTAACATGGTAGCTTTTTGATCTAGACTGTCTTGATAGAAGTAGATAAAGACAGCTACTAAAGAGATACTGAAAATTAGCTGTTGAAAAGTACTAGCATCATAGGAGATTTCAAAAGCTTGGACATATCCAGCATCAACACTAATAAATAGAATAGCCAGGATTAGCACTAGTATCAAAAGCCAGATGCTGCCGCCGTGCTTGCCTTTCAAGAAAGTGGCAATAATAGGGAAGATGAAGAACCAAAATACCGTGTTATTGCCTAGGCCCGTAGTCAGGATAGAAAACATCACTAGAGATAACATCAACAATATAACCAGAGAAGAAGTGAGATGGTATGAGTGATGTTTAAGTACTGCTAAAGACAGCCATAGTCCAATAATCACTAGGCTATTAAATGTAGCCTGCATTAAAGCCTCGGTGTATAGGAAGTAGATGGTTTGACCCAAAACTACTAGGATAATTAGATAGATGAAGCGCTTCAAGAAACGCTGTTGATAAGTAGTATCTACCAGCTGTGATATAGCTAGTAGTGGGTTCTTGTTAGGTTTATCTTTTCGGTTGTCCTGATCCATAGCTTATTAATAAGTGTAGCATAAGCGATTTATGCCTTCAGGGGTGCAAAGCTCGGAAAAATCAGTTAGAATATGGAATGTCTCAGATGTTTTGAGGCGAGATAGCTCAGTTGGTAGAGCAGTGGCCTGAAGAGCCTCGTGTCCTCGGTTCGAATCCGAGTCTCGCCACCATTTGAGACTTTTAGCCGAAAGTTGGCTAAAATATATAAAGTTATGCGGGTGTAGCTCAGTTGATAGAGCGCATCCTTGCCAAGGATGAGGCCGTGGGTTTGAATCCCATCACCCGCACCACACAACTTGACCAACACACACTAACTAACCTATTATCTAAGAATAACCAGTATTTATTTATATACATATATACTTTTCTATTAACCAAAGGTAGCAAACACATATGCCCGACCAAGTACAACTAAGAGGTGGAAGTAGCGCAGATAACGATAACTTCACAGGAGCACAACGTGAAGTTACAGTAGATACTACCAACAAGACTCTTAGAGTACATGATGGAGTAACAGCTGGTGGACACCAGCTAGTTCAAGGAACAGCTAGCACAAGTTCAGATGCTGATACTATCATCCAACGTGATGAATGGGGACGTGCTCAAGTAGCAGATCCAGTCAATGCTACTGATGTAGCGAATAAGCAATGGGTAGAGGGGCAAATTGGTGGGTCGGTGGCGATGGAGCCACTCGGCGAACCTGTAATCGTCGGTGCTGCAGGCGCATCTTCTATTGAATGGGATGCTATCACACAGGACTTCGATCATTTAAGAGTTGTGTTTGTTGGTCGCTCTAACCGAGACAGTACTTCTGCAGATGCTACTATCGTACGTCTCAACGGCGACGATGGAACCAACTATGACCGAATACTAACGCGAGCCACAGGTACCAGCACCACAACAGCAACTTCAAATGGGTCTAATAATTTATTTGGATCAAGTACCTCTATTCCGTCGGCACTGAATCCAGCTAATCTTGCTTCACAGCAGACGTTTGATTTCTATGACTACTCACGTACGGCATGGGAGAAGCGAGGATCCGCTAGATCTGGCTTCAAGAACGGAACTGGCGCCTCTAACGTAATAATGGAACACGTCGAAGGGTACTGGCGCAATACTGCCGCTATAACAAGGATTACGCTTTCGGTAGCTGTGGGTACTGGGTTTGTAGAAAATACCTATGCTCAACTTTACGGTATACGAGGAGGTACAGTATGAGGTATCCACCCAAACTAAGTACTACCTTCTCGGGCGCTACCCAATTAGCAGGGTTTATATCTAGCTATTAGGGTTAATCGACACTCTACCATCATCCAAATTGAGTATTGAGCCACTTAACACTAGAGATGTATTCTAGCCCCAAAACTACTAAACTGGTATGATTAGTTTTAAGTAAATATAATCAATTTGTAAAAGCGAGATATTAAGTATGAGCCAATCTAATGCCGAAGATGTTCGAACCGAAAAACTAAAAAAGATAAGTGACCTGCGCTCTCAAGGTAAAAACCCATACAGCGTCTACTCTTTTAATGTCACCCACAAATTAGCTGATCTAATTGATGGGTTTGAAGCTAAGCTTAAAGCCGAAGAAGAGGATGAATCTGCTAAGGTTTCTGTTGCCGGTAGAGTTATTTCTAAGAGGTGGATAGGTGGAGTGGCTTTTATGCAATTAGCCGATGAATCAGGCGTTTTGCAGCTATATTTACGGAAAAGTGATATGGATGAGAGTGAGTTTGACCATATTGGGCAATATATCGATACCGGAGATATCATTGGCGTGAGTGGACATATGTGTAAAACCAAAACCGGTGAACTATCCATTGCTGTTGAGGGTATGGAGCTGCTTAGCAAATCACTGACCGGTCTAGCTAGCAAACACTACTCGGTTAAAGACGTAGAGCTCAAATACCGCAACCGTAGTCTAGATATGGTAGCTAATCATACATCCAAAGAGGTGCTTAAAAAAAGATTCGTTCTAACTCAAGCTATCCGCCAGTTCATGGTCGATGAAGGTTTCTTGGAGGTAGAGACACCGATTACTCAAGTAACTTATGGAGGAGCAGAGGCTCGACCGTTTATAACGCACCATCACAAACTAGAGATGGATATGTATTTAAGGGTAGCTCCAGAACAGTATCTCAAGCGCCTGCTTGCCGGCGGTATGGAGGCAGTCTTTGAAGTGGGCAAAAGCTTTCGTAATGAAGGTATAGATAGAACACACAACCCCGAATTCACCATGCTAGAAGCTTATAAAGCTTATGAGGATTATGAATACGCTATGGACTTAATGGAGCGGTTAGTCGAATCTGTAGCTAAAGAGGTATTTAATACTACTACTTTTGAATATAGCGGGGAAAAGATAGACTTTAAGCGGCCTTGGAAGAAAATGCGGCTCAAGGACGCTCTAAAAGAACTAGCCGATATCGATGTTGATTCCATGAATGATGATGAGCTATTTGCTAAAGCATCAGAGTCTATAGAGACAGATACGAAACCTCAAAGCAGGGGAGAGGCTATTTTAATACTGTTTGAAGAACACTGCGAACACCAACTCATTCAACCCACTCATGTTATAGGCTATCCCAAAGAGTCGACACCGTTTTGCAAGGTTGATCGTAGTGACCCTGAACTGATTGAGCGTTTCGAATCATTTGTAGCTGGTCAAGAGATTGCCAATGCCTACTCAGAACTCAATGATCCGATTCTGCAACGTGAACTGTTAGAAGAGCAAGTTGAGCGTAAAAAGGCCGGGGCTGAGGAGACCTGGGGTGAAGTAGACGAGGATTTCCTAGAAGCTATGGAGTTAGGCATGCCACCAGCTGCTGGTATAGGGATAGGTATTGATAGGTTGAGTATGATTATGTTAGGCCAAGAAAGTATTCGAGATATCATATATTTTCCTACCATGAAGCCCACCAGTAAGAACAAGCAACCCTAACCTTAATTGCTATAGTTTGAAATTTCTTCTAAAATTTAAAAACGTATATAAACTACCGAAAAGAGGAGTAGATCTTTGAGCAAAGTAGTACTTAAGGGGGCGAATTACGGTCAAGTAGAGATACGGCCAGCCGATATTCCTGGCGATAATGTAGTGGCTTTACCTAGTATAAATATAGTACCTCAACCAGCATTGCTAGACGACTGGTCTAACGATAGCTTGACTCAGGAAGTTAGGTCTTTAGTTTTAGACGGTAGCCTGTCGCTGCTAGTAGGCGCTAATGATGATGCAGTTAGAAAGCTTGATAGTGTAACTTCTCAAGAAATCTGGTCTTTCTCTGGCCATAGTGGTAGTGTTCATGCGGTTGCCGTTGACTCAAACAGCAATGTCTACTCAGCTAGTGACGACCAAACCGTTCGCAAGATCGACTCAGACGGTAACCAAGTCTGGAGCTTTACAG
>JBJHCT010000005.1:0-56158 GCA_050486185.1 Candidatus Saccharimonadota bacterium
GATAGTGTACGCTTATTCATAGCGGTACTCCTTTCTTGTTTTAGTTAGTATCTACAAACAAGAGTATAGCGGGAGTACCGCTCTTTGCTAAGAACTACTTTGTCGCATTGTTAGAGAGAATTATGCGAATAGGCTAGAGGAAATTATGGGGTTGTGTAGTAAAAACTATGATAAAATTAACACATGGATGAGTCGCTATTAGATTACGTTAAAAAAGCACGAAACAAGGGCTTGAGTGATAGCGACATTAAAGAAAGATTATTAGCAGCTGACTGGGAGGCTAATGAAGTTTTTGCAGCTCTTGATGGTGGTGAAGATCTTGTTCCGCCGTCCCCAGGATTTAAGAATTACCCAACCCAAAAAGTATCAAACGAAAGCGGTTCTCAGCCGATCAACGTCATTACTAGCGGCTTTTCTGGTAGCGGTTTTGAATATATTATCTATTTCCTAGCTCTTGGAGTAGTGGCTATCTCTACAGGAGCGGTTCTACATAGCATAGTTAATGCTTTAATCGATAGCGAGAAGTTTAGTTTTTATCAGGAGACTATCCCGGTAGCCTCAGCTGCACTTTTGGTAGCAGCGCCGGTTTTCCTAGCCTTTATGTTGCGGTTGAAGAAAAAGGAAAGTAAAAATCCTGAGGTATTGCTCGATCCATCCCGTCGCCGAGCAGTGCAGCTACTACTATTAGTTACCTTTGTGGTCGGAGTGATTAAGCTGGTAGCTTATGTGTATAACATTCTAACTATTGGTGATGTATCGGCTGTCGATCCGCAGACTTCGCTACTATCAGAGACCTTGCATGCGGTAATTACCATCGGTATTTCTGGTGGAATATTTTGGAAATACTTTAAGGAACAGTCAAATATAGACTCTTAAGTCCCTTAAACTAACTAAAAGGAGTAGAGGAGAAAAACATCAATGAAGAATTACAAACTACTAGCAGTATTTTTATCTGTATTCTTCGTCGGTATTATTGTCTTGCAGTTCGTCTTAACTAAAGATATACGCCATGACAATCAGGTAGCTAGCGACTTAATGAGTATAGAGAATGCTTTTCAACAAGCTCCTATGGACGAGGACTTACTAAAAGGCGAGATCGATATCGCTGATTTAGATATCGATAGCGATATTAAAGCTAGGGCTGAGGAGAATAACTACTCGGTCAAAGTTATATCTAGGAATGAAGAGACTGAAGAGCTAACCCTTGAAATTTGTGGTTCCTTCAAGCGAGATACTAGCGATTATTCTAGTAATTCAGGGTATGATTACAGTAGACATTCTCAAGGTGAGAGCTGTTTTGAGCGCACAATCTATTTACCACCACTAAACCGTTAGCTTTTTACCTTAATTGATTGGTAATATATATCAGTAATGTATGAGTATCTACAAGCTATTATTTTAGCGATAGTTCAGGGCGTAACTGAATTTATACCGGTATCTTCTTCAGCTCATCTAATTGTTGTTGAGGATTTTATGAGTACTGTCTTTGGCGGCGTAGCTTTTGATGTAGTGTTGCATCTAGGCACTCTACTAGCTCTATTGGTATATTTCCGCAAGGACTTAAGCGGTTTAGCTCGTTCACTAAAAGAGGAGAGTAGAAACAGAAGGTTGTTAGTTAATCTCATCATAGCTAGTCTACCGGCAGCTATTTTAGGTTTCTTTCTTTTTGAGCTAGCTGAGACTTTGATGCGTAATCTCTGGCTGGTAGTTTTCATGCTAGTTATCGTGAGTGTACCGATGTTTCTAGTCGATAGGCGGATGGGTGAGAGAAGTGTCCATGACTTAAAGACCAAAGATGCATGGTGGATAGGACTAGCTCAAAGCCTAGCTTTGATACCTGGTACATCTAGGTCTGCTGCTACTATAGTGGCCGGTTCTTGGTTGGGCATGAGCCACGTTGAGTCGGCTAGATTCAGCTTTTTACTAGCTATACCGGTGTTAATAGGGGCTAGCGTGCGGGTTTTATTAGACCAAGTATCTTTTCAAGTGATAGCTACCCATTGGGATATCTATCTAGTGGGCTTAGTAGTTTCTTTTATTGCTGGTCTGTTAGTGATAAAGTTTTTACTGAGTTATCTTGCAAACCACAAATTGGCGGTATTTGCTTGGTATAGGATTGTACTAGCACTGATCTTAGTAGTAGTGTTGGTTATTTAAAAACTAAACTAAGGTAGAGACTTTAAGTCTAAAGAGGAGATTTAGGTATGGAGAGGACATTAATTTTAGCTAAACCGGATGCTGTGCAGAGAGGTTTAGTAGGGAGTATCATTACTAGGTTTGAACAAAAAGGCCTAAAGTTAATCGGAATCAAGATGCTATCAGTAGATGATGAGCTGCTAGATGAGCACTACTCACATTTAGTCGATAAGCCGTTCTTTGCCGATATTAAGAAATTTATGAAAAGCTCACCAGTAGTAGCTATGGCCTGGGAAGGTTATGAGTGTACATCCAGTGTACGCGTGATAGTCGGCGCTACTAACCCTAGAGAGGCCGATGCCGGTACTATTCGTGGAGACTTTGCTATCGGTCAGGGGCGCAACCTAATCCATGCTTCCGATAGTGCTGAAAACGGCGAACAGGAAGTAGCTAGGTTCTTTAGTAAAGACGAACTAGCAGATTATGACAAAAGCGAATACCTACATGTCTATGAGGATTACGAGAGGCCAGATTAGCCCAATAGATACTTTTGCTATAATTGGGCTCTGTAAGACCTCTTTTGGGTCCCGGTAGCTCAGTAGGATAGAGCGTCTCCCTCCTAAGGAGAAGGTCGCAGGTTCGATTCCTGCCCGGGACGCCATTAAAAAGCATTAAGGTGTATTTTAACCATCGACTTAAGCGCACCCAAACCTATATAATAGCTTTTATGGCAAATAAGTTTACTGGACAACACCCGGACGAGGAGATAGATTTAGTTTTCAGGCAGCATCCAATCGTGATGCGCAAGCACATAAGTTACTCCCTAATTATTTTTGCTCTTGGACTGTTGCCGTCTATCTTTTGGCCGCTAGAATCTTGGGTGTGGTGGTCTGCTTTAGGTGGTTTAGTTCTAGCGCTACTGTTTTTCGGTTATCGATTTATTAGCTGGTTCTTTAGCGTCTATATTATTACCAACGAGCGCTTAATAGAGATTAGGCAAAAAGGCTTTTTAAACCGTAGTGTTGGTGATATAAACCATAACCGTATCCAGAGTGTTAATTATGAGATAGTGGGCTTGCAAGCTACAATGCTTAAGTACGGCGAGGTATCAGTTCAGACCTATGCCGGTCCAATTATCACCATGAACTACATCCACAACCCCGGTGATATACAAGAACATCTAAATAAACGTATTCGCGGTATTGAACCAAACCACGACCCATCAGGGCTAATGAATAAAGGAGAAAATGATGAAGCCTGACTTTAAGCAGATTAAGGACAAGATGAAACCCAAGATTAGACGTCCAGAAGATGTAGACACCCCGCCAGAAGCTGCCGGTGATGAAATTGATCTAGAGCGAGAAAACATACTATCTCAGGGTAAAAACTATGTTAAACCTTTGAGCTTACCGCACAGACAGGCTCTAAAGGTTACAGCTATTATTCTAGCTTCATTAATTTTGGCAGTTGTATCTATCTTTGCGGCTTTGATATATCACTACCAGAGTGATAGCGACATAGTCTATGGAGCTTCTAGGGTAATTCCATTTCCAGCCGGTAGAGTAGATGGATCATTTATCACCTACCAAGAATATCTATTTGAACTTAAGACCCTAAAGACTAGTGCTAGTAGCCAAATAGGTGGTGAAGATGGTCAGGGTATAGACTTTACTACCGAAGAAGGTCAGGAGCAGCTAGAGACACTAAAGACCATGGCTATGACCGAGGCGCAGCGAAAGAAAATTATACGCAACTTAGCAAAAGAAGAGAATGTAAGAATTAGCCGCAGCGAATTAGATGAAGAGATCGATCATTTCGTTCAGCAAGAAGGTGGACAGGATCAGCTAGAGCAAGCAATCGATAACTTCTTTGGTTGGAGTATGCGTGATTTCAGAGGGGTGATTCGTCTGCAGATGATAGAGCGGGAATTAATACGCGGTAGAGCTGATAATATACTCACCAGAGTACGTGATGGTGAAGATTTTGCTGAATTAGCTCAGCAGTTTTCTAGTGACGGTAGTGCAGCGGATGGGGGAGACTTAGGTTTTGTTAATGAGGAGACCCCATTTGTTGAAGAATTCCTGGAAGCAGCCTTAGCGCTAGAAGTAGGTGAGGTATCAGACCCTGTACGTAGTCAATTTGGTTACCATATCATCAAAGCTACAGATGAGAGCGATGAAGGTATCAGAGTCTCACATATCTTAATCGATAGCTCATATGTACAAAGGCAAGCCCAAGAAAGATTAGAATCGGCCAACTCTAGCGTCTATCTTGATATTAATATCTAGGACTAGTTATACAATTAGCTGTTTGTATTTCTTGGAGCCGATGGGGAGATTCGAACTCCCGACCTCTGCTTTACGAAAGCAGCGCTCTAGCCAGCTGAGCTACATCGGCATATAGTAGGTTTTTAGCCTAAGTTCATTATATAGAGCTTGCGCAAGATTTATTAAAGCTGCTACTATGAATTAGTTCATTTACAGGTATTGGTATAATTCAAATGTACCACTTCAAGGACCCGTGGTGTAGCACGGTTAACACGCCTCCCTGTCACGGAGGAGATCGCCGGTTCAAATCCGGTCGGGTCCGCCAGTAAATCAATATGCCACCGCAAGGTGGTATTTTTATTTCATGATAAGTACCTATACCTTGGCTAGTTTAGAAAAGTTAATAGCAAGCAGTTAGGCTGCGTGGTGGTAGCGCTTATGGTGTACAAAAGTAAAAGGGAGCATTTATACTATATTAAGCAATGAACAGATTAAGCCGCTACAACCAAGATCCATTAGCCAGAAACCATGAGGCAGGTATTAGCTTGGATGGCGCTATCGATATAGCAACCTTGGCGCACAAAGACCAGCGAGATAAAGGTGGTGACCCATATATCACTCACCCTCTTCGCGTTATGAGAGCAGTAGCACCTTACGGCCTAAAGTATCAGGTATCAGGGGTATTGCATGATGTAGTAGAAGATACTTGGCTAACACTAGAATACTTACGGCAATTAGGCATTAATGGGTCGGTACTAGGCATGGTAGAGGCACTAACTAAGCGTCCTGGTGAAGACTACGACTCGGCAATTGCTAGAGTTAGAGCTAATAATGATGCCTTAATAGTTAAAATTGCCGACAATCGCGATAACAGCAATGAGCGTCGTTTAGCTAGGCTACCAAGTGATCAAGGGCAATACTTTAGAGAAAAGTATGACCGAGCTTTAGCTCAACTTCTAGATGGTAACGATTGGGCTGTTGAGTTTGCCGTTGATATAGAAGCTAGGATCGATGAGCTAGTTATCCAAGATTTAGCAGGTGTATCTAGCTAGGGCTAGATACTAATCCGAATTGCAACACTACCAGTTTCGAGTAAAGACTCCCTCTGGCGTCCGGTAGCCTAGTCGTTTCCTAGGTCTAGTATTGACTAAACAAGTTTTTTATGTTAATGTTTAGTGCATGAATAAGAATAAAATCAATACACGATACGGTAAAGCTAGAAGCTATTCTGCTAGTGGATTTAATCCTGAGGCGGAGCAAGTTATGGTGGTACCTGGCTACAGCGAAACTATTGCTCACAATAAAAAACTAGTCGATGCTTTAGCTGATAGAGGTTTCGATGCAGTTACTTTTTCTCAACCACGTAAAACAGGCGAGAAGATCAACAAACCAGAAGATGCTTTGCACCGTCTAGGCAGTCTAGTACTAGAATTAGTAGACTCCGAGGTCTTGAATGGTAAAAATGTACACGCTGTCGCTCATTCTATGGGCGCTGCTGCTGTATTGAAAGCCGCCCAAGACGATCCCGAACGATTTAAGAGCATAACGTTAGTCCAGCCAATGGGTATGGTAGGAGAGCAGAGCTTCCCAGAACTGGTTGGCAGAGTAACCAAAAAGGTTACCAAAAACCAAATTGGAGCACTAAAGAGCCAAGATCCAACAAAACAGTCTGAGAATGGTGGCTATATTGCTAGTATTGATGAGGAGTCAGCTGCTAGTTACAGCAGTAGAGTAACCAAGGCTCAGTTAATAGGTGGCGGAGTGTTATCTGCTCAGCCAAACCTAGCTCTAAAAGAATCTTTAGCTGCTGGTAAGTATGATATTACTGAAGATATCGGCCGTGTTATGGCGCTAGGCGTACCAGTAAATATTGTTAAAGCTCACAGTGATGAGTTATTCGATACCGATAAAGTCGACGATACTTATGAGTCGGGTATTGAAGCTAGTTCCTATAGTAGTGTAGCCGACCCTAACGCTAGGCACGATACTGCCTGGATGCAACCAGAACGTACAGCTACTATAATTGATCAACTAGTTAATAAAAACTAGCATATAGATACCTAAATCAACTTGATTTAGTAGGTTGCAGCATCAATCTAAGCTAGATAAGTTAGTATCTAGTATAATGTCTTTTAGTGTATGAATCTTAGAGATATATTTATAGAAAAACCGGTTGCGTTCTTTCAGTCTCAGTTGATACTGAAAGATAAGTTTGTGCGTTGGTTTCTGTTCCTAGCCATAGCTTTGTGCGTAGTAGTAGTTGCTATGTTAGGTTTTCGTTTGCGACCAGCTGCTTTTGTAGTGCCGATCGAATATACCAGTGGTATCGGCTTTACTCGACTAGGGGATTGGAAGCTAATTTATGGTTACGGGCTGTTTAGTTTACTAGTTACTATCGGTAATGTAGCGCTAGCCATGGTTTGTTTCGATAAAAGCAGGTTATCTAGCTTTTTTCTATTAATCGCTGCTATTTTAATCAACATCTTTACTATTGTGGTTTTAAATACTTTGCTAGGACAACTGGGGTGAGCTTGGTTTTATGAGCGTGGAGCAATACATCATCGCCTTTTTATTAGCCTTTAGTATTAGCTTTTTAGCTATACCCTTAGTTAAGAAACTAGCCTTTAAGATCGGTGCTGTTGATGTACCGGACGTACGCAAAATCCATAAACAGCCACTACCAAGGATTGGTGGGCTAGCTATATTCCTAGGGTTTTTGTTGCCGTTTTTGCTTTATTTTGATCTTAACCGCAGACTATGGGGCTTTTTAGCTGCGCTTCTAATCGTCTTTATAGTAGGTTTTATAGAAGATATCAGAGGTTTGAGTGTTTGGAGTAAATTAAGCTGGCAGGTAGTAGCTGCTATAGCGGTATTAGCGGGTGGTATCGGTATTGTAGCTGTTATGAACCCTGTAGCGGGTGGCTTTATCTTCCTAGATGAGTGGCGCATGCCAGTAGAGATGCTTGGGCTAGGCTTTAATATCATCCCCATAGCTAACTTAGTTAGTATTATCTGGATAGTTGGCATGATTAATACTATTAACTTCCTTGACGGTATGGACGGACTAGCTTCAGGTATTAGTATTATCGCTGCACTTACTTTGTTTGCTATAGCGCTAAGCCCAGCTGTAGACGATCCTAGTTTAGCTATGCTGGCTATTATCCTAACCGGCTCACTCCTAGGATTCTTAGTCTACAACTGGCACCCATCATCGATATTTATGGGTGATAGCGGAGCCTTTACTATCGGCTTAATCCTAGCGGTAATTACTATCTACTCAGGCTCTAAAATAGCCGTTGGAGTATTGGTCCTAGGAGTAGCTATACTAGATGGTCTTTGGGCGGTAACTAGAAGGCTATATAACCGTAGGTCTCCATTCGCACCTGATAGAGGACATATCCATCATCAACTGCTTGATTCAGGGCTAACTCAACCCCAAGTAGTGACGCATCTATACATAGTAGCTGCCGTTATCGGTGCTACTGTAGTGTTCTATGGAGCCATAAGCGCTTTTGTAGCGCTTTTAATTATGCTAGTCTTAACCGTTAGTATAGTTCGCATTCGAGCGGCAATGTTAGATTCCTAAAAGACTGCCTAGATAAAAAGCAGGGATTTGTGAAATAACCCTCTTTTCTATCTGTAGTTATGATGTATAATGTAGCCTCGAGAGATACAACTAATTTAAACCAATGTAAGTGGAGTTTTACTAAATCACATGCAAGATCAGAAAATATTACTAAACGTTAAACCTAGAGAAGATACCGGCAAGGCCGTAGCTGATATCAGAAACCAGGGCCTAGTACCTGGCGTTATTTATGGCCAAGGTAAAGATGCTAAAGTTGTCGCAGCTGATGCATCAGAGCTTAATGACACTTTTATGCAAGCTGGTACTAACAGACTAATAGAAGTTAGCCTAGATGGTAGCAAGAAGCCCCTAAACACCTTATTCGTAGATATTCAACACCACCCAGTTAGCGGTGATATATTACACTTTGATCTTTATACCGTGAAGATGGATGAGGCTATTGAGACTGAGGTACCGATTCACTTTGAAGGTACTTCTCCAGCTACATATAACCTAGGTGGTATTTTAGTTACCAACATGGAAGAGATAGAGGTCAAAGCTTTGCCTGATAAACTACCGAAAAGCTTCGAGATCGATCTAGAGGGACTAGAAGATATTAACGATGCTATACACGTTAGTGACCTAGAAGTCCCAGAAGGCGTTGAGATTTTAGATGACCCAGAAGAGTTGATCGTAAAGATCGATCCACCTCGCAGTGAAGAAGAACTAGAAGAGCTTGATGAAGCTATCGATGAAGATGCTGAGAAGGCTGTGGCTTCTGAACACGGTGCTGAGGAAGAAGGCGAAGAGGGCGATAGCGAAGGTGATGAGGCTAGTGAAGATGGTGACTCAGAAGATGGTGGGGAAGAGGCCAAATCAGAGTAGGTAGTAGGGGCGATAGGTTAACTTTTAACTATTTCTCGCAGTTGATTAGTACTAGCAATACCACCTCGATATGATAGGTATCGTACGTAAGCGCTAGTGTGGAATCTCTTTAGAGTTTGAAGAGTAAGCCCTGCTATGTCTTCAGTTGCTATCTCATTTTTGTGCGTTTCTACTACTAGGTTTTCTATAGTAGCGGCTAGAGCTTCAGCAGTGTTAATATGATCATCTATACCAATGCAGGAGTTACACAAACTAATTAGTAGCTTAGAGTGGCTGTAAGGCTCCTGTTCATCATTCTTTTTAATAACTGTTATATGGCTCATGTCTATCGATTCATAGGTAGTAAAGGCCTTCTCACAGTCTAGGCAGCGTCTACGGCGCCAGATCTTATGTGATTGAGCTGTTTGTCTACTGTTATAGACTTCAGTACTCTTGTAACCGCAAAATGGGCAGTTCATATAAGATAAATCTCCTTAAAACGGGTTAGAAAATAAAAAACAGCCTCTTTATATGTAAATCGGCTGTTTTTTAAAATTTGTTAAAACAACAAATTCACACCACTCGTATATGGCACCTCTTGTTCGTACCATGACTATATATTGTCATACCGCAGGTAAAAACACAAGTGGAAAGCTGTGGAAAAGTAGCTAAAATCTCTAAAAAAGTCTAAATAACAGGGGTGGGGTAGATCTATATTTATAGCCCAAGGCTGGTGGGGCGGGGTATAAGAGTGTATAAAAGCTAGATATATAAATATCAAAAAAGTTAAGTATATAGATATATAAGAAAACTGAATGCAGGCTCATATAAATAAAAAACACCCCGACTTTTTAGTCGGGGTGATCCTTAGGTACCTAGGGGATTAGTGGTTTAGGTTATCTAAAACATTATCCTCTGGTAGCCTAGGGTACTTTGGCTTTCTTCCAGGGTATCTTTGGATAGGTTTATCCGCTTGTGGCACCTCTGCCGGTAACTGTTCGAAAAACAGCGGATAAGAACTTAGCCTACGCTGTTTCTTCATAGTTAAAACACCTCTCTTTTTAAAACAACAGGAACTATCATAGTATATCTAACACAATAAGTCAATGCTTTTGTCAAGGAATGTGGGTAGAATCTCAAATGTTCGGTTTTTGCTATTTTGGGTGGGTAATTAAGGCCTGTTTATATATCCTTGCAACAGGGGTAATAGGGGTGAAGCCCTAGAGTTACATCTAACCCCTAGGAGGTGTTTTTTAGATTAATACACCTATTTTCTGATATATTATTACTAGTTAGTTAGTTAGTTAGTATGATATTAGCTAATTCGCATCTTTTTATGTATGGATCCGTAGCTCAGTTGGCTAGAGCGCCACATTGACGTTGTGGAGGTCGCAGGTTCGAGCCCTGCCGGATCCACCATATTTCTTACCTGTTTTTACCTAGGACTACTGCGAATCTTCATCAAGTAACAATAAATTAGCTTTCATTTCATCTGTAAAACCTAGATTATCAGCCACTTTAGAAACAGCTGTATTTAGCGCTGTAATTACTTCAGGATTATTCCTGGTTTGCTCATCTATATGCGCAGCTACATCATCTACGTCTATATCTCTATCCATAAAGTAGACTTGTTGAAGTAGTTCTAACTCTTCTTCACTTAAATCTTCAAATTCTTGAGGGTGGAACTCATAGAAGCCAATAATAAATTGATGTTGGGTTATTAGTGTCTCCAAAGGTGATTTATCAGTAGTTAATTCAGGGGATCTTGCATTCATATTATTTATGATAGCAGGGGCTAGAGGTTATTAAAAATGGCTTTGGTTAAAGTTAAATTAGTTAATAGTGATCACTTTATTTTTAAATGGTTATAGCTATAATAAGGGTTGTAAAAGCACATTATTAATTTAAGTATCTAGAGCGCAGCGAGAGAACTAGCTTGATGACCTGCCGGCAACCACCTCTTCTAATAGAGATAAGGTGCCCCTTCTAGCCTATATAAGTAGGGAAGATATCATAGGAACTATAACTCCTTAATCTCTTATTAACTTTTTGGGCAGAAGAGATACAAAAAAAGGAGTTATTTTTATGTCAAACCTCAAAACAGCAGAAAGCGTATCGCCTAAACATCCAGATAAGATTTGCGATCAGATATCAGACGCCATCTTAGATGCTCATCTAGCTCAAGATCCTCTTGCTAGGTGCGCTATAGATGTAGCTGGAGGTCACGGTAAGCTATTTATAACCGGCGAAGTAACGTCTAGAGCTAAGAACATAAATGTAGCTAAGATAGTTAAGAGATTAGCCGGAAACATAGAGGTAATTGAAAACTTAGAAAGCCAAAGCTCTGAGATAGCTCAAGGAGTGGATACTGGCGGGGCTGGAGATCAGGGTATTATGGTTGGTTATGCCACGTCTGAGACCGAAGAGCTAATCCCGCTAGAAGTTAAACTAGCACGTGCGCTAAATATGCATATCTACCAACACCATCCTTATGATGGTAAAACTCAGGTCACCTTAAGGGATAGTCAGATTATAGCGGTGGTAGCTAGTTTTCAACATGTCAAAAAATCAGAACTACAAGATTTGATTAATGATTGGTTGTTGGAGCAAAGTGTGAGCACTAAACCAGCTATTCACGCTAATCCTGCAGGGGATTGGGATCAAGGAGGTTTTGATGCCGATGCTGGCTTAACTGGTAGAAAGCTAGCAGTTGATAACTATGGTCCACGTATTCCTATAGGTGGAGGAGCTTTTAGCGGCAAAGATCCTAGCAAGGTAGACCGTTCAGCTGCCTATATGGCTAGATATATAGCGGTTGATAAGCTAAAAGAATTCAAAGCTAGGGAAGTGTATGTCTATCTAGCCTATGCTATAGGTTATAACCAGCCACTAGAAGCTAGTTTAATAGTTGATGGCAAGCAGAAAGAGCTGGGTGGATATAACCTATCACCAGAGGGGATCATACAGTTCCTAGACTTAAGGAGGCCCATGTATGAAACTACAGCTCGTTATGGGCATTTTGGACACTCTAGCCTGCCTTGGGAAAGGTGGTAAAAAAATAAACAAACTTATATTGTGTAAATTTAAGAAAAACCAACCCTAGGAGTTGGTTTTTGGCGGGTTTGGAGTTTCAGGCAGCTTATTAAGATGCATTAATAAGTTACCTGAAACTCCAATTTACCATTCGACCCATGCTTACTAATGCAGTGTGACGACCAGGGACTTCATATTAATGCGGTGTGGTCGTGCGTGGATATCTCCACACTTCTACTTCGTCTTCGCATACATATAATTATAAGTATTATTTTTTATATAGTCAAAAATATTATATAGCTTATGCTTAAATATAATTAACCTCCTAAGAATTAATTATAATGCTAAACTTATATTAATATGCCTCAAACAACAAAAACCCTAAACCAACCCAAGCCTTATCTAAAATGGGCAGGTGGTAAGAGTGGCTTGATTAGTCAGCTCAGTAAGCTATATCCTAAGTCCTTTAATAATTATTTTGAGCCATTCGTAGGTGGTGGTGCAGTATTTTTATCAACAGACATCACTAAAAAATCCTATATCAATGATATTAACTCTAAGCTAATGCGCGCCTACTTAGCAATAAAAAACGATCCTCAAAATGTTATCAACCAGCTCTGTGATATAGAAGAGAAATACAATTCACTAAACCATAGTGACCAGAAAGATTTTTTTTATAAATCACGTGAAGAATTTAACACTCCTAAAGACATAACTAAGGAAACAGCTTTGCTCATTTTTCTTAACAAAACGTGTTTCAATGGGCTGTACAGGGAAAATAAAAGTGGCAATTTCAATGTCCCCTTCGGCAATAGATATAAAGTTTCTTTGTGTCACCCAGACAACATTAAGGCCATTTCTCAAAAGTTACAGGAAACAGAAATATTAAATACTGATTATGTGTCAGCTGTTGAAAAAGCAAAATCCGGAGATTTTATATATTTCGATCCGCCGTATTTCCCCCTAAACCTAACATCTAGTTTTACTAGCTACAGTAAAGATGATTTTAGTGCTAAGGATCAGCAGAATCTAGCCAATCTATATAGGGAATTAGATAAGAGGGGTTGTAAATTAATGCTAAGCAACTCTAATACTAAGTTTATAGAAAAACTCTATACAGGTTTTAGGCAAGAGAAAGTGTCTGCCAGTAGAAACATAAATGCAAACGGTAATGGTAGATCTAAGATTGATGAGCTAGTCATCTTAAATTACGACAAGTAACTGCATATAGACAATAAACATAACTATTTTGACTGTTCGTTATTTGTTTGCTAATATATTGCAAACAAGGAGGATAGTAGAATGATAGAGAAAAACGAAAAGATACTGTCACATGTAAAAAATAAACCATACTTTATTGATGATGACTTTGTTTTATATCAAGATGACTGTTTGAATATACTGGACCAGATACCAGATAACTCTATAGATATGGTGTTTGCAGATCCACCATACAACTTATCAAATGGTGGATTTACAGTACATGCCGGTAAAGCAGTTAGTGTTGATAAGGGTGAGTGGGATAAGAGTAAGGGGTTGGAAGCAGATTTAGCTTTTCATTTAGAATGGCTTGAAGCTTGTAAGAGGGTACTAAAGCCTGAGGGCACTATCTGGATCAGTGGAACATATCATTCTATATATCAATGCGGCTATGCACTACAAAAACTAGACTACAAAATACTTAACGACATTGCTTGGTTTAAACCCAATGCATCCCCAAATCTTAGTTGTAGGTATTTTACGGCGAGCCATGAAACTCTACTCTGGGCTAGAAAAGATCATAAAGCAAAGCACACATTTAATTATAGGGATATGAAGGACGGCAACTGGCATAAAGAAGACTTTATAAAAAAACCCAATAAACAAATGAGAAGTGTCTGGTCGCTAGGCACACCTAAGAGAGAAGAAAAGGTTCATGGCAAGCACCCAACACAAAAACCCTTAATGATACTAGATAGAATAATAAAGGCCTCTACCAATCCTGGAGATATCATCCTAGATCCTTTTAGTGGTAGTTCAACCACTGGAATATCAGCTTCTAGGCTAGATCGAAAATTTATAGGCATAGAGCTTGAGCCAGATTTCCTAGATTTATCAATTAAAAGATATACTTCCGAAGCTGAAGCCCAGAAGCATCAGCTAATGCAATTAAGTACCGTTTTTGAGTAGTAGCGGCAAGGCTTCTAGATTTATATATAATGTTGTCTATTCCTGGACATATATCTGATATTGCTTAATAATGGCATTAAGATATTTTTTAGTGGTCGGAGGTTAATTAAAAATGAAATATCTAAACGTATACCGAGATCTTAACCTAGGTACGGAAGACGAAATATTTAACTATATAATAGAAAATCTTAAACCCAGCAATACGCTTTGGTCATATTTTGTTGACTGGGGCAAGGTGCTGGGAAACACTAAAAAAATAGAGATGGGTCTTAATACTTTAAATTACCTCATTGGTAAAGATAACTTTGACGAAGAGTTTAAGCTTCTAGTTAGAAACCACCCAGAGGTTGTGAGAATATTGCCCAGTCTAGTAGTGCGTAATGGCAACAATAAGAAAAGTTTCGAGATATTAGTAGATATAAATAATAGAAAACTAGTATATGAAAACTTTGATTTCACTAAAAAAGAGCATACAGATGATGATATAGAAGGCTACTTAGATTTTGTTAAAAATACAGGACTAAAAGATATTATTGTAAACAAGAATATTAAGAACCTGGTTGACTATATGGTGGGAATCGAAGCCGGTTTAAATAGTAATGCGAGGAAGAATAGAAGTGGCCATGCGATGGAGCATATAGTAGAAGAGTTTGTTAAGTATACTTGTGAGAATAGTGATTGTATTTATATAAAAGAAGCTAATGCTAAAAAGATTAAAGAAGAGTGGGGTATAGATGTTCCTGTTGATAAAGCTTCTCGGAGGTACGACTTTGTTATAAATAAAAATAATAAGTTATTTATAATCGAAACTAACTTTTATGGGGGCGGAGGATCAAAGCTATCAGCCATAGCTGGTGATTATAGAGACTTACAAAACACACTTGATAATAGATTTACATTTATATGGATAACTGACGGCCCGGGATGGAAGACAGCAAGTCATTCGTTATATGAAACCTTTAAAAATAATGATTATTTGTTAACGTTAAGCCTTTTAGAGAAAAAGGCATTAGAAGATATAATAAACCACTAAAAAACCGCGGAGTCTGAATGTTTCCACTCAAGCTTCCGCGGCTATTTTCTTTTTGTTTTGTACTTTTAATATTACACCCAAAAAATCATGGTTTCAACCCCAAAGCATAATAATTTTGTGTTCAATTTTGCGAGCCTCTAACAGGGGTAATTTTACAAATTTAGTTGTATTAAAAACTACACATAATCAGTTAAAGACAATAAAAGAATTTTTACCAAACTGTGGAAAACTTTGCAAAAAAGTCGAAAGTTTTTTCAATTATCTTACGCCAACTATCATGCTATGATAATCCTAATGGAAGAGTTGCCACCATTATCACCAGAATCTAATGATCTAGCCTTGGGCAGATACCGCCACTACTCGGGTAAAGAGTATGAGGTTTTAGGTGTAGCTAGGCACAGCGAAACCTTAGAAGAACTGGTGGTATATAAAGCTTTATATGGTGAGGGTGATTTATGGGTGAGACCTCTAGCTATGTTTGTCGAAACCGTTGAAAAAGACGGTGAAGAGATACCTAGATTTGAATATATCGACTGAAACCTCTAAACCTAACCTCAAAGAGCCTCAATAAAATACGGGCCATCTGATATACTATCTGTAATGAAAAAAGAGGCAAAAGCAGACCAACTCCATGCCATGAGGCACAGCCTAGCTCATATTATGGCAGCTAGCATCCAAAAACTATGGCCTAATACTAAATTTGGTGTTGGCCCAGTAGTAGATAACGGCTTTTACTATGATGTTGATCTAAACGGTGACGTTCTAACAGCTGATGATTTAGGCAAGATCGAAGCTGAGATGCGAAAAATAATTGAGGCAGATTTGCCGTTTGAGCAGTTTGATCTAGACATCAATGAAGCTATAGAGAAAGAAAAGGCAGCTAAACAAGACTACAAGGTAGAGTTACTAGAGGATCTTAAATCCAAAGGCACTACCGCCGTAAAAGATGTCGATAGCTCTACAATAGATAGTTCAGATGTCTCTTCAGTTTCGTACTACCGCTGTAGTGATTTCGAAGATCTCTGTCGGGGCCCTCACGTTGAATCTACCTCTAAGGTTGGAGCTTTTAGTTTGCACAAACTAGCTGGAGCTTACTGGCGTGGTGATGAGTCTAAGTCTCAGTTGCAACGAGTTTACGGACTGGCTTTTACAACCCAAGAAGAACTAGATGAGCATTTAGCTAATCTAGAAGAAGCAGAGAGCAGAGACCACCGCAAGCTAGGTCAGGCACTAGACTTATTTACTTTCTCTGATCTAGTTGGCTCAGGACTACCGCTATTTACTCCTAAAGGTGCGCTACTTAGAAGCATCTTAGGTAGATACTCACAGCAACTCAAGAGCCAATATGGCTTTGAGGATGTCTGGACGCCACACATAACCAAGACCGATCTATACAAAGCCTCTGGGCACTGGGATAAGTTTGGCGATGAGCAGTTTTTGGTGACAAGCCAAGAAAGTTCAGATGAGTTAGCCCTAAAGCCCATGAACTGCCCGCACCATATCCAAATCTATGCCTCTAAGCAGCGTAGCTACCGAGACCTACCGATTAAATACATGGAAAACTCTACTGTATACAGAGATGAAAAGTCCGGTGAGCTACACGGATTATCACGAGTTAGATCGATAACTATGGATGATAGCCACGCTTTTGTAACAGATAGTCAGATACAAAATGTCATGGAAGAGCTCATCAATGCTGCGTCTGAGCTGTATCAACGTCTAGATATGGAGCTCAAACTAACATTATCGTTTAAAGACGGTAGCGATAAGTGGCTGGGTGATAGTAAGTTGTGGGAAAAGGCCCAAGAGACTCTAGAAACAGTCGCTAAAAACCAAGGGATGGATTATGAGCTAGTAGAGGGTGAAGCTGCCTTCTATGGGCCTAAAATCGACTTCATAGCTGTAGATGGTATGAGGCGTGAGTGGCAGGTAGCTACAGTCCAGCTAGATTTCGTCCAACCCCAAAGGTTTGAACTAGAGTATGTAGCAGAAGATGGTTCTAGAAAAACTCCGGTGATGATTCACTGTGCACTCCTAGGCTCACTAGAGCGTTTCTTGTCCGTATATATCGAGCATACAGGTGGTAGGTTTCCTTTCTGGTTGGCACCAGAACAGGTACGCATCCTAACTGTTAATGATGAGGCTTTAAGTTATGCCGAGGAAGTAAGTGAGGTGCTATCGACTATAACCTTGCAACAACCACTCAAACATAACGACCTGCGTTTTCATATAGATGATCGCAATGAGTCACTAGGTAAGAAGATACGAGAAGCTGAGACCGAGAAAATCCCACTAATCATCATAGTTGGTCCTAAAGATGCTAAAGCTAAAGAAGTCAGCATTAGGGCTGAAGGTGAAGAGCAAAAGGTTAAGCTAGATAAACTAGCAGATTTTCTAACTAGTCTCTAAAGAATAATCTATTACATAACTAACCCTAAGCAGTAATAATACATATCTATAAGGGTTATAATGTTGAAGCGATGAAAAGAATTAAAACCATAGCTATAGATGTCGATGATGTACTCATGCCTCATGTTGAGGCGTTGCTTGAGTATTACTCCAAGGCCTATGATATTAAATTAGCAGATGATGATCTAGCTAAATTTGGGCTTCTTGCCAATGCTCTGCGTAGTAGCGGGGTAGACAGGGACACTTTTATAGCTGATATCGAAAGATATTTAACCAGTCCTGATTTTCATGAGATTGAGCCCTTTGGTGATGCCATTGTGGCTATCAATAGGTTGAAGAGCAAATACAATCTCAATATAGTGACAGCTCGGCCAAAAGCCCTGCATGATCAAACCAAGAACTGGTTAGATCAACACTTCCCAGGTATTTTTGAAGATGTACGTTTTACTAATTATGGTATTTGGGGATATCCAGATAAAACTGAGTCTAAGGCCAATGTCTGCCAGGTGTTAGGCGCTGATATCTTAATCGATGATAGCCCCAACCACATCATAGAAGCGGCTGATTGCGGTATGAGTGGTATATTATTCGGAAGTTATCCCTGGAACATAGATGTTAAGTTGCCTAAAAACGCAATTCGGGTTAAAAACTGGGATGAGGCGCTAGAGCGTTTGATGTGATAGGTTATCTATATATCAAAAACTCTAGGGAAGAGGTTATAAAGATGAGCAGCAATACTAGCAGTGGATTAAAGAGTAGTGTCTATGAGATCGTTGCTTCTATACCTAAAGGTAGAGTCATGACCTATGGTCAAATAGCGGCTCTTTGCGGCCATCCTAGAGCTGCCCAGGTAGTAGGGCAGATAGCTCACTTTGGGCCCAATAATCTACCTTGGCATCGAGTGGTTAATCGCCTCGGTCAACTAGCTAGAGGCTACAGTTACGGTGGCAAGGAAGGCCACAAGCAAGACCTAGAGGCAGAGGGTGTTGTGGTGAGTAGTGATTACACGGTAGATGTCGATAAATTAATCTGGTGGCCCTAAAAATGTCTGCGAGTGATCAACCACCACCACTAATTGCTATAGTCGGAGAGACTGCTACCGGCAAATCAGCCCTAGCTCTAGAGATAGCTAAGCGTTTTGATGGCGAGATCGTTAATGCCGACTCTTGGCAGATATATAAAGGTATGGATGTAGGTACTGCTAAGCCAGATCAACAAGAAAGATCAGAAGTTAAACACCATCTAATCGATGTAGTTAACCCAGATGAAGATTTTAACGCAGCTATGTATAAGAAGCTAGCGGCCAAAGCCATAGACGATATTGCTAGTAGAGGTAAACTACCGATATTAGTTGGTGGTACTGGCTTGTATGTCGATAGTGTTTTGTTTGACTATAGCTTTGCCCCCATAGGGAGTCGCAAAAAAAGAGAAGAGCTCAACCAAAAAACCATTCCTGAATTACTTGATATCATTAAACAACAAGACTTAGATCTAGTAGGGATAGATACTAGGAATAAGCGCCGGCTAGTTAGATTAATAGAGTCCGGTGGAGAAAGGCCAGAAGCTAAAGAGATTAGAGACAACACCCTGGTAATCGGTACTAGAACGTCTAGTAGAGCTAAGCTAAGAGATAATATCGAAAGAAGGGTAGAGGTAATGTTTAAGAAAGGCTTACGCAAAGAGGTGGCTGAACTGGTTGAAAAATATGACTTCTCAACAGAGGCCATGAAGGGTATAGGCTACAGAGAGTTTGAGGCCCATTACAAACAAGGCCAATCAATATCTGAAGTTAAACGTCGAATAGTTAAATCAACTCTAGAACTAGCTAAACGCCAACGCACCTGGTTTAAGCGTAATCAACAGATTGTTTGGGTGGAGAGTGTCGATGAGGGAGTTAAAATAGCTAGCAAGTTTTTGCAGGCAAAATTAACCTAATGCTTTATACTATATAACTATGTTGCCTCACTTATTAACTATTTGGATCGGCAAAATCTTATTATTACTTGGTCGCATAAGGGGCGGCGGATCGTCTCTACCGGGGTTAGTAGTAGAGAAGTTGCAACCAAACTTTATTCAAAAGATTGATCAGTATTTTGACCGGATAATTGTAGTAACTGGTACTAATGGTAAGACTACTACTACAAAAATGTTGAAGGATATACTACAAAATGACGGCAAAGATGTAGTTACTAACTCTACCGGCAGTAATATGCCTAGAGGCATAATTACCTCTGTAATATCGGCTATGAATTGGTCAGGTGGGCTTAAAGCCGAGGTTGGATTATTCGAAACCGATGAAGGATTTACAACACAAATATGTCAAGAATTGAATCCTGACATACTAGCAATCCTTAATTTGCATAGAGACCAGCTAGATCGTTACGGCGAGCTCGATAGGATCACTGGCCTACTTAAAACAGCTGCTAAAAGTGCTAAATCAACAGTAGTTAATTTCGATGATCTCAAACTCAAAGAAGCTTTCAAGGATGATGAGGATATCATTAGCTTAGCAGCAGCTGCTGAAGTGAGAAATTTAGTACCGAGCGATGATTTATTACACAGCCATAAACAGGCTGAGATAAATCAAGATACAGCTAAACCCCCAGACTACCCAGCAGATGTTTTAATTACTTTAGTTAAATCTATAGATCAGGGCCAGGAGATTACTCTAAAACTTAAAAATCCTGATCAAGACAAAGGCAAAGACGCTAATAAAACCGACACCTCCACGCTAAAACTTAAAACCAACTTAGAAGGAGTCTTTAACTCCTATAATATCGCTGCTGCTGTAGCTGCGGCTAATAGTTTAGGTGTAAGTGAAAAGGCTATTAAGCAGGCGGTAGCTGATTTTCAGCCGGCCTTTGGTCGTAGTGAAGCTGTTCAAGTAGATGGTAAAGAGTTAAAAATCATCCTAGTTAAAAACCCCAGTGGCTTCAATCAAGCAATCGCTAGCTTTTTAAATAAAGAGCCTCTGCCTACTCTAATCATTATTAACGATAACTATGCCGATGGGCGAGATATATCCTGGCTATGGGATGTTGATATTGAGTCTTGGCAAGCCGCCTTAGAGGGTAAGGTCATAGTGAGTGGTATCAGAGCTCATGATATGGCCTTGAGGTTGCAGTATGCAGATATAGAAGCAACTATAGAGCCTGATATCAAAAGGGCGGTAGCTAAGTTTATAGAGATAATTCCAGAAGGTGGCAGGGGCAATATAGTACCGACCTATACAGCCATGCTAGAGACTCGTAAAGCTCTAAGACGTAAAGCTAGTTTAAGCCACTGGTAGAATAAAGGAAGAATACTTATGAAGTTAAAAATCGCCCACCTATATCCTAAAAACATGAATATCTATGGTGATTGGGGTAATATATTGGCGCTGCAAAAAAGATTAAGCTGGCGTGGACAGGAAAGTGTTTATGAACCTATAGATATAGGAGGTAGCTATGATTTTACTCAAGCCGACATAGTTTTCGGTGGTGGTGGACAAGATAAGGGTCAGTTTGAGGTGGCAGAAGATTTACAGAGACATAAAGACAGCATCAACCAAGCTGCTTCTGAAGGAGTAGTATTTCTAACCATCTGCGGCCTGTATCAGTTGTTTGGTAATAGATTCACCACTTCTGCAGGTGAAGAGCTACCCGGTATTGGTGTATTTGATGCTGAAACAGTAGGATCTGAAACCCGCATGATTGGCAATATTGTACTCCAGACTGCTTGGGGTGAGTTAATCGGTTTTGAAAATCACAGTGGTAAAACTATCTTAAGCCCAGGCCAAAGCGCTTTGGGCCGAGTCGTTAAAGGCTTTGGCAATAACGGCCATGATGGTTTTGAGGGTGCAATTAGTAATAACTCTTTTGGTAGTTACTTACACGGCTCATTACTACCTAGAAACCCCAGATTTACTGATGAGCTAATTACCAGGGCTCTGGCTAGAAAAGGCCAGGTTGTTAATCTAGAACCCATCAATGATCGTCTTGCTCATCAGGCTGCTGCAGTCGCCAAGAATAGACCATAGATTTATTCAATAATCATAAGCTAGTGTTCAATCTCTATAAAATCAGCTATTAATTTAGACATAAAATCTATGTTATCACCCTAAACTTTGCTACAATTAAGAGTAATCAATGGAGGCGTATTGTGGTCGAGCAACTATTTGGATCAAAGACTAGAGTCAAGCTACTGCATCTATTTTGCAATAATCCCAACCGTAGCTTTTATGTACGAGAGATTACTCGCAAGATCGAGGAGCAGATTAACTCTGTGCGTAGAGAGCTATCCAACCTACTGACTATCGGTATTATCAAATCAGATACTAGTGGTAATAGGCTGTATTATGAGGTCAACCAAGACCATCCCTACTTCAAGCCTTTACGCGCTATGTTTACACATGAAGCTAATGAAGAGGCCGATCCTAACGTCACCTCTAACGATCTAGCTACTAGGTTTAGAGCCGTTGGCAGAGTTGACTACGTGGCTTTGAGCGGTGTTTTAACCAGAGATGATCGTGCACCTGTAGATGTTTTGGTGGTTGGTGACGTTAATCGTAGTAGATTAGACAACCTCATGGCTGAGTTAGAGAATGAAGAGGGCTTGGAATTGCGCTATACTGTCTTAAGTCGCAATCAGTATGATTATAGGTACCATCTTAAAGATAAATTTCTAACATCGGTATTAAATGCTAAGACCACTGTAGTGATAGATAAAATCAATCAAGAAGATGAGCCGTCTAATAAAGATGATAAGTCCAAGAAATAACCAAAACCAATAAAGGAAGGAAAAATAATGGAGATTACATATTACGGAGCTAACTGCCTAAAGATTACTTCTAAAGAGCTAACAGTTTTAATAGATCCTGTAACCGGGGAGTATGGGCCTAATCCTAAAGTTAAAGCTGATGTAGTGCTTTATTCTCAGGAGCCAAAGCAGGATATTAACTCTAAAATCGACTTCGTTATCGACAGCCCAGGGGAATATGAGATTAAATCAGTCATGATCGATGGTATAGCTGCTAGGCTCCACACTCAAGATAAAGATGAAGTTCCGGCTGGAGTAATATACACTCTGACCCATAAAGATATGAGAATCCTTGTAGCTGGCAATATTCACCCAGATGTAAGCGATGAGCAGCTAGATAGGATTGATGGAGTAGACGCCCTAATAGTACCGGTAGGTGGTAAGGGGTTGACGATGGATAAAGAAGCAGCAGCTGAATTTATCCGTAGGTTTGATCCAGGACTAGTTATACCTATCCACTACGATGATGGTAAGACTAAATACCCTATGCCACAAGACAGTGTAGAGAGTTTCTTGCAAGAAGTTGGTGCTAGTGATACTGAACATGAGCCTAGTGTTAAAATAACTAGCCGAGATGTCTCAGAAGAAGTTAAGTTTACTGTTTTAGATCTAGCTAAATAGGTCTAAATAAAAACTACCCCTTGAGTTATTTCTAAGAGGTAGTTGTTTATATAGCCGTTAATCTATTTTTCTTCAGCAGCAACAGCAGTAGCTTTAGGAGTAGTAGCTGCTTCTACGCCGAGAGATTGGTAACGTCCTTGTTTTTTGAGAGTGCGCAAGCCCTGGGCACTAATTTTCATAGTGACTTTCTTACCATCTAGTAGGAAGGTCTGCTTGTGCAGATTAGGCTTCCAGATCTTCTGAGTCTTTCGCTGGGAAAAACTGACGTTGTGACCGAACTGTTTACCTTTACCGGTAATCTCACATTTGTGAGGCATGATTAATATCTCCTTAGATTTGCTTAACAAATTAACTGATATCATAGCAAAGTTAACTGTTAGTAGCAAACTTTTTCGCAAACTTTGTCCAATTAAGGTAATCTATAAGTTAGTATGGACACAATTTTAGTAGTATTTATTATCATCGCTATTTTAGCTATCTCAATTACTTTTCACGAGTTTATGCACGGCTATATCGCCTATAAACTAGGGGATGATACAGCTAAATTCAGCGGTAGATTAACTCTGAATCCGATTAAACATATCGATCCGTTTCTGACTGTATTGATGCCGATCATGCTGTATTTCATCGGCGCACCGCCATTTGGTGCAGCTAAGCCGGTACCGTTTAATCCTAGTCGGTTACGTAACGGCGAGACCGGTATGGTGATGGTGGCGCTAGTTGGACCACTAACTAACTTAGTACTAGCACTACTTGCTGGTGCCATATTGCGGCTTGTAGCTTGGCCAGTATTGATTTTCGATATTCTAATGCTGTTTATATTAGTTAACCTAGCTTTCTTTATATTCAACCTAATTCCTTTCCCGCCACTAGATGGCTCCAGAGCTCTTTATGTATTAGCTCCAGAGCCTGTCAGAAGGGTAATGAGCAATATCGAAGGAACCGGCCTAATAGGTGTAGCCATATTCATCCTAGTAGCCTATAGATTTATCGCCCCAGTGATCGCTAACGCTATCGATATTTTGATGCAGATAATAACTGGATTTAGTCTGTTCTAGTTTGTTTTAGCATAGCTTCTTCGTGATATAATATAAGTGTCTCCGCACAATAGCCGCACCTTGGCATTGTTTTCCTGAACATTTAGTTTTGAAAGGGAGTCTTATATCAGACAAATCCCGCGATTCGTTCGCAGATTTGTTCTTGCGGGCACCCACCTGCCTCTGGTAGGAAAAACGGTCATTGTGTGACTGTGCGGGGATCTTTATAAAGTATAGACAGCAAATTTCTTCGTGCTATAATAACCCTACTTAACAATTAAATTTGAGCGTATAAAGCTAGGTGGTGAAGAGGGTGTAAGTCCCTCACTGTCGCGCAACGGTAATAGTCCGAGCCCAAATAGCTTCTAATCATTGCAATACGTAAACCGATGATTAGCAATAATCGCTAGACTCGCGTCAAAGTCATTTAAATTTATCGACCAAGATACAACCAAATGAATCCTGAAGACGTTAGAGTCTTTGGGATTTTTGTTTTCAATAGGCGCTTAGACCTAAAAAAGGAGGGAAGAAGTGGATAATAATCCTACCAACCAACAATCAAAGCTCATCAAGCTATTTAGTGCCTTGATGATCACAGTAGCTTTAGGCATCTTGGGTGCTTACGGCTTCAATCAATATCAAGATAGACAAAACAGCGATGTTGAGACTACTCAACAAGAGGAAGTTGCTCAAGAGTCGGTTGAATTAATAATCGATTACGGTGGAGCTGCTGAGGTAGATACTTTTCAGGCAGTGCCAGTTACTAGTGGTATGAGCGTTTTTGAAGTATTAGAAACAGCCGCTGAAGAGAACGATTTCGAACTAGATTACACCGACTACGGTAGTGAATTGGGCGTATTCGTAGAAGGTATCAACGGCTACTTCGGTGGTGATGGTGAGTGGTGGCAGTTTTGGGTGAACGGCGAATACCAAACAGTTGGCATGAGTGGTGTAACCGTCTCAGATGGTGATACAATAGAGATCAAGTTAAGCGGAGAATAAAAAGTTGAAAACCATACAATCTATGGATAGAAAAACTAAAATCGCCCTAGTAGTTGTATTAGTTGCCTTAGGTGTGAGCAGCAGGTTGCTGCCACACCTCTGGAACTTTACACCCATAATCGCCATAGCCTTATTTGCCGGTATCTATATGGGTAAAAAGTACGCTCTAGCTTTGCCGCTAGCAGTCATGCTAATTAGCGATATCTTTATAGGTTTCGATAGTTTAGCTATGAGTATATCTATATATGGCAGCATAGCTTTAGCCGGACTACTAGCTTATGGGCTACGGAAGCATAAGAGTTTCCAAGTGGTTACCGGTATAGCAGTAGCTTCTTCGATACTGTTCTTCCTAATCACTAATGCAGCTGTATGGGCTTTTAGCCCCTTGTACGCACCTAACTTTGCAGGACTAATGCAAAGTTATGTTATGGGTATACCGTTCTTTAGAAATGCTCTAATGGGCGATCTATTCTATACAGGAGTACTGTTCGGAGTTTATGAATTAGCTGTGAATCGCAGTAGGGTAAGCACTAAACTCAAAGAAATACTTGCTTTAACTAGGTAGGCACTACTATCAATACGTTCTGTGGCATGAGCTTAGGATTTTGAACCACTATAATTTATAATAGCGGTTGCGGCGGGGGTCTTGATTCATAAACTTTTCCGGGACGTGGTATAACGGCATTACGCTGCGCTGGGGGTGCAGTAACCCGGGTTCAACTCCCGGCGTCCCGACCATACACTATCTGCTATAATAATCTACAATGTCAAAAAACAAACCAGCTAATCACAAACAAGTATCAGTAGAGGCACTAAAGCAGGGTATGGCCGTAGTCAAAGAAGGCAACAGTGTCTATGGCTTGCGTGTAGATGGATCTAGAGAGTTGATTTCAACCAGCGAGGATCCTAAATACGTTTGGGCCGATGCACTTCACGCTTTGAAAAAGCAAAATGGTGATAGAGAAGAAGATAGTGATCAGACTGCTTCCACCGACAATGGTGTAGAAAAGTCAACAAAAATCAAGATATATTCCGACGGTGGCTCTAGAGGTAATCCCGGCCCATCAGCTGCTGGATACGTAATATTAACTAGTGATGAAAGCCATGTATTATCTAGTGGTGGTAAGTATTTAGGTATTACTACCAATAACCAGGCCGAGTATCAGGCCGTTAAACTAGCTTTAGAAGCTGCTAAGAAATTTGAACCAGAAGAGATAGAGTTTCTAGTTGATAGCCTATTAGTAGCTAATCAACTCAACGGTGTTTTCAAGGTTAAGAACAAAGAGCTTTGGCCGGTATATAAATCGATTCAGGAACTGGCTAGCGAATTTAAAAAGGTAACCTTTGCTCATGTATACAGGGAGTTTAACACCTTGGCCGATGAGCAGGTCAACATCATTTTAGATGATCAATCTCTGCGAAACTCTTCTGAAGAAACTTAAAGAAGAGTAGAGAAATTTTAGGTTATTTAGCCGCTATTTATAACTATTGCTAAATATAAGCATAGATACTATAATATTAATCTGCAAGATTGTTGGATGACTGCCGTTTAGCTTCCTTTTAGGGAGTTAAAGGGAGGAAAGTCCGGACAGCATATAGGCAGGACGGTCGTTAACGGCGACCGAGGGTAACCTTAGGGAAAGTGCCACAGAAACGAAACCGCCTTTTTACAAGGTAAGGGTGAAACGAGTAGGGTAAGAGCCTACAGTTCTAATAGGTGACTATTAGAGGAGGTAAACCCCGTCCGCTGCAAGGAGCGAGTCGTCTATGCTAGCCTAAGCGACGGCTTTAGCAACAATAACCGCTTGACTTTACTAGCAATGGTAAAGCTAGAGAGATAGTCATCTTCAACAGAATCCGGCTTACAGGCAGTCTTGCAAAATGTAAAACACCTCCGGGTTTAACCGAAGGTGTTTTTTATTACCTAAAAGTAGGTGGCGATATAGGGGCGCATTACTTCTTGGCCTTACTAGCTTCTTTAACGATATCACTGAAGACTTTAGGTTGTGATACGGCTAGCTCAGCTAGAATCTTACGATCTAGTTTAATACTTGTTTGCTTTAGTTTATTAACTAGTTGAGAGTAGCTTAATCCATTCTCTCTAGCTGCAGCGTTGATACGAGTGATCCATAGCTGACGAAAATCTCTTTTCTTGTTGCGTCTATCGCGGTACTGGTACTGCATAGACCTCTGCACACCTTGCTTGGCCATTCTGTAACTAGAGGTGCGAGCATGGGACATGCCCTTGGCTTGCTTTAGTACTTTCTTGTGTTTCTTTCTGGCTGCAACGCCTCGTTTAACTCTCATCTGATTATCTCCTTAGCATCTTTTTGACATTGGCATTATCACCATCCGCAAACTCAAACTCTCTAGTAAAATTACGTTTACGAGAATTGCGTTTCTTGGATAGGTTATGGGACCTAAAGGCTCGTCTACGGCGCAATTGGCCGCTACCGGTTACTTTAATGCGCTTACTAGCGCCACTGTGGGTCTTCATCTTTGGCATAGGTTTACTTTACGCTCCCTTAAACAAACTTTATTTATAAACACTGTTTGCAATTCTACCACATAGGTGGTTTTACTCAAACTATTTTATACTACTTATTATATTACCTAAACTACTTCTTTCTAACAACCATATTAAGTTGTTTGCCACTTAAACTAGGTTTTTGATCAACTGTAGCTATATCAGCTAGTGATTCAGCTAGTCTATCTAGCAACTCATTACCTAGCTCTGGGTGGATAATCTCACGTCCACGGAAGCGGACCATAAACTTAACTTTATGACCTTTCTCTATGAACTTACGAGCTTGGTTAGTCTTAACGTCAAGATCGTGCTGGTCTATCTTGAGCCCAAGTCTAATCTGCTTCATATCCTGAGCCTTTTGGCCTTTCTTGGCCTTTTGCTCTTGTTTAGTCTTCTCGTATTGATATTTACCCCAATTAATCAACTTAACTACAGGTGGTTTAGCTTGTGGGGAGATCTCTACTAAATCTAAACCTTCGGCTTCGGCTTTTTCGAAGGCATCTTTAAGACTCATTACACCAAGCTGTTCACCTCGGGCATCTATCAGTCTAATCTCAGAGGCTTTTATCTGCTGGTTTAAGCGTGGCTGTTTAATGAATCTCTCCTTAATTTATCTGCCAAATTTTAACAAACTTCACTACCTCTAGTCAACTAGTGCTAATACTCTAGCTGCCAACTAACTCTTTAGAGCGGTGATTAGTTTGATGGGTTTATGGGATAGCCTAATCCGAAAAATACTATCCTTTATTTCCTGGCCATCGAACTGGGCTAGACATTCTTGGGAGTTGGCTTCTAAAACAGCTAGTCTAGCTTGCAACTGAGATATATTAGCTGCTGGTTCTAATTTATTGCTTCGTTTTGATCTCTTATCTTCATCTTCAGCGGGACTAGTAATACTAATTAGCAGCGAATCAGGGCTATTTAAACCGCGTAAGCGAGTGTTGGCAATGTTACATTCGCCTAAAACAGTCTGCAATCTACTTTCTCCATCAAGTTGAACATCAACTTCTATATGGCTTTCATTGCTAGGTGTTATGCGGCAGTAGTGGAGAAATGGTCGATCATTAAGGTACATGATGTGAAAGTTCTGCAACCTTCTTGATGATAGGGCCGAGCAGGCTTGCTCCCAGCTGTTAATTCCTAAAGCTTTACTAAAGCTATTACCACTATCTATAGGGATAACACCTATAGCTATAGAGGTTTTACCGGTACTATCGATAGTAGAGACTACATTATTGATAGTCTTATCATCACCCATGACGACAATAGTTTGGGCACCTTGATCGATAGCGGTTTTAGTGAGTTTACCAACGTCTCCTTCATAAAGAGTTTTAGACATCTCACCGTCAATATTGAGTTCTCTAAGCCTGCTTTTGAGTTTATTTTCTAAAGTATAGAAATTAGAGTTAGGAGTATGAGGGTTGATGATGTAGTAGTACATATCTAACCCTAATATTACTCTTCTTCGCTGGTGTCTACTGCTCTTGAATCGTCCTCTGATGCTTGATCATCACCGGTGATATCTATCCGGCCAGATATCAAAGCCCCTTTATCTACTAGGATATTTTCTGATCTAATATCGCCAGTAACTGTAGCGCTACCTAGTATATGCAAGCTGTCTTGGCAGCTAATCTGGCCATTAACCTCTCCTGCAATATAGGCGGTAGAGGTCTCAATATCGCCAAAGACCTTGCCACTAGATTGGATGTGAACACTGCTGCTTGAGCCGATGTTGCCATCTACACGGCCATATATCCAGATATCACTATCGCTGAGTAGATCTCCTGTAAATGTAGCTTGATCCGCTATAACGGTGCTGTTGGTATTAGATCTAGACTCTGTCGATCTTTTTTCTGCGGTTAGTAGTTTTCTCAAAGTAGCTCCAATCTGCATAACTTTAGTCCTTTCTTGTTAATCTTCTTCTTTTCTTTGTATAGCTTCATCCAGAGCCGACTTCTCTTCCTTTGATAGGGTGTAGTCGCTAGTGCCATATCGCACCGGTTTGATGTATATTCTAGTACCTTCACGGGAATGGATACTGGTTAGTATAAAGCCGCTATCGTTATGGTCTAGTACGCTCAGAGCGAAACTTTGATCTCCACCAGTATTCTCGAACGGGTTAAATCTAACTATGGCGGTTTTTTGTAAACTACCGGCAGCTATCTGAGAAATATATTGGTAGTTTTTTTCTAAAGCTTCGAATTTCTCATTAGCACTTTTAACCTCTACCATATAGTGTTTGATGGTTGAGGCTAGGCTGCCTTTGGCTTCTAGCCCGCCGAGTAAGCTATTGATCTTTTTATTAATCTGCCACTGCCTATAAAGCACTATCAGGCCCAACCCCAGGGCCAATACAGATAGGCTGAATATAGTAATTATTTCCGTCATAACTTGTTTTTTAAGTATACACTCAAGGTCTTTCATTGTATAATAATCACTATGGCTAAGAAGAGAAAGACTAGAAAACAAAAACAACGAATCGAAGAACGTCGGCAAAAAGAGCTGCAACTTAAATCAGCTAAGACCGCTGGTGTTCAGAGCAGTGATCAGGCTAAAGACTCAACTGACGCATCTGCTCCTGTCAAGGCTAAGCAGTCAAAGCCTGAGCAAGACACGGACTTAGTAGCAGATGATGGTAATCGTAATATTCGTCGTATTAAATACAGCATAACTGTATTTGTGGCTCTAATTACACTGCAGTTTGTTTTGTGGCTGCTTCTTAAGTTCGAGATGCTGCCTCAGACATGGATAGAGCTACTTAGTTAGTAGTTTTGGTCTCTGGAGTTTTGATATATTTGCGGTACCATTTGCAGGCGTATTCTGGACTGACCTGGTTAACATAGATACCGGTATTTAGCTCGTAGCCTCCGGGTATATTGATTCTAGGCTCAACCTTGATAAATAGGTGGTTATAGTCACCGGCTACACCCTCCTGGAGGTGGTAGTTGTAGTCGATACTGTTATCGTGCAGGGCCAAGACTACGCCTTTGAGGTGATCGGCTAGAGATTTAAGCTCTTTATCATTTAGATCGGTTATTGAGTGAGCCTGCCGGTTGGGGATAATCCAAGCTTCTAAAGGATTCTTACTAGCAAATGGGCATATAGTTGTGGTGTGTCTAGTGTGGGCAACGACTCTTTTTTCTTGGTTTAACTCCCAGCGAATCACGTCGCACAAAGCTGAAGTGCGGTGTTCGACTTGGTATTTGCTTAAAGCTTTGCGTTCACGTAATACCTGAGGCGGTATAACTTTACTAGCAATTACTTGAGAGTGGGTGTGAGCTAGGCTAGCACCTGCTCTGTAGCCGTGGTTTTTAAAGATACTGACGTAGCCGTACTTCTTTTTCAATGCTTTGCTACGTTGTTGGTAGGTTTTAAATACTTGGTAAATCTCATTAACCGATAACTGAGCAAAAGGAGTTTTTTCTTTTGGAGTTTCTAATACTACCTCTTGTTTCCCGGCAGCATCAGGGTTCTTGGGTGTATATGATGGGTAGTCGTTATTGACTACTTTAACCTGCCAGTCTCGTTTAATAGATAACTTGCTCTTGCGCGTTTTAACTTCATAGACGCTACGGTTTTTCTCGATAGGGTGTTTCTTATCGGTCTTTTGGCTTAATACTTCACCAGTAAGTTCCTGAGGTCTTTTACTGCGAGCAGGGGATATGAGAACATAGTCGTCTAAATAATAATGCTTGCGCAATTGAGACGACTTATTCTCTACATCTTCATCTGATACTTTTTTTGCCACCATAATGCTTAAGGCTTATTGTAGCAAAGCCAGAGGTTTTTAGAAAATAGGCCAGTTGCTGCTAAATCTAAAACATTTATGGTATAATAGGTTTTTGCAGGGGGCTGATTTATATAGCTTCGACGTGAGTATTTTGACAACCTATCTAGCGAGCCGAGTTGGTTTACACGTTAGTTGAACCACTACAATAAATGCAAACGCATTTGATCGCGTAAGGGAAACTGTGGCTAGCTTTTTTGCTCCACAGCTATCTTTCGCAAAAGCTGTAGCTTAGTTGCTTTCAGCCGTCAGTAGCGTGATTATCGAATAGCGCCAACTGATGTCATATTATTCGATGTAGGCTAGTAGATTTAGTTACTGTCTATTAGCTGAAGTTTTTAGTAACTACAAACCTGAAATTTACTTTGTTGGTTTGATAGCCTTTAGGTTTGTAATCTTTTGAAACCAAATACGCTCGTAGAAGGATGGGAAGTTAACTTGCGGACCGGGGTGCGATTCCCCGCAGCTCCACCAAAAGGGACTCTTTCGATATGGAAGGGTCTTTTTTGATGCCCATATACAGATTTAGTACCAACTATTTTGCAGCTTCATCTCCTAAGCGGTATGATTAGTAACCATAAGTACGATTATTAAATCCTAAGGAAGACTTGTGGTAGAGAAGACCCATAAAACCAAAATCGATAATAATTCTCAGTATTTAACAAAAGAGAATGTAAATAAAGCCATAGCTCATATTGATGTCATGTGGGGGCAGTTAGAACGAAGCTGTCCAACTGATAGCGATACTTTAATTGGTTTGCCACACTCGTATTTTGTGCCAGGTAGTCAGATACGAGGTCACTTCATGCACGATGAGATGTACTACTGGGACACCTACTTTATCTGCCAAGGCTTAATCGGCACTAAACGGGAGAGGCAGGCTTTTGAGCAGGCCGATAATCTAATTTACTTGCTAGAAAAGTTCGGTATGGTTCCTACCGGTAGTCGCTACTACTTAACTTCTCGCTCACAACCACCATTTTTGAGCTCGCTACTGCTTGATCTATATGAAGTTAGCGGTAGTAAAGAGTGGCTAGCTCCTAGAATCGAGATGGTTAAAAGAGAATACCAAAATGTCTGGCGAGGTAAGAACCATCCTCATTGGCGAGAGGTTTTCCATGGTTTGAGCCGTAACTACGAAGTTGATTTACGCCACTTACTAGCGGAGTGTGAGAGTGGCTGGGACTATACGACAAGGTTTAGCGGACGTGCTCTAGATCATATACCGATAGATCTAAACTCCCTGCTGTATAAGTGTGAGATGGATTTCGCCAAAGCCGCTGAAGTATTAGATAAGCCTAAAGAAGCTAAGCAGTGGCAACAGCGGGCCGATGAGCGTCGCCAACAAGTAGATAAATACCTATGGGATGAACAGTCTGGTTTTTATTTCGACTACAACTACCAGATTAATCGACCTTCAAGTATCTGGTCACTAGCCTCCTATTACCCGTTATTTACCGGCATGGCTAGTAAAGAGCAAGCTCAGAGATTGGTGGATAACTTGTCTAAATTTAAAGAGCCTGGTGGTTTGGTAACTACCTTGGACTATCCTAATATGCCAGAACATCATCCGGCTCAGTGGATCTATCCCAACGGCTGGGCGCCTCTGCATTTTCTGGTTATCAAAGGACTAGCCAGATATGGTTATGAAACAGAGGCCAAAAACATAGCTAAGAGATGGCTAAACACTAATATAAAAGTCTTTTTATCCGAGGGTGAATTTTGGGAGAAATATAACGTTGTAGACGTAGGTAATGAGCCTAAAGAAGGGGTATATCCTAACCAAGTTGGTTTCGGCTGGACTAACGGTGTTTTCGCTGCCTTAGTTAGAGATTATCCTGACCTGATTAACTAAAGCTTGAAGATTAATCTATAAAGACTATCTAAAAATCTACTACCCTAAAGACCTCTTCAATAGAGGTGTCGCCGTTAATAGCTTTAAGCATTCCGTCTTGTAGCATAGTCATCATGCCATCGGCTACGGCTAGTTCCTGTAACTTATCGGCCGATACAGTATTATCTCTTTTAGCGATCTCTTCTTTGATCGATGTAGTAATCTGGAACTGCTCGGAGGCGATTATCCTGCCCTTGTAGCCGATATTATGGCATTTATCACAGCCAACTGCTTTAAATAGTTTAATCTTGTCTGGCTGCTCGGCTACGCCTTGAAGAGCCTGAGTAATAATTTGCAGTAACTCTTTGTCTGGTTCATAGGCTTTCTTACAGTCCTCACACAGCCTGCGTAGGAGCCTCTGAGGCATAATTAACCTAATAGATGACGCTAGGAGAGGGCTGTAGTCTATTAAGTCCAGTATGCGGCTTAATGCAGCCGCACCGTTAGTAGCGTGAAAGCTAGATAGCACTAAGTGACCGGTCAAAGATGCTTGCAGGGCGGTTCTAGCGGTCTCCTCATCGCGAATTTCACCTATCATTATGATGTCTGGATCACCACGCATAACTGCACTCAACCAGTCCATAAAGGTTTCTTTATCATCATCGTCTTCCTTGTTGCTACCGGCGCTAATCTGAGTAATACCCTCAATCTGATACTCTACAGGGTCCTCTAGGGTGACTATTTTGTTCTCAGGGGAGTTTAGCCTCTGAATAATCGAATAAAGTGTTGAGCTTTTACCGGATCCAGTTGGACCAACTACTAAAACTAGTCCATGAGGTTTTTTGATAATATTATCGATATTATCTCTCTGCTCTTGACTAAAACCTAAGTTATCAAGATCCAAGAACTTCTCTTGCATACTAAAAATTCTAATAACTATGTCGCTACCACTGGTAGTAGGAACAGTTTCGATTCGCATATTAACATCAACAGCCTCCTTATCTTTATCTAGTAGGGAGGTCTTGATACTGCCAGTTTGGGGGTAGTCAGCGTTCCAGCGTATACCGGCCTTCATCTGAATATCGTTAAGTAGAACCTTGTATCTCTCGCTATCCATAGAGCCGACTATATGTAGCGTACCGTCGATCCTGAACCTGATTCTTACGGTGTTGCCACTGGGTTCAATGTGTATATCAGAAGCATCTAATAGATAGCCTTGCTGGGTTATAAATTTAAATAAATCGCTTTGATTAGTATCTCCTAAGTTTTTATCAAATAGATTAATCTCAGCAGAGTCTTTAAGTTGCTGATTAACTTCTAGTACATGGTCGGCCAACTGATTGGCTAACTCTTCTGGGGAGGGGGCCTGAGGCTCATCTTTATGGGAGTATTCATAGTACTTCTCCCGTATCTCGTTATAGCCAGACTGAGAAATATAGGTGAAAAAAACTCTCTTTTCTGGGAAAAGCTTTTGGATTTCCTCTAAAGAGGCTTGAGGAGTCTGCAAGGAAAACCCAACCTGCATGCGCTGAGGCTCGACTTTGATAGGAACTACCTTGTATTTATCGATATCATCGATACTAATTAAGTCCGGAAAGAAATCGGATTTTTTCATTTGGCGGACATCCGCATAGTCTACTCGTAATAGCTCAGCACGGTTTTTGGCGACCGATTCTTCTTTATCTCGGACCTTGGAAGGCACGTCATTCATAGTTCTTATGTTAGTTGATTTTGCCAATAATATCTAGGTAGATTATTATGGCATTTTCAATAAACCAAGAGCCATTTTTTAAGCTAATTAAAAATAAAACATACTTTTTATTAAATTTTTATAATCGTAATTCAAAGTCGGATGCTTAGTAGCTTATTAATATTTAGCAACAAAAAATCAATAAATCATAAAGGGTACAAAATAAAAGTAACGGCTTGGTGTAGCCGTTACTTAGGGAGCTTTATTTTACGTTTTTGTTTTTGAGCACTTTTATTATTCAAAGTGCTTACCTTTAAGATATACAACTCTTATGCTAGTGTCAACACTTTTTGCAAACTTTTTTGCAACTTTTTTTTAAATTATTTTCTAGAACAATATAAGACTTTAAAATTGCATTGAGATTTTCTAGTTAATAAATTAAGTACGTTTGGCTTTTAAAATCTAGACGGTTTTGACGTGCCTAATTTGTTTTTGAGCTTCACGTTTTTTCATAGTCTCACGTTTGTCGTGTTTTTTACGTGCAGCACCAATACCTAATTCTATTTTAACGAACTTACCGACTATACCTATTTTGGTCGGCACGATATGGCGACCATTTTGCTTAGCAGCTTTTAATGTTTCGATCTCTTTTTTGTGTAACAAGATTTCACGATCACGTTCAGGATCGTGTTGTTGCATATCGCCGGCTGGCGGGTAGGGCGAAATATGTGCACCCGTTAATACAGGATTACCATCAACAAAGCGTATATAGGATCCTTTTATACTAACAAGGCCGTTTTTAACACTTTTTACCTCGCTACCTTGCAAAATTAGACCAGCCACCACTGTTTCAGCGATGTTATAGTCGAATTCAGCTCGTTTATTACTAGCAATAACCTTCATTTATATCTTTACCTCAAGCTTGATTATACTTATCTATAAGTGTTTACGCATCTTTTAGTTAATTTAGGCCTTATTAAAACTAAAGCAACACCAGCTAAGTTTATGAATATAGCTCGGTAATCATCTAAATAGTTACTAGTATCCATACATATTAGTAAATCCGAGGATATTGACGATATTTTGTAGAGTATAAGTCTACAACTAATCAGTTATAAGCATTAATAAAGTTCATTATTTTAATAACAATATTCAACAAAAACAACAGTTTTGGCTTGAAATATTTTGAATACAAAAAATAACACTACTATCCAAATACGGATAGTGTAGAATAGTTGCAGTAATGTGTGATCTAAGTTTAAGAAATGACCAGTGGTTACAGGATATATTTACTAATACATATAGTAGTTATTTTGCTGATATTAAACGCGTTAACGGTATAAGAATTGAGTTTGGTCGTAGGGCTAAAAGGCGCTTGGGGTCAATTAGCGTCAACCCACGAGATCCAAGTACATCAGTTATTAGGATTAACGGCTGGTTTAGGCATCAATGCATCCCAGAGGAGGTAGTTACCTCAGTAATAGTTCATGAGCTTTGCCACTATGCTCATGGCTTTAACTCGGGCTCTAAAGAGCCTCAGCATAAGTATCCTCATGCCGGTGGAGTAATAAGGAAAGAGTTTGCCGAAAGAGGTCTAGAGTCGCTATATGAGCTGCAGGATAAGTGGATCAAGATAGATTGGCCTAAGTTTCTAGATAAATACCACTTTCAAGGCTTATCACAGCCTAGGCATAAAAAAACTGCTTACAGACGGAATTTACTCAGTAAATTAATGATACAATAGCCTTATGGATATAGTGTTGATTGTCGGTGGAGTGCTTTTAGGTTTGGTATTGGCTTGGGTTTGGCAAGATCACCTCAGTAATAAGAGACCAAAAGACAATTCATTGCTAATACAAGAGCAGCTCAATCACCTAACTACTAAGATAGATGACCAGATAGGTAATTTAACTACCAAGATAGATAGCCGTATAGATAAAGGTCAAAGCGAGATGCAAAGCTCGCTATCTAAACAGTTATCGGAGTCGGCCAAACTGATTAAAGATGTAACAGCTAGCCTAACTAAGCTAGATGATACTAATAAACAGGTGATAAATGTTACTGATCAGTTGCAATCACTCCAAGATATACTTAAAAACCCCAAACAAAGAGGGGTGCTAGGAGAGTATTACCTAGAGACAGTACTAAAGAATGTCTTGCCCCCAGAGAGATTTGCTTTGCAATACTCTTTAGGTAAAGGCGAGGATAACAAGGAATTAGTAGTTGATGCAGCTATATTCTTAGACAAAGATAAGCTACTACCGATAGATTCAAAATTCTCTCTAGAAAACTACAACAGATTGGTCGCTAGTCACAACAAGACAGAGATAGAGAAACTAAAGAAGGCTTTTAGATCTGATCTAAAGACTAGAATAGATGAGACTGCTAAGTATATTAATCCTCACTTAGGTACTATGGATTTTGCTTTTATGTTTATACCCTCAGAAGGCGTGTATTACGATCTATTGATCAATAAGGTAGGAGGAAGTAACAGTTCATCTAGAGACTTAATAGAGTACGCCTTCCAGGATAAGAGGGTCATAATAGTGTCACCGACATCGTTCATGGCTTATCTACAGACTGTAATACAGGGCCTAAGAAGCTTAGAGATAGAAGAGAACGTTAAGACTATACAGAAGCAGATCAGTAATCTAACCAGACATATATCTGCTCACAACGAATATATGGACAAGCTAGGCAACTCATTAGGTACAACGGTGAATCACTACAATAGAACTTATAAGGAGTTATCCAAGATAGATAAAGATGTGACTCGTATATCAGGCGGGGATTCGGTAGTTGAGGTGAAGCCGGTTGATAGGCCGCAAAAATCAAACGACTAAAATGGTTATTCAGCCGATTTAGTTACAACCAACACTCTAATCCTAATCTCACTAAATGAGAAAATATAAAACCAGTATTAGGTATGTCGTAGATATATATACAACGTATTTTGTCTAAAAAAGTATTGACAAGGCATGTTTGTTATGCTAACTTATTAACAAGCTTTTAATCAAAACAAACACCACTCAAAAATTAAAAGCTAACTTTAAAAAATATCTGTAGGCTAGATTCTTAGATCTACGGATAAAAAACTAACCTCCTTAGTTTTGACGTTCAGCCTTTTGGTAGGGCTCAACTGAGTACTCAAATTAGCACTTAGTTGGGCCTTACCAAACACACCATTTTTTAGATGGTAGGGCGGCGTCTACGCCCAATAAGCATTAATTTGCTGGAGGGCGAATGGGTCTTTCGGCAGCCTTACTTTACTTTTGTTAAGCAAGTTGCTCCGATCGACTAACGACGGGGCGATAAGCGCTACATAATTTTAAATATCGGGCGGTTTTATCGTCTCGTCTTCTCTTTTTGAACAACAATCACCAACCCCTGCTACTTAGCAGGGGTTGTTTGCTATACTGTTATTTATGATTAGAAAAGTATATATATCCGTTATAGTAACGGTCGCCTTATTATTTGCTGGCCTAATTTTTAGTATGTTTGCTACTAGCCCTAATGAACTGGGGCCGTTTGGTCTAACTGTTTGGTTTACAGTTTTGTTGGTAGCTATAACCGGACTACTTTGGCTAATGCTGACCACTTTAAAATACGGTCGGGACAGAGAAGGCATGATGATAGCTATACGCAGATCTTTCTTAATAGGTATGTGGTTGGTAGCTATTATTGCTCTGAGTAGTTTGCGTCAATTTAGTATTAGGGATATTATTCTCTTAACCATTTTGGGGTTATTAATAGATTTTTACATGAAACGGATGCAAAAGTGAGCAACCAGGATATTCTTGCTAAGTTCAAACAGGATTTAGACGGTATAAAAGATCTTGAGTCTTTAGAGGATTTAAGAGTTGAATATATCGGTCGCAAAGGTGTTGTTACAAAACAGCTTAGATCATTAAGCGATGTTGCAGAGGACAGGCGAGCTAAAGAGGGTCAACTACTTAACGATATCAAGAAGCAGATAGAGACTAAGCTCAAGGATAAGCAGCTAGATTTAAGAAACGCTCAGCTAGAGTCAGAAATATCTGATTCTATCGACATGACCCTTCCCGGTAAAGGGCAAGACTTAGGCCACTTTCACCCCGTGCAGTCTTTACAGCAGGAACTAATAGATATGTTTCATCAACTAGGATTCAGGGTGGCCGATGGGCCCGAGGTAGAGACTGACTGGCACTGTTTCGAAGCTCTAAACATACCGAGTGATCACCCGGCAAGGGATATGCAAGACACCTTTTACCTAGAAGATGGCCATATCCCCAGAACTCACACCTCTAGTGTGCAGATTAGATATATGGAAAACAACGAACCACCGATTAGAATTATTTCACCGGGAGCTGTTTATCGTAACGAGGATGAGGACGCTACTCACTCATGGGCCTTTAGGCAGATAGAAGGCTTAGTAGTCGACAAAAATGTCAGCCTATCAGATCTAAAAGGCACACTACTATATATGTTGAAGGGTCTATTAGGTGAAGAGGTCAGAATTAAACTACTACCTAACTATTTCCCTTATGTAGAACCTGCCTTGGAAGTGCATGCTAGCTGTATATTGTGTGATGGCAAGGACGTTGTTTGTAGGATGTGTAAAGGCACTGGCTGGCTAGAGATGCTCGGTGCCGGTATGGTGCATCCGCAGGTACTGCGTAATGTCGGTATAGACCCTGATATATATAGTGGCTTCGCTTTTGGTGGCGGTATAGAGAGAATTGCTATGATTAAATATCAAATCGATGACATCAGGCATTTGTGGCGACCAAATCTAAAGTTTCTGGAGCAGTTTTAAGATGTTAGTAGTATTAGATTGGCTAGAAGAATTCATCAATAAGCCCCTGGGGGTGGATCAGGTAGTAGAGGCTATGGATAGAGCCGGTATAGAGGTAGAAGGCGTTCACTATCCACCTAAGTTTGATGACAATATAGTCACAGCAGAGGTCTTAAAAGTTAAAGACCACCCTAATGCCGATAAATTGAGACTAGCAGAGGTTAGCGATGGTCAGAATCAGTACTCAGTAGTTTGTGGAGCACCTAACGTTGCGGAAGGTCAAAAGGTTGTACTTGTTAAGGTGGGTTCAGTACTACCCGGCGGTCAAGAGATAACCGAAGCGAATATTAGGGGTGAGGATTCCTCCGGGATGCTAGCTTCACTAAAGGAACTAGATTTAGGGGATGATCATAGCGGCATATTAGTTTTAGATGATAATACTCCGGTTGGGGTGATGATAGGTGAGATATTTAGATCCGATTACACAGTTATAGATATCAAAACTGCCGCTAATAGACCTGATTTACAGAGCTACCACGGTATCGCCATAGAGATAGCTGCTTATCTAGACGCATCGGCTATTATAGATGAAGATGAGGGGATAGATGTTAGTGAAGATGATGACTTATTTACAATAAAGGCAACCGATAACGTGCCGTCATACTCCCTAATTAAACTAAAAGTTGATGCCAATAAATCTGCTCCGGAATGGATGCAAAGAAGGCTGCGTCTTAGCGGGATTAAAACTGTAAATGTAGTTGTAGATATCACGAACTACTGCATGTTGGTACTAGGTCAACCTATGCATGCCTTTGATGCCAGTAAGATCAAGGGCCAGGTAGAGGTTAGATTAGCTCAAGAAAACGAGAAGCTGACAACCCTAGATGGACTAAGCAGAAGTCTAACAGCGGCAGATTTAGTTATTGCCGATAAAAGCCAACCCATAGGTCTAGCAGGAGTTATGGGTGGAGAAGCCTCACAGATTAACCCTGACACTAAAGAGATAGTTCTAGAGTCGGCAACTTTTGATGCCACTATGGTTAGAAAAACCGCTCAAAGGCATGGATTAAGAACTGATGCGAGCGCTAGGTTCGAGCGAAATATACCGGTGCAGTCAGTGCTTCCAACCAACAAGCTAGCGGTAAAGCTACTCAAGGAGCATGCTAGTGCCGAAGTCATCTCACACAAACACCAGCTCAATATATGGCCATGGGTTAGACATATAGGCTTTAGAACTAGTAGGTTCCAGCAAGTTAGTAGTTTGCAGCTAGATAAGAAACAGATTGTAGCTGAGTTAGAAAAGCTACACTTTAACGCTGAGGTTTTTGATATAGCTAAAGAAGCCCAAAAACACCTAGGTAAACCGTATAAGTTGGGGGCTAGATTCAAAGAAGACGGCATAGATGCTTTCGACTGCTCTTACCTAGTAGATTACATTTACTCCCTAATAGGTGTGAGTGTTGGCCATAGTGCCTTGGGTCAGTTTGAGCTAGGTACAGAAATTGCTCAGGGCGATTTAGCGCCTGGAGACGTGTTATTTATCGAAGGCTACATAGATAAATCAGCTACTGATCACTACTACATTAGCGATAATAACGGCAACAAGGTTAAGCGTGATCTTGAGACTGAAAAGAGAGTTGGACACAACGGTATCTATATTGGCGATGATAGGGTAGTTATGGCCGCTCGCTATATATATCAAGATGGTCAGTGGCAGGAAAGAGAAGAAGGTGGAGTTATAGAAGTTGATGCTAGTGAGTTTATCGATAATCCAGGGTATTTGGGCGCTAGGAGATTTGTAGACAATCTAGATGATTACGTAGCGGTTACTGTGCCTTGGTGGCGACCAGACGTTAATATAGAGGCCGATCTTTTTGAAGAGGTAGTTAAGACTGTTGGCTTAGATAAACTAGAGGCGACGTTACCTAACTGGCGAGTTAATATCGATAAACCAGATACGTACTGGCATAAATTTAGAGCTATTAGAAACTTACTTAGAGCTATGAACCTATTTGAGGTGACTAACTATCCTTTTGTTAGTCCTAGCGACATAGACTTATTTAATCTTGAACACTCAGACCATCTCAAGCTCAGGAACCCTCGTAGTCAAGAACAGTCATTTCTAAGAACTAGCCTAATACCAAACCTGTTAATATCGGCTCGCAACAATCAACATTACGATAGTAGCTTTGGGCTTTTTGAGATAGCCAAAGTTTTTCACCCTAGTTCCAAGGGTGAGCTACCGGAAGAAAAGTTGATGCTAGCTGTAGTCTGGGTTGGTGATGGGGCGCTAGCTAAGGTCAAGAACTGCCTGGACTATCTAGCTAGGGAGGTGGGAATTGATTTTCATTTTTCAACATCGTCAGAATCTACTTTCTTGCACCCCGCTAGAAAATCTAAAGTAGAGCATAACAGTAACTATTTAGGAGACTATGGTCAGATTCATCCAGATATTAAACACAGCTTAAAGCTATCTGGTGATGTTGCCGTTCTAGAGCTAGAGGTTCAGCAACTACTCAGTTACTGGCAAGAGGTAAAGATCCAGCCAATCCCGAAATATCAGAGTAGTTTTCGAGATCTAACATTGATTATGCCAAAGAGTTTGACCTGGCAAGATCTATCAGGCTACTTTAAAGACCGAGAACAGATAAAGGTTGAATTTAGAGATGATTTTCAAGAAGAGGGCAATAGAAAAGTGACTATACATGTTGAGATTCTCGCTCGGGATAAGACCTTGGGAGAAGAGGATATAGCCAAACTCTTAGATGGGCTAGAGGCAGGGCTCAGCAGAGATTTAGGTGTAACTATTGAGCATTAGAGTCGCTAAAACTGAGTTTGGCGTTTTTGGGTTTGCCAGGCCAGCCTGTAAACAGCTATACTTAAGCCTAGTATGACTCAGCCATCACCAAACCCAGAATCTGGCCCAAGCTTTTCTCCAGAGCAATACGACTTCCCGCCACTAAAGGAAGAGTCTCAGCCAGTTGGCGGTGAGGTTTATCAGCCCGGTGCTGAACGTCAAGCAGAACAGAGAGTTGAGAGAGATAAAGATGATTCTCAGGTGTCAATGCCTGTGAATGACGATAGCTCAAGCACAACAACAACCACATCTTCTTCAACCGTAAGGCCGATTAATACCCCTGATACAGCCGATGATATTGATGTCATAGAAAAAGCTTGGGTAGATAGAGCTAAGCAGGTTATTAAAGACCATAAAGATGATCCTAGAGCTCAAGAAGAAGCCTTTGAACATTTGCAGGTAGAGTATCATAAGAAGCGATATGGCCGCGATATTAAGGCCAAGAGGTAGGGGTTAATTTATTATGGACACCTTTATATTCCTCGCATTCATGGGAGTAACTGTATTAGTAGTTTTAGCAGCGGCTTTTGTCGTCTATAGAAAAGGTCTACGTTTCGCCAAGGGTATAGAGAGGGGCATCAAGATGGTACCTATCTTGATTAACCTGCCACCTTCTAGTGAGGATATAGAGGTAGGGCAAAGAGATGTACGTGATGTTATTCAGGAGAGAATATCTCAAGCAGAAGTTCTTTATAGTCTCATAGCCGGCACCAATGTTAAGGGTTTTAAGAGTAAGTTCTTTGGACAAAGACATATCGGATTTGAGTTAGTTGCTATTAATGGCACTATCAGACTATATGCGGCCGTGCCAGTAGCATTGGTTTCAGTAGTAAAACAAGCCATCTTAACAGCTTATCCGGGGGCTCAGCTTGACGAGGTTGAGGATCACAATATCTTTTCCGATGTAGGTAAGATAAGTGGAACCTATGGAGGGGAGATTAAACTCAAACAACCATATTCTTATCCTATAGCTACAACTCAGCAACTTAAGCGTGACGCTATGCAAGCCATCATCAAGGCACTAGCTGGTTTGGAGCAGGGCGATGGCGCTAGTTTGCAGATATTAATTCGTCCCGCTAAAGATGGTTGGGTCAAAGCTTCACAAAACTTGGTCAAGAAAAAGCGCGATGATAAGGACAAATCAGGCTTTTCTGCTAAAGAACTTATCAAGGCTCCGCTCAAGGCTCCTGGAGGCGGTGATGGTGATAGCGCACCAAAGCCACCAAAACAACTTAGTAGTTTGGAGCAAAACACTCTGGACTTGATCGAAGAAAAGACCAAATCACCAGGCTATGAAACTCTTATTAGAGTGGTCTCATCATCGTCTACGGCAGCTAAATCTCAGGCGATAACTAACAATATTGTTTCAGCCTTCTCCTTGTTTGACGCTCCCGGACTAAATGGCTTTAAGTTTGAGACTGCTAAAAATATTGAGAACTTTGTAACAGATTTTATCTTTAGATTTTTCCCACCTGAAAAAAACAAGATGGTTCTAAGTAGTGTTGAGCTAGCGTCACTATTCCATTTACCCGACGATCAGTTCAGTAAAACGGCCAAGCTAGAAAGACAATCCTCTAAGCAAGTGGAAGGACCGACCAAGGTCAGCCAAACAGGTCTAATGTTAGGGCACAACATTTATCATGAGGTCAGCAAAGAGATTAGATTGAGCGATGAAGACCGCCGCCGCCATATGTATATCATAGGACAAACTGGTACCGGTAAAACTACGGTGTTGTCTAACTCTATGGTCCAAGATATGGTTGCTGGTAAGGGGTTTGCTTTTATAGATCCTCACGGTGATGAGGCTGAGAACTTACTTGGTCTAGTGCCTAAAGACAGAATGGAAGATGTTATATATTTCGATCCTGCTAATGCAGACCACCCAGTAGGGCTTAATTTATTTGAGTATCACAGCGAAGACCAAAAAGACTTTCTAATTCAAGAAGCTATTAACATGCTATATAGGCTTTATGACCCTACACACAGCGGCATAATAGGTCCTCGTTATGAGCACTTGTTCAGAAATGCTGCTTTGGTGGTTATGGCCGACCCTGACGGAGGGACTTTTGTTGATATACCTAAACTCTTCAGAGACCCTCAGTTTGTTAGACAGAAACTAGAGCACGTTAAAGATCAGTCTGTTAGAGAGTTTTGGGAGAAGGAAATGCCTCAATCGCAAAAGTCTAGTGATTTTGGCGAAGTGGTTAGCTGGTTTGTTTCTAAGTTTGGTGCTTTTCTGAACAACCAACTAATGCGTAACACTATCGGTCAGAACAAAAGTGCCTTTAATCTAAGAGAGGTTATGGACGGCAACAAAATATTAATAGCTAACTTAAGTAAGGGCCGTTTAGGTGAACTTAACTCCCAATTGCTAGGTATGATTTTTGTTATGAAGTTCCAGGCAGCTGCTATGAGCAGATCAGATACACCTGAGGATGAGCGCAAAGACTTCTCCTTATATGTCGATGAGTTTCAGAACTTTTCTACAGAGTCGTTTGCCTTTATACTCTCGGAAGCTCGTAAGTATCGCCTTAACCTAATCGTTGCCAACCAGTTTATTAGTCAGCTTAGCGAAGAGATTAGAGACGCTGTATTTGGTAATGTAGGCACAGTAATGAGCTTTCGCACCGGTCCAGCAGATGCCGACTTCTTAGTTAAGCAGTTCTCACCATCTTTTAATGAGCACGATTTAGTTAACCTACCTAACTTTAATGCAGTAGTTAGATTAATGAACGAAGGGTTGCCGAGTAAACCTTTTAACATACATACGTTGCCACCGATGAAGAATCCGGTTCCTCAAATATCATCAGCTCTAAAACATTTATCAGGTGCTAAATATGGTAGACCCAGAGACCTAGTAGAAAAAGAGATCTTTGATAGGCTATCTACCAAACCCGCTCCAAGTCCTTTTGACAGCATAGCTAACACTCAAGGCCTAAGAGGTGGGGTAGATGCTCCAAAAGCCCCACCCAGCAGCTCTGCTGCTAAGCCAGGAGAGTCGTCGTTTCTTGATGAATGGCTAGAGAAGCGCAAGCGCATGATAGAAGACAAGACACAGCAATCTAGTGATACGACTAAACCCGTTGGTAACGATACTAGCAAGACTTAAAGTTTCTAGATATTTAGGTACTAAATAAGTATTGTCTGAGCTAGTCTTTCAGGTTATAATATAGATACTTACAATCGAGGTAAATAAAGAGTTATGCCAAAACAAACAAGCCAGTATGGTGCTGGCCAAATTCAAGTTTTAGAGGGCTTAGAGCCGGTCCGCAAGAGACCTGGTATGTATATCGGTGGAACCGGTATAGAAGGCCTGCATCACTTAGTGTGGGAAGTGGTGGATAATGGAATTGATGAAGCTTTGGCTGGACATGCCACTGAAGTATCGGTGATCATCCGAGAAGATGGCGGCATGACCGTTCGAGACAATGGTCGAGGTATTCCTGTTGATAAACATGCCAAAACCGGCAAATCGGCCCTAGAAACCGTTCTCACAGTTTTACATGCCGGCGGTAAGTTCGGTGGTGATTCTAGCGGCTACAAGGTGTCAGGTGGTCTACACGGAGTAGGTGTTAGTGTAGTCAATGCCCTGTCAACCAAATTAATAGCTAGAGTATTTAAAGATGGTAATGAGTATGTTCAGGAATTTGGCGCCGGAGGCGCTCCTAAAGGTGCTGTTAAAAAGGTAGGCAAGACAGAGGAGACCGGTACAGAGATAACATTCTATCCTGACGAAACCATATTTGAGACTGTTAAATTTGATTTTGAGACTATTTTAGATCGTTTACGTCACCAAGCCTACTTAACAAAAGGTGTTCGTACTAGTATTAAAGACGAATCGACAGGAGAACGTTATAGCTTCTACTTTGAAGGTGGCATAGAGTCATATGTACGTCATCTAAACAGAGGTAAAGAGGTTGTTCATGATAAGCCATTCTATGTCTCTAAAGAGGTTGAGGAATCGGTAGTAGAGATAGCTATACAGTACTCAGATAGTTTTTCAGAAAATGTTAAAGCTTTTGCTAATAATATTCATACCGCAGAAGGCGGCACAGCAATTACCGGTTTCAGGGCCGCCCTAACTAGGGTAATTAACGATTATGCTCGCAAGAACGGATTAATTAAAGAAAAAGAAGAGAACCTAACAGGTGAAGATACCAGAGAGGGTATCACAGCTGTTGTATCAGTTAAACTGCCCGATCCACAGTTTGAGGGTCAGACTAAAGCGAAGCTTGGCAATCCAGAGATGCGTGGTTACGTTGAACAGGTTATGGGTGAGTGGTTGACCTACTATCTAGAAGAGAACCCTATTGAGGCCCGCAAGATTATCGGTAAAACTCTTCTAGCCGCCAAGGCTAGAGTAGCTGCTCGAGCTGCCAGAGATACGGTTATACGTAAAGGCGCCCTAGAGGGAGGGTCTTTACCTGGTAAATTAGCAGATTGTTCTTCTAAAGATCCTAAAAACTCCGAAGTTTATATAGTAGAGGGAGACTCAGCGGGAGGTTCTGCGAAGAATGGTAGAGACTCCAAGTTCCAAGCTATCCTAGCTCTTAGGGGTAAGGTTTTGAATGTTGAAAGAGTGAGGCTAGACAAGATGTTAGCTAATAAGGAGATTAAAGAGTTAATCATGGCTCTAGGTACATCAGTTGCTGAATCTTTTGATATCTCAAAGTTGCGCTATCACCGCATCATTATCATGACCGATGCTGATGTTGATGGTGCTCATATACGCACCTTACTGCTAACATTATTCTATCGCTACCTACCTCAAATCATAGAAGACGGCTATCTCTACATCGCTCAACCGCCTCTATATCTATTGGAGGCTGGCAAGAAAAGATACTATGCTTTTAGTGACGAAGAGAAGGATACTATTATCGGTAAACTAATTAAAAACAAAGGTAAGAAAGATGCAGCTAACAGCTCTAGTGATGTTGATGGCACAACATTAGTTGACGATGAAGAGAAAGATAGGCTGAAGCTAGCTGGTGTGAAAAACATTCAACGGTATAAGGGTCTAGGAGAGATGGATGCTGAAGAGTTATGGGATACAACCATGAACCCAGAAAACAGGGTATTATTACAGGTGAGCGTAGAGGATGCTGAAAAAGCGGATGCTGTGTTCACCAAGCTTATGGGAGTGGATGTACCTATGCGCAAAAGTTTTATACAATCCCACGCTAAATCAGTGGAGAATTTGGATATTTAAGCCATGGCAAAAGAAGAAGCAATAATACCAGAAGAGATATTAGATAATAGGGGCGAGGTTCATAATCGCAACCTAGTAGAGGAGATGGAGAAGAGCTATCTCGAATATTCCATGAGCGTTATAGTAGCTCGTGCTTTACCCGATGTTAGGGATGGTCTTAAGCCGGTACATAGAAGAATTCTCTACACTATGGGCGAAGAGGGGTTGCGCCACAATGTTAAGTACAGAAAGAGTGCTAGCACTGTCGGTACGGTTATGTCTAGGTATCACCCTCACGGTGATTCAGCTATTTATGACTCTCTAGCTCGCATGGCACAAAGCTGGTCCATGCGTTATCCATTAGTTGACGGTCAGGGTAACTTCGGTTCTATGGACGGAGACTCCCCAGCAGCTATGCGTTATACCGAAGCTAAGATGACCGCCATGGCTGAGGATATGTTGATGGATATAGATAAAGAGACTGTAGACTTTAGACCAAACTTCGATGGATCCAATACTGAGCCGGTAGTACTTCCTGCCAAGCTGCCAAACCTCTTACTTAATGGTCAGATGGGTATCGCCGTAGGTATGGCTACTAATATTCCGCCCCATAATCTGGGCGAAGTAGTAGATGCCTTGGTTTATATGATCGATAATAAAGATGTTACGACCGATGAATTACTAGACTTCATCAAAGGCCCTGACTTTCCTACAGGTGGCGTAATTTATGGCAAAGAATCCATCAAGCATGCTTACGGTAGCGGTAGGGGCGGTATTACACTTAGGGCCTCAGCAGAGATAATAGAGCAGAGCAAGGGCGGCCACCAGATTATCGTTAACGAAATCCCTTATGGCCAAAACAAAGCTACATTAATTGAGAAAATTGCAGACCTAGTAAAAGACAAGAAGATTAACGGCATATCAGATTTAAGGGATGAGAGCTCAAGAGGTAACGTTAGGATAGTAATTGAACTTAAAAAAGATGCTTATCCCAACAAGATACTAAACCAGCTGTATAAGCTGACACCTATGCAAACCAAGTTCCACCTCAATATGTTAGCTCTAGTTGATGGGATTCAACCCAAAGTACTCAATCTAGAGTCTATTCTAGCTGAGTATCTAAAACATAGGCAGGTTGTAGTAAAAAGGCGCAGTGAATATGAGCTGCGAAAAGCCAAGGACAGAGAGCATGTACTTGAAGGTCTGAAACTAGCCCTTGATGATATAGATGAAGTTATCAAGACTATTAGAGCTAGTCAGAGTAGCGATAGTGCTCGAACCAACTTGATAAAGAAGTTTAAGCTGACAGAGATACAGGCCAATGCCATCCTATCTATGCAGTTGCGCACCCTAGCTGGATTAGAGCGTAAGAAAGTTGAAGATGAACTTAAAGAGGTTAGAGCTAGAATTAAAGATTTAGAAAAGATTCTATCTAGCGACAAAGAGATTCTAAAAGTAGTCAAGAAAGAACTAGTTGAGATGAGAGATAAGTACGCCGATGAGCGTAGAACTACTATAGTTGATCAGGAGCTAGGTAAATTCTCAGATGAGGAGCTAATACCTAATGAGCAAGTAGTAGTTACCTTCACTAAAGGCAACTACATTAAACGCACTACCTTGGATACCTACAGAAGTCAGGGCAGGGGTGGCAAAGGTGTAGTAGGTATGGGAACTAAGGAAGAAGACGTTATTTCTCAGATGGTATTTGCCAACTCTCATGACTACATACTGTTCTTCACCGATATGGGCAGGGTCTTTAGGACAAAGGCTTACGATATACCGGTAGCCTCTAGAACAGCTAAAGGTCAGGCTATAGTTAACCTGCTGCAGCTACACCCCGAAGAGCAGGTTAGTTCTATCATTAAACTACCAAGTGGCAAGGTAGATAAAAATACATACCTACTGATGGCTACAAGGGCTGGTATTGTTAAAAAGACATCACTAGAACTGTTTTCTAACATTAGAACTAATGGAATTATAGCCATAAAACTAGATAAAGGTGACATCTTACAGTGGGTGAGAGTGACTAATGGTAGTGACCAAATCTTAATCTCAACTACTAAAGGACAGGGTTTACGCTTCCTAGAGACAGATGTTAGGCCTATGGGTAGAGGAGCCAGGGGCGTTAGGGGTATACGCTTACGCGATAAAGATCATGTAGTTGGTTTTGATATTGTTGATGATAATGCCCAAGTTCTAGTGGTTCACAGTAATGGCTACGGCAAACGCACTAAGGTTAAGCTGTTTGCTGTTCATAAGCGAGGTGGATTAGGTGTTAAGGCCGGCGTTATTAGCAAGAAGACCGGCTCGGTGGTTAATGTAATGAGAGTCAACCCAGACGAAGATGAAGTGCTGTTAATATCTAAAAAGGGTAACATCATCAGACTTCAAGTTAGTGGCATATCTATAATTGGCCGAGTCACTCAAGGTGTTAGAATTATGACTTTAAACAAGGATGATGAAATAGTTTCAGTAGCATTAGTATCTGATGTAACTACGGAGAAAGACTGATGCAGCTAATTATAATCTCTTTTCTAGCTTGGTTTATAGCACAACTAATCAAGTTCAGCATTAGAGCTTATAAAGGAGAGCCTAGTTTTAGTATCTTTTATCAATCAGGGGGTATGCCAAGTGCACATACGGCCACTATTGCTGCACTTAGTTTTACTACTTTGGCACTATACGGTTATGACAGTCCGATATTTGGTCTAGCGGTAATATTCTCAGGAGTTATTATCTATGATGCATTAGGTGTTAGGAGGTCTACAGGTGAGCAGTCAATAGCGATCAATAGGTTGATTAAAGTCTCAGGTAAAGAAGAAGCGGTTAGAGAGGTTATGGGTCATACACCTAAAGAAGTAGCAGCGGGGCTGGTTTTAGGTTTAATTGTTGGTGCAGTAGGTACTTTCTCAGAGTGGTCATCTAAGGCTGGATGGCTAGTAGAATCTGTAACAGATGCAGAAAGAAGCTTGTACCTATATATATTTACAGCCTTTGTAGTTGTAGGGTTGATTATAAAGTTAATAGTAAATCGGTATAGGTTAGTCGAGGTTATATATAGCCTCAAATCAGCTATTTGGTGGTCTTTGATACTGCCTGGCGTATTAGGGCTTTTCTTTGGACTGTTGCAATTTCAGACTAACGGTCTAGGAGCTGCTAGGTTGTGGCCAGTAACTATATTATCGACAGTGGTCTTGTCGCAGTTCGTGCTGTTCTTCCGGCTATATAAAGGTATAGCGGATAAGTATAGACAACAAGCAGATGAACTTAAATTACTGAGAAAGAGTCAGAGAAAAAGTGCTAAGAGAAATAAACAAAGATCTAGTAGGAATAGGAAAAAGTAACTCTATCTCATAAAAGCTATTGACACCTTGACTAGTTTTAGACTAGTATAGTCTTTGCGCACTTAATAAGGTGGAGAGTTCAGGTAGTAGAGACTACAGAGCTGATGAAGGTACTTTTTAAGTTGTACTTTAATAATTTAGACTGTGCAGTGTAACCGTAAATTTTAAGATTGTCTAAAACTTAGTTTTTGATAATCGGTACACGTTTTTTGCACATTGTACGTTAAACAATGTCAGTTAAAATTTTGAGCAATCAATTTTTCATATTAATGGAGAGTTTGATCCTGGCTCAGGGTGAACGCTGGCGGCGTGCCTAATACATGCAAGTCGAACGAATCTTATGAGATAAAATCTATTATTTTTCTTAACTATCTTTAGTTTATATGTTGAATATATTTCAACATTGAAACTGTTTGATAAAGTGAGGAAATTGTCTAGATTTTCTCCTCATATTGATTAGTGGCGGACGGGTGAGTAACACGTTGGCATCTACCCCGAAGTAGGGAATAGCTCGGAGAAATCCGGATTAATACCCTATAGTCTCGCAAGAGTAAAGCTCCGGCGCTTCGGGAAGAGCCTGCGCATGATTAGCTAGTTGGTGAGGTAAAGGCTCACCAAGGCGACGATCATTAGCTGGTCTGAGAGGATGATCAGCCACACTGGGACTGAGACACGGCCCAGACTCCTACGGGAGGCAGCAGTAGGGAATCTTCCACAATGGGCGCAAGCCTGATGGAGCAACGCCGCGTGCAGGATGAAGGCTTTCGGGTCGTAAACTGCTTTTATATGGGAAGAATATGACGGTACCATATGAATAAGCCTTGGCTAACTCCGTGCCAGCAGCCGCGGTAATACGGAGAAGGCAAGCGTTACCCGGAATTACTGGGCGTAAAGCGTTGCGTAGGCGGTTTTTCAAGTGAAGTGCGAAACCCTGTGGCTCAACCACGGGCTTGTATTTCAAACTGATTGACTAGAGGACAGTAGAGGTGAGTGGAATTCCTAGTGTAGGAGTGATATCCGTAGATACTAGGAGGAACACCGATGGCGAAGGCAACTCACTGGGCTGATCCTGACGCTGAGGCACGAAAGCGTAGGTAGCGAACCGGATTAGATACCCGGGTAGTCTACGCCGTAAACGATGGATGCTAGCTGTTGGGGAGTATCGACCCTCCTCAGTAGCAAAGCTAACGCGTTAAGCATCCCGCCTGGGGAGTACGGCCGCAAGGCTAAAACTCAAAGGAATTGACGGGGACCCGCACAAGCGGTGGAGCGTGTGGTTTAATTCGAGGCTACGCGAAGAACCTTACCCAGACTTGACATCCTGGTTACAACTCTTAGAGATAAGAGTGTCATTTAGTTGGACCAGTGACAGGTGATGCATGGCCGTCGTCAGCTCGTGTCGTGAGATGTTAGGTTAAGTCCTTTAACGAGCGCAACCCTCGTGATTAGTTGGATTTTTCTAATCAGACCGCCTCGGTAACGGGGAGGAAGGAGGGGATGACGTCTGGTCAGCATGTCCCTTACGTCTGGGGCTACACACACGCTACAATGGCCGGTACAACGGGAAGCTAAGCAGCGATGCGGAGCTAAACCTATCAAAACCGGTCTCAGTTCGGATTGAAGGCTGCAACTCGCCTTCATGAAGTCGGAATCGCTAGTAACTGTGGGTCAGCACACCACAGTGAATACGTTCCCGGGTCTTGTACACACCGCCCGTCACATCACGAAAGCTATCAACATTCGAAGTCCCAGCCCTAGGCTGGGCCCAAGATGGGGGTAGTGATTGGGGTGAAGTCGTAACAAGGTATCCGTAGCGGAAGCTGCGGATGGATTACCTCCTTTCTAGGGAATATCGTTCTGCTTAATAACCAGAACTACCCGAGGTCGGTTTACGAGTTTGCGCTGCACAGTCTAAGTCATTAAAGATAAATAGAACCCTCTGGAATTAAGTTTTCAGAGGGTTTTTATATGCAAAAGGTTGCTCATGGTAGGTATTGCGGTTAAAATAGATTCTGCTTCTTCTAGGGCGATTAGCTCAGTCTGGTTAGAGCGCGTCACTGATAATGACGAGGTCCCAGGTTCAAGTCCTGGATCGCCCACCAGTAAGTTCTTAAGGGGATGTAGCTCAGTTGGTTTAGAGCACCTGCTTTGCAAGCAGGGGGTCGAGGGTTCGAGTCCCTCCATCTCCACCAGATAAGATACATAATTCGTATAAGTTATTTAGTTGATTTGAATAAAAAAGTTGACAGTATAAGCATAACGGTTGTAAAATGAACCCTAACAGCTTTAAAAGCGTAAATTTATAAAAAATAAACAAAGAAAAAACAAAATGGCAAAGCAAAAACCAAACGACAATTTAAATAATAAAGATACAGCTTCTGTAGACCTATCCAAGCCTGGACAGGGAAACAGCTCTGATGTTAAAGAGCAGGTTCAAGAGACTGCTAGAAGTCAAGACGATCATTCCATGGAGGAGCCAGATAAGTCTCACAGCTTAGTCCTAGCGCTGCTGGGAGTATTTTTAGCAGCAGTACTACTAGGTGGCGGTTGGTACTTTTACTCAATCCAAGAAGATGAGGCAGACGATGTAGCTACAGTTGAGGAGCAAGAGGAAGAAGAGGAAGTTGTAGAGGAGGAACCATCATTTACTTTAGTAGTCACGGTTGACTCTATAGACACAGAAGAGGCTATGCCAACTATAACCGGTACAGTTAATGACCCAGAAGCTGAAGTGTTAGTAACAGTTGATGACAGTCAATATACAGCCGAAGTAGATGAAGATGGCAACTGGAGTGTAACAGTTACAGAAGAACTGTCTGCCGGCACCTACCAGGTTAGCGTAACGGCTAGCTCTGAATCCGCTGAAGCCGATGAACAGGCTAGTGGCCAGGTAATAGTTTCGGAGCCAGAAGTAGTAGAAGAAGAACCTGAAGATGAGCAAGAGGAAGAAGTTGAAGAAGAAGAGGCCCCAGAGGAGCTACCTCAAACTGGTGGAGGAGGTGACATACCGGTTTATTAATCTATTGATTAAGCCACTAATTTACTTCTAAAAAAATAAACAGTAAAAACCAAACAGATAGCTATTTACAACAGCTGTCTGTTTGGTGTAGAATAAACATTGCTCTTAAAAAAGAGGTGCGGAACTTAAATGTTTGCAGATAAGCTTTGTTGTTTGTCGGTAAATATTTAGCTTCTCACCTAAGGACACCTTAGGAGCAATTAAATCAAAAAAGCTTTAAATAGCTGTGGTTTAGTTTTGAGGAGGCTTAGAACGTTAACAAATATTTAGCAAGCACAAGTAGCTGTGTTATTTGCTAATTAAGCTGGTGTAAGTAATTAAAATGCAAAAATTGAGTAAGAGCATACAGGGGATGCCTTGACGTACAAATACCGAAGAAGGACGCGGTAGGCTGCGAAAAGCCTCGGGTAGCTGCCAAACAAGCTTTGATCCGGGGATATCCGAATAGGGAAACCAAGTTTTGGTAATACAAAACTACTGTTAACTGAAATTACTTCTCATAAGGGTGATCTACTGTAGGTCATTCTCATGAGGAGTATATTAGGTTAACAGAGGGAACCTGGGGAACTGAAACATCTTAGTACCCAGTGGAAAAGAAAGCATAAGCGATTTCCTCAGTAGTGGCGAGCGAAAGGGAAATAGTCCAAACGATATAAACTTTTGCCTCTTATTTGTGCTCATAATAAAAGAGCGTAAGTAAGAGGCAAATAAGCTGACAGGCGAATGTTTATATTGGGTTGTGAGATAAGAATTTAATAGCATTTTTAAGATGTAGTGTTGTATCTACATCGACAAAATGCTATTTATCGTAGCTAACTGTCATTAGCTAGTAAGGTTACAAAATGTCCGGCTAGGAGAAGGCTCTGGAAAGTGCCGCCAAAGGGAGTGAAAGCCTCGTATCCGAAAGTCTGGCAACCTTATAATTTTTATCTCGAGTAGGTCGGAACACGTGAAACTCTGACTGAATCTGGGAGGGCCACCTTCCAAGACTAAATATATTGTACGATCGATAGTGAACAAGTACCGTGAGGGAAAGGTGAAAAGAACCCCGCAAGGGGAGTGAAATAGACCTGAAACTGTATGCTTACAAGGAGTCGGAGCTCCAGATTTATCTGGGGTGACGGCGTGCTTTTTGTAGAACGATCCAGCGAGTTACTTTATGAAGCTAGCTTAATCCGTTTTGACGGAGTAGGCGTAGTGAAAGCGAGCCTTAATAGGGCGAATTAGTTTTATGAAGTAGACCCGAAACCAGGTGACCTATCCATGGGCAGGCTGAAGCGGACGTAACAGTTCGTGGAGGGCCGCACCAGGACACGATGTAACGTGTTTGGATGACCTGTGGATAGCGGTGAAATGCTAATCGAACCTGGAGATAGCTGGTTCTCCTCGAAATAGCTTTAGGGCTAGCGTTGTGTGGTAGCAGTCGGAGGTAGAGCTCTGATTGGGTCTGGAGCGGGCAACCGTATCCATCCCTGTCAAACTACGAATACCGACTGTGGAATCACAGCAGTTAGAACTTCGGCGCTAAGGTCGAAGCTCAAAAGGGAAACAGCCCAGATCGCCGACTAAGGTCCCTAAATTCAAACTAAGTGGGAAACGAGGTAGAGTTGCACAGACAATCAGGATGTTGGCTTAGAAGCAGCCATTCATTTAAAGAGTGCGTAACAGCTCACTGATCGATTGTGGCTCTGCACGGAAAATGTAACGGGGCTAAGTTTGATACCGAAGTCGCGGACTTATTTTGATTTATCAATTTAAGTGGTAGAGGAGCGTTCCTTGCAGCACTGAAGGTGAGCCGTAAGGCGAGCTGGAGCGCAAGGAAGTGAGAATGCTGGAATTAGTAACCATAATTGGGGTGAGAATCCCCGACACCGAAAGAGCAAGGTTTCCTGAGCAATGTTAATCATCTCAGGGTTAGTCGGTCCTAAGCTGAGGCCTAGTAGGCGTAAGCGATGGATAACGGGTTAATATTCCCGTACTAGTTATGTTGTTGTTATGTATTGCGCGGCATGGTAGCGTAAGCAGTTTTTTGGCTATAGCTGTCTAAGCGTCTAGTCTTTACCTTTGGTAATTGCGAAGCGTGAATGCGAAGCTGATTTTCAGCTAAGTTGCGTGACCCAAGCTGACAGGAAAAGATACATAATTTATAGACATATCTAACCGTACCGCAAACCAACACAGGTGCTCAGGTCGAGTAGACCAAGG
>JBJHCT010000006.1:0-42905 GCA_050486185.1 Candidatus Saccharimonadota bacterium
GCATATGGGTTTACCTGAGATGATGACGCCAGCTCAATTCAGGCAGTACTACCACCAAAACCCACAAACTGCTAAGCTAGCATTAGCAAGAGTTTACTGAGTGTCGCATTTGCTATGGTACTTTGCGCAAGTTGCAAATAGAGACGGATACAGGCATCATATGTTTAAATCTTCAGGCCAACTAGTAGTTTCAAGTCCAGGTCAAGTAGAATACTTAATAGTTGCCGGCGGCGGCGGAGGCGGCGTTAGTCGTGGCGGCGGCGGAGGTGGAGGCGGCGGCGTTAGAAATGGTTTTAGAAATGTGACAGCTCAAACTTATAATATAACCATTGGTGGGGGTGGGGGTGGTGGTTCTAACGGCGGTAATTCAGTTTTTGATGGTATAACATCCACGGGTGGTGGTCGTGGCGGAGCTGGAGGTGGTTCTGGTTCAACTGGTAATAATGGGGCTTCTGGTGGTTCTGGCGGCGGCGCATCTGGCGGACAAGAAGGAGGTAATAGAACTGGAGGAGCTAATGCTTCGGGTCAAGGCAATAGGGGAGGTAACACTTATGGTTTAAGTGGTGGGGCTGGAGGTGGTGGTGCTGGTAAAAGGGGACAGAACAAAGGTATTGGCGGTGAAGGTGGTGATGGTAGATTCTTCCATCAATTTATAGTGGCTGGTAATCCTTTTGGTTGGTATGGAGGAGGAGGTGGTGGCTCACATGGGACTCATAGAGGTGGTATGGGTGGAGGTGCTATGGGTGGAGAAAGAGGCCACAGTCTTCAACCTGGTATAGCTAATACTGGCGGTGGTGGTGGCGGGGGTGTTAGGGACGGAACGCCTAGTGCGGGTGGATCCGGTATAGTAATTATTAGATACAAATTATTGCAATAGTTTCATTAAGCATATGTTATGATATTCTATAATAGACTTAGATTGGAGGCAGGGTAGCTTATGACTCGAATGATTCGTAACTCTCAAGGGCAATGGGTGGTGGTAGGTGGTCCGGCTCCTGGACCTAAAGGCAGTGACGCTAACTACGTTATGGTTAACCATGGTAATGACGCTAATGTTGTTAGACCTGATACTGAGTTTGTACTATGGGTGGGAGACGTAGAGCCTGTCAATATGGCCAATGGTGATTTATGGGAAGAGGTTTTCCCTAATGAGGGCGCAGAATTAATTAAAAAAGACCAAATAGAAGCTAATACTAGCTTTAATATAACTGCGCCAACTACTAATGGTGGTATAGCTACTAAATCTTACGTTGATAATCTAACAAACAGTGACTTCTTGCCGCTATCCGGTGGCACTATGTCGGGAAATATAGATTTTGGTAGCAATAAAGCTGTTAATTTAGGTGCTCCGACCAATAATACTGATGTTGCTACCAAGGAGTATGTTGATAACGCTACTCCTACTTTAGATTTAGATATAGACACCAAAACCGCTAACTACACATTCGTATTATCAGATGCCAATAAGTTGATAGAGATGAATAGTGAATCAAGCAGAACCTTTACTGTACCCGAAGATGCTAGTGTTGATTTCCCTATCGGTACCCAAATTAACATTATTAGAATTAATACTGGCGAGGTGAGCGTAGTAGGCGGCGGCGCAGCTACAGTGAATGCTACCCCAGGACTGAGCTTGCGAGCCCAATGGTCATCGGCTACGTTGATTAAACGAGCAGCCAACTCATGGGTGCTTATAGGAGACACTAGTGCCTAATGCCAGCTATAGGATTTGCAGCTACAGCTAATCAATCTCCCAGAGGTAGTGGTGGAAGTGAGTCAACTGGAGTTGTTGATAATAAAACCTATAAAGTTCATGCCTTTAACAGTAGTGGAGATCTCATTATTGATAAGGGCGTGATGGATATAGACGCTCTCATAATCGCAGGCGGTGGTAGTGGTGGTTTCGCTGATGATGGTTCACAAGATACTGGAGGCGGAGGCGGTGCTGGTGGATATAGGGAGATACAATCAATATCCATAAGTCCTGGAAACTATCCTGCTACGGTCGGTAGCGGTGGAGTTGGTGGCAGCTCAGCTAGCAATAAAGGTAGTGACTCTTCAGTTCTTGGCTACATTGCTGCTGGAGGCGGAGGCGGTGCTTCTCGTAGAGGCTCTGGCAATGCCACTTCAGGTGGTTCTGGTGGCGGCGGCTCATACAACCACATATCAGGAGCTTCGGGTAATGTACCATCAACAGATCCAGTTCAGGGTTATGGTGGCGGAAGTGTGCCCGGTAACTACAGGGGTGGTTCTGGCGGAGGTGGTGGTGGGGGCGGTCCTGGTCAAAATAATTCTACTACTGTAGGCGGTGCTGGTGGAGTTGGTGTTACTACTAATTTTTCCGGTCAAGAGATTACTTACGCAGTAGGTGGTAAGGGGGGCACAGCGGCCTCTAGCCCGCCAATTCCAGAGGCGGGAGATCCCAATACTGGTAGCGGTGGCGCTGGCGGTAATTCACCGGCTACAAATAACTGGAATATTCAATATGGTGCTTCAGGTGGCTCCGGAGTAGTAATGATTAGATATGTTTTGTAGTATTAAGATGGTTTTAAAATGAGAATCGTAGGACTAACAGATTCGTCCAAGCAAGTTATGCAAGTTGTGGGTGGTGATGTAGTCGAACAGAATATAGGCGGTACTGATTACAGGATCCATACCTTCACAAGTAGCGGAATTTTCTATGTAATTAAAGGCTCATTAGAGGTGAGTTGCCTACTAGTTGGCGGCGGCGGCGGTGGTGGCGGTAGGCGTGGCGGCGGCGGTGGTGGTGGCGGCTTCTTGGAGGTCTCTAACCATCAAGTTGGTGATGGAGTTTATGATGTTGCAGTAGGTCAAGGTGGTGTTGGTGGAGATCTAACTACGGGTAATGGTGTTAACGGCGATGACTCTGTTTTTAATGGCTTAGTAGCTCTTGGTGGCGGCGCCGGTGGAGAGCGTTTTGGTCCTAATAATGGATCGAATGGTTTAGATGGTGGTTCTGGCGGCGGAGCTTCTGCTAGCAACTCAGGTGCTAATTTCTTTGGCGGTTCAGCCTTGCAGCCAGGTAGTTCCTCGGGTGGTAGTGGTAATAACGGTGGTAGCGCTCCTAATACTGCATCCCATAGGAATGCTGGTGCTGGCGGCGGCGGCGCTTCCCAGGCAGGGGCAAATATAAGTGGTAACTCTGCGAATGGCGGCAACGGTGGTAATGGCCTAGCTTCGAGCATGTCGGGCTCATCAGTTACTTATGCTGGCGGCGGCGGAGGTGGTTGTAGAACAGATACTTCTCCTGGATCGGGTGGTTCTGGCGGCGGTGGTAATGGACAGAATGCTACTGATGGCCAGCCAGGCCAAGCTAACACTGGTGGCGGAGGAGGGGGAGGAGGTGATACCGATAGTTTTGTAGGTGGAACCGGCGGGTCAGGTATAGTTATTATTCGCTATCCAATATCTCAACTTAGTTAATTGATTCGATAAAGCTACTGCTAGCCTGGCGCTATTTTGCTATAGTTAAACTATGAGAAAAATTCTCAAAAACCTGGTCTTAAAAAGATTAGAAAAGTATACTACCCAACTGCTAGATAAACATCGACCTAAAGTTATAGCTGTTACCGGTAGTGTCGGCAAGACCTCTACTAAATTAGCAATCGCTCATTTACTATCAACTCGCTACAGAGTTTTAGTCCATAGCGGCAATTACAATACCGAGTTCGGTCTGCCGCTAAGTCTGTTCAATCTAGAAGTTCCAAGTAATAGCCTAAATATTAAAGCCTGGCTAGATATATTTAAATCGATGAAACAGGCAGTAGAGGCTAGTGATTACCCGTATGAGATAGTGGTTTTAGAGATGGGAGCAGATAAGCCAGGTGATATAGCCCGTCTTACTAGCTATGTGAAACCAGATATCGGCATAATTACTGCTGTTGCCAAGGTGCATCTAGAGGAATTTGGCTCCATAGAGGCGGTTTTAGAAGAAAAGTGGCACTTAGCCGAAAACAGCTCACAAGTTTATTATAACCACGACGATGAACTGCTAGTTCGAAAGGCTGCCGGTTTGGATAATGCAGTAGGTTACGGCCTATCACCAGCTGACGTGTGGTCTGATCTGAGTTCTTTTGAATTTAACGACATAGAGCGCTATGGCTGGAAGGGCTTTTTGAATATCGGCCCAGAGTCTTCAAGTATTGTATTCCCAGTAGTAGCTAAACAATCAGTTTACGGTCTGACTGTAGCAGCTGCTATAGCTAAAGATCTTAATATGTCAGATGCAGAGATAGCTAGTGGTATTGCTAGTTGGCAGCAACCACCAGGGCGAATGAGAGTCTTATTAGGCAAACAAGGAAGTATATTACTAGATGATTCATACAACGCTAGTCCTTATGCCACAGTAGCAGCACTAGACACCTTGCAACAGTTTAGTAGTGGCAGGAAAATAGCTATCTTAGGTAGCATGAATGAACTAGGTGATTACGAGGGTCCGGGCCATAGACTGGTAGGCAAACACTTAGAGGGCATCGATCGACTAATCACTATAGGGGTTGCAGCTAATAAATATTTAGTTCCAGCTGCTTTAGAGACAGGGTTTGATAAAAAATACATCCACGAATGCGTAGACCCCTACCAAGCTGGCGATTTCGTAGCTTCGATTATTAGACCTGGTGACGTAGTCTTGATTAAAGGCTCACAAAACGGTGTTTTTGCCGAAGAGGCCACTAAGTTATTACTGGCTAATATATCCGATCAAGATCAGCTAGTTAGACAAAATCAGCAGTGGTTGAAGACCAAGAAGGAACAGTTTTCATGAACTACTTAGGTCCTAGTGATAGCGTACCATTCTTCTCCCAGCTTGACAGTAGTATTTCGCAAGTTTGGCAGGAGAAAACCTGCGGCATAGTTTCTCTATATATAGTTATGAGCTACTTTTGGCAGCAGGCTAGCAAAAAACAAGCCCCTAGTTTAAATGAAATAGTCGTAGATGGGCTGGATTCGGACAGTTATTTAAAGGGTATTGGTTGGGACCATGTTGGGTTAGCAGGTATTGCTAGAAGCCATGGGTTCAAGGCAGTGGTGCGTAGCTGGTTTATTAGGGATGATGATTTAAAAATTATGAACAACCAGGGCCGAATTAGCAGCAAAAAAGAAGAGAAGCTATATATACAGACAGTGCAATCTGAATTCATTAAAACCTTAACTAGTAGTCTAGAGAATATGCAGCCGGTTATCCTAAGTGTTAAGCCAAAATTCAGCAGTAACGGATCTAATCATTTAGTAGTTATTACAGCTATTAGCGATGATGGCTCTAGCTTGAAAGTGCATGATCCAATTGTTGAAGATTCTAGTGGGAATCAAGAGGTGTCTATGGCCAAGCTATTACAATACTGTAACTACAACGCCATATTTATCAGTAAATAGCATGCGGTCTATATACATCATCCACCTTGTGACTTATTCCTATCTGATATAATCGAGGTGGTATGAAAGCATATAATCCCAAGAGTATAGAATCTAAGTGGCAACAGACTTGGAATAAAGACAAACTTTATGAGGTGTCTGAAGACTCTAGTAAGGATAAAGCTTATATCACCGCCATGTTTCCCTATCCTAGCGGCACAGGACTACACGTAGGGCATGTACGTAACTACTCTATAACGGACACTTTGGCTAGATACCATAGACAAAAAGGCTATAACGTTTTAACCACTATCGGTTGGGACGCCTTTGGTCTGCCGGCCGAGAATTACGCTATTAAGACTGGAACGCCACCAGCTCAATCAACGGCCGAAAATATAGCTAGTTTTAAATCACAACTTCAAAAGATAGGTATGAGCTACGACTGGTCTAGAGAGATCAATACTACAGATCCTAAATACTATAAGTGGACACAGTGGATATTCCTGCAGCTATTTAAGAACGGTTTAGCTTACCAAGCCGAGAGTTTGCAGTGGTGGTGCCCAGAATGTAAAACCGTACTAGCTAATGAACAGGTAGAGAATGGCTGCTGCTGGCGACATGAAGACACTCCAGCTGAGAAGAAGCAGCTTAAGCAGTGGTTTTTTAAGATTACTGAATACGTTGAAGAGTTACTATCAGGTCTAGATGATCTACCTGAGTGGCCGGAGAAAATCAAATCGATGCAGAGAAACTGGATCGGTAAGAGTGAGGGTGCTGAGCTGACTTTTGCGGTCGAGGGTTCTGATGAGGAAATTAAAACCTTCACTACTAGAGCAGACACTATCTTTGGTGCTACCTATATCGTTTTAGCCCCAGAGCATCCATTGGTAGAAAGGCTAACTAATGAAGACCAGCGGGATGAAGTAGAGGAGTATATATCCCAAGCTCTACTGAAGACCGAGATAGATCGTCAGGATGAGGATAAGCCTAAAACCGGTGTCTTCACTGGTAGCTACGGCATAAACCCAGCTAATTCGGATAAGTTACCTATATGGGTGGCTGATTATGTATTGATGGGTTATGGTACGGGTGCAATTATGGCCGTACCAGCTCACGATAGTAGGGATAATCAGTTTGCTAAGCAGTATGATCTACCCATCATTGAAGTTGTCAAACCTCAAGAACAGCAAGCAGAAGACGCAGAAGTATATACCGGTGATGGGAAAATGGTTAATTCTAGTAAATATGACGGATTGAACTCTACCGATATGAGGGACAAAATAGTTAAAGACCTATCTAAACTCAACATGGCTGAAACCAAAACTACCTATAGATTACGTGATTGGTTGATTTCCAGGCAACGTTACTGGGGAGTGCCAATTCCTATGATTCACTGCCAATCTTGTGGGCCAGTGCCGGTACCAGAGGATCAACTACCGGTAGAATTACCAGAAGTAGATAGTTTTGTACCGACCGGTGAGACCATGAGTGTTCTAGCTGGGCTAGAGTCTTGGGTGAATGTTGAGTGTCCAAAGTGTGGAGGTGAGGGCAGACGTGAAACCGATACTATGGATGGTTATGCCTGCTCTAGTTGGTACTACTTACGATATACAGATGCCAACAACGATAAGGAAGCTTGGACTAAGGAAAGGGCCGATTATTGGATGCCCATAGATTACTACTGCGGCGGCGATCATGCAGTTTCACACCTACTATATTCACGGTTCTGGACCAAATTCTTCCACAAACAAGGCTTAATTAGCGCGCAGGAGCCGGTCAAACGTCTGGTATTCAATGGTTATATCAATGCTGAGGGTGGAGCCAAGATGAGCAAGAGTAAAGGTAATGTAGTCGATCCTCTTGAGATAATTAACTCTGGCTATGGAGCCGATTCACTTAGGCTATATGAGTTATTTATCGCTCCATATGATCTTAATGCTTCTTGGGACCCACAAGGAGTAGTGGGTACCTATAGATTTTTGAACCGGGTCTGGAATATCGTCAACGAATATATTGATGGGAACGATGAGGGAGGTAGTGATGAGTCAACTAATTCAAATTTACTAACTCAAACCCATAAAACTATCAAAAAAGTTACAGAGGATCTAGATAGTTTGAGTTTCAATACCGCCATAGCCGCACTTATGGAGTTTACTAACTATCTATACAAAGCTAAAGACGAGCTACCTATTAATAACCAACACCAGACTTGGCAGGAAGCTATAGAGAGCCTCCTACTGCTACTAGCGCCATTTGCTCCTCACATCAGTGAGGAACTTTGGTCGCAAATCGGCCATAAAGGTAGTATACATACGTCCAAATGGCCAAAATATCAGGACAAGCATCTATTAGAAGATAAGGTCACTATAGTACTTCAAGTTAACGGTAAAGTTAGATCACAGCTAGAAGTACCACCTGGAACTAGCGATGAGGAACTAGAGAGGTTGGCTAGAGAAGATGCCAAAATATCAGAGATTATTAAAGGTAATAACGTTAAAAAAGTCGTAGTAGTTTCTAACAAGCTAGTCAATATAGTGCTTTAGCTTGATTGATTGGTGGTAGTTTCTTATACTGCAGCCAATACTTCCAATGATCGGAGATTAATCGTGTATAAGCAACATGAGACAGGGCTAGATATAACACGCGCAAGCTCCGAGAGTAGGATTAGAAGAGCACAGGAATTTAGGGTAGCTAAGTTTATAAGCAACATTATACCTCTAATAGGTGATCTGGAAGATGGTTATCTCGATATTTTTACTAATCCAGCTTGTGTGGACGAGAATAGTGAAGACTTTTTTGCAGACAGAGGTGGGGGCTATAAAAATGCTAAGAGTGTTTGTGAGGGATGTATCAATAGAGATGAATGTTTGCAGTACGCCCTAGATAACGATATAGATATAGGGATTTGGGGAGGTCTAACCCCTAACGAAAGGAAAGCGCTGAGTGCAGAAAATGGGGAAGCAAAAGATGAGAGCGAGTCTTAACTAGAAATATCTAGTGGCTCTTGTTCTCCTCTGGGTTTAGTTTTGGAGATAATATCTATAATCTCATCAAAGTCATCGGTAATAGTATATAGATCAACATCTTCAGGGCTAATAGTTTGATGCTCATTTTTTAACTTAGCATCAATAAAGTTAGCTAGTGGCTGCCAAAACTCTGTACCGACCATGATAATCGGTATCGGTTTAATCTTCCCAGTCTGCTTGAGGGTTAACATCTCAAAGAATTCATCTAAGGTACCGAAACCTCCAGGGAAATATATATAGGCTCTAGCGGCAAAAGCTAGAGCGACTTTTCGAGAGAAGAAGTAGTAAAAAGCGCTAGAGTGAGTAACGTATCTATTCTTGACGTGCTCATAAGGTAGTTCAATAGTCATACCCATAGAGCTACCATTGCCTTCACTGCCACCCTTGTTGGCTGCTTTCATGATACCGAAACCACCACCAGTGACTATAGTGATTCCTAGCTCAGAAGATATACGTCTAGCTAGTTCGTAAGCTTGGCGGTAGTAGTGATTGTCTTCTGTTAACCTGGCTGAGCCGAAGATAGCCACTGTATTGGTGTGTTCTTGGACTAGTTCAAATCCTCTCATGAAGTCTTCATTAATTCTCTCCATGCGTTCGCGCATCTCTTTACTCATGCCCTGCTCATCGCGAGCTCGCTGCTCTTCAATGACAGAGATTGGATGCATAGTTGAATGGCGATGCTGCTTGAGATTTTTAATCGGGTGCTTGAATATACTGCCCACTAGTAGTCCTTTTTGTTTTAACTTAAGCTTTATCTAGCTTTAATCATACAATTATCACTTACCGCTGACAAGGTGCTTGCTTGGTTAAATGCTGTTTTAGGATAGATATATCTACTCCACTGGTTATACTTTTAACTTTAAGTCCCTGTTATACTATCCATAAGCTTTTTCTTTATCATTAACATAAAATATGCAGCAAAACTTTTACCAAAAAACCATAGAAGAGATCTATCAAGACCTACACACCAACAGTAAGGGCCTATCTAGTGGTGAAGCAGCTACTAGACTAGAAAAATATGGAGCCAATGAGGTAAAGGTTACTAGCGAGCCCTGGTGGCGCAAAGTCATAGAGCCTTTCGCCAGTGTCTTTATGATGATTTTAGCTCTAGCGGCTGTCATATCTATCGCCACAGATGAAATTTTAGATGCCACCATCATTATCACCATCATGGCGATTACTGCTGCAATCTACTATGTTCAGAGATTTTCCGCCGATAGAGTGCTTAGATCTTTGAGCAAACAAGATCAGCAAGTAGTTGATGTTTTTCGCGATGGAGTATCTTTAGAGATAGATGCTAAGGATCTAGTACCAGGAGATCTACTACAACTTCACGAAGGCCAGAAAGTACCAGCAGACGGACGCATAGTACATAGTGACAATGTGCGCAGTGATGAAGCTATGTTGACTGGTGAGTCGATGCCGGTATCAAAAAACGCCTACGTATTAACTACCGCTAAGGAGGTGTATGAGCAGACCAATATGGTTTTTCAAGGTTCGTATATAGTCTCAGGTAGCTTAAATGTGGTGGTGGTAGCAACCGGTAATAGTACGGAGTTTGGTCAACTAGCCTATTTAGCTAGAAGAGTTGATCTATCCTCTCCGGTGCAAAAGAAGATCGATAAGTTAGTATCTCAGATTGTAGCAGTAGCTGCTGTACTCGCTTCCGGTGTTTTACTCTTGAGTTTGTGGCGGGGCTTAGAGATGGCCGAGGCTTTAAGGTTGGTTTTGACCCTATCGGTATCGGCTATACCAGAGGGTCTACCGATCGCTATATCGGTAATCTTGGTCTTAGGTATGCGCCGTATGGCGAAGTATAAGGCTTTGGTACGTAATATGGCAGCCATTGAGAATATCGGTATAGTTACCACCATCGCGACCGATAAGACTGGTACATTGACGCAGAATAAGCTGTTGGTCCAAGACGTCTGGTCGCTATTTAGCCCTACCGATTTAAAACAGATTGCAAGATCTGCTTATTTATCTATCAATAAGACTCTTAATAACGATAAGTTACATGACCCACTAGATGGAGCTTTTATGAGCTTTGCTAGTGAGTACAAAGCCGATAGTGAAGTTAAAGCCGATTTAGTCAAATCCTTACCGTTTGATCATAAATTCTCTATGAGCGGTAACGTCTGGAAATCCCCTAGAGGTTATGACATTTATATCAAAGGTGCACCAGAGAAGATATTAGAGTTAGTAAACTTAAATAGATTTAATGACAAACAGGTTAGGCATAAACTCCACTCGCTAAGTGGCAGCGGCTACAAGGTAATAGCTTTAGCCGTCTGCAAGGCCCAAGACACCGCTGTAGTCGAGTTGGGTGAGGTGCAAGGATTAAGTTTTGAATTAGTCGGCCTCATAGCTATAGCAGATGGGCTCAGACCTGAGGCCAAACCCTCTATAGAAGCGACTCAAGCCGCTGGTGTGAGTGTGCGGATGATTACCGGTGATCACTACGAGACGGCTTATGCTATCGGTAAAAAACTAGGTTTGCTAGAGCATAAATCAGAGGTCTATGATTGTAGCAAGATGGGTGAGGTCAGTGATTCGCAGTTAAGACAGATTGTCGCTCATACCAAAGTGTTTGCTAGAGTTTTGCCAGAATACAAGCACCGAATCTTGGGTATATTGAAAGAGTCTGATATTACGGCCATGACCGGTGATGGGGTCAATGACGTTCCGGCACTAACCAATGCTCACATAGGTATTGCTATGGGTAGTGGTTCGGAGATGGCTAAAGAAGCTGGTGACATACTCTTACTCGATGATAACTTTCGCAGTATCACCTCAGCTTTGAAGCAGGGCCGTATTATCTTTGATAACATCCGCAAAATGCTGTTTTATTTACTCTCTACCAATACTGGAGAAGTACTTACAATCGTTACAGCCCTCATATTAGGTTTGCCGCTGCCGCTTTTGCCCGTGCAGATTCTCTGGACTAATTTAGGTACCGATACCGCCATGGTTATCCCACTAGGTTTAGAGCCGGCCGAAAGAGATGTGATGAAGCGCCAGCCCCGCAAACCTAAACAGCCGATCTTGGGCAAGATTATGATCTCTAGGATGGTGCTAGTTGGTCTAACTATGATGGTGGTAGCTATATCGACCTTCATCTATTTCCTAGACAGTCACAGCGTCGACTATGCTAGAACCATGGTCTTTAGTGGCTTAGTATTTATGCAGTTAAGCAACGCTATTAATGCTCGGAGTGATATGCAATCTGTATTTGGTCGATTTAGAGTTAGAAACCTAACTATATTGACAGGTCTTTTAGCTGCTGGAGGACTCTACTGGCTAGCTGTATTTGGGCCAATGCGACCAGTGCTAGGTTTCGAAGTAGTAGATATATCACAACTCATAGTAGTTTGGCTTATCGCTATATTCTCAATCACACTTGTAAATGAGATTCATAAACTTATCAGCCGCAGAGTAGCTGCTTAACTAAGTAAAAATAGTAACTAATGTGATGAGTTGCTCAGCGATAGTAATGCTATAATACTAGAAGTAAAGTCGGAGTAACGTTAATCTTGAAAAAATATAAACAAATAGCGCCACTCTTAATAGCTACAGTTTTACTGCTTGGTCTTGCTACTAGTAGTGTAGTTACTGCTCAGACTCAAGACCGAGGCCAGAGAAACGATAGAGCTATCGAAGCTACCACAGATGTTTGCAGTAGACATTTAGATACAGTCAATAGACTGACCGCACAAGTAGTGGCGATTAGCGAGAGGCAGATCGGTATTTTCGATACAGTCTTCGAAAGAGTCGATCGACTCTATATCAGGCTAGAACTTAACGCCGAAAACTACAACGATCAAGTAGTATTAGTGGCTAGCAATCGTAATAATGCTTACCGTCAACTAAATGTTATGCGCAGCTTATCCGATGACTTTGATTGTGAGCCGGGAGCTTTTCGGTCTAAAATCGCTGAGTTTAGAGATGCTCGGTTTAACTTTCTTGACATTATGAAGGATTATAGGTCTTCATTAGTAGATTTAATCGTTATGATCCAATCATCGGCAGAAAATCAGGGTATACATGGAGATGATATTAGACCCAACGACAATGAATCCAGTAGCGGAGTGAATAGTAGTGATGATGAGGTTTCATCATGAGTAGTACTAAATCTAAGAGATTACATATTCTGGAGATACTACTTTTAGTCGCCACTGTTTTAGTTATAGGTTTCGTAGGTTACGCCGTATATCAGGCTAATAAAAATGATTCTATCGATATAGCTACCCAGGAGGAAGAGCAAGTCAGAGCAGATGAAGAAGGAGAAATAGCTATCGATGATGATATTGCTGCAACCCTACCTGAAGTTCCCCAGGTCAATAGTATTAACGATTTAGATAAAGCTCTACTAACTTTAGAGGATATGAGCCTAGAAGCTGCCTATCACGACTATGAGCTAACCCAGATAGAGAGAGAGGAGTAGGGGTATGGAGGGCAACGGCTTGAGAGTAGCATTGATTTTGGCACTATTAACTTTAGTCCTAGGCTTGGGTACAGCTATATTGGGTATAGGTTCATCAGAGCCAGAGGTTAGAGACTATAATTCATGTGTAGAGGCTGGCCATGCTGTATCAGGTAGCGTAGTCTGTACAGATCCTAGTAGTAATAAAGTCTACTACCGAGATTAGAGTTTAATTTATAAAAACAGTAATCTATTAAGAATATATAAATTGGTCCGTTCATAAAATAACCCCCGCTGATTTTGGCGGGGGTTATTACCTTGCCACTTCTAGTAGATTGCTAGTTGATTAGCGATCACCTCGGAAGTGCTTGGTGTTCTCATACATCTTTTCCAAGATGCGAGCAGCTACATCGCGACCACCTAGGCCGAATGCTAGAGCAAAGGCTAGCATAACACCTGCGACAATCACAGTTACGTTGGCTGTTAGGATGGTGGTATCAAAACCTAGTTGGTTTAGAGCCATCAATGAACCAAAGATTACTAGTACGTAAAAGGCTGCGTTAGCGACGGGTCGAACAAAGTCAACACTCATCTTGTTTAGCGCTGCAGCTACAGCGTCTCTAAGCAGTCTAGCACCAGCAATAGTTACTGTTAGCACTATTATGGCTGCAAATACGTTAGGTAGGTAAGCTAATAGATCACCAATTACATCCCGCATAGCAGTTAGTTCTAGTACTTCTGCTGCAGTAATAGCAAATATAATGATTACTACCCAGAAGGATACTCTACCGATAACACCCACAAAGTCACCTTCGAGGCCGGTAGTTTTTAGAGTTTTTGATACAGTTCTGTTTTCTTTGAGCTTATTTACTCCTACAAGTTCTAGTCCTTTGCGTACTAGCTGTTCTACCAGCTTAGCAACTAGAGCTCCTAGGATAATTACTACTATTGCGCCTATTAATTTAGGCACGAATCCGCCCACAGCCGTCCAAAATTCATCGGCCGATGTAGCGATCAGATCCGTTAGGTTTCTAACTTGGTCCATGTAAACACCCTCCTTTTGATGCAATTACATTTTTATAGGCTCATTATACCATATTAGACTGGCATGCAACTATACATGTCAAATAAAGGGTTATGCTTTTAGCTTTTTGTTGGGAGATTTTGATAAACCCCAATAAAAGACAGTTACAGAGGTTAGTTGGGGTCTTGTGCACTATATATGGTGTGCTTGTTGGTATTGATAATACTATTTTTCTAATATATACTAAAACACTAGCATTAATAAAAAAGATCTAAATCAGGAGGCAAACAAAAATGGCTAAAGATATCACTATATATACCAGCAATACTTGTGCGTATTGCCATGCTACTAAAGAATATTTTGGTAAAAAAAATGTAGACTACAACGAAATTAATATCGACGAGCAACCTGAGAAGAGACAGGAGCTAGTCGAGATGAGTGGCCAGATGGCAGTCCCGGTCATAGTAGTTACCAAGGATGATGACTCTCAAGAAATGATTGTTGGCTATAACGTACCGAAACTAGCATCAGCTATAGGCGTATAGGGTTTTTAAAATGGCGGAAAAGCAGATAATATTCTACGGTGCTGGATGGTGTCCGGATTCTGAGCGAGTTAAAAACTGGCTGGGCGAGCATGATATCAACTATGTTTGGAAAAACGTTGATGATGATCAGACTGTTGTTGATGAGATGACGGCTAAAACAGGCGGCAGCTCAATCATTCCAGTATTAGATATCGATGGTGAAGTTGTGATTAATCCTGATGAGGCTAAATTAGATGAGTTACTTAATGGCGGTAAAGAAAAGGTTAAATACCACGAAGTTATAGCTATCGGAGCTGGTCCAACAGCTTTAGCCGCAGCTATCTATACTACTAGGGAGGATATTGATACGGTTCTAATAGAGAAGGGTGTAGTGGGCGGACTAGCCGCTATAACCGATTTGATAGATAACTACCCTGGGTTTGAAGAGGGTATAGAGGGCATGAGCCTATCTCAGAGCCTGCAAAAACAGGCCGAGCGTTTCGGTACCCAGATAGAACTAGCTGAAGTTCAAGAGATTCGTGATGAAGGACAATACAAGAAAATTATTACTAATGACGGTATTTATGCTGCCAAGGCAGTTTTGATTGCTACCGGTAGTGATTACAAACGCCTCAATGTTCCCGGTGAAGAAGAATTTTATGGCCGAGGGGTGCACTTCTGTGCTACCTGTGATGGCGCTTTCTATAGAGATAAGCGCTTGGTGGTAGTAGGAGGCGGGAACTCGGCTGCTCAAGAAGCGATGTTTCTAACTAAATTCGCCACCCATATAGATATGTTGGTTCGCGGTGAGCACCTTAAGGCTAGTGATGTATTGGTTAAGAATATCGAGAATAACGACAAGATTACTATTCACTTCAACACTACGACCGATGAGATTGTCGGCAAAAATGGTAAAGTTGTAGCTGTAAAGGGTACTGATAAAATTAAGGGCGAGACTAAAGAGTTCGCTACAGATGGTGTCTTCGTCTTTATCGGCCTGAAGCCCAATACTGGCTTTTTAAAGAGTAGTGGTATTGAGCTAGATGAGGTCGGTTTTGTGAAAACCGATAAGACATTGCAGACCAATATCCCGGGTATCTTTTGTGCAGGTGACGTTAGAGCTGGAGCCACTCAACAGATAGCTAGTGCAGTCGGAGAGGGTGCTACAGCAGCGCTGATGATTAGAGAGTATCTAGAGGAGCAGGGTTAAATTCTAAAGCGCACATTGTTAATAAGTGCTAATATATTTAGTGATATAAGCTAAAGTATAAAGATAATATGGCCATACATTTTTTTAATGATCCTGGGATGTATAGGGGTACTAATAAGCGTCAGCCCATGAATGCAATAGGCGGCTTAATTAGCGCCTTTGTTGGTGATGGGTCTAACGGTATAGAGGGAGCTGCTTACGTAGTGCATGCCTTTAAGAGTGTTGGTCAACATGTATTGAGCATTACTCATGAACCGTCTGACCCTATAACTGCCACGTTGGAATATTTAATTGTTGCTGGCGGAGGTGGCGGAGGAGGGCGTTACTATGGTGGTGGCGGAGGAGCTGGCGGAGTTTTAGTAGGCTCAACTACTACTGGTGGTGTTATGGATATACCAATCGAAGTTGGCGGCGGCGGTAGTGGTGGGTCTGCCACGAATCCCGGAAGCAATGGTAGTAATTCAACCCTAGGTGATTTGACCGCTTTAGGCGGTGGCGGTGGCGGTAGTGGTAATGGTCAAAATGGAGGATCGGGTGGTGGTGGATCCAGTGGTGGGATCGGGGGATTGGGCGAAGAGGGGCAAGGTTTTGGAGGGGCTAGCGGAGGCACATTAGGTGGTAGAAGTGGTGCCGGAGGAGGAGGGGGAGCTGGGGAGCCTGGTGATGCCAACAATACTATTAAGGGTCAGGGTGGAGTAGGTGCAACGTCTAACATAGATGGAGTCTCCCGATATTATGGCGGTGGTGGAGGCGGGTCTATGAATGCTAACTATGTTTATTATATTGCTGAAGGTGGTGCTGGCGGAGGTGGCAATGCTGCTGCAGACTATTTAGGTGCAGCAGTTCAAGCTCAAAGCGGCAATACTAATACTGGCGGCGGCGGCGGAGGTGGATGTCACAACAACACACCAAATGGAGGCAATGGCGGCTCAGGATTGGTGATAGTTAGATATAGAGTGAGTTAAATTATTGAATACTCTCACTACTTAGTTTATTATTAGTAGCATAAGAATTGGTAGGTTGAAATAAATGACACGTTGGATTAAACAAAATGGAGAGTTAGTACCACTAGGCGGCGGAGTTGGTAAAGGTATTCCAGCCGGTGGTGGACAAGGACACTTTTTGGTTAAAGATTCTGCTAATGATTTTGATACTTCTTGGGCAGTTAATAATATATCCAGCATGAGTGACGTTAATACTGATGGTGTGGCAGATGATAATGTATTAGTTTATGATGCGAGTACTAGTCAGTGGCAGAGCGCTAGTATTGAAGAGGTAGCCCCGCAAGATAGTTTTAAATCACAAGATCCGTTCTTTTTAATGGGTGCATAAAAAATCAAGGAGAATATAGATGGCTTATAAATTCACACAAACCAATCCAGGTGCAGCAACAGCAGCTGATTTATATACTGTGCCAGCCGGCAAAGAAGCTGTTGTATCGACTTTAGCAATTTGTAATCGTGATGGTGCGGCTACGGCCAAATACAAGGTATGGTTAAGACCAGGCGGTGTAGCAGCAGCTAACTCACAGCTTTTAGCCTTTGATTCATTCGTAGGCACTAACGATACAGTAGCTCTAACTATCGGTATAGCTATGTCAGCAAGTGACGTTTTGACAGTAGAAGCAGACACAGCAACAGTTACCTTCACCGCTTTTATCAACGAAACTGATATGTAAGATCGATGAGTGTCCGTTCTTTTAATGATAGGACCATATATGGGGGTACAGACAAACAGAAGTTCATTCAAGCTATAGGCGGCAATGTTACAGAGTTTGTAGGTGATGGTGCTAATGGTATTAATGGCGCTATCTATAGGGTGCATAGTTTTACTAGTGTAGGTGAAGACGAGTTCTATATCATACACACCCCTGAGAATGTTAGACTAGAATGTTTAATCATTGCCGGCGGAGGAGGCGGTGGTAATTGGGGCGGCGGCGGCGGTGCGGGAGGTGTTGTATTAGATTCTTTGATTGCGACACAGCAAGTAGTAAGTGTGGCGGTTGGGAACGGGGGGTCTGGTGCACCATCGGGTAGTTCTATAAATACTCCGGGATCTAATGGTAGTGATAGCTCCTTTGCTAATTTGATTGCGGTGGGCGGCGGAGGCGGCGGTTCAACGGGTTCAGTTGGTAATAATGGTGGCTCTGGTGGTGGTGGCGGATCTAACCCCGGATCTATTGGAACTATTTTAGGTGGTTCGGGTATAAATAATCAAGGTAATTCAGGTGGATTAGGGCGAAGAGAGGAGAATAACCATACTTACTACAGGGGCGGCGGCGGCGGCGGAGCAGGCAGCAGTGGCCATGAACCTCCTAGTAATGATTTACAGAAAAATGGTGATGGCGGGGATGGTTTAGAACTTAATATTACTGGAGAAAATATATACTATGCTGGCGGCGGTGGCGGAGGTGGGGTTGTTGGTAGTTATAACGATTTAAATATAGGTGGATTAGGTGGAATAGGCGGTGGCGGTAAGGGTGGAGATTCTCCTTCTTCAGATAACCGCACCCCAGGAGATAATGGCTTACCAAATACTGGTTCTGGTGGAGGCAGCGGTGCCTATCAAATGGAGGGTGGTAACGGCGGATCGGGCATAGTTGTTATAAGGTATAGGATTGGCTAATGAGTATATCTTTCTTTAATAGCGATACTCCAAGAAATAGGACTAGAAAGCAAGAAATAATACAGGCTATAGGTGGTAATATCGTTGATTTTACGCCAAACAACCCTAGTAACAATGTAATCTATCGGATGCATAAGTTCACTGAAGTAGGTAGTGATAGTTTTATAGTTATATCCAATCCAATTGGTACTACAATAGATGTTTTGGTAGTAGCTGGCGGAGGTGGTGGTGGCTCTTGGGTCGGCGGCGGCGGCGGAGCTGGTGGGTTGCTATACGAAGAGAATCTGTCTGTTATACCAGGTAGCGTATCGATAACTATTGGAGCTGGCGGTATAGGGTCTCTAAACCCAGGGGGGTATAGCGGTATGCCAAATGGATCAAGGGGCGGAGACTCTTCTTTTGGAGATATTACTGCTATAGGCGGCGGAATGGGCGCATCTCATACTCAGAATAATACGAGTGATTGGATGGATGGCGGTTCAGGTGGCGGCAATAGCGGAGAAGCTCAAGCAGTACAGGGTATGGGTGTTGTTGGCCAAGGTAATAATGGCGGTATAGGTCATGGAAATAATCCTTGGTCAACCGGCGGCGGTGGAGGAGCTGGTGAGGCAGGACAAGATAGAGTTAACGGCGATATATCTGGTAATGGTGGAGATGGGTTGTATTTTGGTGATAAATTTGGCGATGATTTAGGGGATGAAGGTTGGTTTGCTGGAGGTGGCGGCGGCGGCAAACATGACGCTGGTGGTTCAGCTGGCGCTGGCGGTAAAGGTGGCGGCTCTGGTGGTTTAATAGCTACTACTGCTAAAGCACCGAATGCTCAATCCAACACTGGAGGTGGTGGCGGCGGCTCGGGCAACTCTGGAGGTTCCCGTAGCGAAGGTGGCGATGGGGGTTCCGGTGTAGTCTTGATAAGGTATAGGATTAGTTAACTTTATGAGTATTTCTTTTTTCAACAAAGGTATATCTAGCACTAAGGATAAAGACTTTATCTATGCTGAGGGTGGTGATACGCATACATTCACAGCCGATGGTACTAACGGTGTAGCAGGTGCAACTTATAAAGTTCATCAATTTAAGACTGTTGGTGAATCGGAATTTCTAATTTTAAAAGCGCCTTTTAATTTTGTCGAAATCGAATATTTGATAGTTGCTGGTGGTGGAGGTGGTGGCTATAATCATGGCGCGGGCGGCGGCGCGGGTGGAACGGTGATTAGTAGTATTTCCCTGAAATCCCCTCAATCTTACTCACTCATTGTAGGTGCTGGTGGTGATGGCAGCACTTCATTAGAGGGTAACAACACTAACGGTGAAAACTCTGTCTTGGCAGAAATAACTGCTGTGGGTGGCGGTAAGGGTGGCAATTCTAGTGTGGTCCGGGCTGGAGCTGATGGCGGCTCTGGCGGCGGCGCGTCTGGAGGGGGAGAGGGGCCTCCTGGGTCTGGTACAGAAGGTCAGGGTAATGACGGTGGTGATGGTTCGCCCAATGATGGCACCTCTCGTCATGGTGGTGGAGGCGGCGGAGCTGGAGAAAAAGGTAGCAACGGTTCCAACAGCCAAGCTGGTAATGGCGGTGATGGGCTACCTTCTTTTATAACAGGCTCAGAAGTTTATTACGCTGGCGGCGGCGGTGGTGGCGGCTACACGGGTTCTAATACTAACGGGGGTCTTGGCGGCGGCGGCGCTGGAAAAGCAGGAACAAGTGGTAGTAATGGTGATGATGGTCAGTCTAGTACTGGCGGCGGCGGCGGAGCTGGATCTGCGGGTCAGGGTGACGGAGGCTCCGGAGGCTCCGGCATCATCGTTATTCGCTACCGCATTAGTTGAGCATTATTGCATAACCATCTATTATATAAAGAGTTATATTAGTAAGTGTTTAAGCATAACTAAACCCAAAGGATTAATTATATGTCTAAAGATAGTAGCAACATCAAACCTCAAGCCATAGCCCTAGCGGTAGTAGCTTTAGTAGCTGGTGTATTAATAGGTATAGTAGGAGCCAGTCTGTATGATATTAACGGCAATTTAAATGGTGATGGTGAAGAGCGAGTAGGTATTAGCGAGGAAGAGGTAGAAAATAGGGTGGGTCTTAATACTTCCCTATTAAATCACACCCACATATCAATCGATTTAGTCCGTAGCCTGTATGATGAAACTGGCGATGAGCAAGCATATATAGATGAATTAGGTGATCTTCGCAGTCGAGTAAGTAGCGGCATACGTACGCATTTCAATCTAACTAGGAGTGAACAGACTCAAACTAACGATGCTTGGGGCTCATATATAAACAACCTCGTGTCTTACAGTAATGCAGCTACTAGAGTAGATACCGAAAGTATGTCTGAGGCTGAAAATCAGCTCAGCAGCTTCCCGGCTGATCTAGCGGATATATTAGCTGGTGAAGAAGGCGCTGAGGATCGAAGTGACGAATTACATCAAGATATAGTCGATAATTTAAATTTACATATAGAGCAGATGCTAGAGCTAGTCAATGCCTATATAGCTGGCAACTACGAGGAGGTGCAAGGATTGCAGCTTCAGCTACTTGATAATACATCTAGGCTGCACGGATTACTTACTACTTGATAAGATATAGCGTAGAATAATAGATTAAGAGTAGAAATAAACCTACAATTTAAAAAGAGGAGAATTGAGAAATGGGAAAGATAAGTTATGGTGATAAAGCTCCAGAAGAATTTAATCTAATCATCGAGATTCGCCGAGGCGAGAAGAATAAATATGAATTAGATAAAGATAGTGGTGAACTGATACTTGATCGAGTTAATGCGGTATCGATGGGTTATCCAACTGATTACGGATATGTACCCGATACTTTGTGCGAAGATGGTGACCCACTAGATGGTCTGCTCGTTATAGATGAATCAGCACCGCATGGTGTGGTAGTACCAGCAAGAGCCATCGGAGTTTTATATATGATTGATAACAACGAAGCAGATGAGAAGCTAATTTGTGTAGCCGCTTCTGACGTCACTAAGTCACACATTAAATCAGTTGAAGACCTAGGGGTTAATTTTAAGCCCATGATTGAGCATTTTTACTCAAACTACAAGTCCTGGAAAAACGATTGGCAGGGCACACCAGTCAGCTTTAATGGTTGGGGAGATGCGGCTGAAGCTAAGGAAGTAATCTCTAAAGCTATTACCAAGGCTAAGGCCTAGATAGATAGTTTAGGGTTAAAATCTCTAAAAAACTACCCATATTTGCTATAATACCAAGGTAGTTTAAGCTTAAGGGGTAAATATGAAAACAAAAATAGCAATTAACGGTTTCGGACGAATTGGTCGCAACGCTTTTAAGATCGCACTAGAACGTGACGATCTAGAGATTGTTGCCATCAATGATTTAACCGATACTAAAACACTGGCGCACTTGCTTCAGTATGACTCTAATTACGGTAAATACGGGTATAAGGTAGTAGCGGGTGAGGATAGTTTAGATATTAATGGTCAAAAGATTAAGGTTTTAGCCGAGAAAGATCCATCAGCTCTTCCCTGGGCTAATATGGGTGTTGATATCGTTATCGAAAGTACCGGTAGATTCACTAAAACCGAAGACGCTAGGCAGCATATTACTGCTGGGGCTAAAAAAGTAGTTATCTCTGCTCCGGCTAAAAGTGATGGTACCGATACAGTAGTTTTAGGCGTTAATGATGAGAAAATTAACGAGTCTGGTGACGTAGTCTCCAACGCCTCTTGTACTACCAACTGCATAACTCCAGTAGCGGCGGTGATACTTAGAGAGTTCGGTATAGAAAAAGCCATGATGACCACGATTCATTCATATACAGCCGATCAATCTTTGCAAGATGGCCCACACAGTGATTTGCGTAGGGCTAGAGCAGCAGCAGAAAACATCGTACCTACGACCACTGGGGCTACGGTTGCGGCAGGAGAGGCTCTACCAGAGCTGGCAGGAGTATTTGAGGGCTTAAGTATTCGCGTACCCACACCGGTAGTATCTTTAAGTGATTTTACTTTCGTACTGAAGAAAAGTACTTCAGTTGAAGAGGTTAATCAAGCAATTACTAGTGCCGCCAATGAACCAGGGTTTGCCGGTATTTTAGAGGTGACCGATGAGCCTTTAGTATCAAGAGATCTAATCGGCAACTCTCACTCAGCTATAGTGGACACTACCCTAACACAGGTCTGTGGCGGTAATTTAGTCAAGATTGTAGCCTGGTATGACAATGAGTGGGGGTATTCTAATAGACTAGTGGAGTTAGTAGCAAAACTTGGTATGGAAGTAGGTGCTTAAAATGGTGATCTATTTAGCGGCCGATCATGCCGGTTTCGAAATGAAGTTAGTACTACTAGAACATCTAGTCCATCACGGATATGAAGTTGAGGATCTTGGCCCATCTACTTTAGACAAAGAGGATGATTATCCCAACTATGCCTTTAAAGTTACTACCAATATTTTAGGCAGTGAGGATGAAGATCCCAGAGGCATACTAATTTGTGGTAGCGGTCAGGGTATGGCTATAGCGGCAAATAGGGTGTCGGGTATTAGAGCGGCTCTAGCTTGGAATGAAGATATAGCCAGATTGTCTCGTGAGCACGAAGACGTCAATGTATTAACTTTGCCAGCTCGCTTTATATCCAACGAAGAGGCCTTTAAAATTGTCGATATTTGGCTAAAAACCGATTTTTCTAAAGCCCCCAGACACCAGCGTAGATTAGATGAAATAGAGCAATTATATGGCTGAGATAGTTCCAGCAGTACTGGCGAGCAATCCACAAGATTATGAGCGTGACCTTAAACTAGCAGTAAATCTATCTAATAGAGTCCAGATCGATCTAGCTGATGGCGAGTTTGCGCCTAATAAAACTATTAATCTAGCTCAAAGTCATTGGCCAGAAGGTGTCAATGCCGATATTCATCTGATGTATGATAGCCCAAGCGAACACATTCCTACCGTTATAGCTAAATTTCCCCATCTGCTCATCGTCCACTATGAGGCCAAAGGCCTAGACCAAGAGGGCTTGATCTCTATGTCTGATCAATTGAGGAGTTTAGATATCAAGTTAGGACTCGGGTTACTACCATCCACTCAAGTTAGCGAAGTCAAAGAGTTTTTGCAGTATCTAGACCACATACTCATCTTTACAGGTGATCTAGGCCACTATGGTGGGGAGCTGCGCCGCGACTGTTTAGAGAAGATAGCCGAGATCAAAGACTTGGATCCTAGTTTAGAGGTAGGCGTTGATGGTGGTATTAACGACAGTAACGCAGGTGAAGTAGTAGCTTCAGGTGCAGATGTTCTCAATGTCGGTAGTTTCTTGCAACAAGCTGAAGATCCTAAAAAAGCTTATGATAAACTAAAGACAGCTATTACTACTAAAGAAAAGTAAATATTCCAAGGATAAATATTAGATATTAAGATATGCAGCACAGCCGAGAAGAACTACAACTACTAGCTAACACTATTCGTCAGGATATTATATCTATGCTTAAAAGCGCCGGTAGTGGGCACTCGGCCGGACCTTTAGGTCTAGCCGATGTCTTCACAGCTCTTTACTTTGAGATTCTAAACCATCGTAGTGATGATCCAGATTGGGACGATCGCGACATCTTAGTCCTATCAAACGGTCATGTGGCTCCGGTGCGTTATGCCACTATGGCTAGAGCCGGCTACTTTGACGTGCTAGAACTCAAGACTTTGCGCAAATTCGGCAGCAATCTGCAGGGCCATCCTGAACGCACTAGATTACCGGGTCTTGAAACTACCTCAGGCCCTTTAGGTAGTGGCCTATCACAAGCTGTAGGTATGAGTTTAGGGCTCAAGATGGATAATACGATGCACCGCTGGGTATATTGTGTCATGAGTGATGGTGAGCAAAATGAGGGTAACACCTGGGAAGCTGCTATGTTAGCTGCTAAATACAAACTACATAATCTAACCGCTATTACGGATCGAAATAGTATTCAGATAGAAGGACCGACCGAAGAGGTGATGCCACTAGAGGATTTGCGTAGCAAGTGGCAGTCTTTTGGCTGGCACGTATTAGAGGTAGATGGCCATAACATTAAAGAGATCGTTGATGCTTGCGAGAAGGCTAAAGCCATAGTAGGTAAACCGGTGATGATCCTAGCCTACACAGTACCTGGTAAGGGCGTTGATTTTATGGAGTATGACTACCAGTGGCACGGTAAACCACCGGATGCTAAGCAGGCCAAACAGGCCTTGCATCAGCTGCGAACCCTAGATGGTGAGATTCGAGGCGAGCATGAGTGAGTCTAAAGCTATGCATCTAAATGACCAGCTATATACTAAAAGCGTCAAGCAGGAATCAAGCCGCGTTGGTTTTGGACGAGGTTTACTTGAAGCCGGCAAACGAGACAAGCAAGTGGTGGCTTTGTGTGCTGATTTGACCGGTTCGACCAAGATGGATGCTTTTGCTAGTGAGTTTCCTGATAGATTTATCCAAGTTGGAGTAGCCGAGCAAAACCTAGTCACTGTTGCCTCAGGTATGTCTCATATGGACAAAATACCTTTTACTAGTAGTTATGCGGCCTTCTCCCCTGGTAGAAACTGGGAGCAGATACGCACCACTATTTGTTTAAATGAAGCTAACGTCAAGGTTATCGGCTCACACGCTGGTGTTTCGGTTGGTCCTGATGGAGCCACCCATCAGATGCTAGAAGATATCGCTTTGATGCGGGTTTTACCTCACATGCAAGTGATTGTGCCTTGTGATAGTCTGCAGGCAGAAAAAGCCACTATCGAGATGGCAGCAGAGATTGGACCGATGTATCTAAGGCTTGGCAGGGCCGATAGTCCGCTTGTTACTACTGATAAAACTCCATTTGAGATCGGTAAGTCCTATGTATATAGAGAGGGAGGCGATATCACTATTGCTGCTTGTGGAGCTATGGTACATAGCGCCCTTAAGGCAGCGGCTGAATTAGCTAGAGCTGGAGTGAAGGCCGAAGTTATTAATGTCGCCACCATCAAGCCATTAGATGAGGAAGTTATACTAACTAGCGTTAAAAAGACAGGACTTGTAGCTACGGTTGAAGAGGCTCAAATTGCCGGTGGTTTAGGCGGAGCTATAGCTGAGTTATTATCTCATAAGTCCCCACTACCCCAGCTACGCATCGGCATGGAGGATAGGTTTGGTGAGTCAGGTGACCCAAATGAGCTAATAGCTGAATTTGGTCTAGATGGATTAGGAGTAGCTAGGAAGATTAGAGACTTTTATGAAGAGCAAAGACCCGGGAAGCTTAAGCCAGCTCCAAAGACAAAACCTAAAGCTAAATCAACCGCTAAGTCCAAGGCTAAACCCAAGACTAGTAATAAGTCTAAATCCGTAACCAAGAAGCCTAATACAAAACCTAAAGCTAAATCGAAGAAGCCAAAGTCGCAAGCCAAAGTAAAGTCATATAAAATAAATATCAAAGACTAAACAAAGGAAACAAGGTAGCAACTATGGGCAATATTGAACAAGCCAGAAGAGCATACGAGAAAGCTAAGAAAGAAGGCTACGCTCTGGGAGCCTTTAATATCGATAACCAAGAGACTTTAATAGCTGTAGCTAAGGCTATGGCAGTTAAAAACGCTCCAGCTATGGTAGAGGTTTCAAATTCTGAGGTTGAAGCTATGGGGCTTAAAAACATTCGCGATATGGTTGATAACTATCGCCAAGAATATGGCATTGAGCTATATATCAACCTTGATCACTCACCATCAGTTGCAGCGGCTAAAGAAGCTATAGATATCGGCTATGAGTTCATCCATATAGACATCTCACAAGCTAACAAGGAGGCTTCCGATGAAGAGATTATCTCTGCTACAAAAGAGGTGGTAGAGTATGCTAAAAAAACCGGTGCAATAGTCGAGAGTGAACCTCACTATTTTTCTGGTAGTTCTAATGTGCATGAAGAAGAGATCGATTATGCGGAGATTAAGAAGACCTTTTCAACTCCGGAAGGTACTAGAGATTTCATCGAAGCTACCGGTATAGATACTTTTGCAGTAGCGGTAGGTAATTTGCACGGTAAATATCCAGTACCTAAAGAGCTCGATATAGAGTTGCTCAAATCTATCAAAGCTAATCTTCCTGAGCACGCTTTTTTGAGTTTACACGGTGGCTCTGGCACTCCAGAACACTATTACAAAGAAGCCATTGAAAACGGTATATCCAAAGTTAATATAAATTCTGATATGCGCTACGCTTTTAGGAAGACTTTAGAAAAAGTCTTAGCCGATAATCCTAAAGAGTATGCAGTTGTAAAGCTGATGCCGGAAGTAATTGAGGCTGTTCAATCAGTAGTAGAAGAGAAAATCGATATGTTCGGGTCTACTGAAAAAGCTGTATAAAAAAGAAAAACTTGAGATTCGTTTATAAAACGTTAATGTCGGAAGGAAACCCTCCAACAAAATCTCAAGTGGTCGGGCCCGGCCGACGCTTCAGAGGGTAGAGTCACGGTGGGATGACTCCAGGAACCTCGAGCGCCGGCCGGGCCACACACACAAGCATGCTAGGAAGAAGTACTAGCGAGAGTTAGCATTACTCATGTGCGCCTCTCCCTCAGGCCTACGACGGGGGGACGTAGTAGGGTGGGAAGAGCGTTTTAAAAGTCTTGCCGGGAGCCACGCCTGAATGGGGTCTACAAGCTACCACATGCGATGTTCGCTGTTGCAGAGTCGAATGTGGATTAGCTCCCGGAAAGAGCCCAAGTGGATTACAGATGACTATCTGATGCCTGTTGGCCTCCCAACCAATGCACCTATCTGTAATCACACCCTGAGCACTTTTGTTGGTTCTGTTTAAGGCAGAGCCTGGCGTCTTACTATTAACACTGCCATGATCATACCAGTACCCTGTTACTAGGAACCAACGGACTGAACGTACAAATCACCTCATGGGCGATTCAAAAAGTATATTAGAACAAATACCCCCTCTTTGCAATACCAGCAAAAGGTCGTCTAATTAGATGCTATCTACACCTACATACAACCCTTGTGCTATCATAAGCGTAATGGCAAAAAGTACAAAAATAGCTTGTATAGGTGCGGCAGTTCAAGATGTTATCTTGATGGGCGAGGTTTTGCGAGCTAAGCGCGATGTTCATACTCACGATTTTGTTGAACAGTTTCCTTTGGGCGCTAAGCTAGAGTTAGACAAGGTGATGTTTACAACCGGTGGTGGTGCTACCAATGCAGCTGCTACTTTCGCTAAACACGGCTTTGACGTTAGTTTTATGGGCAAAATCGGTGATGACCCAGCTGGTAAGCATGTGCTAAGCGACCTCCAAGCCTTAGGAGTTGACGTGAGTATGATCAAATGCGATTTAGATGGTACTACTGGATATTCCACTTTACTGCTAGCTCCTAGAGGCGAGAGAACGGTATTAGTGTATCGAGGTGTATCTCAGGAATTACGAGCTAGCGACTTTAATCATTTCGCCAAGCTCAAGGCCGATTGGTTGTATGTTACGTCTTTAAGCGGCAACTTCCCACTACTAGAATCACTAGTTAGTTATGCTAAAACACATAGCATCAAGCTAGCTATTAATCCAGGTAGCGAGGAGCTAAAACAAAAAGAGAGACTACTGAAGCTGCTACCAGAGTTTGAGGTAGTGAGTCTAAATAAGGAAGAGGCCTTAGAGCTAGTTAAGGGCGATAAACCCCAAGATTTAGCTACTAAATTAACTAAATATTGCCGGGTAGCGGTAGTTACTAACGGCCCCAAAGGAAGTTGTGCTAGTGACGGTGAGTATACCTACAAAGCTGGGGTGTATGAGGATTCGGCCGTTTTAGATCGTACTGGAGCTGGTGATGCTTTTACTTCCGGGTTTGTAGCCAAGATAGCTGGTGGTGGAAGCATAGAGGAGGCTTTAAGTTTTGCCAGTGCCAACTCAACCTCAGTAGTACAAGAAATAGGTGCTAAAAACGGCATACTAGATCAAAACGCTAAAATAAAGCCGATGAAGATCGTTAAAAAGGAGATTACTTAATATGTTAGCTAGACTATTGCAAGCAAAACAGCCGACTTTTGATAAAGCTATAGCTCAACTAGAGGCTCAGACACACAATCAATCTATCGATGCTAGATTGGTATCTGAACTGCTAGAAAAGTCCCATCAAAAGATGCGGGAGATGAATTTGGATGTAGGGGATACTACCGGACAGGAGCTGTATAGGTCGCTAATTAATACGGTGGCTAAACATGATGAACACCTAGCTAAAGAAATTGGCGGGTCTGATCCGACTAATTTAGCTGAGATGACGCCATTGATAGTTAAACGTATCGAAAAACTATCTATCCCTAAAGATGGCTGGTTTTTAAAAGACGAGGTGGCTGAAACTATGTTGCTACATACTCCACCGAAACAGATTATGCAAAAACTGGGCTACTCAAGCGTCAAACAGATGCTCAAACAAGAGAGTCTGTATGAAATTTATGGAGCCTTGAGGTTTGCTGAAAGTGATGAATGGCTGAATCGGTACAATGAGCAGTACCACAAGATAACTCCAAGTGATTTTGAGTCTAGGGATATTCAAGTGATTCAGTTCGATGCTGAGAAGTGGGGAGACATAGCCGCCCACTTTATAGCCAAGAAACTACATAACATCACTCACCTTAAGGAGTTAGGAGTGATTATGACTATGCCGGTAGCAGATGCCTCACCTATGCCGGGAGCTACCTTGAAGGTTATGCCCCTGCTACTACACTATTTTAACGAGATTAGGTTGTATTCAGCCTTCTTTAAATTAGTTAAGGGCAAGAAGAACTTTGGTGATGTGTTCGTAGATACCCTAATAGCTGATCCATCATCAGTAGAAATCACTAAGGGTGAGAATATCCACTGGCGAGTGATTCAACGCTATTTTGGTAAATTAAAAGATGAACATCACCCAGAGATGTTTGAACCGCACGTGCAGCCAGAAGATTTGCACTGGCGCAAAGCTGAAGAGATACTCTATGAAGTTGATCCGGAGTTAGAGTTTTGGCAAGATATGGACTACGTCGGCCTATTTTTAAACGATGATGAGCCGGTAACCTTTAATCTAATGGATGTATCTTTGAGTTACTCTAATAACTTAGACTTTAAAGATAGATATCTATACCATTTCAGGGAGTCTTTATGGAATGAGATATTCGCCCGTTACATGGGGCAAAAGAATCTAGAGGATAGGATACTAAAGAGATTAGATAACGCTTTGATAGCGCCTGAAGAAATCAAGGTTATTAAGTAATTACATATTGATGCATTGGTGCGTGTATGCTATTGTTATAACATAAGCCAAATAAATCAAAGGTTAATATGCGTACAACTATAACTATCAACGATAAACTATTTAAAGCTGCCAAGATTCACGCTCTTGAGTCCGGAAGCTCTTTTTCTTCTTTAGCAGAAGAGGCTATAACCTCTATGCTTTTAGAGGATTTGAGCGATGCGGAGATAGCCAAGAGGCGAGAGGCGGAGCCGGTACTATCTTTCAATAATTTAGTTAAAGACCTCAAAAAAGAGGGCTTAATTGAGTAATGTATCGACTAGACTATCGTAAGTCTGTAGAGAAAGATCTACGAAAAATACCCTCAAAAGACCTAAACCGTATAGTTAATAGAATTCAATCACTTAGCAATAATCCCCATCCTGATTACTCTACCAAAATAAAAGGCCACCAAAACCTATATAGAATCAGACAGGGTAATTACAGGGTAGTTTATTCTGTAGATAGCCAAGAACTACAGGTGTTAATTATTCATGTAGCTCATCGCAAGGATGTCTACACGGGTATCTAGTTTGCGTAATAATTTGTATTAGTTCATCATAAACTTCATATAAGAGTTATCATTCACTAGTTACCCGCTAAGCATAGCAGACCAGCTGCTATACTAAATCCAGTATGAAAGACCAACTGTTCAAACTAAATTCAGAGTACCGACCGGCCGGCGATCAGCCTAAAGCTATCGAACTATTAACTTCTGGTGTTGATAGTGGTGATAGGGAGCAGACATTACTAGGTGTAACCGGTAGTGGTAAGACTTTTTCTATGGCTTCTGTAATTGCTAATACCCAAAAGCCGACGCTAGTTTTAAGTCACAACAAAACTCTAGCTGCTCAGCTATATAGCGAGTTCAGGCGCTTCTTTCCTGATGCAGCCGTGCACTACTTCATCAGCTATTTTGATTACTATCAGCCAGAAGCCTATATACCTCAATCAGACACCTATATAGAAAAGGATTCTCAAATTAATGATGAGATCGATAGGCTCAGACATGCTTCTACTAAAGCCTTGCTAGAGCGTAGGGACGTCATCATTGTAGCGAGCGTTAGCTGTATATATGGTCTAGGATCTGTAACGAATTATCAGGCTCTAAAGATCGACCTAGAGGTAGGTGAGCTCAGGAAAAGAGATAAATTACTCAGACATCTAACCGATATCCAATATGAGCGTAATGAAATCGATTTTTCCCGGGGAACATTTAGAGCTAGGGGCGATATTGTTGATATATTCCCAATTGGTGATGAGAGCGCCTATAGGGTCGAGTTCTTTGGTGATAATATCGAGCGCATCAGACGCATAGACCCACTAACTGCTGAATTAGGCCAAGATTTAAAACAGGTCAGTATCTTCCCAGGCAGTCACTTTGTTACACCTGAGGAGAAGCTAAAAGAGGCTATGGTCAAGATTGAGGAGGAGTTAACGATTAGGCTCAAGCAACTCAATTCAGAAGGTAAGTTACTAGAAGCTCAGCGACTCGAGCAACGCAGTAAATACGATCTAGAGATGATGGCCGAGACCGGGTTTGTTAAGGGAATCGAAAACTACTCTAGATATCTAACCAATAGGGAGGAAGGTGAACAGCCGGCCACTTTGCTAGATTACTTCCCCGATGATTACCTGATGTTTATCGATGAATCCCACATGAGCATCCCTCAGGTTAGGGGTATGTACAACGGAGACAGAGCCCGCAAAGAGGTGCTAGTAGAGCATGGTTTTAGGTTGCCGAGTGCGTTAGACAATAGGCCACTGACTTTCTCTGAGTTTGAGAGTCATATCAACCAAGTCATATATGTCTCAGCTACCCCAGCAGAGTTTGAGCTGTCTCGATCTTCTCAAGTAGTAGAGCAGATCATTCGCCCTACCGGTTTAGTAGATCCTCAAATTGACGTTCGACCTACCAAGGGTCAAATAGATGATTTGATAGCTGAAATTAGGGCAACTATTAAGGGTGGTCATAGGGTGTTGGTTACAACTTTGACTAAGCGTATGGCCGAGGACCTAAGTGAGTATTTGGATGATTTAAGTATCAAGGTGCAGTATCTGCACTCAGAAATAGATACTTTAGAGCGTAGTGATATCTTAAGAGATCTTCGGATGGGTAAGTATGACGTATTAGTAGGCATCAACCTACTTAGAGAGGGCCTGGACCTACCTGAAGTTAGTTTAGTAGCTATATTGGATGCTGATAAGGAGGGGTTCTTGCGCAGCTCTCAAGCCTTAATTCAAACTATCGGCAGAGCTGCTCGTCATGTCGATGGTAGGGTTTTGATGTATGCCGATAATATGACCGATTCTATGAAAAAAGCTATAGGTGAAACTGATAGAAGGCGTAAGATTCAAGAAAAGTACAACCAAAAACACAATATCACTCCCGCTAGTATTGAAAGAGCTATTGAAGATAGGATGAGATCAGAAGAAGAGGTAGCAAAGCCAAAGATTGATGTCAAAAAGATTCCTAAAGGTGAGCACACGGCAGTTATTAAAGATCTAACTGCTCAGATGGAGCTAGCAGCAGCTAACCTGCGTTTTGAAGAGGCAGCAGAACTCAGAGATTTGATAGATGAGATAGAGGAAGGTCAGAAATAAAAGTTACTAAATAAAAGTTACAAAGTATTGACACAGGCTAGCGGGGGGGGGGTAACATAAGAGTAATTTAAAATAATTACAAGAGTTAGATATATTTTATGGCAGATCAGTTGCAACTACGAGGTGGAAGCGAACAAGAGCACGATACTTTTACGGGTGCGGCTAAGGAAATAACTGTCAATACTGATGATTATTCTTTGCGGGTTCATGATGGCACTACGGCCGGCGGGCATGTAGTGGCTAGTGCCGATTATGTCAGCACCCAAATCGGCAGTATTAAGGTCGGTGATTTAAGCGATGTTGATACCGGCACTCCAAGTGATGGCGATAGACTGCAGCTAGTCTATAACAACTCAAACCAAACCTGGGAACCACTAGAGTTTGAATACGAAGTAGGCGATCCTGGTCCGGCCGGTGGTATCATCTTTTTCGTTGATAAACATAACGATTATGATTTCACTTACCTGGAAAGCTCGACCGAAGATCAAAGTACCGGTATGGGCTGGTCTAATAATAATACTACCAACATACCACTGACTAGCATGGACCTAGGACAAGGGGCTAGAAACACTCAAGTTGTCATTGACGGCTCTTCCACCTCAGCCGCACTGACCGCTTCTGGGTATTCTGGTGGTGGTTTTAGCGACTGGTTTTTACCCTCTCGTGATGAGCTCAATCTGATGTATACCCATCTGCACTGCCAAGGTTTAGCCAGTTTCGCCGCTGACCACTACTGGAGTTCTTCTCAGTACAACAGTTCCAACGCCTGGCGACAGAATTTCGCCAACGGCACCCAGGCCAACCTTGCTAAGTCTGATTCCTACCGTGTTCGGGCTGTTCGGGCTTTTTAATCTATTTATCTATTTAACTATTTATTTTTAATTTTGATTTGACTAAAACACACGGGGAAGAGGTGGATGGCGCTACATTATGAACTGCCGGTCTATAAAGATACCTACAATTTGTGTATGCTTATTTTTCAATATACCAAGGATTTCCCCAGGGAATATAAATATACACTGGGTCAGGATATGAAGAGGGACGTGTTGTCTTTGATGCGCAGCATCTACAGAGCTAATAAACATCGGGATAAAAAAGCACATCTTGAAGCTTTCTTGGAAGATTTTGAGTTACTCAAACTCGAAGTTAGATTGTGTGCTGATATGAAGCTTTTAACTATTAAAAAACAGACACAAATAGCTAGGCTGATGGATAACATCGGAAAGCAGATTACAGGTTGGCGCAATGTAAGCTAACCTGTAGTAAATGCCAGAATCTTGCTAGTTACGACTAGCAAGAGCGAGCAGGATTTGTTTAAAAGCGATAGAGGGACTGCAAAGTCTTTGTAGTTGATTTTCTAAAAAGCTAGACTCTTTTTTAAAAAAGTCTTGCTCTTTAGATGCATACCATCAAGATACCTTGATTGGTTGATGTTAAACGCCTCTATATAGTAAGTAGTTTCGCCGCTGACAACTACTGGAGTTCTTCTCAGTACAACAGTTCCAACGCCTGGCGACAGAATTTCAACAACGGCAACCAGAACAACAATGCTAAGTCTAATTCCTACCGTGTTCGGGCTGTTCGGGATTTTAAGCAAATCTATACAAATTACCATGCGTCCTTGGTTTTCTCAGGACGCATGGTTTTTATTAGTAAAGGAGTGGTATATGCCAACTCAATGTAGTCTCTTCGGGGAGGTAGAATTAGAGGATTTATTCAAAGCCTATTATAGTTGTCGTTTGCGAAAACGCAGTACTGCTAATGCTTTACTTTTTGAGCAAGATTACGAGAGTAATCTACTAGAGCTTCAGCGAGAGCTAAATGATGGTAGCTACAAAATCGGTCGCAGTATTGCTTTTGTGGTCGATAAGCCGGTGAAGCGGGAAATATTTGCTGCCGATTTCCGCGATAGGGTAGTACAACATTACTTGATTAATAAAATAGAGCCGATCCTAGAGAAGCAGTTTATATATGATAGCTATGCCTGTCGGCGCGGCAAGGGCAGTCTATTCGGCGTACGTAGAGTAGATAGATTCATTCGCTCATGCTCGCGCAACTATGCTCGGGACGCATATGTGCTGAAACTAGATATCAGCGGTTTTTTTATGAATATCAACAAAAAATTATTAGCTGATACGCTGATAGATTTAGTTGATAGAGAATATTATGGATACGATAAGGAGCTGATACTGCACTTATGCAAATTAACCGTACTACATGACCCTACCAAAGATTGCCATATCAAAGGCTCATACTTTGATTGGGATGGCCTGCCTAAAACTAAAAGTCTTTTTCATACTCCACCAGACTGCGGTTTGCCTATAGGTAACCTCTCATCTCAAGTACTGGCCAACCTCTACTTAAACTCATTTGATCACTACGTAAAACATACTTTGGCCGTGAGATATTACGGTCGCTATGTCGATGACTTTGTAATTGTTCACAACAATAAAGATTTTCTGCTAAATCTATTGCCTCAAATAGAGCGGTTTTTAGAATCCGAACTAAAACTTAAATTACATCCTAGGAAAATATATTTACAACACTATAGCAAGGGAGTAAATTTCCTAGGTGCGACCATCAAGCCGGGCCGAATCTATTTAGGCAACAGGACCAAAGGCAACTTCTATACAAGCCTAGATAATCAAGAGAAGTTGTTTGAAAAGCACAGGTCATCTTTGCAGTATGAAGAGCTAGAGCATCTGCTCCAGGTAGTTAACGGCTTTTTAGGGGTGATGATGCATTACAATACCTACTACTTGCGCCAAAAAATGTTTGCTAGGCTATCCACTAACAGTCGGCTAATTAGAGTTAATAAAGCTATCAGTAAGATAGTTATCCTAAAGTAGTCTCCCTTACCAGATTTTGAGCCTTGCTTGTAGCTATGGTATATTAGGAGTAAGTTAAGGATAAGAAGCTATGTCAACTATTAAAACCTCCAAAATCCAGCACCCACAGTCATTAGATCCACAGATCGTTATAGATGCTAACGGTGTAGTCACTATCGGAGGTGTAACTTCTGATCAACTATCAAACACCGTGACGGCCACTACTTCTAGCGGCATCTTAACTCTTTGGGATAACTATTACGACGCCAATAAGCCAGAGATGAATCTGGGTGATTTAAACTCTGATGCAAGTGATGGTTTTGGTGATGAAGTACATGTTCCTGACACGGTTATACCCTTAGCCCTAGGTAGCTCGACTACTAACTTAGGTTCGATTACTGAAGCAGTAGGCTAAAATACCACTTTATTATCTAGCAGCGCCCTTGGTCTCATGACTTTATCCGTGATTATCGATATAATGATAATTAAGTTATGACCAAAATTAAAGATTCAGACATTCAGCATTTAGGGACTTTAGCGCGAATAGGCATAGACCCTGATCTAGCTAAAGAGCTCTCAGTCCAACTCCTAGATATCTTAGAGTATGTATCTAAACTTAAGGCGGTTGATACTGATGGTGTTAAGGTTACTTCCCAGGTAACTGGGTTAGTTGATGTTTGGCGCGAGGATGAAGTTAGTGCTAGTGGCATCAGCCATAAGGAACTACTAGCCAATGCTCCGGCCACACAAGATGGCTATATCAAGGTCAGGAAGGTTATGTAGATGTTTGATTCCTCCATTGCAGAGTTAGTTGAGCAAGTCAAAAGAGGTAAAGTAACTGCCGAGTCGTTAGTGACGGAAAGTATCAAAAGGGCGAAAGAGTCCGATAACTACCACGCTATCTTAGAAATTAATGAATCAGCACTTCAAAGAGCCAAAGAGATCGATGAGGCTATAGCGGCAGGCAATAGTGAGGGTGCCTTACTAGGTATTCCATTCATAGCTAAAGATAACTTTTTAACCAAAGACACCAAAACAACGGCCGGCTCTAAGATATTAGAAAACTTCAAAGCTCCATACCAAGCTAGCGCTATAGAAAAACTAGAAGCAGAGGGAGCTATCATGGTAGCTAAAGCTAACTTAGATGAGTTTGCTCATGGATCATCGACCGAGAATAGCGCCTATGGTCCGACCAAAAACCCACATGATGAGACTAGGGTTCCTGGTGGCTCATCAGGTGGCTCAGCAGCAGCAGTGGCACTAGATATTGCTCCATTTGCGCTCGGTACCGATACAGGCGGCTCTATCCGTCTTCCTGCTAGCTTTTGTGGAGTAGTAGGGTATAAGCCGACCTATGGTTTGGTATCTCGTTATGGCGTAGTAGCTATGGCCTCATCTACTGACGTCATCGGCCCTATCACCCGCAGCGTGGAAGATAACGCCCTCGTATTAGATGTCTTAGCTGGCAAGGATAGCTTGGATAGCACTACTATCGAGCGAGAGGCTAGCTATATATTAAATAAATCGACAACCGATCTAAAAGACATCAAGTTCGGCGTAGTTAAAGAGCATATAGAGGGTATTCAAGACGGCCGGGTCAGATCTAGCGTAACTCAAGCTATTGAGCAGATTAAATCACTAGGTGCTAGTGTTGAAGAAGTTAGCTTGCCTAGCAGCGAGTTATCTCTAGCCGTTTATTACATCCTAGTCCCGGCCGAGATTAGCTCTAATCTGGCTCGGTATGATGGCATCCGCTACGGTTTGAGTAGTAAAGAGGCTAAAGACTTAATCGATACTTACCTCAAATCAAGAGGAGAAGGTTTTGGGCCTGAGCCGATTAGGCGAATATTGACAGGCACTTATGTATTATCTAGTGGCTACCAAGATGCCTACTACAAACAGGCTCAAAAGGTTAGGAGTTTAATAGTTGCAGAGTATGAACAGACCTTTAAAAAATTTGATGTTTTAATTGGTCCGACTGCAGCAACAACAGCCTTTGCTTTAGGTGAGAAACAAGATCCTATGGCTATGTATCTAAGTGACGTTATGACCGTAACAGCCAACTTAGCCGGATCTCCGGCCATCAGTCTACCCCTAGCGACCGGTGACTCTGGTGGCTTGCCGGTAGGCTTACATCTTCAGGCCGCTCAAAAACAAGACAGCAAGCTATTGAGCATAGCCAAGGCTCTGGAGGAGAAAATATGAGCGATACTATCCTAATCATCTTCGGAGTTGTCTTTCTCTTAGGCCTGATGCTACTAACTATAATGAAGACCGCTAAACCAACATCTAGCAAGGGTAGGGTTGATAAACAGTTCGTCAAAGATAAATGGCAGCATATATCAAAAATTGCTAACTCACCCTCACCTAATCTAGCTGTAGTTGAGGCCGATAAACTGCTTGATTATGTCTTAAAAAAACGAGGGTATCAGGGTGAGACTATGGGCGATAGGCTGAAGAGTGTCCATAAAGACTTCTCATATATCAACGATGTCTGGGAGGCGCATAAACTACGCAATAAGATCGTTCATGAAGCAGACTATGAGGCCGATAAAAGACTAGTTAATCGCAGTGTCAATCAGTTTCAACAGGCATTAAAAGATTTAGGGGTGCTTTGATATGGGAGATAAGAATAACAAGATGAACCCTAACTACATGGCCGATATCGGTATTGAGTGTCATGTACAGCTCAAAACAAAAAGTAAGCTGTTTTGTGGCTGTAGCAATGACGCTAGAGACGTTGAACCAAACAGTTTAATCTGCCCACTGTGCTTAGGCTTGCCTGGCACCTTGCCGGTGTTAAATAAGCGAGCTGTAGAGCTAGCCATTAGAGCCGGACTCGCTTTAGAGTCAGAGATTGCTACTGAGACTAAGTTTGATCGTAAAAACTACTTCTACCCAGACCTTCCTAAGGGCTACCAGATTACCCAGTTCGACCAACCGATAGTGGGCCGGGGTGAGATCGAGGTGCCACTAGAGGGCGAAATCTTTAAAGTAGGTATTACTAGAGCCCATCTGGAAGAGGATGCCGGTAAATTGACCCATCCCGAAGGAACTGATTACTCGCTAGTAGACTTAAACCGTGCCGGTACTCCACTACTAGAGATAGTTTCAGAACCTGACATGCACTCCAGCCAAGAAGCTAAAGCTTACGCCCAAGAGCTATATATGCGCATGCTCTATGCGGGTGTTAGTGACGTTGATCTATACCACGGCAATATGCGCTTTGATGTTAACGTTAGTGTTAGGAAGAAAGATTCTGATGTTTTAGGTACTCGCAGTGAGACCAAAAACCTCAACTCTTTTCGTAGTATTGAACGAGCTGTTGAGTATGAGATAGGTCGGCAGATAGAACTACTTGAAGCAGGGGAAAAGGTAGTACAGGAGACTAGAGGATTTGATGACGTGAGTGGTAAAACCACATCGCAGCGCAGTAAGGAAGAAGCTATGGACTATCGCTACTTCCCAGAACCAGATATCCCGCCACTACACATATCAACTGAGATGAAAGATGCAGTTAAGCAAGATTCGCCGATGATGGTCGGGGATATTAGAGACAAGTTTGAGACTGCTGGTTTGAGCCAGACGATCATGAGTGCCATATTAAACCGGCCCAAATTAGCTCAGATACAGATTGAGGTGATCGAAACAGATTCAAAACAAGCTAAAACTGTAGCCAACTGGCTATCAGGAGAGGTATTAAGGCTAATGAGTGAAGAGGGGTTTGATGAGGATAGTTTTAAGTTAGATGCCAAGCGGCTACTTGAATTATCCGACTTAGTTGAAGCTGGGAGTTTAAGCTCAACTAATGCTAAGTCAGTATTGGGGCACATTCTAACTAGTAGTGATAGCCCTCAAGAAATTGCCAAAAAACATAACCTAACTCAAGTTTCTGATAGTAGTGAGCTTGAGGCTATAGTTGATCAGGTATTAGCTGATAATCCCCAGGCTGCAAGTGATGTTAAAGCAGGTGAGGAGAGAGCCATTGGCTTCTTGGTGGGGCAGGTGATGAAAGAGAGTAAGGGTCAAGCTAATCCGCAAGTGGTGCAGAAAATACTGAAAAGTAAATTAGAATAGTTTAAAACTGTTATTACAAAAATTATATAAATAATAAAAAAAGATTTCTTACGACAAAAGGTGTTTCAGGTTGTTATTGACATTGCTAGTCTAACGCGGTAATTTATAACTAAAGGTTCCCGTCAATCGATACGAGCCCTCGGGCTCTTCCGTAAGGATAGATTGACGGGTCGTTTTAATAATAGGTGCGTTTACCGTTTTTGAATATATTAAAATCCGTTGAAGGTATATTATCCAAACTCTCCAGTGGCCGATCCTCTCCTCTTTCCAAAGAAACATACTTAGCCCAAGCAGCATAGTCAGCAATTTGGCTATTAAAATCCAACAAAGTTCTGTGAAAGTAGATTGAGTAAGGTATTCCTATATGCTTTAATTCTGGTTTTACGATTTTCAAGAATTTACTCTGCTCCTTATTGTTTAAAGCTTTGTCAAAAACTACAACCACCTTACTGTATCCAGCTAAACTTCTATTAGAAAACATATATTTTAATAAAGTCTTTCCTAGTAGTGCATAAAAGTTAGCACTATCATGATACTTTGGGTGCGCATAATGCTTATTAGCATATATATAATTAACCTTAATAGTGGACAACTTGTTAATTAGTGAAAATACTTGGCTGCGTATAGCCTGTAAATCCTCGCTAGCGTGAAAATGCTCAATATCGATGCCATTTAGTAAAAGATTATATTTTAATCCTTGAATATGACTAGACGAGGTTATTGGTTGCGTGGCACTTACTGCCGCTAAAACGTAGTGCTTAGTGCCTTTTGTGGAAAAATCTAAATTGCCCGACTCATCTAGAAAGATAAAAAGAGTGTTGTCTTGATTGTGGGTTATATGGTTCATTTCTAGCAGTCCTTATTAATAGCGCCTGGGAGTAAACTAACATAAGGATACTTACAAAACAAGAACATAAACCAAACATAAAATGCAACACATCCTGTTGCTACAAACATACTACTACTGTAATATAGAGGGTATGGAAGCTTTAGAAATTCTAGTAATAATTTTAAGTGTATTTTTGGCTATCTACCTGTTTTTAAGCATCTATCTAGTCGTGAAAGTACTCAAAGTAGTTCATCGAGTTAATAAGATCGCCGATAGAGTAGACTCATTTACTAACAATCTGGGTTCAAAAGTAGCTAGGAATATTAGTAAGAATATCGATATTGCAGCGATTGTCTCGGCCATGTTTGCCACTGCTAGAAAAGTCTACCAGGGCCACAAAGAAGGCAGAGACACTGATGAAGATGGCGATAAAGATAAAGAAAATTAAAGTAAAAACAAGGAGCAACTAAAAGATGAGTAAAGATGAAAACAACAACCGCAAGAGTAAGTTTGCTTTAGGTGCCATATTAGGTGGGATAGCTGGAGTATTATTTGCCCCTAAGAAAGGTTCAGATACTAGAGAAGATATTAAAGCTGAAGCTAAAAAAGCTAAAGTTGAGGCTGAAACTCAAGCTACTAGGGCTAGACGTCAAGCAGAAGTTACTGCTAAGCAGTTTAAGCAGACTTCTTCACGAGTAGCAGGGAAGGCCAAGAAAGCCTTTTATGCCGGCAAAGATGCAGCAGCTAGCGAACTTAAAGGCACAAAAGAAGATATTCAAGGACTCAAAGAAACACCTAAACCGGATGATAAATAGCAGGTTTTTTGGATTAGAGCAATGAAAGAACAAAACAAAGAACAAGGCTTAGAATCTATCCAAAAAGAGGGCGATGAAAAAGATTACGAACGTCTAGGTAGGGCTTTGGTCACTACCATGATTAACGATAACATCCTGGTTAATTACAAGTGGAGACGTTTCATATTAATCAACTTCTCTAGAGGCCTAATTATGGGCTTCGGTAGTGTTATCGGCGCTACGCTTTTGGTAGCGTTAGTTATATGGACGCTAAATATGTTTGGCGCCTTGCCGGTTATCGGTGAGTGGTTCAATGCTTTGGGTGGTGCTATCGAAGATAGCAACCTTATAGACTAGCTTTAGTCTATCAATAGCTTAGAGTTTGCTAAATTTTCCAAAGCTTAATCAGTTGCTGCCCGTGTTAAAATATAGACTAGATGAGGGAGATGTCTTTGAGGGGCCTATACTATGTCAAAAACTAAAACCAATCAGCTAAAACAGTTTAGTTCTAGTGATTTTGTGCATTTACACAATCATACCCACTATAGCTTGCTAGATGGTCTACAAAAGATCCCTGAAATGCTAGATCGAATTAAAGATTTAGGCATGGAGGCAGTAGCTTTAACCGATCACGGTACCTTAAGTGGCGCTATAGAATTTTATAAAGAAGCTAAGAAACGTGATATTAAGCCGATTATCGGCTTAGAAACCTATATCGCTCCTAGAAAACATACTGATAAAGACGGCAAAAAAGATGCTAATCCCTTCCACCTCATATTGTTAGCTATGAATAACACTGGCTATGAGAACTTGATGCGACTAGCTACCGTTGCTCAACTGGAAGGCTTTTATTACAAGCCTAGGATAGATAGAAAGCTGCTAGAAAAGTACAGTGAGGGTTTGATAGTACTATCTGGCTGTATTGGTGGTGAGGTCGGTGAAGCCTTGCGCGATAATCGCGACAAGGAGGCCGAAGATACCGCTAAGTGGTATAAATCTATTTTTGGCGATAGATACTATCTAGAGCTGCAAGATCATGGCCATGAATGGGATGAGCAAGCTAGGGCTAATGACAAAGTTGTCAAACTAGCTAAAAAGCTCGATATACCACTGGTACTAACTGCCGATGCTCACTACTGTTATGAAGCAGATCAAGATGCTCATGAAGTACTGCTTTGTGTCCAGACCGGCTCACAACTTAATGATACTAATAGGATGTCACTCAAAGATATGCAGCTATATGTATCTGACCCTCAAGATATTATTAAGCGCTGGGAGGACAATCCAGAAGTACTTACTAACACCAAGGCAATCGCTGATCGGTGCGAGGTAGAGATCGAACTGGGTGGTATCTTGATTCCGAAATTCGATACTCCTAAAGGTGTTAGCGAGAAAGATCACTTAGATATTTTGGCTTATCAGGGTCTAGCTTGGCGCTATAGTGATAAGACTAAAGAAGAGGCAGCCAAGATGTCTATAGCTCAAGTTAAAAAGCTGATTGATAAAGATATTATCGAGAGGTTCGAATATGAGCTAGGAGTAATTAATAGTATGGGATTTGCCGGTTACTTCCTGATCGTTTCCGACTTTATAACTTGGGGTAAAGACCAAGGCATTATCTTCGGACCGGGTAGGGGCTCAGCGGCCGGCTCAATTGTCTCCTATGCACTTAACATCACCGATCTCGATCCACTAGAGTACGACCTGTTGTTTGAGAGGTTTTTGAACCCAGATCGTATATCCATGCCAGATATCGATATCGATATCCAAGATAGCCGTCGCGGTGAGGTGATCGACTATACTGTGAAGAAATATGGCGCCGATAAGGTAGCCAATATCGTTACTTTCGGCACTATGGCCGCTAGAAACGCTATTCGTGACACTGCTAGAGTCCTAGGAGTATCCTACGTCGATGCTGATAGATTAGCCAAGATGGTGCCAGCTCCTATTCAAGGTAGGCATATTCCACTGAAAACCAGCATTGAAGAAAATGCCGAGCTCAAAGAGGAATATGCAAACAATCCTCAATCAAAGCGAGTGATTGATCTAGCTATACGCCTAGAAGGTACTATCCGCTCACACGGCGTGCATGCTGCCGGTGTAGTCATAGCACCGGATGATATCGTCAAATACACTCCACTTGAGATGGCCCAAAAAGGCGTAGTAGCGACGCAGTACTCTATGGGTCCAGTTGAAGAGTTGGGCCTTTTAAAGATGGACTTTCTTGGTCTATCTAACCTAACGACTATCAAGAACGCCTTACGCATTATCCGGAAAGTTCACGGGGAAGAGGTAGATATATCAAATATTCATATGGATGATGAGAAAA
>JBJHCT010000007.1:0-29538 GCA_050486185.1 Candidatus Saccharimonadota bacterium
GACAGGAGTTTGGCACTGGAGCCTTAAAGGTCACACCAGGACATGATCCTAACGACTATGAGATCGGGTTGAGACATAAACTACCTGAAATCAGCGTCATCGATCCAGACGGCAAGCTCATCAACGTACCTGAACAGTTTGCCGGACTCAGTGTAGAAGAGGGTAGGGAAGCAATTATAGAGGCTTTGGAAGAAGCGGCTAAGCTGATTGAGTCTAAGAAGTATGATCACGTTGTAGCTATTCACGATCGCTGCGGCAATATTATTGAGCCATTGATCTCTGAACAGTGGTTCTTGCGCATTAAAGAGCTCAACAAGCCGGTCATCGAAGCTATCGAGTCAGATCGGATTCAGTTTCATCCCGGCAGGTTTAAAAAGATTGCCCTTGATTGGCTAAAACAAGAGCATGATTGGTGTATATCTAGACAGATCTGGTGGGGGATACGCATTCCAATCTTCTACAAGACCTCTAACGATCCTGACAAAGACGCCTACATTATCACCGACGATGAACAGGAGGCTAAGGAATACTTTGGTGAGGGTAATTACCGAGCCGAGGAAGATACTTTCGATACTTGGTTTTCTTCTGGGCAATGGCCTTTTGCTACCTTGATGGCTACTGGTGATTTCGATAAGTTCTACCCAACTACAGTCATGGGAACCGGCCGAGATATCTTGCACAAATGGGTCACTCGCATGATCATGTTCGGGCTATATAAAACCGAAAAAGTACCTTTTGAACATGTCTACATGTGGGGCATGGTGACCGATGAAAAAGGCCAAAAACTATCTAAATCTAAAGGCAACTACTCAGACCCCATGGAGATCATCGACCAATACGGCACAGACGCTTTGCGACTAGCCCTATCTGCCTCTAATACGCCTGGTAGTAACAGTGCTTTGACCGAGAAACAGATCGAGGCTATGCGCAACTTCAACAACAAGCTCTGGAACGTAGCTAGATTTATCCTAGAAAAACTAGACGATAACTACCAACCAAACGAGCCGGCCGCTAAGAACCTAGCCGATAGATGGATGCTCGCTAGACTCAACCAAGCCGTTGGCGAGGTTACTCAGCTGATTGATGATTACCGCTTTAATGAAGCTACTAACTATATCTACCACCTGCTTTGGGATGATTTCGCCGATTGGTATATTGAAAGCTCTAAAGTAGATGCCAACCAAGACGTCTTGGTCTATGGACTAGAGACTATCCTCAAACTCTTGCACCCATTTGCTCCGTTTGTCTCAGAAGTCATCTGGCAGAAACTACCTTGGCAAGACCAGAACCTAATCATTACTGCATGGCCCGTAGTCGGTGAGTTAGATAAAGACCAGTTAGGATCTATAGCGGACTTTCAAAAGCTACAAACTATCGTGACTGAGATTAGAACCATAGCTACTGATATTGATATCCGAGACGTCAGTCTGTACCACCGCCAAAACCAACTACTAGAGGACAATGGGGAGTTGGTAGTTAAACTAACCGGTCTAGACTCATGCCAAAGCGTTAGCGACGGCCGAGGCTTACCCATACCAGGCACTGCCATAGATTGTTGGCTAGATGTTGATGAACGAACTATCGATAAATACCGCCAAGTTTTAGAGGCTAGATTGGAAGAGACGAAAAAGCGAGCCGGCAGTCTAGAGTCTAAACTCGATAACAAAGCCTACATTCATAACGCCCCTAAGGCAGTGGTGGATGAGACCAGGCAAATGCACAAAGAAGCTCTAGCACGCTCTGAAACACTCTCAGAAGCTTTGAATAGGCTGGTGTAGATCTATAAATTAACTAAAGTGTTTTTCGATGATATGTTTGATGGATTTTTGCGGATTATACTCATCAAACCATTCAGCCTGCCAACCAAACTGCTTAGCAGCTTTTACATTTACTCTAGAATCATCGATGAATAGGACTTCTTCTGGTTTGACTCTGGCTGCTTGAGTAGCTACTTCAAACATTTCATGCTCTGGCTTCATATGACCGATATCACAAGATTTGATAATGGTTTTGTATTTTGCTTTTGGCACTAGCTCCAGCTGCACATAATCTTCAAAGTATCCTTTAGCTATATTGCTCAGCAAACCTATAGGGTAGTGCTTGCCTAAACTCCTTAAGAAATCATGAGCCGGGATGATGGGACGCATATCTATAACCCAGGACTTTAGCGCCTCTTCTCTGCCTTTGCCTTTCATATCTAGATTCAACCTCAGAGCAACTAGTAGCTTGAATTCATCTGGACTCATCATGCCCTTAGCTATAGCCTTGTCGTTCTCATAAAACAGGCTTAGCACTTGATTATACGGTCGATCGATACGCTCAGCATAAGCATGGACGCTAGGTAGCCAGTGGATTAAAACTCCACCAATATCGAAATAGACAAACTTAATATCCTTATTAAGACTAATCTTTAGGGGTTCAGATGAAAGCAAGTCATTGACCATGCAACCGATAGCTTCAGCTAATGACGATATGGCGTTGACTGAAGGGGCGGGAATGATGCCTTGTTCTAACTTGGTCAAGGTCGAATAGGCTACGCCTGATGATTTAGCCAAGGCTTTTTGAGTCAATCCCGCTGCTTTACGCTCTCTTTTCAGCGCACTTGGATCTAAGCCAGCCATCAGACTAACCTATTAGTTTGCTCTTCATGGCTTCTAGGTATTTGTCCTCGACAGGTTCTGAATGTTTCATACTAATGAGTCCTGGTTCATCCATGGGTATAAGGTGAATGTGAGCATGAGGTACGTCAAAACCATAAACCACCATGCCGACACGCTTGGTATCGAGTTTCTTTTTTAATAGCTTGGCTACTTTATGAGCAACATCCATAGTGGCTTGGTAGGTCTTTTTATCGAGATCCTGGAACTGATCCACCTCTTTTTTAGGTACTACCAGAGTATGCCCTGGACTAACTGGACGAATATCCAAAAAAGCAATCACTAAATCATCTTCGTGAATAATTTGTGCCGGTAGCTCTCGGTTAATAATTTGGGTAAATATGCTTGCCATGGAGACTATTATAGCAACTTGAAACTATTTACTATAGAGCTGGCTACTAACAGAGTTATTAAAGGTGTTTTAGCAGCTACTTGGGTTGACTAGAGTAGGTAAAGTGTTGTATATCTATAGCATATATTAAGCATAAGCAGGGGATAAAAATATGAATCCTGAAGACAACAACACTCAGGCACCACAAGACAACCAGGCTGCGCAGCAGCAGCCAACAACACCACCAGCTGGAGGTGGAGGCGAGCAAGTAGGCGGCGCAGCTTTTGAGCCAGCTCAAGCTCAACCAGTACCAGAAAGTCAGCCACAAGCAGCTGACAACACAGCAGCTGCAGCAGGTGGCGGGGAAGAGAAATCTGCCATAGTAGCTTTAGTAGTAGGTGTAGCTGGCCTAGTAGTTTGGATGTGGAATGTATGGGTAGGACTAGCAGTAGCTCTAGTTGCTCTAGGTCTATCATTCATGGCCAAGAAAGACGGCCAGAAGATGGCTCAAGTCGCTATGGTTGTAGCTATATTAGCCTTGCTAGCATCGCTAGCCGGCTTCTTCATGGGCTAATAAATACTTAGCTTATGTATTAAAAACCACGGTTTTTTAGCCGTGGTTTTTATTATTTAACTAATTTATCCTGGCGGAGGAGGTGGGATTCGAACCCACGATTCGAAAAAAATCGAATACTGCTTTTCGAGAGCAGCGCCTTCAACCGCTCGGCCACTCCTCCTTGTAAGCTAGTTTAAAACACCAGCTCATAAAAGTTTAGTTTTTTTGTATTAATTAATTCTAGGATACTTATCAGGTCGATCCTCAAAGTACTTTATCCAGGGATTATCCTTTGGCACTGAGACTTTCTCGACCCAAATACCATCAGAAAAACCACCCTTTTGGCCTAGCTTGCTATCATGAATATTCTTGAAATTAGCCTTATCCTGCTCATCTAGATCCTCAAGTAAAGCATCTAATACCAGCTGCACATCAGCTAGTTCTTCTAGAAAGTTCTCCTTATCGACCGCTGTTTTGACCTCTTCGGCCTCTTCCATGAGCTTTTCAATCAGCTTCTCACGACGCTCGATACCGTCTAGTTTGCGGTATTCAACCTCACAGCCCTCTGTCAACATAGCGCCTAGGATTTTATCTCTGATAACTTTATTAAATTCGTAAGTGTACAAAAAGACCTCCTGCTTAATATCTAGCTAAAAAAATAATGGCGTCCTCGGCAGGATTCGAACCTGCGGCCTTTGGCTCCGCAAGCCAACGCTCTATCCAACTGAGCTACGAGGACACTCACCCTATTATACATACCCTTTAGGATTGTCTGTGATTAAAGTTTGAAGCGTCGATTAATGTTATCTATGAAATCAGACTGCCTATCCTCGTGGGGTAGATACATTGCTAGGGTTTCGATAACTCTATCAGAGGTTGCTGGATCTAAATTTAAACTCAATCTAGGCAAGAACCTCTTGGTAGGCAATAGCTCTACTACTGGACTATCTTCATAGCCTACTAGGCTAAAAGCCCTGAGTTCAGTGTATAGATAGCGCTTATCAGCGATATTGACCCCTTGAGCATCTAGTGAGTATTCCTCTAAGTAGTCGTTATGGGATTTATTAGCCACTATGAAAGCTATGATACCCAATACCACTACTACAATTGCTGATATAGTGCCGAAATCTAAGCCGCCTAGCCAGATTAAAAGCGCGATAACTACTGAGCCTAGAAGCAATAATCCAATCAAAGCCCGGCTATTGAATTCACCGCTAGATGCATCTGAAGCTCGCCAAGCTATCAATAAATCACCGTTAGCACCATCCATAGATTGATCGCTAACTTGATTTGACATCTGCTGCATACCGGCCGGTGTAACCCCTGGGTTATCAACTACTTCTAGTTGGTCGGGTTGATCATCTGGGGAAGAGTGAGGGGCGGACTGTATGGCTTGTGGTTCTTGGTTATTGGGTGTTTCGTTTGATTGATGAACTTCCATGGCAGTATCGATAGCGGCAATCTCATCGGCGGTCTTAGGCTTAACTTGATCTTGGGTATTAGCTAAATTAGCCTCAGGACTAGGAGCGCCTTGTTCTTGAGTAGAAGCACTTGCCTGATTGTTATTATCTTCTGGTAGAAAAGTTTGTCCTGGTTGTGGATTATCCATAACTTTGATTATAGCAAACAATCCTTATGCTAATAGCTTTAGGTCTATAATTATTTAACTATTACAACCCCTTGAATGCATGGTAAACTGGTATATGTCCCAAAGGGGCTATTTATGGAGAGGTACCCAAGAGGCTGAAGGGGCGGCTTTGCTAAAGCTGTAGGGGGATGTTTAATCCCCGCGAGGGTTCGAATCCCTCCCTCTCCGCCAATTAGACGTGATGATTTGAATATTTATAGAGGGGTGGCTTAGTAGTTGAATGCTACTTTTTATTAAAGTATGCTTGATAGTTGTTATGCGAGTACGACTTAATGAAAAAGATAGAATTCACTTATTCTCTAAACTAAAAGAGGTTGGGTTAAAACCAAAACAAATAGGAGAGTCTCTAAATATATCCCCGAGGACCGTTACTGACTGGAGACGTGGGAAATACACTATTCCCGAAGAGCACTTTAAAAAAATGCTTGGGTTTAGCCAAATTCAAGAAAAAGACCTTCATATTAGCAGGCTTAGTGAATGGTGGAATAACGTTGATGCAGCTAAAAAAGGAGCAGCAGCTAGAAATGATACTCATGGGCTTTTGGGTACGGTTGAGAGTAGAAAGGCTGGAGGTCGCAGCTCATACAAAAAGAGAAAGAATGTAGAGGGAGATATTTTCTCAAAAACACAGATATCCCATCCGAAACCTAGCAAGTCTTTAGCCGAACTAACTGGCATACTTATAGGTGATGGTGGTATAACGAGCCATCAGGTGTCAGTGTATGTAAACTCCGTAACCGATATTCAGTATGGTGAATATATCGCTAAATTAATTCAACAGCTTTTTGGCGTCCAGCCAAGTATACGCTATAGAAGAAATCGCAATTGCATGATTATCGCAGTATCGTCTGTTAGGATGGTTGAGTGCCTAAAATCTCTGGGCCTAAGTCAGGGCAATAAATTAAAGCAAGGACTTGATATTCCTAAATGGGTATTACAAAAGCCCGCCTATATAAAGGCCTGCTTGAGGGGTATTTTTGATACAGATGGATGTATATTTCAAGAAACACACCGCATAAATAACAAGAAGTATAGCTACCCGCGAATAGCAATAGTTAGCGCTTCGCCGACTTTAAGAAAAACTATTTTTAAATGTTTTTCTAGTTTAGGGTTTAAACCCAAGATAAGAGGTAATAGGTCGGTAAACCTAGAGAAGTTGGAGGATATAAAAAGATACTTTACAATAGTTGGCACGAGTAACCCTAAACATCTAGCTCGTTTTGAAAGTTTTGTGGAGGAGTCGGATAGCGGTTTATTCCAGTTGTCTTGAAAACAACCAGACCCTTTGTTGGGTCTCGTGGGTTCGAATCCCACCTCCTCCGCCAATTAAAGTTATTACAAATTAAAAACGCTGATTTATCCTAATGCTTAGCTACCACCACGGCCTCTATACGGCTAGCACCTAAAGACCTTAAAACCTTGGCCGACTCATTTAGAGTAGCTCCGGTAGTTAAAACATCATCTACTAATAGTATTCTTTTGCCTTTAATCTCATTTTTAGACCTATTGGTAGCATAGATACTATTTCTTACTTGTTTTTGCCTAGTCACCTTATCAGCTCCAACCTGTCTAGTAGATCCATATTTTCGTAAGCAATCTCTTGATTTAACGCCAGTTAGTCTAGAGAGTTGTTGGGTGATAAGCCTGGCTTGGCAGTAGCCCCGATGTCGCAAGTTTGTATTACTAGTTGGCGCAGGTACCAATAAATCATATCGATCAGCTATATTTTTATGAGCCATATTGATCAGTTTAGCTAGGGGAGTAGCAGCTGAGATAGAGTTAGAGTACTTGAGCTTGTAAATTAAGCTCTGTATATCGCCCTGGTAATGACTAGCTACGACTATACGTTTGATGTGGCTGTGTTTCTGACAGGTTGTGCAGGTTGAGAAGTTGGCACTAGGACGGTTGCAGTTGTAGCAGGTTGGTTGTTTAAGCTTGCGAAGCTTTGGTAGACAGTCGTCGCAAACAACACTACCTAAACAACCGCAGGCCATGCAGCTATCTGGCGCTAATATATCAAGTACTGGTAAAAGTAGCTTAGCGGACAAAACACTAACTTGAGTAACTAGTTAATGCTAATCTTCTTAACTTTTTCTTGTTCTTGTTTTGGTACTACTATCTTAAGCATGCCGTCACGCAGTTCAGCCTCAGCATCCTCTTCCTTGACCTGTGTAGGTAGGATGATAGAGCGAGAGAACTCTCCCCAGTAGCATTCTTTGACTAGGTAGTCGCTGGTACGAATCTTTTCGTTCTCTTTTCTGCTACCACGAATAGTTAGAGTACTCTCAACAATACTTAGGTCTAAATCGGCCTTGCTAACACCTGGCGTAGCAGCTAGTACTACGATATTGTCTTTGGTCTGATAAACATCTACTGCTAATTGACCAGGTTCTTGAGTTCCTCCGGTCTCTAGCCACTCATCAGTGTCATCGCTATCGCTAGCTACCACTTCATCGAAGTCACTGGTTGTATTGGTCTCATTATTATTTGGTTGTTGTTTTGGCTCCTCATCTAGAAAATCGCCCTCTAGATCAGCCATAAACAGATCGTCATCATCACGTAATGCCATTTTTTGCCTCCATTCAAGATTTGATTAATTTGGTCTTTTGGTATTTATTTTCTTAAGTCCTATTATAACCAGGTATCATCTCTTTTGGCAAACTGAAGCAATCTGCCAAAAACAAAAGCTTAGGCACTCCTTAAAGCAGCCAATGCGTTGATTTACTTCAAGAAGTGCCCCCAGGTCAAAGCCTGGTTGCTGGTTAATAGAAACTATTAGCTTTCTAGTCGGCCAACTACAAAGTCTACAGCTGCCCAAGCTAGGAAAGCTACTACTAGACCGATGATGGCGTAAAGTATGGTGTTTCGAGCACCTTCGATAGCCGAGGAGTCGCCTTGAGAGATAACGTAGCGGATACCGCCAATGATCAACATAATGACAGCAATGGCTCCTAGGATTACTAACATAGTATTGGCGATTGTCTGGAAGATACTGAATAAGTCAGTACCGGCAGAGTCTGGTTGAGCTAAATCTACACCTTCTCTTAAACCTTGAGCTAGAGCCTGTCCTGGCACAAAAGCTGCTGTAAGTAGAGCTAGATGAAAAGCTTTGAAGCTAATTTTTTGAATGCTTTCTTGTAGCTTAATTTTCACTTGATATTCCTCCTTGAAATAGTTGCTTGTATTTCTTTAGTGTTATTAATTTTCCTTAATAGTTATTATAACCACAGATAGGTGAGTTAGTCCAATATTTTAACAGGACTCAGCCACTCTTGATCGCTCTTTACACAGATCGATTCCTGGTCTCTACATAACTAGTTAAGTCAGCATCAGGGTTTTCTAGTCTGCCTACTACAAAATTGACAGCAGCCCAAGCTAGAAAAGCTACCACTATGCCAATAACTGCATAGAGTATGGTGTTTCGAGCGCCTTCGATAGCTGAGGGATCACCTTGAGAAACAACAAAGCGGATACCGCCGATAATTAACATTACAACTGCTGCTACGCCGATGATTACTAGCAGTACATTTAAAACATTGGCAATTATTTCTGGCAGGGTAGAGCCGTCCGTAACGCTACATTCACCATTTGCCCATGAGCCGACAGAGCCTTGGCAGGCTAATTCAGCTGCTGATTGCGAGAAGACAGGTTCGGGAGTAAATGCTGTTACTGAAACGATACTCAATATTAATACTGCTAGAGTTGATGTTAGTAGGTTTATTTTTTTCATAATCTTAAAAGTTGCTCCTTAAACTAATATCATACATTACTTAACACAAAAGCTATTATAGCGCGGCCACCAAAAGCAATAACGACACCAACTAACGAATAAACGATCATGTTTTTAGCCGTTTTAATCCTGTCAGGATCACCACCCGATAGGGTATACATTAGACCAGCTACTATCAACATAAATACTGCGGCTATGCCTACAATTAGTAAAAGCACGTTAACTACAGCAGTTATGAAGTTAGTAATTCCGGCTTCACCGGCTAGGCATTCGTCTCTTAAGCTTTCGGAGTCTGGATCGGCAGAGTCTGGCAAAGCATCGCATATGATGGTTGTATTAGCTAGGGCCGGAGTGGCTGCAAAATAACTCATTCCCAAAAAAGCCGCTATAAAGACCGGCAAGATAACGACTAGCTGCAACCATTGCTTTGGGTTTATAGATGAATTAACGGCTTTCATATACTTCTCCTTTACAGACTCGATATTACAAAGTTAACTATAGCCATAGCAAATAGGGAGATTACTAGACCAACAACTGCATAAAGTATGGTGTTTTTAGCTTTTTGCAAATCATCTGGTTTACCAGAGCCAATTACATACTTAAGGCCACCTACTATGACAAAGATGACTGCTACGCCACCAAGGATACCGAAAACTGTATTTAAAATTCCACGCAAGTCGCTTGCTTCAAAGCTACGATTTTCTGGTATGCCAAGCTTATCGGCTGAACCTAGGTCGCCGATATTACCACGGCCTCTATTTGGGCCATCTGTAGCACCGTCGATACATTCTTGGTATCCAGGAGTGCCCAAACCAAATACACTCTCACACTCATCCATAGTAACAGCAAAAGTTTGAGCTGGTGTCAGCATAGTCAAAATGGAAAGTGTTAGTGTTGCAATAATAGTTTTTTTCATCTTAAAGAGCTCCTGCTATAAAGCCAACTATTGTGGTTGCTAAAATTGCTAGCAACAAACCTACTATAGCGTTGGTTATGGTTTTCTTAGCAGACTCTATGGCGTCAGGGCTGCCTTGACTGCTCATATAGCGAATGCCGCCATAGACTATAAATATAACTGCCGCTAGAGCTGCTATCCTCAGTCCCATCTCTATTAGGTTAGCCACTACCACCCAAACATCCATAAAATCGCTAAATACTACTGAACCGTCACTCTCACAGTGTAAGTTTCTGTACCAACTAGGAAAAGCTAATATGTTGCTATCGGCTGAACAGTTGCCGAGGCCGCCATTAATATGGGATGCGAAAGAAGACAATATTTGAGTAAGTTGATTCATCTACAAAATACCTCCCGGTATTAGGAAGTTCATAATAGCCGCCATGAAGATAAATAGTATCAAGCCGATGATAGCATTGCTAATCTTCTTTCTAGCCGCCTCAATAGCTTGAGGATTATCTCTAGCAGATGCATACTGAATGCCGCCAACTATGATCATGCCGACAACAACCAATCCGACTCCGGCTGAAAGGAAGCGAATAATAGCACGTAAGTAGATCATGATTGGATTATTCCCTCCTTCGCCGCCCTTGGGTATACAGTCGCTACCATCAATCGGTATGGTCAGCTCTATGCAGTCGTGATTACTAGCAAAAACAGATGGCGCTAAAAGCAGGGTGGGTACAAGGAGCAAGACACCTACCATACTAACTACTGCTATCTTGCTTAGATTTTCTGTTATTTTTTTGATTTTCATAAAATTATATTTTACCTAAAATTATAAGCACTAAACATATTCTACGATAAAAAGCTCTTTGGGTGAAGTGTTTATCGTGAATCATCACATGTATTTGCAATAAGTGCAGGTTTATGATAGAGTATGTTAATATTATATAAGCAAAGATCGCTCAAACAAGGAGCAAGTTATGCATATAGAAGAATCGCCCACAACACAGCTACACGATACCAAGGAACAGCAATTGCCGCCAATAAGAGAGCCTGGAGACCTAGATATTATAACGGAGGGCGGAAAAGATATTTGGGATAAATTAAGCCCTAGATCAAAAACTGCTATAAAGCTAGGTTCTGTTGCAAGCGCAGCATTGATAGCTTTGGGTGGAGCCTACAAACTCGGTGCTTCAAGCTCTCCTGAATCGACCGATGACACAGTGGGCACAGAAGAGTCTTTGAACCCTAGTAGTCAAGAAAGTCCATCTAGCCCAAAAGAGGCAGATTCTTTTCCTATAAATCTGTCTGAGTTAGAGCCGGTAGACACTAGTGGTCAATATGAGAGTCCTATATCTGGTGAATCTGCACCGAAAGAGAGCTGGATTAGCTATCATGTAACCCAAGGTGAGAATATGAACATAGAAGGAATTGAAACAGATACAGTTAGGGAGTTTATGGCACGTATTAAAGATCAGACTGAAAGGAAAGTAGGTAGCGTTGAGACTGGACTGAATAGATTAAGAATGGTGGATAATTTAGTTTTTTTCTACCAGATAAATGATGAGGTTAAAATTATTGATGGTGCTGTAGCTTTTGGTTGGGAGTTTGAGCAAGATGACGACGATGTTTATCATATTCATTTTTCTAGACAAGCTGAAGATGGCTTCCCTCACTACACTTTCTTATTCCCAACTGAAAATGGCTGGGAGCAGTTCACCGTGACTCGTGATCCAGATATTAGATGGCATAGCCAACAGGAAGCTCGTATTGTAGGCTTGTTTTATAAAGACCCAGAAGCAGAAGTTAGTTTTTCGCCAGTTAATATTAGCCAGCCCATTTTCAATGAAGAGCTTAATGCTATTGGCGCTCGCACAGACCATCCTAGATCCACACCTATTCACGTATTCTCTGAAAAATCACGATCGTCTGCTTGGGACAAAATTAATAGATTGTATCCAAATCTAGCACCAGTAGAACTTCGCGAGATTAATAGGGTGCTGCCTTCTTAAAGCTTCTGTTTCAAAAGGCTACCTGTATAAATATTCTGAACAGCTAGTAGTAAGCGCCTTCAGACTCGAAGCCACAAATAAAAAACTGTACATAAGCTTTTACTGTAATATAATGACTTATAGTATGGGTTTTATGCCAAAATTTATTAATACCAAAAAACTAGCTTTCGCTACACTACTCGGAATGGTGGTGTTCTTGACATCAGTTGTGGCAGTTTTGTCGATTTCTAATCAAGAAGCGCGCGCGCAAGTGGGGGCAAGTAATTGTCTTCGGGTAGCATCATCCAATAATATGGAAGGCTACGACCCATACCGCAGAGCTCCAGCGAATAAAAATAATTGGGTTTTGGTCTGGATAAATTCCAATGGATCTATACTTTGTGGTGAGAGCATAGATGAAGCCAGTGATAAGATGGTAGCACTTACGAGATGGGGCATCTTTAATCAGCAAAGCCGGAATTATAACCCACCTAGCCCAATACTGAGATATGATAGCTGGCAAGAGCCAGATAGCGAAAACGACGTCGGATACTACCTATTCTGGGAGTATCTCGGCGATGCTAACCGGGCTAGACAGAATAGCGACGCTTCTGCTCATCTAAAGGATAATTTGAGGGTAGATATCAGAGAGGAGGGGAGCTGGACTCGTAATATTGCTGTTGATGACCCTTTATCGATTATTCGTGAGTTGAGAGAGACTCAAGGAGATCCAGAGCCAGTCATAGGCGGAGCCTCACCAAGAAACCCGAGAGGCAACACTGTTGATCAAAGCTTAGATGGTCCGGAGCCTTGCCGATCCGAAGGCTTTTTTGGCTGGTTAACTTGTGCTGCCGTAAATTTTATTAGCGATATGATTGAAACTATTGAGGAAAAGGTCATTATTCCTTTTCTTGAAGTTAGTCCTTTAGATTCTGGGTCTGAAAACACAGCTTATGCTGTTTGGGCAAACTTTAGGAATATAGCCAATGCCCTATTGATAGTAGCCTTTTTCGTTATAATCTTTGGTCAGTCTCTATCGCTTAATCTAGATGCTTACACTGTAAAAAGAATGGTGCCTAGACTAGTTGCGGCAGCCCTATTTATACAGTTTTCTTGGTGGATTGTAGCAATCTCAGTAGATATTACTAACGTAATCGGGCATGGTCTCGGCTCGATAGTGACGGCGCCACTTGATGATAGAGATGCTTTGATCAACTTAGCAAGAGGTGCTGGAGGAACATCAGACCTAGCCATAGCAGCCCTTCTGGGAACATTAGCTGTTTCAGCTTTCACTGGAGGAATTCTTTTGATTTTGATGCCGCTAGTACTAGCAGCTCTAGGCGTATTGTTCACGCTGGTGTTTAGGCAGATATTGATTATCATGCTGGCTGTACTATCGCCTATAGCTTTTGTAGCTTGGATTCTACCTAACACTGAAAAAGCCTTTAAGATGTGGTGGAGCTATTTGCTTAGAGCTTTGTTAATGTTTCCGCTCATCGTATTGCTGTTCGCAGCAGGTGAATTAGTAGCGGTGGTCGCCTCCGATGCAGTAGGTGGTTCCGGAGGTGATGGAGCCTATGAGCTTATGGCCCTAATAGCTATAATAGCGCCGCTGTTATTGGTTCCTGCTACCTTCAAGTTTTCTGGAGGACTATTAGCTATGAGCGCCGATCTAGCTAAGAATGCTCGTGGCCGCATCATGGGTGGGGCTGATGGTAAAAGTGGAGTGCGTGGCAAAGTCCAGCCTATGGCGGAAAGGCGCAAAGAAGAATCCTACCAACGAGGTGGCTTACGCGGAATGTTGGCTGCTCCTGGCAAGACCACCGGTAGATTAGCCAATGAAGGTCTTCGCAGAGGTACTGGTGGAGCCTTGGGTGGCGGAGGCGCCAGAAAGCACGCAGCTATGTTTGGTGAAGGTGTAGCAGGGGCTGAAAAAGAGCTGGAAAGACAACAGCTTAATGGTATGGAGGCTGCCGTAATGATTACGGAAGGCCAGAAAGGCTATGATCGTCTACGTAAAGGGGCTAAAAATGATGGTGAAAGAGATAGGCTGGATCAAATCTGGAACAAAGCTAGACACTACAGTAATATACCTGTATACAAAGCGGCGGCGGCTCCGAAACAAGGCTTTTTGGGTAGGGCTACAGACACCCGAGAGGCATTACAAAAGACCTTTGGAGACAGCGATCGCGGCGCTACAGCCTGGAACAGTTTTGCTAAAGAGGGTAAAGACACCAACCCTCACATCTTAACTACTGACTACCATAGCGGTGAAGTAAGCCATGGATCATTGATGCAAATGGTTCAGGGTAAAAATGCCGAAGAGATGTCTAAATACACAGATAAGGCCTGGGAGCAAATTAATAAATCCCTAAGAGAGACTGGCGAAAATCAAGAAAACAGCGCTTTCGTGTATAAGGTTCAGCAAATGCTTGATAATGATAATATTGATGTTAGCACCAAAGCTGAACAAGAAATGCGAAAACTTGTACAAGACCACGGGGATAAGATTGCCGACCATATTGATAGACAACATATTATAGACAACGATATCAACCGATAAAAATCTTGCATACGCCTAGTTTGATTTACCCCAAGAACCACTATTGCTATACTAAAACCATAAGGAATTTAAAATGGCCACATACAAAGTGCCTCAGGACGTTGAGGCAGAAGACAAGCTATTAGGACCGCTAACTTTTAAACAGTTTATTTTTATGCTCATAGCAGCTGGAGCTGCTTTGATGATGTGGTTTATGTATCAAGTTGCGCCTCTTATGGCTTTAATACCTGCTCCCGTACTTATAATCTTTGGCGGGTTAGCCGTTCTTAGGCGCGAAGACCAACCCATAGAGACCTACTTGCTTTCATATTTTAACTATTTAGTTAGACCCCGGCAGCGAGTCTGGAATACGGAAGGCTATTATGAGCATCTAATCATTACTGCTCCAAAGAAAAAGGCCGATCCGAACCTTAAAAGCGACGTCAACCAGGTTAAAGGTCAATTAGAGCATTTAGCTAATGTGGTAGATACTCGTGGTTGGGCCTCTAAAAGACCGGACCTCATACAACCAGGGTCTTCTGCCTCTACAGCTGTTATGCCGGTTGATGATGATCGGCTGTTTATACCTGAAACACAGACCAGCAACAACGGTTTAGGTTTTGTAGATGAGGGTGAGGACTTTATGGACGATACCAACCCGGAAGCCCAAGCCATAGACTCTTTATTACAAGAACAATCTAGACAGTACCGAGAAGAGACGCTGAAAAAAGCTATGGAAAGTGCTAGTAAGCAGGCTGACTCTACTCAATTTGGTAAAGTAGTGCAACCACCAAAACAAACTCAGGAAGCTTCAGTAAAGACAGCTCCTGAAAAAACTCCAGCTGCAATCCAAGCTGAGGGTAATAACAACGGAGAAAACTCCGAGCCTGATTCCAAACAACCGAAAATGCCGGTAGAAAAACCTGTTCAGGAGCTAACTTCAAACAAAGAAGTAGCTGAGGATATACCGCCTAAGCTTAAGGCTGATATAATGGACCTATCGGAAATGAAAATCAGCTCCATAGCAGCTAAAGTCAACAAAGATAAAGCTGATGATAATAGTATTCAGGAAGGACAAGAGGTTAAATTAAGATGATAGTTAATCAAAAGGAAGTGATTTAATGCCTCCACAACAGCCAATACAACCACAACAGCCGATGTCTCCACAGCAACCACCGCCTCCACAACAGCCAATACAGCCACAGCAGCCTGTGCAGCCACAACAAGCAAGTGCACCGACACCTCCTATAGCTGGAGCTGATCAGGGTTCAATCAATAGAGCTCAGGTTGATTTAAGTAGTTCACAGGCAAACATGCCAGTAACTAACCCTAACGCCCACCCATTAGCACCCCCCAAAAAAGTCGTTAGTAAGCCTGGTAGCAAAAAGGCGGCTAGCAAAGACAACACTGCTCAAAAGACCTTGCTAATATCAGAGATTCGTGACGGCATGGTGGTAATGAAAGATGGCTCCTTAAGGGCAGTTATCATGTGCCAATCAATTAACTTTGATCTTATGAGCCCAGAGGAGCGAGAAGCAGTAGAGTTTTCCTACCAAGGATTTTTAAACTCTCTATATTTCCCGGTGCAGATCTTTATACGCAGTAAACACGTTAATCTTGACTCATATATGGAAAAGCTAGTAGACGTAAGGCGCAGCCAAGACAACATCCTCCTAGGCCTACTTATGGAAGACTACATCGAGTATGTGCGCTATCTAACTGAAGCCGCCAACATTATGGATAAGCAGTTCTATATAGTAGTGCCGTATTTCCCAGCATTACTAGAAGAAGTTTCTCTTGCTTCTGGAGCTCAGAAGTTTACCGAACTACTAAAACCAAAGGAGAAAGATGTGGTTACTATCAATGAAGCCGATTTTACTAAATACAAGCAGGAGCTAACTCAACAGGTGCGCATGGCAGTAGGTGGTTTAACCCAGATGGGGGTTAACGCTATACCGCTCAATACTCAGGAGTTAATAGAGCTGTACTACAATGTCTACAACCCGGTTACCGCCAAACAACAACCCCTAGCAGACGTTAATCAACTAGAGGCATCGATTATAGGCAAAGGAGAGGGTGATGCTGATACCATCCTCCCAGGAGGTAGAGTCTAATGGCACTATTTAAAAAGAATGACAAAGATCCAATTACTTTAGCCGAAGAGCAAAAAGCTAGGGAGCAAGCCGAGGTAGAACGACAGTTCCGCGAAGGTATTACGGGCTTGCGTGATTTTATAGCTCCATCTTCTCTAAGTTTTGAATCATCTGAGATGCGTATAGGTACTCGTATTGCCAGGACTCTGTATGTCTATGGCTACCCTAGAGAGGTCTATACAGGCTGGCTATCACCAATCATCAACATGGATGAAGCACTAGATATCAGCATGTTTATTCAGCCCGTCGAGAGTAAGGTAGTCTTAGAGAACTTGCGCAAAAAAGTCTCCCAACTTGAAGCTAGCATCCAGATTAATGCCGAGAAGGGTAGGGTTAGAGATCCAGGGCTAGAAGCTGCTATTAACGATGCTGAAGAACTTAGAAGTAGGTTGCAAGTAGGTGAGGAGCGTTTCTTCCGTTTTGGTTTGTATCTAACTATGTATGCTGATTCAATGGAAGAGCTATCCTATATTCAGCGCAAGATTGAGGGTGTGTTTGGGCAAAACCTAATCTATACCAAACCGGCTACTGTACAGATGGAGCAAGCTTTTAACTCCACAGTACCTCAGATGACCGACCAGCTGCAGATTAAGCGTAACCTAGATACCGGCGCACTATCGACCACATTTCCGTTTACCTCTGCTGATCTATCTCAAGAGCAAGGCATTTTATATGGCATTAACATGCACAACAACGGACTTGTCATATTTGACCGCTTCTCATTAGAAAATGCCAACATGGTTGTTTTTGCCAAATCAGGTGCCGGTAAAAGTTTCACCGTAAAACTAGAGGCTTTACGTAGCTTGATGTTTAATCGTCAAGTTATCATTATCGACCCAGAAAACGAGTATCAGCGACTAGCCGATGCGGTTGGTGGAAGCTATATCAACCTCAGTCTTAACTCCAATACTTATGTAAACCCATTCGACTTACCTCAAGTAGTCGATTCTGATGAAGCCGATAACGCTCTGCGAGCTAATCTAATTACACTTCATGGCATGTTAAGACTAATGATGGGCTCTACTCACGCCCAAGAAGATGGTAGTGTGGCTAGCGGCATCACAGCGGAAGAAGAAGCAGATCTTGATATGGCCCTAATTAACACTTACGCCTCTAAAGGTATTACTAGTGACCCACTAACACATACCGCCGAACCGCCAACGATTAACGATCTATACGACACTTTAGTGAATATGTCTGGCTCTGGCCCATCACTAGCTCAGCGCTTGCGCAAATACACTGAAGGTACTTTTTCAGGCATTTTTTCCAACCAGTCCAACGTTTCACTAGAAAACAACTTTGTGGTCTTTAATATTCGTGATCTAGAGGATGAGTTAAGGCCTGTGGCTATGTATATAGCTCTTAACTATATCTGGAATAGGGTTAAGTCTGATCAAAGAGAGCGCTTCTTGATAGTCGATGAGGCTTGGCAGTTGATGAGATATGAAGACTCGGCCAACTTCCTGTTCTCAGTTGCTAAAAGAGCTCGTAAATATTCCTTGGGTCTAACAACCATATCTCAAGACGTAGAAGACTTCCTAACTAGCCGCATGGGTCGAGCAGTAGTTTCAAACTCTAGTATGCAGATGCTGCTCAAGCAATCTCCTTCAGCCGTTGATATAGTGGCCGATACTTTCAAGTTGACCTCGGCTGAGAAACAGCGCCTGAGCCAGTTCCCAGTAGGACAGGGCTTGTTCTTTGCGGGCCCTAATCACGTTCATATACGCATTGACGCTTCTCCAACCGAAACTCAGCTAGTTACAACTGATCCTAAACAGATTGCTGCTATGGAGGCGCTAGAACAAAGCGCATCAGCCGGAGAAGCTGCTATCGAGGGGTCACAAGTGAACGATAATCAGGTCCAGTAGACGCCCAGTTAAAAACTGGCATATACTTAAAATTATGAGATAAATTATATGAATCCCGAAGAAACCAAAAACACTAAGCCCCAAAGCCAAGACTCAGCAAAATCAAAAACAGGTACTGCTGATGCTGATTTTACTACTAGTAAGTTAGCTTCTAGTGCACCTGCTGGTGGGGTGTCTAAAATAGTTTCTTTTGCTTCAAAGCACAAAAAGGGAGGGTTAACAGGAGCTATCACTGCTATTACAGTCGTTATGTTCATGACTTTTATTGGCGGTATAGCCTCTACTCAGTTAATCTGGATGAACAATATTATGCAGGGCTTCCACTACGGCCCCTATGACCGAAGTGTATCCAACCAAGCCAACAGAACTATTCGAGCCTATCAACGAGCTAACGACAATACCGCCTTAGGCAGAAAGATGACTTCTGCAACCCAGGATACAGTCCGGTCTAATAGAGTGCAAGGAACTAATATTAACGATGTTTCTAGACTTAACCGTCGAGGATTTCATAGAAATTCTATAGGCACGAAAATCAATAATGTGAGGAGTCGTTTGGGTAAGCCTTCTTTTAGATGGAAGGTTTTTGATAATAAAGCGGCAGGTAGAGAGGGTTGGATAAGCCCTAGACTCTTATTGAGAGGTGTTAGTGACCAAACCGGAAACAGAAGAGTTACAGGTGTCCGGCCCGATATAGACAACACAGTTAATAGGATGGCTGACTCCAACACTAGCCAGCGTAAAGTCATAGCTAGAGGTTTTGCTCGAGGAGCGGGAGTCACCGCCTCGACTGCTGTTACTACTTTTATTTGTTTGAGCGCTGCTTATGATGATATGTTGCCAGACGATGAGGAAATGTACGAAATGTTTTTGTCTATGGCTAGCTCTTTCAATGCTGCTGGAGCTCAGTTAGCCGCTGGAGAAGATGTACACTCTGATGAAATAGCTGATGCTATGGATGCATATTACGAGACTATCGAGGTCGGAGGTAGTCACGATGAAGATCTTGAATATGTAGATGCTGCAATTAATGAAGATGGGGATGTTAACTTTAGTCATAGTGACTCTAGAGGAGATAGCACAGAAGATCCAGTCTCTAGATCCCATGATGCTGCCACTGACTCAGCTGCATGGAAAAGAGCCGTTAATATACCTTTAAACAACAACGAGACAGATATACATATGGCTTATGGAGATTTGGGTAGTTTTATGGCGGTTAATAACGTAATAAGGAGTGTCGGTGGTGCAGCTAACTTTATATCAGCTGGCAACACCGCCATTGCTTGCGGTGTAGCTAGTTTTCTAACCATTCCGCTTTTAGCACTGGAGATTAAAGCCACTATAGGAACTGGAGGTGGAGCTCAGTTGGGTGCAAGAGTGTTAACTCATGGGGTGATCGGCCTAGCAATAGCTAATTACCTAGAAGGTTTAGCGTCTGGTGGCTTTATGCCAGAACTACCATCAACAACTATGGGTATGACCGGTGTTGGTCATGAGTTGGCTCAATCAGAAGTAGCTAGAAGCCAAGGCTCTGTGCCTATTAGTAGCGATCAAGCCAATCAAAGAAGAGCACAGCATTTTGAAAAGTTAGCTCAAGAAGATCGAGAAAAAGGCTTTGTCTGGCGATATTTATCACCGGACAATCCAAGATCAACCCTAACTAACTTTGCTATGACTGCAAACCCAAGCCTCAAAGGTACTATTAACTACCTAGCATCTATACCCAGGAGGCTGCCTAGCTTAATAGCTAGAGCAACGTCAAGTCCAACCTATGCAGACATGGATTACGATCATTACGGTATTAATCTTTATGATATGTCTGATAGGCAAATGAGCTTAGATATTATAGATAATGCTGAGATTGTCGAGAGTTGGTTTAGCGACATAGATAGTTTAGAGCTATATTATTGTGAGTCCGGTGTACTTAATGAAGAGGGTCAAGACACTCAAGAGATTAGTGAGTCTAATTTAGTTGGTTCAGATGGTTTAGCTTGTAATATGGATAGATGGAAAAAAGCAACCACTACACAGATAATTATCGATTATTGCATGAGTTTGCCATACTATGAGATGGAAAATAATCGTTGGCGATTCTCATCAGATTCTAGCCCTGTACAACAAACTGTTAACTGCGCAGAGCCCAGCGATGAGCACCTAGATGTTTGGGAGAGAGTTGGTTTGTATAAATTAACCCATGATTTAGTTGATTCTATAAACTGTCTGAGTCACAATTCTCCTTGCCCTGGTTTAGGTGTTGGTTTTTTTGAAACACCCCCTCAAAACCAAGAAGTAGAAGATGATGAAGGAGGTTAACTCGATGATTTCTAAGAGTAGGTTTTTAAGGTTTTTTAGGCGCCTCTCTGCTGTCTTTGCGTCCTTTTTACTAGTGTTTAGCAGTGGCGTGCCGGTAAATGCCATAACTCTTTATGAGTTAAATTCTATCGCCAATAGTGAAACTGTATTCTTTGGCGGCTCCGAGCATCTATCATCTTATCTATGTGGTTCAGGGGCAACAGCAAACTACCCTATTCACACTCCAGAAATTAGGGATCCGGAAGCTTTTGCAAATGCTATTGATGAATATATTGATGAGAGATTTCCAGATTCTCCTTTTGTTGGTATGGGTAGATATTTTGTAGAGGGCGGCATGAGAGCGGGCATTAACCCTATATTAGCTGTGGCTATAGCTCAAGCAGAAAGCAGCCTAGGTACAGACCCAGACACCACAGCCATTGAACTGGGTGGATATAACGCTTTTGGTCGCGGAGCCACAAACTCCCAGCCTTTTGTGCAACTTAGAGAAGACACTATCATGTGGTACGCCTGGGAGTCTTGGGAGAAAAGCTTGGTCGCTAGTAGTTTTCCGGCTAATGGCTCTAGTGATGAGCCTGACGACTTCTTTCAGTACATAGATAGACGTTTTGACGGTAACCTAGAGAGCGGTTTGAGATCGTTTTTGGTTGGCGGCAATGGAGTACCGGGATATATAGACTCAGAAGTTGATGATGTTGATAGATATATTGATACTGTTACCTTTGTAACTAACTCTATAGCCAACATTGCTGAAGATGCTATCGATATTACTAGAATTAACCCTGAGGGTGGAGTTTGCATAGATGCTGAAGGGGTAGTAGGTACAGCCCTTTTGTATGCTTGGCCAGAATATAGGAGTGTTCAGGAATACGGTGCCGCTCGTAGAGAACAGAAGTCAGAATATGCAGATGCTCATAGAGCAGCTGCTCAAAGAGGGGAATACCTTGGTGGATGTAACGGCAACGACTGCGGAGCTTTTGTAACTAGGGTAATGAGAGATAGCGGTTTTGACCCAAACTACAACAGCAGTAACGGTAATACCGTCTATCAACGATCCTATTTAGAAGCTAACTGGTCAGTTGTTGGTAGAGGTAATCAAATCAGCACCGCTGACTTACTACCAGGAGATGTAGCTATGAGAGATGGGCACACATTTATGTTTGTTGGTGATCAGCCTGGATTTGAGTCGGTTATAGCTTCTTCATCCTATTCGGAGGGTTGCAGATCAGCAACCGTTAGAGCCCCTATGGCTGGAAGGGAGATAGTTACAGATAGTAGGTTAACTTGGTATAGGAATATATAGCTATGCAGAAAATTATAGAGTTTATATATAACAAGCCACTAGTATCTTTAATTTTATTGCTATCTATATTTTTACTACCAGTATTTATATCCTGGATTATTACTTACGGCAAAACCCCAGTAGAGATTGTGATTGCGCCAAGTGATGCAGATGTTCAAATAAACGGAGAGGTTCGCCGTTCTAGGGCAACACATCTAACTCCTGGTGAATATACAATAAACGCTAGTAGGGATGGTTTTGAGGATTATGTATCAACTATAGTTGTAGACAAAGAGCCTTTACAGATACCGATACTACTACTACCGATTAATGATGAGGGTTGGCGAGTAATGGATGAGCAATCAGATATATTCTTAATAGTAGAAGGTTTGGTGGGAGACCAAGCTGCTATGGAGGGTGAGATGGTGCGGCAATCACTACCTATTATCAGGAACCTACCTCATAGAAGCTTACTGTTTAGTATTGACTACAGGATGGCTGAAGGCTCTGATACGGAAATTATTTTACAGATAACAGCTGATAATGATGTTGACAGGGGTTATGCCTTAGACCAAATTCGCAATTGGGGATTTGACCCTGAAGATTTTGAGATAGAGTACTTATAGTTAATAAGTTTAAAAAGTTCAGCCAATCTTAATCTTGATCGATTCAACCTGGTAGTTATTTAGTTGTTTAATTAGTTGACTTTGAGACAACCTAATATCGCTAGCTACTGAAGATGATGGGGTGGTGATAGTAAGTAATCCATCATTTAAGCTTTTGGCTCTGACTTTACCAGGATATTTGCGGTTTAAAATCTCCTGGATCGCAGCTATCTGTCCACCACGCTCTAAATCAAGATCATCGGCTCTAGATTGCAATATATCGCTAATATTATCCATTGTTTTCTTGGCTTTCTTTATTTTGATCTTTTTTACTCGAGTACCCCCGACTAAGGTCTATCTTCTCATACTTACCCAAAACATCTAGTTCGTGTGTGGAGGTGATGATGGTCTGTACGCCTTTGATGGCGCTAATTAAAGATCTAGCCCTTGTATCATCTAGCTCACTTAAAACATCATCTAGTAATAATATGGGTGGGTTGGTGGAGTTCTTCTTTAGATACTCTAGCTCTGCTAAGGTCATAGCTAACATAGTTGATCTATTCTCGCCCCTTGATCCGTATTGAGACAGTAGTTGATCGTTATAGTTTAGTTGCAGGTCGTCTCGGTGTGGCCCAACACTACTACCGCCCATTCTAGAGTCACGGTCAACTCTAATCTGCAGTTGAGATAATAGGTCGTCTCGATATTTATCTACGCCGCTTTGAGTATCGATATTACTTTTGTAGTGCAGTTTAATTTGGTCTTTACTACTAGATATATCGTGGTAGTATTTAGTTACTTTTGGAGCTATCTCATTAATTAACTCTAAACGTTTAACAACTATATACTCCGCATATTCGCTCATAATCACGTCCCAGGCAAAGACCTGCTGTTTTAGGCTGGTATTACCATTAGAGTTTTTGATCTTGCGAAGCAAGTTATTGCGCTGCTTTAAAACCTGTCGATACTTAATTAGTGATCTTAAATACTCCTTGTTGGTTTGAGATAATATTCTATCTACCCATTGACGTCTTAACTGTGGGGCTCCATCAATTAAACTTAAAGTACTAGGTTCAAACAAGACTATAGGTATGGTGCCTAGGTATTCTTGAGGGGTGAGCGGGGTGTCTCCTAAAACGATTTTCTTTTGCTCGTTCTTGTAAGATATAGCTACCTTTTCGCCGTTAAACTGAGCTTCAACCCTAAACCAGCCGCTATCCCCACGACACATCTGCTGAGAACTACCCCTAAAACCTTTACTCATACCGATTAGATATATAGCTTCTAGGATATTGGTTTTTCCACTACCATTAGGCCCCACTATTAGGTTGGTGTTTTTAGAGAAGTTAAAACCTCTGCCTTTGTATGAGCGAAAGTTACTTAACTTAATGTTTTTTAAATATGGTTCTGGCATACCTAATAGATACTATAGCTTATTTAACCACCCTTTTAGTGGTCTCTTATGTCTTTGATAATTCTAGCTTCTCAGCGGCATGATTACGTGTAGATAGCTATCATCACCTTCGGGGCGCAGGATACAAGGGTTAACCTTACCGGCAAACCCAACATCTACTTTGTCTGATTTAAGTAGAGTTAGGGCGTAAGATAGGTAGCGACCATTGAGCGATAACTCGATCGACTCACCACTAGAATCTACTTCTATCTCTGAGCTATTCTCACCAACTTGAGAGGTTACAGATCCCATACTTAAAGTGTTTTTCTTAGTATCAACATTTAAAGTGATACTACCGGCATTTTCTCTAGCAAAAAGAATAGTTACTTTAGTAATATCACGTAAGGCTTTAACATCCACGTTAGCGGTAGTAGGTACATCTTCTGGTATGAGTTGTCGGTAGTTAGGAAACTGTCCGTCTATGAGTCTTGAGACGATCTCTATACTACCGAAACTAAAGACTACCTGGTTATCATCAAATATCATATCAATAGTCTCTACATCCTCGTTATCAAGTACTCTTAAAACCTCTGAGATGGTCTGAGCCGGAATAATTAGCTCACACTCTTGCTCACATTCTATAACTCTTTTCTCGGCTAGACGATAACTATCTGTAGCTACGGCGTATAAAAAGCCGTTGAAACTATGCATATAAATACCGGTTAAAACTGGGCGAGAATCATCGGTAGAAGCAACTCCTGATACTTGAGATAGGGAGGTTTTAAATACTTCTGATGGTATCTCGATATTAGATCCTTTATCGATGTGAGGAATAGTAGGAAAATCATCAGCATCGATACCGTTAATTTTAGAGTTGAAATTCTCACAAGTTATATCAGCTGATGTCTTATCGACTTTAATATCGATATTACCACTAGGAAGTGAAGATACGTACTCACTTAATAACTTAGCTGGCAGAGTAATATCACCTTCTTTATCAACCTTAGCACCAATTAGATAACTAACTCCAATCTCTAAATTAGTAGCTGCGATTTTAAGCATGTTTTTCTCAGTTCTAAGTAAAATATTACTTAATACCGGCAAAGATCCACGATTACCAACTACTCTAGAAACAGCTGTTAAGGCTTTATTGAAATTTTCTTGGGTGATACTTACTTGCATAAAATTAGCCTCTCTTTTTTATAAACTCTATTTAATTTAAAAGCTTTAATTAATAAGTTATTTATATTTAATTTGTTATTACTATTAGTACTGTGGAATGTGTGTATAAAATTAGAACTCACCAATTGCCAAGCCATTTTATTTACACCAACCCTGTGGACGAACTTGTTATAAGTTGGTGGATAAATAGTGTATAAACTTTTCATAGTTTTTGCGAGCATAACAGATATGAAAGACTTAATAACAGAGGTGATATTTGTACCCATATTCACCACAGAAAATCCCAACTTATCCACCGACCATCCACATGCAAAATTGGGTGATAGCTTACTAATCTCAAAGGTTATTTTAGGCATATAATTTCTCCTTGATTTCCATAACGGTCTGTCTCATTGATGAGTCTTTATTTATAGCATCACCCACCTTATTAACTGAGTGCATGGCTGTAGTGTGGTCTTTTCTACCCACAGCCTTAGCAATAGCCGGAAAGCTTAAATGTAGCTCTTGGCGCATTAGATACATAGCAATCTGCCTAGGCTCTGAGATAATCTTCTCCCGCCTAGGTCCAAGTAGGTCTTCACTAGATACACCAAAGAACTTAGCGGTCCTATCGACCACTTGCTTATCGGTCAATCTAGACTTTCTACTTGGCGTACTACCCATAACCGACTCAATAGTTTCTATATTAAGAGTCTGATTAGTTACCTCACAGTGAGCTAGTATCTTAGTTAGTGCTCCTTCAAGCTCTCGCACATTAGATTGGATATGGGTAGCGAAATACTCACAGACATCACCAGGAACCTGGATGCCGTGCTCAGCACCTTTGGATTTAATAATAGCGATCCTAGTCTCAAAATCAGGAGCTTGAATATCGGCCGTCATACCCCACTCAAAACGAGAGCGCAGACGCTCCTCGATAGTTGGTATAGCTTTGGGTGGTTTATCAGAAGAGATAATTATCTGCTTATTAGCTTGATGTAGAGCGTTGAAGGTGTGGAAGAACTCTTCCTCGGTCTTTTCTTTACCGGCGATAAACTGCATATCATCAACGATTAATACGTCAGCTTGGCGGTATTTCTCTGAAAACGGGTTCTTGCGCAAGATGGCTGCTACAAACTCAGTAGCAAACTGTTCAGAAGTAATATAGATAATTTTAGCGTCAGGATTATCATCTAATATCTTATTACCAACAGCCTGAATTAGATGGGTCTTACCAAGTCCTACGCCACCATAGACGAAGAAGGGGTTGTATTTACCGCCTGGATCTTTAGCGATCGCTTGAGCAGTAGCATAAGCTACCTCATTACTAGCTCCCACCACAAAGTTATTAAAAGTATACTTAGAGTTTAGGTGCGAGTTATGGGTTCTAGCTCTAGGGCGTACACTCCAGTCGGTTACTTGCAGAGGTTCTTGTTTTCGCTCCTTAGGCTGTGGTTTGACCGAAATATGGATGCTTTTGGGCTTAGCTCCGTTTTTAGCTAGGACGTCTTTGATTAGCGGCATGAACTTATTTTCGATTTGGTTTTTAGCAAAGACACTGCCAACCCCGATCTCAATAATGTCATCCTCTTGCTTAAGTAATTGAGTGTTAGAAAACCAAGTGGAGAAAGCTGGTTTATCTACCACTACTTCTAATTCACCAAGCACAGCCTGCCACAATGGGTTGGACAATCTAGCCCTCCTTACCTAATTTAAACGACTCACGTGTACTTAAATATACTAGCTAATGATAAAGTTTTCCACAATCAAAAACCAAAAATGCCGAAAAAGACTGATTTTTATCCACAGGCAGGCACTTCATCTGTAAAACTGTGGATAAACTATTCGTCAGTGTGGAATAACACAGTTTCACACCCCTTAAAATAGCTGTTTTAAGGGGCTTTAAATAGGGGGTAAATCGCAGCAATTTTTTGTGCAAGTTTCACGAATTTCTTGATAGAACATTCAAGAAGCGTTGTTGATAGTATTGATGGGTGTGATATTATATTTAGCTGATATAATAAAGCTAAATAAGAAACTTGAGTTTAAAAAGTTTTTGTTAAGAAAGATTAATTATGCCAAAGCGAACCTACCAACCCAAAGTTAGACACAGAAAAAAAGAGCACGGCTTTTTTGCGCGCACTAAACGCAAAGCTAATCGCAATATCATTAAGCGCCGTAAGGCCAAGGGCCGCAAGCGCTTAACTCACTAAATCAAAGAACCCTCTCTTAAGTAGGGGGTTTCTTTATACAAGGTTAATTACTAGCACAGACTAGGTGAATCATATATCCTAGGATACATGTTAGCTAGAAACAGTCGTCTCCGTCGTCGCAGTGATTTTAATAGAGTCCACAAACAGGGCCAGATCAAACATCTGGATAATTTTAGTATCAAATATCACCAAAGTAATTTAGATCATCCTAGGATTGCAGTAGTTGTTAGTACTAAAGTCTCAAAAAGGGCAGTTGATAGAAATAGATTGCGTAGACGCATCTATGCTCAGGTTAGAGAGGTTTTGCCATCTATAAAACCAGGATCAGATATTATCGTTATGGTTAGACGCAGCGCTATGGATAGAAGTAGTCAAGAACTAGCCCAAGAGCTAGTTAAATCACTAGCTAGTAGTAACTTGCTTAAAGAGATTTAGTAAAAAACTACTTATATAGCTGTGAATGTGTTCCAAGGGCAACAAATATAGCTGTGTCTTCGTCTATTAATTTATAGTGAGCCCTCCAGTCGCCACCGAAGGATATAGAGCGATAGTCTCGCCACTCACCAGATAGGCTGTGGTTATATAGTTTTGGATGGTAGGGGTCATTAATAAATAACCCCAAAGCTTCGCCTAATCGTTTCTTTTGAGCTGGTTGAAGGTTATTAAACTGCTTGTTGAATTTTTTGTGATAACGCAAATGCAATTTTAATCCCCACTCTCCAAGCTCTCAAACATATCCTCCACATTATCAAAAGCAGGAGATATATTTCTACCAACCGCTATATCACTATCAACTTCTTTCATGATTGCTTTCAGCTCATCGGTGGGTTCCAGGCTAGTGCTAAGTCTTAAACCACCATCTCGAATCATCTGTTTAATATTAGCAGCTGCTAAAGTTGAAGCAGGGACGCCTAGCTCATCAGCTAATTTTTGTAGTCTTCGTCTAGACTCTTGATCAAGCCTAATGTTTAGATTAGTCGATTTAGTAATTGTTTTACTCATGTATGTAATTGTACACTTTATGTGTACTTTTTGTCAATGAAATATTGCCGTCTATAAAGCCAGGATCAGATATTATCGTTATGGTTAGACGCAGCGCTATGGATAGAAGTAGCCAAGAGCTAGTTGAAGCGCTAGCCAAAGGTGATTTACTAAAACAATAGTTAGTTGCAAAATAGTCAAACTTATGCTATTGTTTTACTTAAGCAATTCTTAAAAAACAAAAACAATGCCAAAAACCCTAGAATCAACCCCTATAGAAACTATCTCATCAGACGTAGAATTTGATGAAGCAATTAACTTGAGCCAAGAAGAGATAGATGCGGTTGTCGCTGAGCTAAATCCTCGCTCGGAGGTAGATCAAGAGGGTTTTAACCGCACTACTTTTGAGTATGGAGATGTTAGCTTCTCTTTCATGGGCCGTAATGAAACACCTATATTTCCTGCTTTAGAAAACTCCAACCCAAACCCAATACTGCGCCAACCACCCAAAGGCTATGAGTATTACGAGAATAGGTTCAGGGAAAACGATCAGATTAATCAAGCCGAGACCCTAAAAGCTATTAGAGATAATGCCGAAGAGTTTAGATCTAAACTCTCAGAGATTCGCCAAAACCACCAGGACCAACCAGAGCATATACTAGTAGAGCAGTCAGCTTATGGGATGTTTGGTTTACTAGCTGAGCTAGATCAAGAGGGTCAAGACCACTGGCGTAGCAAACAAGCAGAAGTTGAGCAGGGGACTTACAACCAAGAATCACTAGACCTAATCGATTCCGTAGTTGCTACTAATACCTATATAGCCAAAGAGTTTGGTGTCGGTCCAGATGGTGTGTATGAATTTGTAAGAAACCACCCACCTTATGGTGAGTCCGTAGTCACGCTAGCTATATTAGGCAGTGACAAGGCTAAAGAGCTAGTACTAAAGTCTCTAGAGCACCAGAAGAGGTTAGATGAGCAGGCCAAAGCAGCTGCAATAGAGGAAAACAGAAAGCGGTATATAGAGGACAACCCAGACCTAGAGCCTTTTAAGCCAGAGGACCTTATGATAATCCATGCTACTACTTTTAGGCCTGAGCAGACCGAGGATGGATACAACGTTCAGAGCGTCTATGATGCTACTGATATACCAAGAAGCACCATACATACCGCCATCAGCCATCTAGTCGGTGCTAATATGTGGCGAACAGGCGGGGAG
>JBJHCT010000008.1:0-17645 GCA_050486185.1 Candidatus Saccharimonadota bacterium
AGGTACGTTGATGAGCTTGCCGTCTGGATCGATGACGCTGATTTCAGGTAGTTTATGTCTCAACCCGATCTCATAGTCGTTAGGATCATGTCCTGGTGTGACCTTTAAGGCTCCAGTGCCAAACTCTGGATTGACGTATTTATCACCGATGATAGGGATTTTACGATCAACTATCGGTACAACAGCCTCGCTACCTATTAAGTCTTTGTAGCGAGCATCTTCTGGGTGTACAGCTATAGCTACATCGGCAAAGATAGTCTCAGGTCTAACGGTAGCTATCTTGATAGGCCCATAGTCGACAGTAACTAACGTATCGGTTCGTTCTTGTCTGTCTAGTTCGATATCGGCAAAAGCCGCTTGGCAACGTGAGCACCAGTTGACTATACGGTTGCCGCGGTAAATATATCCATCTTTGTGTAGCTGTTTGAAAGTTTCATAGACAGTTCCGATTATGTCTCTATCAAGCGTAAATTTGAGCTTTGACCAATCGGCACTAAAGCCCATAGCTCGCATTTGGTTGAGCATGGTGTCTTGTGAACTTAGAGTAAAACCCATGACTTGTTTATAGAATTCATCACGACCTAAATCGAAACGATCCTTGCCTTCTTCCGCCAACTTCTTTTCATAAACAAACTGAGTTTCGATACCGGCATGATCGGTTCCTGGCAGCCAAAGCGTAGGACGACCTTGCATACGGTGGTATCGACTCAAGATATCCTCAACTACATACATTAGGTGTCCAGCGTGCAGGCTGCCGTTAGCATTAGGCGGGGGCATGATGATAGAAAATGGCTCTTTAATGGCATTTTCTGACGGTGTGAAGGCGCCAGACTCTTCCCAAAGCTTATAGATATCGGCTTCGTGTCTGTTTGGTTGATAACTTTTATCTAACTGCATAACTAGTTAATAGTATAAGTCAAAACTAGCTAATCTTCTACCACCTCTATTAGAACAGATTATTATCACGTGATATATACATTTAAGATAAATATTAAATACCTACCTATTCTAGATCGATCAACCGCTATTTATCGGTCGATTTATAGGGGCTATTGACTTTAAAATATTTATGGTAAAATAAGGGCATTAAAACAAAAACCGTTACTTAGGGAGCCTAAGTACAAAAAGAAAAATCGGTACTGGAGGTTTGAATTGCGCAGGGATTATTACTTGCGTGGATTCTTTTGTGTGGCATTTCATATGAAATGCTTTGTTGCGTTGTGTCTATACCCTGGGTTATTCAACCCGGGGTATTTATTAGTTAAAGTAAAACAAACAGCTACAGCAAGAGTTTAGGGTGATAGATATTTCATCTAAACTTCTATCTAACGTCATTTAGGGTAGGGGTAGGATCTGTATAAATCTTAACGTAAAATACCTATCTATATCACGTGATATTACATAGATAAACTGGGGTGAGTCTCTAGCGTAAAAGGATCGGCCGGAGAATCTATAGAAGTTCTAAAGTAGGCCAGTGATGCGATCATAGCGGCGTTATCGGTACACAGTATCGGCGGGGCATACTCGATAGATTGATCGAGTCCTTCTTGCAGTTGTTTACGTAGCTCACCATTGGCAGCTACGCCGCCAGCTATAACTATACTTTTTGGCTTCTTGTCGCTATAAGCTAAGACTGCTTTATCAACTAATGTCTTTACGGCAATGTATTGAAAACTAGCAGCAGTATCGGCTATTTGCTGATCGCTTAGCTTGGTTGAGATTTGATGAGATGGGAAGCTATAGTCTTCGCCGATTAATTTTTGCAGATGTCTAAGAACGGCTGTCTTAAGCCCTGAAAAGCTAAAATCATATTGATTATCCATTCTACTGATTGGGAAATTGTAACTGCTAGGGTCACCATTTTCAGCCCGCTTAGCAATAGCTGGACCACCAGGGTAGCCAAGGCCTAGCATTTTAGCTACTTTATCGAAAGCTTCACCGACTGCATCGTCCTGGGTTTGGCCCAAGAGCTTGTACCGCCCGTGATCTTCAAATAAGACCAGTTGGGAGTGGCCACCAGATACAGTCAAAGACAGTAGTGGAAACTGGGGAGCCTTGGTAGGTAGTTTCTCTGCTAGTTCTTGAATTGATTGAGAGTCTCCGGCCTTAGTAATGAAGTTGGCATAGGTATGGCCCTCGACGTGGTGAATGGGATAAAGCGGCTTATTTTTAAGCAGCGCTAGGCTACGTGCTGTTAGGGTGCCTATAAGTAAACTGCCTTGCAAGCCTGGTCCGTAGGTTACAGCTATGGCATCTATGAACTTCCAAGGATCATCTTCTCCAATAAAGGCTTCTTTAAGCGCTTTATCTACAACCGGCAATATAACTTCTATATGGCTTCTAGCGGCTACTTCGGGTATAACACCACCGAATTCACGGTGAATATCTATCTGGCTGATGATGGTGTTACTCAGCAGAGTATCGCCGTCCTTAACTACGGCAGCAGCCGTCTCATCACAACTAGTCTCAATCCCTAAAATATTCATCTCCTATTTAAGATAGCATAGGTTGACCTCATATATGTTGAAGAGGTATCATAAGCACTAACTAAATAGATATAGATTTTATGCCAGACCAAGTACAACTACGAGGAGGATCAGCTCAAGATAATGACAACTTCACAGGTAAAGAGCGTGAAGTTACAGTAGATACTACCAGCAATACTCTTAGAGTTCATGATGGTACAACTGTTGGTGGGCACAAACTCTTAGTTTATGACCAATGGGGTAGAGCTCAGGTAGAAGATCCTGAAGAAGGTAAAGACATAGCTAATAAGCAGTGGGTGGAAGGGCGCGTAGAGGAGCTGAGCATATCGGCAGATATAACTGTTTCGGTTGGACCCTCAGGGGACTTTGAGTCAATAAACTCAGCTATCAGCTACCTATCAAACAAGAAACCATCATATCAACCTACAGGTTTTGTTGCTGAAATCAGACTATTATCGGGTTTTGAAATGTCGGAACAGGTTCTACTCAGAAGAATAGACTTGGGCTGGATCGTGATTAATTCCGAAGACCCTACGGTTGGGATTGTTAGGTCATCTTTAACAGAGTCGTTTGCTTCTGGAACCCCAGCATTTGGTGCAAATGAGAACGCTACTTTACCAACCCTAAACGTTTTATTTGAAATGGACTCTACAGGATCACCCGATAACTGTAATGGTATATCTTTAGTAGACAACTCGTCTGTAGTAGTTAACAGTGGTGCGGGTATTGTTTCTACTGGCGAGCACGGAATTTTTGTTTCTCGTGGTTCAAGAGCGGTATTGGCTGGCGCAAATTTCTCTAGCCCAGGCACAGACGGAATTTATTGCGATAGAGCCTCTACGGCTGAGGCCTTTGGAGTTGATGTTTCTAATGCTGGTAGGTTTGGCCTCTACTCCCTTAGGGGCTCGACAATAAGTGCCAGTCAAGCTGATTGTTCTGGAGCCGGATCTAGGGCTGCTGCTGCTGAAGGCAGTATGTTGTCTGTAAGAGATGCAAACTGTTCTAACTCTGGTGGCGAAGGGATTTATATATTGAGAAACTCTTTTGCTGAGGCTAGAAACGTCGATGCTTCAAATGCATCTGGCCGTGGTTTTTGGGCGCGTTATGGTTCGGTTATGAATGCTGAGATAGGTGATGCTTCAGGTGCTGGCATTAATGGCTTTCATGTTAGTAATGGCGGGATTATCAACGCTAATGATAGTACAGGCTCTTTGTCTCAGAGCGCTAATTCGGTCACTGCTAACGGTATAATTTTTAAATAAAAAACTTGTATTTAGTGTTTTAGACTGAGTCTAGCTATTTAACAACTACCCTATAAAGAGTTAATATACCTAGGTGATGAATAAAGCCATCAGATTGATAGCTAAGCTATTAAAGAGAATTTTGGGTCAAGGCTTCTACGCTAGAACCAACGTCATAGGCCACAGTATCGAGGCCTGGATTGCGGCCGCTATCAACGGCTTCCCAGGTTTACGCCTGAAAATAATCGGTGTAACCGGTACCAACGGTAAAACTACTAGCATTAACTACATAGCTAGTGTCTTGCAGGCTGCTGGGTATAAGGTGGGTGCTTCTACTACAGCTAATTTTCGGCTTGGTGATGAGGAGTGGGATAATGATCTAAATGCTACTGTTACTGATCCTTGGGCTCTGCAAAAACTACTCAAACGTATGCTCAAAGAGAGAGTCGACTGGGTAGTGTTAGAGGTAACTTCACACGCTCTGCATCAAAACAGGATAGCCGGCACTGCTTTTGAGATGGCCGTTATGACCAACTTAAGCCCTGATCACCTAGACTACCACGGAGATATCGAGTCCTATGCAGCTTCAAAAGCTAAGCTATTTAAAAAGGCTAAGCGAGCGGCCGTATTAAACCATGACGATGAGTGGTATCAGTATTTCCGGCAGAGTGCTTTTCATGCTGTTTACTCCTACGGTACTAACCAAGACTCTGATGTGCGTTTAGACAAAGTAGACCTACATTCAAACAGCTCGCATGTTAAGTTTCGTTATGGTGAGCGGATTATGGAACTAGACCTACAACTACCCGGTAAATTCAACGTCTACAATGCTCTAGCGGCTGCTGCAGTAGCTTTCGGTCTAGAAGTTGACTATGGGGATGTCCGCATAGGTTTAGAGTACTTAAGCGGCGTTCCTGGCCGCATGGAATATATCGACGCGGGCCAAGACTTTGGAGTCATAGTTGATTATGCCCATACACCCGATGCTTTTGAGAACGTTTTGGGTAATCTACGTGATATCGCTAAGGGCAGAGTTATAGCTGTATTTGGCGGTGCTCCGACCCATGATTACCAGGGACTAGGAGAGGTGGCCGGTAGATTAGCAGATAAAGTGATCGTTACTGAGGATGAACCTATGGATGAGGATCCACAAAAAATTAGACAGGTAATTTATGATGCAGCTACCAAGCAAAGCAAGGCAGAAGTTGTTGAGATAGCCGATCGCAAACAGGCCCTAGAAGCAGCTTTCTCAGAGGCTAAAGAGGGCGACATAGTAGCATTGCTGTGCTTAGGTCATCAGAAATATCGCCGGGTTGAGGGTAATAAGCGGATTGAGTGGGACGATAGGGAAGTGGCCAAGAAACTACTAGCTAATACGTGAGACACTAGTTACATAAACACTTGCGCATAGCCCATAAATGCCTTATGCTTTTTAAAAAAGCTGAGGGATTGTGGAGAGTTTGGATTCAAACAAAAACCAAGTCGATACATTAGACGATCAAACTGATCAATCTAGCTATGCGCCTGCTAGTTACGAAGACTATTGGCCGCAATTTATCACCAATCATCGAAAGTTGATAAGCTCTAATCGATCGATTAGGGATGTAGCTGAGTATACTAATAAGTCTAGAGCTAGAATGGAAGATAGAGTTAATCAGAGCTGGGCCGATATAGGCATCGACTCCTCCACAGAAGCTAGGAGTTTTTACTTCAGACTAGGTAGCCTCAACTCTTTAGAAGGGTGCGAGGAGGTATTAGCTAAAGCCGGTATGGTGATGCAGCGTAGGAGTGAGGTGACACCAGAATCTGATGATTGCACCTTGCGGCCTTATGAAAGCTTAGTAGCCGGCTGTTTATTTTATGAAGCAGGATTAGTGGTTGGTCCTGGGCGGTTTCGTGAATCGATGTTTAGTAGAGCTTTGTCCTCATACAATGGAGTTATAGACTCATCACCCGAGCAGGGCGGCTTTAATCCCCAAAGGGCCATTAGGTACAGTTACGACATCCAGTTTCAGAGAGTTTTTGATGCTTTAGCTCAAGACAGGATTGATGATAGTGAAGCTGGACATATGCATGCAGAGCTACAGGAAACCTACATCATGGAGTTTCTAAACTATCTAGCTCGGATACAAGACCAAGAAGCTAGACTTAGACAACAGATGAGATCTAGTGCTAGCCAGGCTCAACGCAAAGAGATCGGTAAAAAGTTGGTTGGTAATCTATACAACGCTCGAGGCCTGAGTTTGGAGTGGTTTTCTTTAGTAGCTTATCGTCGGTTCATAGATAAGCAGGGTCTACATAGAGACAACTTTATACGCTCAGCCTTGCCTAGAGAGGAGGAGCCGTGGTTTTTTAAAAACACTAAAGACGATAAAGCTGGTCGCAAAGGCTCAACTAAACAGATGCCAAAACATGGTTTTGATATAGCTGTTATGGAACGTAAAGACGCTAAGTGGCAGTTTCGACCGATACAACTAAAACTCGGCAAGGGTAGTGAAACCTACCTACCAGAGATTGAGATGGTTGGTTTCGCTTATGAGAATCCGGATGGACTGCTCGATACTTTAGCTAGCTCTGCTCAAGTAATACTCAAAGAATACCGCAATCAACCACTAGCTAAAAAAGAGCAAGAGGTTCTTAAGTCTACTACCGAACTCTTTAACGACCGCCTATTAGCTGCCTAGGAAATCTTTACTGATCTTGCTCTGGTTCGGTCAATATTTCATAAACGATGCTGCCGTCCTCATTCTGAGATACTTTTACTCCAGGCAATGCGTCTTTAATAGCTTCAGCGAAACTATCTTCGTCATCGGGTGCATGAGAGGGGTCAATGTCAGAGCCTTTTATATCAGCCAGGGCAGCTTCTACCTCTTGTTCATCGACAATTCTAAAGAGTCTGCGGGGGAATTTCTCTTTTCTCATAATTAACAACGCCTATAGCTTAACCATACCGTAAAACCGAGCCAATTTATATAGTCACCCGAAGCTTTAGAGCAAGAGTAAAGAGCCGACTTATAAATCTAGTGACTGCCTATTCTCCAGTTATCCTCTATTCGGGCTTGCTCATCTCTATTAATTTGCTCAAGAGCTTTTCTAGTTGTTGCTTTTTGAGCTGCTACTGCATATTCTCCGAGAACTTCTTCTCTCATCTGGCGCAACATAGCGGCATCTTCTTCACTTCTAACTTCTAGTGACAGATCCTCAATAGCTTGTAGGTCTCCTGGGTCGACACTATCTATACCTTGGTTGTTAGTTGTCTCTGCCATTTTTTTTTAGCCCTTTCGTTTTTGTAGCCGTGCTTTATATATTCGATTAATATATACTATTTTTATATAAAAGTCAAGCAAGCAAATCCGATCAAGCTTTGTCTAGGTGCTCGTGTAAGAAGTTGACAAATTCGCCAGTTTCTTCGGTTGCGCCCACGACCTGTTGACCGATACTATCAATACCGTGTTGCTGAATATCAGTAGTGTATTTAGCCATAGTTTCACTAGCTGTAATCACTTTGCTAATCTCTTCGCGCTGATCTTCATATAGAGCCTCTACAGCTTCCAGAGCTGATTTGCCTAATCCTTTTTCTTCCATAATACCTCTTAATACATTCAGATTAGCTATCCTGCTTTGAGCTATCTCTAAAGATCTAGCAACTCTAAATCTCTCCGAATCACCGCTCTCTTCCATCTCAGCGAGCCTTAATGTCGCCTCATCGATAAAATCTAACAGCTTTAATTGTTTGTCGTTTATCCATTCATGAGGGCCTTTAGGCTTTTGAGACTCTGAAGTAGAGTAAATGTCTGGCATTTCTTCGTAATTCATCTTAACCTCTTGTTAATTCTTGGTATACATTAACTTATTATACAATAAATATATATTCTCTACAAGCAAAAAAAGCAAAGGAAAAGCCCGTACGTGAATTCTTGGGGGAAGTGCGAACCAAAGAGCGGTTCACAACAAGAATTCTAACGTACGGGCTATATTTGGGGCCTCGGCCATGGATTGGTCGAGCAGGGAAGATGCCCCATTATAGGCTTCAACCTCCTCTCCTGGATTGGTCTTGGATCAGTTCACGGACTGCAGCTTGGGACTGTTGAACGCTGGGTAGAAGTTGATCCGCTGGTTCGCGGTTCCCAGTCCGATGATCTCGATGTCACTTCCAGCGCACCTGCCTTCGATCACCCGAGCTCGCAAGGTTCCGGTAGGAGTCCTGCGAACTGAGCGAACGGTGAGGGAGACGTAGCCTCTTCGACCACAACCCTCACAGGTGATGCTGACGCTGCCATCAGCATTGGTGCGCCATCCCAGGATGCTGCTGCATTCATTTGTTACTGGTGCCATGCTCTTACCCCATATGTACACTAGAGGCTCTCCCTAGATTTGGTTATTAAACCAAAAACAGGGATTAATGTCAATAACATAGTTATGCTAAAGTTTGTACAACCTTATGAATATTAACCCAAACATTTTCAAAGCCTACGACACCCGTGGTTTAGTGCTCGTAGAGATGAATGAAGGGGCTTTAATCAATCAAGGTATCTAAGTATTTTGTTCTTAGACTATTGACACCAAAACTAGATTTTCGCTAAGATTGTATCAGCTAGTTAGCACTCACTTATTAAGAGTGCTAATATATAAAGAGTTGATAATTAAAATCTAAGGAGGATATGAGCAATGGGAAAGATCCAACCCCTAGCTGATCGTATAGTGGCTCAGGCCCTAGAAGCAGATGATAAAACTAAGTCAGGTTTTTACTTGCCGCAAGATGCTAAGGAAAAGCCACAGATGGCCAAGGTAGTATCGGTCGGCAAAGACGTCGAAGAGGTCAAAAAAGGCGACACCATTATCCACCCTCAATTTGGCAATACCGAAGTTAAGATGGACGGTGAAGAGTATATGATTCTAAAAGAAGAAGACGTTTTAGCAATAGTTAAATAGACTAACTAATTAAAAAAACAGTACAAGAAAAGGAGTAACAATGGCAAAGCAAATTTTTTATGATGATGAAGCTCGCAAGCGCGTATTAGAAGGAGCTGAGGCTCTTTATGACGCAGTTAAAGTTACCATGGGGCCAAAGGGTAGAAACGTAATCATTGAGAAAGGTTATGGTAGCCCAACCGTAACTCACGATGGTGTAACTGTAGCTAAAGCAGTCGAACTACCAGATGATAATGAAGAGGCTTTAGGTCTTGGAGTCGGTGCAGAGTTAGTTAAGCAAGCTGCTACTAAGATGAACGATGTAGCTGGTGATGGTACTACTACAGTAACTGTTTTGACCTACCACATCTTAAATGAGGCCAATAAACTGATCGCAGCTGGGCACAACCCAATGGATCTACGCAAAGGTCTAGATGCTGCTACCAATCACATACTCAAAAACATCGATAAATTTACCGAGCAGATTGGCGATAAAAAGGACCGTATAGCTGAAGTAGCCACTATTTCGGCTGGATCTGAAGAGATCGGCAAAATGATAGCTGACGTTATAGATCAGATCGGCAAAGATGGCGTAGTTACAGTTGAAGAAAGTCAGGGTCTAGAGATGGAATCTGAAGTTGTCGAAGGTTTCACTATGGATAGAGGCTTCATTAGCCCCTACATGGTAACCGATGCTGCTAGGATGGAAGCGGTTTATGATAAGCCATCTATTCTAATTACCGACAAGAAGATTTCTAGCGTTCAGGAGATTTTGCCGATGCTAGAAAAGGCCGCTAATGCCGGCAAGAAAGACCTAATCATTATCGCAGAAGACATCGAAGGAGAGGCTCTAGCTACTTTGGTACTTAACAAACTCAAAGGAGTATTTAATGCTCTAGCTATCAAAGCTCCTGCTTTTGGCGATAGACGCAAAGAGATTCTAGAAGATATCGCTGTATTAACTGGCGCTACAGTCATTAGCGAAGAGCGTGGCTACAGTTTTGAGTCAGCAGATCTAGATATGCTAGGTTCGGCTCGCAAAGTAATTGCCGATAAGGATGATACTACTATCATCGAAGGTGGTGGTGATCCATCAGAAGTTCAAGCCCGCATGCAACAGATTCGCGGTCAGATAGAGAATGTTTCTTCTGAATTTGAAAAAGAGAATCTAGAGAAGAGACTAGCTTCTCTAACCGGTAAAGTAGCAGTTATTCGTGTCGGTGGAGCTACCGAGACTGAAATTGAGGAGAAGAAATTCCGAGTCGATGATGCAGTAGCTGCTACTAAAGCAGCTGTAGCTGAGGGTATTGTTCCTGGCGGAGCAGTAACTCTAGTCGATCTATCCAAAACTATCGAATTAGATGATCACAAAGTGGCCGATTCTGAGGGTGCTGGTTGGCTGATTATGAAGAATGCTCTGCTTCAACCATTTAAACATCTAATGACCAATGCCGGTGTCAACCCAGACGAGAAGCTACCTGAAGTTCTAAAAGGTAAAAACGGCCAAGGCTTTGACGTTAATAACCCAGATAAGATACAGGATATGATTAAAGCCGGTATTATCGACCCGGCCAAGGTTGTTAAAGAAGCTGTTCAGAACGCATCTTCAGTAGCAGGAACTGCTATGACTATGGGTGGATTAATAGTTGATATTCCAGAAAAAGATAGTGGTGGTGTTGACCCAACCGGTGGTATGGGCGGCGGCATGCCTGGCATGATGTAGGCTAAAAAATAAAGCTTACATATCAGAACATCTAAGCTCATATTAATACTTATGCTTGCTCTTTGTATTGTAGATGAGTAACAATGGTTTTAATGAGTGAAATACCATCATCTGGATCATCGGAAAGAAAAGGCTACGGAATGCCTCATAATACTTCCTTTTTACGAGGGGAGGTGCAAAGAGCCAAAGTAGACCTCATAGCAGAAATCGATAGGCAGTTTAAGGTGCTTGATGGGCTGATTGGTGAAAAGATGATAGCTAGGGGTGTAGCTACTAAACTAGGAGATAAAGATTCTAAGAAAACTAAACTAGAAGGTAGACTTATGATAGTAGAGGATATCTATAAGACTCCTGGTGATAGAGAAGAAGATATTAAGGTGTCTGTAGTATTGGTTGATCTTGAGGGTGATGAGCGAGAAGTTTATTTTACTAATGGAGAAAATATATCTTTGCAACATCAAGAAGATGCCGGCCGTTAAGTAGTTATCTAAACTTGACATTTATTATGTCGAGGAGTTAGCTATACATAAGAGGTTTCTGCTTATTCTTGAAAAAGTAGACAAGTTCTTAAATAAAAAAGGTCGGCCTCTTACTTTAAAAAATAAATGAAAAAACAAAACCATGTCTTTAGAAAGAATGGATAGCCAATCAGGACTTAGTCTCGTTGAGACTGACCCCACAAGGGTAGCTGGTGCTCTACGCCAAGCTGCAAGGGAGGAAGCTCGATTAGCTCAGGAAGCTAGAGAGGTTCAGCGAGAAGCTCAAGAAGTCAGGCACGACCGACTAACAGAAGCAGAGAGTCGATGGGATGATACTCCTGTTTTCGCTGGCTCCATAGCTGTTGGTAGCCCACAATTCTTAAATTAGTATAAAGCTAGATTACTTATAAACGACGATCAAAAAAGATGCGCCCCTGTGAGAGGTGTGTTTTTTGCTTTTAAGGACGCTTATAAAGGTTCTTTCCCGGGCAATTAAAAACAACTTAGTCTATACTGTATATAAAGCCTATGTCGATGTTAGATAAATTAGACTATATTAATCGCTTTGATTCAGACAACGCTTTAGCTATGGCAGCTAAAGAGCCTAATCAGCTAGACCTATCTCTAGATTTAAATCTAGATTTTGATGGTGGTGATATTAACAATATCGTTTACTGCGGTATGGGCGGTTCAGCCCTAGCTGCCAATGTTGTTAATAACTGGTTGGCGGATAGATTAAGTGTGCCTTTTGTAATTATTAGAGATTATGACTTACCAGCATTTGTAGATCAAAACACCTTGGTGATCTGCTCAAGCTATTCTGGTAATACTGAAGAGACTGTTAGCTGTTTCAACCAAGCAATTACTAAAGAGGCTAGGGTAGTAGTTATTACTAGTGGTGGTGAGTTAGAGGATCTAGCTAATAAAAACCAATGTCCTTTAGTTAAATTAGAGCCGGGCCATCAACCCAGAATGATGACTTTAGCGGGTGTTAAAGCAGTAGCTGAGATTTTTAAACAAAGCGGCATCACCAAAGATGTAGCATCTGAGTTAAAAGCTGCCCAGAAACTACTGTTAACTTCGGTCAGTGACTTTTCAGCTGAAGTTGAGACGGCTAAAAACCCAGCTAAGCAAATAGCCGATCAGCTGATGGGCAAGGCTATATGGGTGTACGGTAGTAATCAGTTTGGTGGAGCAGTCTATAAGTGGAAGATCGGTTTTAATGAGAACGCTAAAACGATCGCCAGCTACAACCTAGTACCAGAGCTAGACCATAACGAACTGCTAGGCTGGACCTCACATCCAGTAGAAAAACCATTTGCTGTTGTTGAGCTGAGATCCCATCTAGATAGTGATCAGATCAATAAGCGCTTTGATGAGATGAATAAACTTCTGTCAGGTCGCATGCCAAGGAGTATAGAGGTGCAGTTGAAGGGCCAAACTCATATAGAGCAACTGCTTTGGGCCAGTGTCTTAGGTGAGTTTGTCAGTATCTACTTAGGTATTTTAAATGGGGTCAACCCGACATCGGTTGATGAGATAGAAAACTTTAAACAACGGTTATAGCGGCCAGCATTCTCCCAGACTTTTCGCCATCGCGGCGGTAGGAGTGCAGTTCCTTATTGGTGATAGTATCTAAACTAGACACCTCAATGTTATCAGGTAGTATTCCACTGTTGATTAACTGATCATAAACAACCGATTTGTTATCAAAAAGCCATTTATCCCCGGCTATACTGCGTGAGTATTTAGGATTAAACTGTTCAAAAACATCTCGACCCACTTCATAGGACTCAGACCCGGCGCTAGGTCCGATCCAGGCATAGATATCACTAGACTTTACCCCTAGCTCTTGCATCATTTTTTGTACGGCTATAGCAGTAATGTTTTGAGCGCTACCTTTCCAGCCAGAGTGAACAGCTCCATAACTTTTAGTAACCGGATCGTATAAAAGTAGAGGTACACAATCTGCAACCTTAACACCTAATAACCATCCAGGCTCACTAGTAATGATGCCGTCTCCAGGGTGCGAACTATATTCACCACTTAATAGGTGAACTATATCGCCATGCTCTTGTTTAGGAGTAGCTAGCCTCTTAAATTCAATGCCAACTTCTTGGCAGAAAGTTTTGAGGTTTTCTGCAGCATGCTTAGTATCTCCGGTAGATACACTCATATTTAACTGGCTAGGGGAGTTTTCATCACGTAAGCTCATGGCCGCTGCTACTTCAGGGAAAGCTTGAAATATGCTTGGTACTATGAGCTTCATAGTTAGTATTAACTATACCATAGGCTTAAAAGGGGATAAGGAGATTTTAATTCACATGTTGTTTGAGCCACATGGCGATATCATCTATGGACAACTTCTTAGTCGCTATCTCTACGGCGAAATCTTCTAATTCTTTTTTAGCAAACTGTATATTAACTTTATTCTGACGCAGGAACATAACAGCAATTGTTATGCCCGTACGCTTATTACCGTCGATAAATGGGTGGTTGAGTATGATGTTTTGAGCATAATAAGCAGCTTTTGTGTATGCGTCCTTATAAAGCTCATTATTTGAGACAGTTTGCCTGGGTCCTTCAAGGACCGATCTAACTGCTTCGATACTGCGCACGCCGTGACTACCACTAAATCTATTAATTAACATATGATGGGTCAGGAGTAGTTCTTTTTCGGTGAAATACCACATTTAGCGTTGAGCTAGGTTTTTAAGATCTTCTTCGTACTCATCCATGAAGGCCTCTAGCTTTCTAGCATAGCTCTCTAAATTTTTGCTACTTGGCTTAACAGTCACCTCAGCCTCGTCACCTATCTTGAGGTTTAACTTCTCTAATTTCTTCTTGGGGATGGTTACTCCGGCTGAACTGCCTATGCGTATAATTTTTTGCGCCATTTACTTACTAGGTCCTTCATTAAGTTAAATCTTAATATTATAACCTTATTATAACTAAAACAGATTCAGACTACAAATAATGTAAAATCTACTCGTATCTTAAAGCCTGAATCGGATCTTTGCGAGCGGCCTTAATAGCAGGAGCTATACCGAATATTACTCCGACCCCTATAGACACACTTAAAGCTAGGATGAAGGCGAACGGAGTAAATACAGCCGATATATCGGCCTGGGCCTGAATTAGAGAGGTCATACCAAGGGCCATGGCTACACCTAAAGCACCACCGATAATACTGAGAACTATAGCTTCAATTAGGAACTGCATCATGATATGTAACCGACTAGCACCTATGGCTTTTCTAATACCGATCTCCTTGGTGCGCTCAGTAACTGATACCAACATAATATTGGCAACACCGATACCGCCGACCAGCAGGGATATACCAGCGATTGCCGCTATAAAGGCGGCTACTGAACCAAAGATACTATCAAAAACATCAACGAACTGCTCTTGCGTTAAAACGGTAAAGTCTTCTTCGCCTCCGTGATTAGCAGTCACTGCTACCTTAATCTCCTCAACAGCCTCGTCAATTACCTCGGTACTTACTGCGGTAGAATTGATCTCAATAATATTAGCAACTCCTCCGGCAATACTTTTGCCGATCTCAAAAGGAATAAACATACTATTTGCTAACTGTCCCTCGATACTAAACATAAAACCATCGGCCGGTTCTTGCAGGATACCGATAACTTCAAACTGCCTATCTCTAAAAGTAACTATCTCACCTAGAGCCTGGGTTGGGTCATTCTCAAACATTTGTTCAGCAGCTCTATATCCTAGTACCATTTCAACTATCTCATCAGACTCCTCACCATCAGTACTTACCACGCCCTCTTCCTCAGCAGCGCTTAGAAAACTTCCCCTAGCAAAACTAAAACCTAAAACCTCAGCTAATTCAGAAGTAGTGGACATGATAGTCACACCACTAATCGATTGACCTTCATGACTTGGTATACCTGAGATTAAAGCTATAGGGGCGGCTGCTTCGATAGTATCTATATTCTGGATACTTACTACATCTTCTTCGGTTAGAGTTGAAGCACCGATTGCAGCATTAGGGTTGAATCCATCACCCTCGGCGCCAAACATCTGGCCAGGGGTGATATTAATTAAGTTAGCTCCTAGGGTTTCTGATTCACCAACGATCTGTTGCTTAATACCTTCACCGACTGCTAGTACGGTGATTACTGAGGAGACACCGATAATGATACCTAACATAGTTAGAAAAGAGCGCATCTTACTATGAGCTATTGCGGCTAAAGCCATTTTGAAGTTACGCCAAATCATTTCTCGTCTCCATTCTCAATAATTGAGCCATCTTGAATGGTAATAGTTCGATTAGCATATTGTGCGACATTGGGGTCATGAGTGATAACAACGATAGTGTGGCCACGTGAATTTAATTTCTGCAAAATCTTCATAATCAGTGTACCGGTCTTAGAATCTAAGTTTCCTGTAGGTTCATCGGCCAAAATCAATTTCGGCTTATTAGCCAGAGCTCTAGCGATAGCTACTCGCTGAACCTGTCCGCCCGATAGTTGGCTGGGCTTCTTTTTTGTATGTTCTTCTAAGCCTACTAGCTTAAGCAGTCTTTTGGATTGGAATTTGCGGTGCTTAGTTTTTACTCGATCGTAAATCATAGGTAGAGATACGTTGTTTTGTGCACTCAAACGGGGGATTAGGTTGAAGCTTTGAAAAACGAAACCGATATCTTCGCGGCGTTTTTTGGCCCTAGCCTTATCGGATAACTTACTTACGTCTTGTTCGTCTAGAAAATAGTCTCCATCATCTGGTCTATCTAACAACCCCAAGATATTCATCAGAGTAGTTTTACCACTACCTGATGCTCCGACTATAGCTACAAACTCTTTTTCATCAATAGATAGACTGACGTTGTTTAAGACCAAAGTAGCAGAGTCGCCTTTGCCGTAAGATTTGTGTATATTATTCAACTCGATTAAAGACATGCTTCAACCATTGTACAGTAGATACAATTATTTGTTCAATCCATATGTTTGTTAGTATGACATTTTTATAGCTCATCAAGCATAACCTTTTATGATATGATAAAAACAAGTGATTAACCTGGAGGATTAAGTCAAGCTATGGAGATTACCAATATATTAGTAACCTTGCATTTAATCGGATTTGCTTTCGGTGTCGGTGGCGCCACAGTTAGTGATATGGTGTTTTTGCGATCAGTGAGAGATAATCGCCTAACTCAAGATAAGTTCAATATCATCAAAACTATCTCAAAAGTAGTCTGGACTAGTGTAATCTTGCTACTACTATCAGGAATAGCCTTAGTAGCTTTGGAGTACCAAGCTAATAACGGTAGTGTTCCTAGGTTTGATTGGGTGTTTTTCCAGCTGAAGATGACCGCTTTTGCGGCTCTAATAATCAACGGTATAATTTTTCACTCAGTAGTATTTCCTAGCATGAAAAAGACAATCGGCCGGCCGTTCTTCTCAGAGGCTATCAAGCACAGGTTATGGATGTTTGCTGTTACTGGGGCTATCTCAATTACCTCTTGGTACACCGCCTTTTTGGCCGTTGCTTTCGGTCGGTTCCTAGCAGATTATTCATACCTATTACTACTAAACGTTTATCTGCTTCTTATAGCTGGTGGCGCTGCTTCGGCTTACTTTGTACTGCATATGTACTCAAGGGACAAAGCCCATATTGCAGCTAAGGCTAAAAGATTGGCTTTCGGCTCCATATTATTAGCCTTAGTCGGCTTAGTAGTTTACGTATTAAACAGTGTATTTGGTTAAACAAGGAGTAGTGGCATGTTCATAGAACTATTTAGGGAAATCTCAGCAGTTTTAAAGACCTCCTTTGTGAGGGTTGTCTTATTAGTCGGCATCTTACTGGCAGCTGCTCTATCTGCTCAAATATATCTACATATTAACCAAGAAGCAGAAGAGGTCAGTACCGATACTCAAGTCGAAGAGGTAGAGGAGGTAGAAGACGAGCCAGAGATAGTAGAGATTAATATGTCGATACCGGAAGGTAGTTGGGATTGGGATCCTAACGTTATCGAAGTAGTCACCGGTACTACGGTGATTTTACATATAGATAATGAGGATGATTTTGCTCACGGTTTTGCAATCGATGAGCTAGAGGTTAACGAACCATTGCCTCCCGGTACTGTTACCACTATAGAATTTATGGTCGACTTAGATCCGGGCGAGTATGAATTCTATTGCTCTGTTTGGTGCGGAGAAGGTCATAGAGACCATAAAGGTACTCTGATAGTTCTAGCTAGCAGTGAGGCCGGAGCCTCAGAGTCTGAAAAGCCAGAGGAAGAAACTGATGATATCGATGAAAACGGTAACTTATCATCACCTCCAGAAGAAGAAACCGACCCAGGCTCAGAAGTAGAATCTAACTAAACCCTTTGAGTAGTTTGCTACTAACTTCAACCTCGTAGTATGCTATTAACTAAGCACTACTTTAATAACTAAAAACAAAGGAGCTAATAAGCCATGCGTAAACTACTAGTAGAAAACCAACCAATACATACACTAATAGCTTTAATGCGTATCGGCTTAGGTACTATATTTCTCTGGGCATTTGCCGATAAACTCTGGGGGCTAGGATTTACCACCTGCAAGAGTGGTGAAGGGATGGTAGAGGTTATGTGTAGTTCTGCTTGGGCAGCCGGAGGATCTCCTACAACCGGTTTCTTGCAGTTTGCAACTAGTGGGCCGTTTGCCGATATGTACACTTCACTCGCTGGTAATGTATTAATAGATTGGCTATTCATGATGGCACTGTTGCTACTAGGAGTAGCTTTGATTTTAGGTATAGGTATTAAACTAGCAGCTTTCGGCGGCTCACTACT
>JBJHCT010000009.1:0-17411 GCA_050486185.1 Candidatus Saccharimonadota bacterium
AGGTGATACTACAGGAGTATTCCAGTTAGAGTCGGCCGGCATGAAGCGTTACATCAAGCAGCTGCAGCCCAACAGGTTTGATGACATTATCGCTATGGTGGCTTTGTATAGGCCAGGTCCGATGCAGTTTATCGATGACTTTATCGACCGTAAACACGGCCGCAAAAAAGTCGAGTATATGCACCCGAAGATGGAAGAAGCTCTAGAGACTACCTACGGAGTTTTGGTCTACCAAGAGCAAGTCATGAAAATAGCTAGAGACCTATGTGGATTCACTGGCGGTCAGGCCGATACTTTGAGAAAAGCCATCGGTAAAAAACTAGCTGATTTGATGGCCAAGATGCAAGAAGAGTTTGTCGAAGGTGGTATTAAACATTCTGGTGCTGATAAAGCTATGATGGAGAAGCTCTGGAAGCAGTTAGAGGATTTTGCAGCTTACTGTTTCAACAAATCACATGCCGCTTGTTACGGCCTAATAGCTTATCAGACAGCTTACCTAAAAGCTCACTATCCGGCTGCTTTTATGGCCGCACTTATGACCAGTGACTTTGGTGATACCGACAGAATCGCTATTGAGATTGCTGAGTGTCGACATATGGGTATTGAAGTATTACCACCTGATGTCAATGAAGGTTTTGTAGAGTTTGCCGTTAGACCCTTTGAAGTTAGTAAAGATAACCCCATAGCTGATGGCGCACCAGAGGGTGAAATTCGCTTTGCTCTAAGCGCTATTAAAAACGTAGGCGTAGGAGCAGTTGAGGAGATCATAGCCACTCGTGAAGATGGTGGTAAATTTAGCAGCGTAGAGGATTTTGCTAAAAGAGTCTCTGTATCTAAGGTTAATCGCAAGGCTTGGGAGTCACTAATCAAGGCTGGAGCTTTCGATAGCCTAGAGGATCGAGCTACACTACTACATAATCTTGATAAGATAGTTGCTTTTGCTCAGAAGATACAAAAAGAAGCAGCTAATGGGCAGACCGATCTATTTGGTGATTCAGTGATCGATCAATCACTGCAGCCAAAACTGGATATGGAAGCTCCGATTGAAAATCTTAACCCTAGAGATTATCTTCAGTGGGAAAGAGAGCTTTTGGGAGTCTACCTATCTTCACACCCACTAGATGACTTTAGTGCCTTTTTGGCCGATAAGGCTTGGGCGTTAGATAAGGTGACTAAGGACAAGGAAGGGGATAATATTCAGATAGGTGGCTTAGTAACTACCGTGCGAGAGATTACTACCCGTAATGGTGCCAATATGGCCTTTGCTAGACTAGAGGATCAGTCAGGGGAGATGGAGATCATAGTTTTCCCTAGTGTTTATGAGGCTTCCAAGGAACTGTGGCAGCCAGATAAAGTCTTACTAGTCCAAGGTAAAGTCAATACCAAGGATAGGGACGGTAGATACGGTGACGAAGTTAAACTTATGGCCGATAAGGTTAGAGAGATAACTGAAGCAGAAGCTACTAAAGCCAACAAACAATCAGGCTCAAAACCAAAAGCTCCAAAAAAGACTTCTTCAGAATCAGTTAATCTAGATGCTTCGAGTGATAAAAATGGCAATAAGCCAAAAGATAGCAGTAAAAATATCAAAGTTGTTAAAGAGCCAGAAGAGGCAGTTATTGAGGCTGAGACTTTAGAGATATACCTATCCGAAGACAACGCCCGTGATCAAGAGACGTTAATGTCTATTAAAAAACTGATAGATAACACTAGTGGAGTCGGTAATGTATTCATATTAGTAGGGGATAGGAAGGTGAAACTACCTTCAACCGTTGATATTAGCGATGAGCTAGTTAAATCACTAGATGGGTTAGATAAGGTTGATAGGATATTAACCAAGTAAAAGGGCGAAGCAGTTGCCATCAAGGTGTTGATAGATGACGTTGCTTCGCCCTGGGGTTGGTTGGGTTGACTCCTTAGTCATGCTTGATAGATAGAGGGACACATCCACGAATAGTAGTTGAGGACAACCACTCCATCACGAATAATTAAATCAAACGGGAGCACTTGGTCTAGCTCTTCCGGTCTGATGGTCGAGATCCTACTACCGAAACCACGTACATATCCTGATATTGCCTGCCCGCAAGTCGTTAGTACACTCAAACCAGTCTCAGAGAAACCGGCCTGGACAAACGACTCAAGCAGGATAGATTCACTTCCAGCGCAGAAAAGGTCAGTAGTTACCCACTCACCTTCATAATCACGCAGAAAGCTCTCTTTGGCCTCGGCATCTCTACCAAGTCGCTCAATATCTGAGCAGCTCAAGTGAGTTGCGGGGTAGATGTACTCAGGCTCTGCCGTTGTAGCCGATGATCCATGTAGGTCACTAATAGTGGTGACCATGAATATAGCCGCAACAGCTATAGCGAGTATGTGTAGCAGATCTTTGATCGCCTTCATTGGAAACCCCCAGTATGTCGAGACTACAACCCTGTTCTTGTTATTAAACTAAAATAACACTACTTCTATAAGACCATAACAAGAGTATGAAGTCAATTAAAAACCCCGATCTCTCGGGGCTTTTAATCTCTTTAGAGGGTTTTTATTTTTAGCTATCCATTAGCTCCGGTTTATCACTACCTCGTCTACGGTTGAAGTAGAAGGCCATAGCTAATATAGCGATTGGGATTAACCACCACCATAGAGCAGTTTGATCATCTTCAGCTGCAGCGACTTCACCGTTCTCATCCTCAGTCTCAGTGATACTTACTTCACTTTCATCCACCTCTTCTTCAGCTTCTTCAGTGGCGTCAGCTTCAGTAGTTGTTGTTGTAGCTACTGCTGTTTGAACTATTGGGGGAGTTAGAGCTTCACCAGTAGTGTCCTCAGCTTCTTCTTTCTCTTCTTCCTTTTCTTCTTCTTCAGCTACTTCTTCCTGGTAAACTGCAAAGTAACTGGCTTTGGTAGTTGTAAAAGAGCAGATGCCCTCACTATCTACAGTACATTCAGCTGGATTTTTTAGACCATCGTCTGTCCAGTCGTCTCCATTGGTGCTCCTGCGAATTTGTAGAGTTTGACCAGCTAAATCAGTGCCAACAAATATCTCGATCGTTATAGCTGGGCTAAAGTTTAGAGTTACTCCAGGAATACCCCATTGCAAGACCGCTTTAGTTTCTGCGTTTTCAACTGTAAACTCCGTAGCATCTTCAATATTTGCACCTATTTGAGTGGCATCAAACGCAGTACCATCATCTTTGGTGATTTTTGTGTTAGGCCCCATAGTAACTTTGCTGGTTGTTGCGCCCTTACTACTATTAATACTAATCTCGACTTTTGTAGTAACTTCCGTAGTATTTCCTAAATCTGAACCTTCATCAGCATCAAAAAGGTCGTCATTGACCACTTTCTGAGCGGTAGCGAATATAGCTGGAGAGATAATGTCGCCATCATTATTTCTAATAACTGAACTTCTATCGAAGGTGTTGCTTCCAAGCAAATCATCTAAGTAGGCAAGCTCAACAGCAGTATCATATATTCTGACGTGCTCATTAGAGCCAGCAAAATGATTGCCAGTTATAGACTCAATAGCCACGCCTGCACCTATACCAATACCTTCTTCTGATGTATTGAAGGTGTTATTATCAATCACTAGACCAGACATATCCTCAGTGCCTGCGACACCGTAGCTAGTATTGAAAGTATTACCTGTAACAGTTAGATTATAGCCGCCAGAACTCCAGTTACCCTGAACACCCCTAAAGGAGTTGACCAATATATTATTGGCGATTGTAGTGTTTGTAGTGCTGTCGTTAACTCTAACAGCCCTATTGTTAAGTTCACTACTAACATTATCTATAGTAAAGCCTTCTAGAGTAACTCCGTTTGCGTTAATCCCGACTACACCTTCTTCTCTAGTGGTATTAGCAACGATAGTAGTTGCTTCTGGTCCATCTTGAGACTGCAAGGTTATATCATCAACATCTATATCCAAAGTCTCTTCATATGTTCCAGCAGGTACTGCAAGTGTACCCCCAGAAACTAGCTCCCCTAAACCTAGTTGAATATTTCTTACAGCTCTATACCATCCATTTTTTTGGTTAGATTGGTCTACTATAATTGGAAATTCTGCCTCTAGAACATTTATGTTAGCACTCTCCGGTATTGGGCCCCAATTTATACCACTAAAACCGATGTTTTCTACGTCCTCAGTGTAGGTATTGTTCTGAATCAGTATTTCCTGATTCTCACCAACGATACCGCCTAAGTATCTGTTGAATGTGTTATTTTCAATAACCGCATTATTGGCAGTCGGCGATAATTCTAAAATAGGTTGTTCATGTATATTCTCAGGAAATTCAAAGACATTGCCATGTATGTGGGTATTAGCACCGGTTACAGTAAGAGCAGAAGGCTGTGCGTGTATTAAGCTAGGACTCACAGTATTCCCAGTAACAGTAGCATTATCGCCAGTTACTAAGATAATCCCCAACATAACTAGTCCGGGAGTTGCTTCTGGATTATGTGCAGGAAAATTATTATATGGTCCATCTATAGTAAAGCCCTCTAATTGAACATTATTGCCACTTATAACTATTTGCTCATGTCCAGAAGATATTGACGCGTTTGATCCCAATATACTAATACCATCTTTGTTTATGTTGAAACCGCTATATTCTCCAGCCTCAACACATATAACACCTCCTTCTGCAGCTGCGTCTATAGCAGATTGTATATCTGCATAGTCTTGCCCACTGCCAACTGTAATGTCGCAATGTTCATCCGCATAAACAACCTCTGGACTTACCATACCAAAAGTACTAGCAAAGATTAGGGCAAATATACCCAATACGTTGGCTCTTAATTTAATGTTTTTATTTCTGTATTGTCTCGCTTGCATGTCACTCACGATTGTCATTGGTCAACTCCTCATTTATCTATATTAGATAATATTCTTGATTTTTATTCTCGCATGTATTTTAGCACGCATACATTTGACTCAACAAGCATAACCGTTATATAAAATGCCTGAGAGCTCAAAAACCTCAGAGCTAAACCATACATGTTTGGAAATATTTTAATCATACTGCTTCTAATATCTATAGCCCTGCTCATAATCGGGTTAGTAGACCCTAGGTATCTAGCGTCAACCCTTAGGAGCAGTAATAGAGGGCATGTTTTAAAGGTTTTTGGCACAACAGCTGCATTGCTACTGATATTTTTGATATTATCAACCGCTAATCTCTCAGATATTTCTATAGATCTAACTAGTTCTAATGAAGAAGCTACCGAACGACTAGACGCATTAGAAGACGGCATCTACTCGGTATCAAGAGTTATAGATGGGGATACCATAGCAGTTGATACAGGTTCAGGCGAAGAAGTGATTAGGTTTATCGGTATCGATGCGGCCGAACTGAGTAGGGGTGGAGCAGGGGAGGATGAGTGCTACGCTAAAGAGGCTAGCGATAGGATGGATGAATTAGTAGGAGATCAAGAGGTACTGTTAGTAGCTGATGAGACTCAAGATGATAGGGACGTATATGGTAGGTCGCTGCGTTACGTTGAACTAGATGGTATCGATATAGGGGCCCGATTGATAGCAGAAGGTTACGTGCGAGAGTTTACTTTTATACACCCCTACAGCAGGCAAAGCGATTATCTAATAGCCCAAGAGAAGGCAGAAAAAGAGGCTTTGGGTTTGTGGTCTAAATGTCTCATATAAACTACGCCTATGAGCTATATCTTTAAACATAAGCAGATATGGAGTAATATATTAGTAAATCTATGAAGCTCAAATAGTGCAACCAAGAAAGGATTAGTAACTATGAAGGACCATATAAGTAAATCGCAACAGGACCATAGGAAGTTATGGCATATGGCCTGCGCTCATTGGTATATAGGTGGTTTTGCATTACCGCTAGCCATAGCCATTATCGGCATCATGGTAGTTATGGCGGCCGGCTGGTTGCCTAGTGAACTACCGTCTAGTTTTGGCGAGTTTACTGTATTAGCTTTGGTAGCACTAGTTTTCTATGTAGCTACTTTCGCCGTTAGTACCTACGTCAGTGCTAGAATAGTGAATAAAAGATATAGGGTTGAGGATAGTGATCAGCTATCAAAACTAGCTACTATCTACACTGTTTCAGCCGGTGCGGCTGTAACTATGCTCGTTACTTGGTGGGCTGCAATGTTGTTTGACGAGCCGTTAGGCGATGTTGATGAGGGCCTAACTCTATTTAGTAACGCCGATCCAGCAGATCTGCTGATGTATATAGCCGGTGATACTGGTGCCTTTTTCTTAGTCGGTGCAGTTGTATTTTACCTACTTAGCCACAAACTGATTAGCGCTGGTGATAAAGATCTAGAATCGACAGAAGATGATACTGCGACCGATACTGATAAAGAGAACCTAGATAGTGATGACGATGACGACGAAGAAGAGTTTGAAGAGGAAGATAGTTCAGAAGAAGAGTAGCTATCTTCTTATACGAGCACTCTATCTTTAATACCCTGCTTATTAATCTCAGCTCCTTGAGCATGGTGGTAAATGGCTGAACTGCTAAAAGTCTCGCGTGTTCTAGCTGATATGTTCTCGTTGAGGTTAGGGTTACTAGCGGCTCCTATTAACATAGCTAACGTATCTCTAGCGGCAACAATCTCTGTACCGTTAGGAATCCTAGGCAATGGTTCGCTGAATATCTTAGTAGGCTCTGCGCAACTACCATCTTTGCCTTCAGCTGCAAAATGAAGGTCTGTTGTAAGTAAGCCCCGTTCATCTTGACCAAGGGTGGCGTAAAGCACTCCTTGCTGATTGTCACCTCCTCTAGCCATCTTAAAGGTCTTATCGATAACAATATATCTTAGATGGTCTGGTTGGGTGTCTAATATATTAATTAAAGCTCCAAAACCCCATCCAATTTCTTTGAGTATGTTTTCTTGTTCCGATTTATCGATAGACTGTTCCGGCCGGTGTGTAGTCGCTATATTGGGGCCGGTCTCAACACTCCAGCCATTCATAACACCAGATATCCTAGTTAATTCTTTGTAATCCATGGGTATTTACTATGTAACTTTAGATAATCTATGTCAATAACAGCTATATATCTTTTAGTACTTGAGGCTTAAAAGCGTTTTACGTTATTATGTAACCCATGAAGAAGCAGAAGATTCGCAAAAGAGATATGGTTATGATAGCGGTGGTGATCCTGTTTGTGCTAGCTACTTTCGCGCCACTATTTATCTAAAAAATCTAAAGCCGAGATAGCCGACCTATGGACATCTAGAGCTGACTACTGCTTGGTTATGGCTAGTTTGCGACTCATATAACCTCATAGCCTCTTGCAAACTTGTAGCAGTTACAGCGTAACCAACATCATAGTAGATATCAGAAGTAGCACTAATCATACCGGTTACCAATCCATCGGCAGTTACGACTGGACTGCCTGAGCTACCTGGAGCAACTTCAACTTGCATCTCATACCTATCTAGCTCTTTGAGACTGAGATTGTAGATATCGTGATCGTAAAAACTAAGAGGTCTGATGACACCAACTGTACTTAGGCGCATATCTCTACCGGCTGGATAGCCGATCACGACAGCATTACTTTCTGCATGGGGGTGGTTTGCTTCAGTTATAGCTAGACTGGGTAGCCCCAAGTCCTTCACTTTGAGCAAGGCTATATCCTCGACTGGGTCGAAGTAAACTACTTGAGCAGTAGCGGTATCGTTGCTAGAGGTTCTAATGGTAGGTTGCTTGATACCAGCTACCACGTGAGCATTAGTCATTACAATATCTGCATCAATCACAAAACCACTACCATATTGCCTACCGCCACAACCTATAGATTCGATCTTAACTACAGATTGAGCCTGCTCGGGTATATCAGTGTCGCTCACTTGTTGTTGGTCAAGATGAGCTGCCTCTACTTGAGGGTAGTTAAGTGTGTTAGATAAGTTATTTAATATATATGAGCTTTGAGATAGTTGTTGAGTGGTATTGATAGGTATAGTGAATAAAGCACCTATAAATAGCCAACTAGCAGCTAAAACTACTAAAGTAGCGCTCAAGGATTTAAGTATCAACTCACCATGCCTAAACTTATCAACCACCCAGTTTGTGGTAGCTACAATCTTGTCTTGGTAGTCACTGGTTTTTAGTAAAACTAAAGAAATAGCTATGAAGAAGAGTACTTGCAGGGTGGAATTAGCTGCAAATACTACAGGTAGTAAGACAATAGCTACTAGTATCAACAGCCACAAAGTAGCTGTAACCATTAACTCGCTTGAACGCCTGCTCTTAGTGTAATAAACGGCCAATAAGACAGACACTAGCAGTATAGATATATCTACAATACTCACACTCATAAGATAATTTTATCACATTATGCAATCTATTGCAATTTTGTCAAATAACGATTTTAACTAAATTAGTCCTCTATGCACTCACCAGCATCCATAGAGTAGGGCATGGCCCTAGCTCTTTTAACAGCATCATCTACAGCCTTGGACAGCAAGGCATAGCCGATATCCTCATCGGTTTCTGATCTAGCTATCACCATGCCGATGACTTCACCGTTTGGTAGTACTAGCGGTCCGCCAGAGTAGCCGGTAGTAATAGTGGTTTGTAGTTCATACATATGCCTCGTAGCTAGGTTGCTTCGGTAGATATTTAAACCTCTAGCATGTATATCTCTAGCTATAGAGGCAGCTTGAGCCTGAAGCCTCTCACCGCCAGGGTATCCCAATATAGCAGCGGTTGTGCCTCTAGGCTGTGTATCTCGACTCAAGGTTAGCGGCTCCCCATCTAGATTTTCTACTCTCAAGATAGCTATATCTAAGTTTGGATCGAAATAGATAACTTCACTAACTCGTCGGCCTCCTAAGTCTGCTACCTGGGGGTTGTTATTACCAGCTACCACATGGGCGTTGGTAGCAACTAAGTTAGCATCAACTACAAAGCCACTGCCTGTTACCGTTTCCAAACAAGCGTTACTTTCGATACGCACTGTAGAGCTTTGAGCCTGCTCTACTACTGCTAGCACTTCCTTGTCCGAGGGTATTTCAGCTATCTCTACCGGTCGCAAGGGTATGCCGAAAAGGGCTTCAGATAGTTCAGAGTCGCCGATCATAGCGCTGACTCTATCGATTAATACCGGAGCTGGAGGCATGACTTTATCGATAGTACTTAAAACTAGTGAGTTGTTAATTTGATGATTGACGTTTCGCATCGGTAGAGTAACTATGATCCCAGCTGCTAGCCAGAGACCGAATATAACCATCACTATTCCACCTAAAGTTCCCAAAACAGAATCCAGCCTACGGAGCTTTAATTTATCCGCTACGGGAGATAGCTCTTCCCCAAGCTTAGAGCCCAGGTATCCCAGTAGGATGGAGCTACCTAAAATCATGACTACAAATAGGGTGGCTTTGATATTGAGGTCATTTATCGGGCCGATAATGAATGGCGATATAAGCGTGCTTAAGAAAAATCCCACCCAGAAACCTATCAATGAGAAGACACTATTGATGAATCCGTATTTACCGTTTTTGAACCACCAATACCCTAGAGAAGATAAGGCTAGGATGATAGTGATGTCGAGAACATTCATATATTGTTTTAACCTATCACACGCTTCTGTTTACTAACTCATACCCTAACAAGCGTGTTATTATATAAGCATTATGAATTACTGTAGCGATTGCGGTCAAGCCATAACCGTTAATGACAAGTTTTGTGGCAGTTGCGGCAATGAATTAGGGAGTTCTGGTGATAATAATCAGCCCGATAACTCAACCCAACAGCCTCAGACCAACCAACCCGTTCAAGATACGGACGCACCAGTAGTTAAAGCTACTTTTGAGTATAGTGATGGTCGCAAGCACTCTGAAGTTACTACTCATATACCACCAGGCGGCAATCTAGTTAAAGATGCTACAGTTGAGTTTGGTAATTTGCATCCTAACGCTACTTGGATATTCTTCCTTAACTATATTGGGCAGACTTGGATGATACCACTACTATCGATTCCGGGAGCTATATTTTTAAATCCTCTGCTGTGGTTTATATTTGCCTCTTACATTTTGGCTAGTTATCTAGCAGCTCTAATAACCTATAAAAACTATCGTTTCGAAGTTACTCCTTCATCCTTCCATAAAGAGTACGGCATTATCTTCAAGCAATCTGCCTCTATACCGTTTGATAGGATCCAGAATGTAAATATTAGACGAAGCTTGTTTGATAGGATGCTACAAATCTCTCATATAGAGATAGAGACTGCCGGTACCGGTGGCGCCAAGAAACTCAGTTTCTTGGGTGGAACTTCAACAGCATCTGAAGGCTACATGCCTGGATTAGCTGTTGATGAGGCCGAAGATATTAGAGAGCTGTTGCTCGCTAGAGCTCAGATGCATACCGGCAACCAGCCAACTAAAGCCCCTGTTTAGTCGTTTGTCAAAAACCAAAAAACTAACCTTGGTTTTAAAACACCAAAGGTGCTAAATTAAAGTAGTGATAAATACTATTACAACTAAAGCTAAGTACTATATCAAAAACACTCTTATCCCCAACCTATACAATGGGTTTCATCCTTACATCCTAAGAGCTCCGGCACTAGCTACAGTAGCAGCATCACTGCTTTTGGTGCAGGTAGTTTTTAATATCCAAAGCCCAAACAGTCAAGTACTGGGAGTAAGCCACTCAATAGATACTCAAGAGATAGTAGAGATTACCAACCGGCATAGAAGTAGCGAGGGCGCAGGAACGTTAAGTATCGATAGGCAACTACAACAAGCTGCTGAAAGTAAGTTAAATGATATGTTAGAGGTTGGTTATTGGGATCACTATTCACCAGACGGTGTGGCTCCATGGGAGTTCATTGTCGATTCTGGTTATAAGTATCGTTATGTGGGCGAGAATTTAGCCAGAGGCTTCACTAGCAGTGAAGCTATAGTAAAGGGCTGGATGGCCAGTGAGTCACATCGTCAGAATATGTTAGATAATCGCTACGATGATATAGGCGTCGCCTTTGGGCGGGGTTACATAGACGGCAGAGAGTACAACGTAGTAGTAGCTATGTACGGGTCTAAACAGCCGGTAGCAGTAGAGTTTAGTAGCCCAACGATCGAGACAGAAGAAGTCCTAGCTGCTGAGAGATTCAATACTTCTAGCGATCCGCTGACATCTTTGGCGGTAGTCCCTATATCTTCACAGATCGCTCTATTTGTAGCTAACGGCCTAGCTACTATTTACGTAGCCCAACATGTAGTGGTTGCTAGACGCAAGATTAAATGGGATCAAAAATCTCATCCTAGGCCCCTGCTTAAAGCTGTAGTTATAGTCTCTATTGCTTTAATTTTAATCTACTCAGCGCAAGGAGTAGTACTATGAACCAACGACAGATATATTTCGGTTGGGCGCTAGCTATAATAATGCCGCTACTTTTATTCTCAGCCTGGCTATACATTCCTTGGCCAGGAGCGATCATAGCGGCTATCGGTCTCTTAGGTCTTTTTGCCGGCTATATGATTTATGAGTATCTAGTTGTTCGCAAGATTTTACACAGAGAGGTTGTGTTTGAGCAGATCGCTCTAGCTATATTCCTACTCGTCATATTCAGCTTTGCTTTGTAGCTCATAGATAGCTATAGCGGCAGCTGAAGCAGCGTTGAGCGACTCCTTATTAGCAGAGTGTCTGATCTCGATAGCTTCATCACACTTTTCAATTGTATCTAAAGCTATTCCGCTGACTTCTGACCCTATGATTAGTCCAAAACTACTCTTTGGTTTAAAAGTCTTTAAATCCTGAGACTTTGGGTGTTGCTCTAGAGCGTATACCGCTAAGTTATTTTCTCGCAAATTAGCAATAGCTTCATCGATCGAATCGAAATGCTTGAACTGAATGTGTTTTTCACCCCCTAGGGCTGTTTTGGCAATATCTTTAGTGGCCTTTTGAGCTATGTGTGGCAAGCGCAAATCTTCATCTAGCTGCGGATAGGGTGTGATACCAACGCAATAGATATCGCTAACACCAAAAGCGGCCCCGCTACGGGCGATACTGCCGACATTGTAGGCGCTGCGTATATTATCAAGTACTAGAACTGTTTGTGGCATATCAGTAGCCATTATATAATATAAGAAGAATCATTAAAGGAGATATATAAAATATGAGTGGTGGCCGAGAAGGATTATCTAGTAGGGAGTTCGAGGGGGCAGACTATAGTAGCGCCCTTGAATACTTAGATGTCGAAAACAACTCCGTTGAAGTGGTTCGGTCTCGAGCTGCAGAAATAACTTTGGTAGGTAATAGGCTGCTATTTCAGAGTATGGCAAATAAAGAGTTCGATACCTATTTAGATAGTAGTGGCTACTCTCATCTATCTTTCTTGCTAACCAGTCGCGAGCTTTACGATGAAGTATTAATAGGTGGTGAGGTAGTTGATGATAAAGGTGAGGTGACACCCAAGAGCTTAGAACACTACATACAGGAAGATCCACGCTACAGTATATGGCTAGAAAAACATAGTAATGCTACTAAAGATAACGAGAGATACATACAAACAATGCGGTTGTTACGAGAATTAGCAGTAGCTGAATTTTATTTGCAAAGCTCCATAGTTAATGATTCTGATGAAGTTGCTTGATATGAAAAGAGTCAAAAAATTACTTGCAAGCTGCTAATGAGTAGTGCTAAAGTGTCATAGTTATGTCCGCATTATTAGAAAAATTCAACCAAAGCATGAGCAAAACCAAGATTCCCCAGGTTCGTTCTGGTGACAGTGTTAGAGTACATCAACGCATTGTTGAAGGTAGCAAAGAAAGAGTCCAGGTCTTTGAGGGCGTAGTTATACGTACCGATAGGATGGGTTCTTCTACTGCTGCTATTACCGTGCGCCGTCTCTCTAGTGGCGTAGGAGTAGAAAAAGGCTTTATGCTACATGCCCCTAATGTTGAAAAAGTTGAAGTTATGCGTAGATCTAAAGTTAGACGCAACTACCTAAGTTATATGAGAGAACGTTCCGGTAAATCAGCACGTTTGCGCGAATTAGGTTTTGATCCAGACGATGTCTATGGTGGTCCAGAGCCAGAAGAGGAAAAGAAAGCTGCTCCTGAAGAGAAGCCTAGCAAAGAAAAGGAAGCTACTGACTCTGAAGCTGAGACCGACAAAGTCGTAAAAGAGGCCGATAAGAAGCAAGAAGAACCAGAAAAAGCAGAAAAAGCAGAAGATGCACCTAAGTCTAAAGACAAGGAAGCTGAATCTAAAGATAGTACTGATGACTCTAACGATTCCAAGGAAGACAGCAGCGACAAATAAGTAGCTAGTGGTAAAATGCTACAAGATGGGTAGATATGTAGTCGGTATTGATGAGGCTGGCAGAGGTGCTTGGGCGGGTCCACTCATAGCCGCTGCAGTCATGTTGCCTGAAGGTTTAAAGCTTGAGGGAGTCAAGGACTCTAAGCAGTTAACTGCTAAGAAGAGACAAGAGTTGTGCCTACTTATTAACAGAGCGGCTATATCTGTTGGTGTGGGTTGGGTAGATCCTCAAGACGTAGATTCAATAGGTCTGCAGGCATCTACATCTCAGGCTATGGGTCAGGCCTTGAGCCAGATTCCCAGTAGTCAAGATAGTAGTAAAGTTATTATTGATGGGCATATCAACTACCTTGAAGGTGTAGCTAATACAGAAGCTATTATCAAAGCCGATATTTCGATACCGTCTGTAGCAGCTGCTTCGATTGTAGCTAAGCACTATAGGGATAGTTATATGATGCAACTGGCTAAATTGTATCCTGATTATGGCTTTGAAGATCACGTCGGCTATGGCACTAAAAGACATAGAGAATCGTTAATTAATAGCGGTGTATGTCCGGTGCATAGGCTTTCGTACCGACCCATCAAACAGGTTTTATCTTTAGAGTAGGTAGTGATACGCTTTGACATTTACAAGATTAATGTAGTAAAATTACTTACGTACTTGATCTAGAGGTAAGTCGGCCAGAGCGGTCGACTTATTTCATTTCTAGAGATAGTAACTTTATATGTAATTTAAGTTTTAAATAATCAAAAACCTCCAAGACCTAAAATAGATTGGAGTAAAGAGGAGAAAACAATGGAACAGATCGATACAAAACAATTCATCATGACAATGAAGCAGATAGCTGAAGAAAAAAGCTTGCCCTATGAAGTAGTAGAGGATGCCTTAGAGCACGCTCTAGCAGCAGCTTACCGTAAAGATTACGGTGATAAGGATCAGAATATTAGAGCTACTCTCAACGCTAAGACCGGTAATTTCCGTATCTTTGAAGTTTACGACGTAGTCGATGAAGTAGAAGAGGAAGCTACTCAACTATCACTAGCTAACGCCAAGGAGCTAGATGAGGCGGCCGAGGTTGGTGGTGTAGTAGAGCGAGAAGTTAAATATGACGGTTTCGGCCGAGTGGCTGCTCAGACTGCCAAGCAGGTAATCCTGCAGAAACTACGTGAAGCCGAGCGCGACGTAATCGTGGCTGAGTACCAAGACAAGGTCGGCGGCTTATTAAATGGTACCGTCCAGCGAGTAGAACCTAGAGTGGTGTATGTCGATGTCGGCAAAGCTCAAGGCATCTTGCCACAATCAGAACAAATTCCTAATGAACGCTACCGTCCTACCCAAAGACTCAAAGTTTACTTACGAGAAGTTGAGAATTCACCACGTGGTCCACAGCTAATACTGTCTCGCGCTACACCGGAATTTATCAGCCTCCTATTTGAGCGAGAAGTTCCAGAAATGGAAAGTGGTGCTGTAGAGATTAAGGCAGTAGCTCGTGAAGCTGGAGTGCGTACTAAATTAGCAGTAGCCTCAACCATACCGAACGTTGATCCGGTCGGCACATTTGTCGGCGGCCACGGTACTAGAGTCCAGGCCGTTATGGGTGAAATCGGCGAAGAAAAAATCGATATCATCATGCACTCTGATGATGATAAGGAATTCATTACTAACGCTCTTGCTCCGACTAAAATTAAAGATATTAAATTAGACGAAGCCGAAAGCAAAGCAGCAGTCGAAGTAGCTGAAGATCAGTTATCAGTAGCTATTGGCCGCGGTGGCCAAAATGTTCGCCTAGCTTCAAATCTAACTGGTTGGCAGATAGATATTCTCAGCAGTGAGAGTGGTGAAGTTAAAGACAAGGCCGAACCAAATCCTGAAAGCGTAGCTGTCAAAGATGATAGCGGCAAGGCCAAGAAGAAATATGTTTCTAAAGCTGATCTAGAGGCTTCACTGCTGAGCACTCTAGAGTCAGATGATAATGGTGATAGTGACGATAACCAATCTAAGAGCGAAGAAGAGTAGTAGATAGTTACTAGCACTCTTGACCCAAGAGTGCTAATTAAATAAAATAGTAAGTATAGACTTATACAGTCTTTATACTAAGTTTTTTAGTGCTACAATATCCCTTAGGAGAACCATGCAAGTTAACGACTCATCATTTGAAGATAAATTAACCGAAAATGCGCAAGCTAGTTTGCGTATGGCTAATGATATAGCTAGAGCTCTAGGTTCTAGCTATATCGGCACGGAACATATTCTATTAGGCGTATTAAAACAAGATAGCTCAATCGGTGCTAAGGTTTTGAAAAATGCCGGAGTTAGTTTCGATCAAGCCAGGATGGCGTTGAGCCTAACTCCCAAATCATTACAGGTGACTACCTCTACTGCCGTAGATGAGGTACGTAACTTAAACGAAACAGCTAAGTTGACACTATCGCTATCTTGGAAGATAGCTAAAGACTTTGGGCAGCAGATGTGTGGTACAGAACATATTCTTTTTGCTACTTTATCTCAGAAAAATACTAGAGCCTCGATACTGTTGAGCGATATGGATATCGATCTAGCAGAAGTCAGAGAGGAGCTGCAGGAGTACTTACGCAACCAGCAGTTCCACTACCATGAACACACTAAAGAACGCCGCAAGGTCAAAAAGAAGAGCAAGACTCCAACCCTAGACTTCTTTGGACTAGATTTAACTGCTAAGGCAGTTGATAGTAAGTTAGATCCGGTTATCGGCCGAGAGGCAGAGATCCAGCGTTTGATTACTATCTTAAATAGACGAACCAAGAACAACCCAGCTTTAATCGGTGAGCCGGGTGTGGGCAAGACCGCTATAGTTGAGGGTCTAGCGCAAAAGATCGCTACTGAGTATGTGCCAGAAGACCTAATCGATAAGCGGGTGATAGCTCTAGACCTATCATCTTTAGTTGCCGGTACTAAATACCGAGGTGAGTTCGAGGAGCGCATGAAGCAGGTGCTAGAGGAGCTACAGACTGTTGATGATGTGATCTTATTCATCGACGAACTACACTTAATCGTTGGCGCCGGTGCAGCAGAAGGTGCTATCGATGCAGCTAATATCATCAAACCTGCCCTATCACGCGGCCTCATACAAGTAATCGGTGCTACTACAACGGATGAATACCGCAAACATATCGAAAAAGATGCCGCTCTTGAAAGACGATTCCAAACTATTATGGTACCTGAGACCAATACAGAAGAAACCATGCAGGTCTTAAGAGGTCTGCGCCAACACTATGAGCAATATCACCGCGTCAAACTATCAGACGAAGTTTTAGAAGAAACTATCAAACTATCCAAGCGCTATATGCCCGATCGATTTATGCCCGATAAAGCCATAGATCTATTAGATGAAACAGCTGCTCAAGTTAGAGTTTTGCGTGGTAGTGGTATGGGTACTGAAGCTAGAGAGATACGCCAACAGATTCGCGAGCTGCATATAGAGATAGATGAAGCTGCGGCCGATGAGAACTACGAACATGCTGCTCAGCTCAAGACTGAAGTTAGTATTTTAGAAAAGAAACTGTCTAGGCAAGAAAGTGCCGAAGCCCAAGACGGCAAGATGCTAGAAGTTAGTGAAGAAGATTTAGCTGAAACCGTCTCTATAGTCACCGGTGTACCACTAAAAAGCCTAGTTAAATCTGAGGCTAAACAGTTAGTTAATCTAGAAAAGACCCTATCGAAATCAGTCATAGGTCAAAAAGAGGCTGTTGAGGCAGTATCAAAAGCTATCAGACGTAACCGTTCCGGTGTAGCTGATCCCACCAGACCTATCGGTTCATTCCTATTCATGGGCCCAAGTGGTGTGGGTAAGACTGAGCTAGCTAGAGTATTGTCTCGTGAGCTGTTCCATTCAGAAGATGCCATGGTAAAGATCGATATGAGCGAATTCATGGAGAAACACAACCTATCTAGACTTATGGGTGCACCGGCCGGATATGTCGGTTACGAAGAGGGCGGACAGCTAACTGAGACTATTCGCCGTCAGCCCTACTCGCTAATTCTTTTCGATGAGATTGAGAAGGCTCACCCAGATGTTTTCAATATGCTTTTGCAGATACTAGAGGATGGGTATGCTACTGATGCCAAGGGCAGAAGAGTAGATTTTACTAATACCGTCATCATTATGACCTCTAATATCGGTGC
>JBJHCT010000010.1:0-9614 GCA_050486185.1 Candidatus Saccharimonadota bacterium
TGGTCCTACTAGAAGATTACCCCTAGTAACCACTGATGCTATCTCTAATATCGAACCTGATTCTGCTAATACAGGCGGTAATGTAGCTGATGATGGTGGAGCTAGTGTAACTGCTCGTGGCATAGTCTACGCCACCTCTGCCTCACCGACCTTGAGTGATAACCAAATCTCTCAAGGTAGTGGCACCGGCTCCTTTAGTGTTAGCTTAACTAACCTCCAACCAGAAACTACCTATTACGTCAGAGCTTATGCTACCAACTCCTTTGGTACTTCCTATGGTAATGAGAGAGTCTTTGAGACGGATAGTGATGAGTTTCTTGCTAGTGGGGGCAATATCTCAACTATGACTTCGGGAGGAGTGACGTACCGAGTCCACACATTTAGGAGCAATGGAACCTTTCAAGTTAATTCCGGTAGAGAAAATATTCAAGTTTTTTTAGTCGGTGGAGGTGGTTCACCCAGATCTAACTGGCCTAGAGACGGTGCCGGTGGTGGCTATACCGCTACCTTTTCACTAGAAGCTTCAAGAGGTAACTACCAAGTTATAGTTGGTGCTGGTGGACTTAGAAGAGATGGTGGTTTTTCTAGATTTGGCTCAGGTAGTACCTATCAGGTGGCCGGAGGCACTAACAATAAACGAGGTGGGTCTGGCGGTGGAGGCGGAGCTTCAGGCGGTGGTTGGGGTAGTATGAGGGGCGGTAATGGTGGCAGTAATGGTGGTAACGGCCAAAGTGCTCCTAACTCTAGCGGCGGTAGGGGTCAAGGATCTACTACTAGAGCTTTTGGTGAGTCGGGCGGTCAGTTGTTTTCTGGTGCTGGGGGTGGTATGTCGGGTAATAACAATCCAGGATCAGGTGGCAGTGGAGGCGGAGCTAATGGGGTAAGATACACCAACCGCAACTGTCGTGGCGCATCTAATAATACCGGTGGTGGTGCCGGAGGATGCTATAGAAGTGGCGATGTTGCTAGGGGTGGTTCGGGTATAGTTATGGTTAGGTACCCAATCAACTAGAGATAATTAAGAAACGATATAAGGCAAAAGGAGTTTATATGGAAGCAAACAACGACTCAAAAATTAAAAAGGTAGCTTTAATAGCAGGAATAGTCTTAGTAGTTGGCCTGTTGCTGTGGTATTTCCTAGTTATCAACAACGATGATACAGATAGCGATATGCAAGATAGGCTAAGCGGTTTATTCAACGCAGAAGACTCTAATGGAGAGGGTGAATCGACTCATCCAGATATTGATGATAGTTTTCCTGAAGCGGTGCCACTATATCAACCATCGGTTTTAGTTAGTTCTACTTACTTTGAACCAGAAGAAGATGAAGACGAAATAATGCATCCCGGCAACTGGAGAGTTAGCTTTGTAACTGACCAAAATCTCAGTGAGGTTACCAGTTATTATGAGAACGCTTTTGGCAGTAGCGGCTGGGAGGTAATCAGTACTCTAGGACCAGACGAACACGATGACTCCATCAATATTACTGCCTATAACGCTGCAGAAAGTCTAGAAGTTACGCTTTGGGTAGGTGATCAAGCTATGTTCTCACTTTACGTATTAGAAGATGTATCAGACAACCAGGAAGAGTAGTGGCTTAGAAGGTATTACTAAGATAGGTTATGTTTTGGCGTTATGAGCTACAGAGGCTATTAGAGTTTTTAGCTTAAGGCTTATGTTATACTTTTTGGTATATGCCAGTAGTAGATTCTAGATACAAAAACTCCCAAGGCTTTACTTTAGTAGAGCTGTTAATCGCTATTACTATGTTCACAGTCGTCCTATTATTGGTAGTAGCGACTTTCATGCAGATAAATCGCTCATATACTAGGGGAATTACCACCAAAGCGGTTCATGAAGAGGGTAGAAGCGCTCTATCTGCTTTAGCTCAAGATTTTCGCACTACTACGGCTTCTAACAGGGTCAGAATTGATTGTGGCAATCAGTCTTGTGACTCTGAGGAAGTGCCTACAGAGAAGTTTTGCTATGACGATAAGGCCTATATATTCCAAGCCCCTCAGATTGGATCAAATCCTAGTCCAGGATCTTTAATTAGGATCGAAGGTACTACTTGTGACGGGGCCGACCCCACTAGGGGAATAAGTGTTTTTGGACCTAATTTACAGCCCCAATTCTTTAAAGTCATAGAGCTAGTTCCGAATAAGACGTACAAGCTAGAACTGGCCTTATCAACAGCAGACTATCAAGCCAGCTTTGATTTACTTGAAGGTATTGGTACTAGGGATGTTTTCTGTGATCCAGCGGCCCAAGGCAGCCAGTATTGTGAGGTAGTCTATCTAACTAGTACCGTGACGCTGAGAAGTAGTTGATCGGCGCAGCCTTCTAGGGGTTTTTAGGAGGTCATATTAGGTATCTAAATAACAGTAGTAGATTAGATATAGAATCTGTTTAATGGTTGTGGTATTATTGATGCTATGAATATGCATAAGGGTAATGTTGCTGTTGGCAAACTAGATAACAGGGGTGCCGTATCGATGATTACCGTCATGTTTGTAACTATCATACTGGCGGTAATGGTGATTGGCTTTGTGAGACTGATGATTTCAGAGCAGAGACAAGCTACAGATGACGACCTATCCAACAGAGCTTTTTATGCAGCTGAATCTGGTATCGAGGACGCTAAAGCAGCATTGGCTGCTTACATGGCAGGAAGTGATGACTTTGACGCAGATATGTTAGATAAATTCGATGATTGTGAGCCTTTTGGAGATCAATTCCTAATCGATGACCCATCTTTTGAAACCGAAATTACTTGCCAGCTAGTTAAAACTAGCCTACCTGACGTTCAGGCCGACGGTGCAGCTGCCTTCTCAAGCTTCATGATACGTTTAGCTGCCGAAGAAGGTTTTGATAGGTTCAGACTAGAGTGGCACAAACCCGGTAGTGATGGTGAGAACTATGCTCTAAAGTCTGATAGCAGGCTGCAAACAGTTGCTAACTGGAACGATGGCGGCACACCTTATCCTGCTGCTATGAAAGTGACACTGGTTAAGCAAGGTATTTCCTCCAATGCCAGTAGGGAAGAAGTTATCGATGCTACTAGGATAGTTTACTTGCTGCCATCATCTAGTGGCGGTGTTAATGTACTTGACACTGAATCTAGTAGCTTTGGCTTAGGTGATAGCTCGCCACAGGCTGTTAACTGCACTAGCAGTGCTCAGGCTGATGCCGATGATTATTCATGTGTAGTCGATTTCACTAACCTATTTCCTGGCGCTAACGACTATTATGTAATGCTAACCCCGCTATATACTTCTACATCTATTAAGCTATCTCTGCATGATAGTGGCGATAATCTCATTAATATAGTCGATGCTCAAGCCGAAGTTGATGTGACCGCCAAGGCAGGTGATGTATTCAGGCGTGTTAGAGCTAGAGTGCTTCTATCTGACCCAGCTATAGCTTTAGTGCCAGACCTAGCAGTTGGTTCAAACGAAATATGTAAAGACTACATACTAAGAGAAGACCCTAATGAATCGGGCAATAGTTTTACCACTATCAACCCCGGTATCACTAACTACTGCATGCAGACTTCGAACCCTGAGTAGATAATATTAACAAGTACTTAATTAGCTTATTTAATGGTATATAGGCCTATCTAGATTGCGCCTTTAGGCGTAAGTGCTTTATAGTATATATAAATGAGAAAGCATAACAAGGACACATATTTCGGATTAGATATCGGTACCACTGCTTTGAGACTGGTTCAACTTGAGCCGGGCCAAGACAATCCGTCTCTGGTTACTTATGGAGAAAAGAGCTTCGATAAGGTGATAGATGTAGCTTCTATGAGTGATGATACAGATAGACAACTGGTCAAAGATGCACTTGATGAGTTAAAGAAATCATTGAAGATATCGACCGATAGGGTGGTGGTAGCGGTACCTGATAAATATTCACTAGCTACAGTTGTAAGAGTGCCGTTTGCCGGTAGAGAAGAGATGTCACAGTTTATATACGATCACGCCGAAGAGTATTTAGGCTCCTCAGCCGCTAATCTGCGAGTTGATTGGTATATAGTCTCAAGTGACGCGAAGCCTCAAAAGGGCAAAGAAGTAGATGTGTTAGTAGTTGGTGCTAATCAAAAAGTTATCAATCAATATGTTGAGTTAATTAACTTTATGGAGCTAGAACTACTGGCTTTAGAGATAGACACATTAGCGCTAGCTCGCAGTGTAGTGACTAATGAAGACTCAGCAGTAATAGCCTTAGATCTAGGTTACAACAACGCTTCGATGTCAGTAGTATTTAAGCGTTTGCCGAGGCAGGTAGCATCTGTAAATATGGGAGGAGAAGTCTTTATTAATATGGTAGCTCAGAGCTTCAATGTTGATCGCAGTGAAGGTCAGCAGTTTGTAGAGGAGTTTGGAGTATCACCAGATAAATTTGATGGACAAGTGCTAGCTGCTCTAGAGCCAGGTATTACTGAGATAACTTCAAAAATATCAGTTATAGCTACCGATTTTACTAGTGCTAATAAGGCCAAGATAGCCAAAGTAGTTTTATTAGGTGGTACAGCCGCTATGCCGGGTCTTGCTACTTATATATCAGAGAATTTGAAGATGCCGGTAGAGGTAGCCAATCCTTGGAAAAACGTAATTTATCCAGCCGATCAGCATGATGAACTGATGAGTAGATCACTTAATTTTGGTGTAGCTGTTGGGTTAGCTCAAAGGGAGTATATATAAAATGTTAGTCAATGAAACCCAGAACAAATTCGAAAAACTTTTAGTTGAGCAGGGTCTATTAACTGAGGACCAACTTCAAGAGTTGAGACAAGAATCGACCGAGAAGGGTAAGTCTATAGTTAATTTAATCTCAGAGCGTAATCTAGTCGATCCAGAGAGTACAGTTAAGACTATCGCCAAGGCCGAAGGCGTGCCTTACGTTGACTTGAGGAAGTTCAAGGTTGATGCGGAGTTGATTAACACTATCCCCAAAGATCTAGCTAAAAGCTACCAGGTAGTACCTATCGGTATACTCAATGGCCGTCTAGCGGTCGGTATGATAGATCCTACTAACTTACAAGCTGTTGATTTTATCACCCGAAAGATTGGTCAACCAGTTATACCTCACATGGTCTCATCGGACAGTATTAACGCTATCTTGACCCAGTACAAAGCCGATGTATCCGATGATATATCTGATGTAATGGGCAGCGTATCTGAGTTTGCCGAATCGGAGAAAAAAGAGGATCAGGAGTCTAAGAGTCCAGAACAGGTTAAAAGCTTCGTTCAAGACGCACCTATTACTAGAGCACTTAACACTATTTTAGACTACGCAGCCCAGCTAAAAGCTTCCGACGTTCACGTTGAACCTAGAGAAGAGAACGTCAAAGTACGTTTTAGAATTGACGGCATTTTACAAGACACCATGACACTACCAAAAGAGGTGCAATCGGCTCTAGTATCAAGGGTAAAGATTCTATCAGGCCTAAAGATTGACGAGCACCGTATACCTCAAGACGGTGGTTTTCAAATCCAGCACAACGGTCAAGATATTGACTTACGTATCGCTATTGCACCGATTGTATGGGGTGAGCAGATCGTTATTCGTCTTTTAGATAAAGACCAAAGCCTACTTAGTATTGAAAACCTAGGATATAGGGGTAGATCCAAGAGATTGATTGAGGAGGGTCTAAAACAGCCGCACGGTATGACCCTATCAACCGGGCCTACCGGTTCAGGTAAATCAACCACACTGTATGCCGGTATTACCACTATTAAAGATGTAGCTATAAATATAGTTACTCTAGAAGACCCGATTGAGTATAAGATTGATGGTATTAATCAGATGCAGGTAGATCCTCAGTACGGTCTAACTTTCAGCGGTGGTTTACGCTCCATATTACGTCAAGACCCCGATGTCATTATGGTCGGTGAGATTAGAGACTCAGAGACAGCTGATCTAGCCGTACAAGCTGCCTTAACCGGCCATATCGTACTCTCTACCTTGCACACCAACTCAGCCGCCGGAGTTTTGCCGAGATTAATCGATATGGGTATAGAGCCATTCTTGATTACTTCAACTATTAACACCGTAATAGGTCAAAGATTGGTGAGAAAAGTCTGCGATAAGTGCTCTAAAGAATACAAGGCTACTGAGGCAGAAGTCTCATCCATCAAGAAGACCTTGGGAGGTCTCTTGCCAGATTCAGGCAAGCCCGATACTAAGACTAAAGAAAACCTAGGCTATGACGTATTACCTAGCCTAGATGAAGAATTTACGCTGTATAAAGGTGAAGGTTGTGATGATTGTGTAGAAGGATACAAGGGTAGAACCGGTATCTTTGAGGTATTTACTATCTCTCCTGAGATGGAGAAGATTTTAGTAGAAGGTACTACTAGTAATCAGGTTCAGGCTCAGGCTCAAGAGGATGGTATGGTGACTATGAAACAGGATGGCTATCTCAAGGCCCTAAACGGCATTACCACCCTAGAAGAGGTCGTTAGAGTAGCTTCAGATTCCTAAGTCTGGCTCAAGTAGTAGGCAGAGCTTCTGATAAGTGGTATTTCCTCTCTAAAGTCCATGTGATATTATTAAGCATAAGCAACCTAAAATACTAGCCAAGAGGAGTTGGGACAGTTTAAAGTATGCAAAACAGTTTACGAATAGAAAACTTACTCCAAGAAGTTATCGACAAGAAAGCCTCAGACCTGCATTTACAGGTAGGCTTACAGCCTATGTTGCGAGTTGATGGTGAATTAATAGCTATGCATGATCTACCTCAGCTAGATGAAGAGACGGTAGAAGGTTTGATCTATTCAGTAGTAGATGAAGAGCAAAAACAGATCCTAAACAAGGATAAAGAGTTAGATTTCTCATTTGCCTTTGGTGATCTAGGTAGATTCCGTGTCAATGCCTTCCATGAAAGAGGCAATTTAGCAGCCGCTATGAGATTGATTCCTAACGAAATCCGTACTCTAGAAGAGCTAGGTATGCCGAAAATGATGAGTGACTTCACTGATTACCCCAGAGGCCTAGTGTTAGTTACCGGTCCTACCGGTTCAGGTAAATCAACCACACTAGCTGCTATGATCGATAGGATCAATACTGAGAGATCTGCTCACATTATTACTATCGAAGACCCCATAGAGTACACTCACAAGAGTAAAAAGTCGGTGATGGTACAGCGTGAGGTGCATTATGATACTTACTCATTTGCAGCGGCGCTAAGATCAAGTTTGCGTCAAGATCCAGATGTAGTTTTAATCGGTGAGATGAGAGACCTAGAGACTATTGCCGCTGCTATTACGATTGCTGAGACCGGGCATCTAGTACTAGCGACTTTACACACCAACTCAGCATCCCAGTCTATAGATAGAATGATTGATGTATTTCCCCCACACCAACAACAGCAAATTAGAGTGCAGCTAGCTTCAATACTTCAAGGTATTTGCTCCCAACGATTAGTTCCAGCTATCGGTGGTGGTAGAGTAGTAGCAACAGAGGTGTTAGTGGCTAATTCAGCAGTTAGAAATATTATCCGTGAGGGCAAAACCCATCAGTTAGAGTCGGTTATCCAAACAGGTTCTGATCAGGGCATGCAGTCTATGGACAAGACCCTAGTAAGCTTAATTAGATCTGGCAAGATTACTTATGATGAGGCTAAGGCTGTAGCGGTTGATATTGCTGAGCTAGATCGCCTCATGCGAGGGTAAGCTATTGCAAAGCTTGGAGCTGATTGCTGTAGCTATCTACTCACTAGCTCTAGGTAGTTTTATAAATGCTTGGTTATGGCGACAACCCAGTCAAGATCAAAAAGATGAGGAAGAAGATACCGGCAGGGAAGTCAGTAAAAGCGTTACTCAGGTAAAACCATCGATTGTTCATGGTAGATCTATCTGTCCTGACTGCGGACATCAACTAACGATTAAAGACCTAGTGCCGGTTGTAAGCTGGCTAGTACTTAAGGGTAAGTGTAGATATTGTAACAACAAGATATCCTGGCAATACCCTGTTGTAGAAATCACAGTGATGGTTTTAGGTATTTTAAGCTACATTTTCTGGCCCAGTAGTTTGAACAACTTAATTGGTTACATGCAATTATTCACCTGGATTGGCATGGTAGCTATATTTGTATCCCTATCTATCTATGACTATAGATGGTACCTCTTACCAGACAGTATGGTTATGTCACTACTTGTATTAGTAGTGATTTATCAAGTCCTAGCCGCTCTTTTAGGTGCCGGTATCTATCAGTGGTTGATCAGTCCAATTATCGGTGGGATAGGTGCTTTTACTTTCTTCTATCTGCTGTATCTGATTGGTAGGGGTAAATGGATGGGGGGCGGTGACGTAAAGTTGTCTTTAGCTTTAGGTTTATTGTTGGGAGGAGTAGGCACTTTAGTCTGGCTGTTTCTAGCCTTTAATATCGCCGCTATAACTAGCCTAATATTGATAGCTACCGGTGTTAAAACTCGCAAGAGTATGGTGCCTTTCGGCCCGTTTCTACTTTTAGGCGCTTGGCTGTCGTTTAATTTTGGCGATCAGTTAATTAACTGGTACTTAGGTATATTTTAGACTCTAGTTCTTAGCTGTTGTGATACTTCTCGTGGACATTTCTTAACTGCGGGTTAGTAACATGAGTATAGATTTGAGTAGTAGCAATGTTGCTATGGCCTAGTAGCGCTTGAACGGAGCGCATATCAGCTCCGTTATGGAGTAAATCAGTAGCAAAACTATGCCTTAGTGTATGAGGGCTAACTTTTTTGGTGATACCGGCTAATTTGGCGTATTTAGATACCAGTCTTTGTACGCTACGGGTACTTAATCTAGTGTATTCACCCTCATCTAAACCACCTTGATTGCCGGAATAGTGAATAAATAGTGGTTTGTAGTTGTCACTCCTAGTACTTAAGTAATCCCCAATCCACTTAGCGGCTTGTTGACTGATGAAGATGGGGCGATCTTTCTGACCTTTACCTCTAACCATAAACTCACGTCGTTTGAGATTGATATGGTCTCTATCTAATCCAACTAACTCAGACACTCTTAAACCACTAGAGAAGAGTAGTTCCAAGATAGCACGATCACGCATGCCGCCAGGCTTGCTTACATCTGGTTGCTCAAACAACCTATCTAACTCATCATTATCCAAAAACTCTATTTTAGGTCTAGTAACTCTAGCTAGTTCAATCTCATCGGCCGATAGAACATCCAATCCGCGCTTGGTTAGAAACTTCATCAAAGACCGCAGAGCAATTAAGTGGTAGTTTTGAGTAGTTTTAGACAGTTCGTTATCTCTTTCGTCGCGGTAACGATTCAAAAACAGACGGAATTTTCGTATGTGCTCAGGATTGATTTTGCTAACTTCAATATCATCGTTATATCCTAAAAACCTCTGCAGGTAGTGGTCATAATTAGCTACCGTTTTCTGAGAACGGTTCTTTTCAATCTCTAGATATTCTAGAAAGTCGACAATAGCATCAGATAGTAACATAACTATATTGTACGACACTAAATACGCAAAGTACCATAGCAAATGCGACACTCAGTAAACTCTTGCTAATGCTAGCTTAGCAGTTTGTGGGTTTTGGTGGTAGTACTGCCTGAATTGAGCTGGCGTCATCATCTCAGGTAAACCCATATGC
>JBJHCT010000011.1:0-7505 GCA_050486185.1 Candidatus Saccharimonadota bacterium
GATAGTGTACGCTTATTCATAGCGGTACTCCTTTCTTGTTTTAGTTAGTATCTACAAACAAGAGTATAGCGGGAGTACCGCTCTTTGCTAAGAACTACTTTGTCGCATTGTTAGAGAGAATTATGCGCTTGACCGCCAGTAGCATTAACATAGTTTTCTGTAGTAGATACCCACAAGCCAGAGCTATATGTTAATACAGCTCCCTCAGAAGCACCTCCAGCATCAACGTCACTTAAATCATTTAAACTCTCATTAATTACTGGGGTGTCAGCCATCCAGGTACTAGTATTAGAATCAAAAACTAATACATTACCGTCTTCGGGGCTAGATATATCAACATTGGTTAAAGACTCTACATTGACATTCTTCAAACTACCATCAGGAGCATGAGAGACTTCTAGAAATTCATTGAGCATATCTCCCCAAGTGCCGGCATCTTCGCCTGGTATTGGAAGTCTGGGCATAAATACAGGTATCCTTTGTGTGACTTAAATTAAAGCGTTTTAAAATAAAAATATATCAAAAGTATAACATAAGCCTAACAAATGTAACCTTCTTATAAAAGCTAGGTGAGTCGTTTTGGTGGAGCATGTCGGATTCGAACCGACGACCTCTACACTGCCAGCGTAGCGCTCTAACCAACTGAGCTAATGCCCCACAAATAACAATTTTCAGTATAGCCGACTCTCTAGCTTTTTAGCAATTCTAGTAACTGACTCTCATTAATAGTCTTGGTATTGTGCTCCTTAGCCTGAGCCAGCTTATTCCCACCAGGATTTTCGCCCAAAACTAAATAATCTGTTTTTGAAGATACACTCGAGCTAACCTTGCCGCCTAAAGCTCGAATTTGATCGGCCGCTTCTTCCCTAGACAGACTACTTAGTGTACCTGTGATTACGAACTGCTGATTAGCTAACTTGTTGTTACTAACCTCAACGGCTCGTGGTTTAATCCCGACAGATCTAAACTTCTCAAGTAGAGCCTGGTTTTCCTCGCTAGCAAACCAGGTAGCTATAGATTCTGCTACTACCTCGCCAACTCCTTCAACTGCTGATAACTCATCCACCGTAGCGATGCTTAGTTTATCTAAACTGCCGAAATGATTAGCTAAATCTATAGCGGTCTGTGTGCCGACGTGGCGTATACCTAAAGAAAATATAAATCTATCTAAAGGAGGGGTTTTGACCGCTGCAATAGCTTTGACAATATTTTCTGCCGATTTACTCTTAAATCCCTCTAACTTTTCGATCTGTTCTTCAGTTAAAGTAAAAAGATCTGCTGGATCGGAAATTAACCCCTCGTCCAAGAAAGTTTTAACTACCCGCTCACCCACTCCATCTATATCTAAAGCACTACGAGATACAAAGTGTTCAATCTGCCTATGAACTCTGGCTGGACAGTTGCTGTTTTGGCATCTCAGCACCGCCTCATCTTCTTTTCTCTTAAGTAACTCTTGGCCGCATTCAGGGCATTTCTTTGGCATATGAAAGACTTGCTCTGAGCCGTCTCTCAGTTTAGGTAGACTCTCGACTACTTCTGGGATGATATCGCCGGCTTTTTGCACAATCACGCTATCACCTATACGGATATCTTTGCGAGCTATTTCACCGGCATTATGTAGTGTCGCCATTTGTACGGTCGTACCGGCAATCTGCACCGGCTCTAGTACTGCAAAGGGGGTTACGGCGCCGGTACGACCAACATTGACCTGGATATCACGTACCTTAGTAGTTGTTTGCTCAGCTGGGTATTTATACGCTACAGCGCCTCTAGGGGCCTTGCCTACCACACCTAAAGACTCAAACACTTGTCTATTATCAACCTTAATCACCATGCCGTCGGTATTAAACTCTAAATCGTGACGTTTTTCCTCCCAGGCTTTTGCGTAAGCTAAAACCTCATTAGTACTATCTAGCTTCTTAGATTGGGGGTTAACTATAAATCCTAGGTCTTTGAGATATTGGTAGCAAGTATGATTATCCGGTATTTCCTGTGAGTCGCTTCTCAGTAGATCATAGGCATGGAAGTTTAGTGGTCTAGCTGCTACTAACTTAGAATCTAGCTGCCGCATAGTACCAGCTGCTAGATTGCGCGGATTAGCGAATATTTCCAAGCCCTTTTTCTGTCTTTGCTGATTTAGTCTGGCAAAATCATTTTTATACATAACGATTTCACCCCTAATTTCGGTGTAGCCTTCGAGTAGCTTAGGATTTTTAACCTTTTGGTTGAGTCTTAGAGGTATAGATTCGATAGTCTTAGCATTTTGCGTGACATCTTCACCCAACTTGCCATCTCCACGAGTCACAGCTCTAATTAGAGAGCCATCTTCATAAATTAAGGAGCAGGCTAAACCATCCATCTTGATATCGACAAAGTAAGTGATCGCCTCATCTGGCGATAGTTTAATTATGCGCTGCTCCCAGGCGCTCAACTCCTCCTCATCAAAAACATCGTTTAAACTCAGCATCGGTGATCGATGCGCCACCGAAACAAACTCCGACAGAGGCTCACCGGCCACTCTTTGGGTCGGTGAATCTGGCGTAATTAGCTCTGGGTACTGCTCCTCTAGTTGTGAGAGTTCGTGTTTGAGGCTATCGGCTGCTGCTTCAGACATTATAGAGTTGTTATTAACATGATACTCATACCGATACTCATTAATTAACTCTTTGAGCTTAGTGATTCTTTCTTTAGCCGCTGGTTTAGGCAAATGTTTAGCTGACATAGCTTTTGATTCTATAGCTAGTTGATATCAGCAAGGGCAGACTATAGACGTAAGCGATGAAACTACTTGATATATTAACAGCTAAAAAGAACCACTGACTTGTTATGGGCAAGAAAAAGAGCGTTTGAACAGCTATAAGGGGCAATAAGGCTATTAGGCTCATTAGACCTACGCAGCGCAACATCCAGGACAACCTGCCCTTGGTATAGTCCCACGACTTCTTGATAGCTTTAATAGGAGTCTCTTGTGTGATATATAGCGGCGCTAGCCAAGCTCTCAGTAGCCAGTAACCACTAACTAATGTAAGCAAAAACCAAAAAGCTCTAGCAACACCCAGCTCCGTAGGTGATGGGCTGAACTGATAGAGGTTAATGAACTGTGCTAACCCTGCCCCTATAGTGAAGGGTAAAAGATAGATAATAAATATCATTAAAACCAAGGCTTGTTTGACGAAATTACTAGAGCCTAAATAAAAAAGCTGAGATATTTTAGGTTGATCTTGAGTGCTGCGAGAAAATAACCAGACCAAAATCGTAAACATCAAAACTCCCCATATCTGTGAGGCGAGTAAGGATATTTCACCCAAGAAACTTAAAGACGTAGATACTACTAGCCATATAAGGCTCAAGATTATAAGTGGTCTGATATTACCTTTATACCTCTTTAACCCTAAGGCTAAAATTCTACGAGCAGTGGGAAGGTTTTTGGTATTGGCAACCGACATAACTACAGCTTAGTGCCCATTTTCTGCAACTGCTCAATACGCTCATTGGTCGGTGGATGAGTACTAAATAGCTTGCGAATAGCTAGTCCCTTCTTCTCCTTACCGAAAGGATTAGCTAAAAACAGATGAGCTGTGGCGTCATTGGCCTTGCGCATCGGGCGAGCATATGACTCTATTTTACCCAAAGCACTAGCTAGTCCATCTGGATATCGAGTCAGTAAGGCCCCTGAAGCATCGGCTAGAAACTCTCGCTTACGAGACACCGCCATCTGTAACATTACAGCTACGATCGGGGCAATGATAGCAGCAGCTATGCTGAGTAGTACGGCTGCACCGTTTTTGGAGTCGTTACCTCCCCATATGCCGATTCTCAAAAGAAAATCACTCAAAAGTGCTACTACTGTGACTAGGGCAATAACTATAGAGGTAACTCGAATATCGTAGTTTTGCACATGGCTAATCTCATGAGCCATCACTCCCTCTAGTTCGTTATCATCTAACATCTCAAGCAGTCCGGTAGTAGCTGCCACTATACCGTGGTTTGGGTCTCTACCGGTAGCAAAAGCGTTAGGAGCTGGGTCATCGACAATATAGACCTTAGGGGTTGGCATGCCGGCCGTAATACTTAAGTTCTCGACTATTCTATACAGTCTAGGGGCTTCTTGTTTAGTAACCTCTTTAGCTCCAGTCATAGCAATAGCCATCTTGGCCGAAGCAAAATAGCCGATCATAGAATAGACTATGGCAAATATTAGAACTGGGATAAAGATACTGGGACTATCAAGGGTATATGAGAATATACCGCCTATAGCTGATACTACCGCTATAAAAGCGGCTATAATCACAACAGTTTTGATCTTATTTTTGTTAATTGCTGAGTACATGCCAATAAATCCTTTGTCCTACTTATACCTAATATTGCAAGGGTTGCAACTTACTTACTCTAACTAGAACTTAACGTCTACAGGCTTCTCAACCTTGGCCATGTCTTCCACCTCAAAGAACTCTTTGCGGCTAAAACCTAATAGCCCAGCTATCATGTTGGTCGGAAATACTTGTAGCTTGGTGTTTAGATCTCTAACTGCCCCGTTATAAAAGCGCCTAGCAGCCTGAATTTTGTCCTCAGTATCGACTAGCTCTTTTTGTAGCTCCCTAAAGTTAGCATCAGCTTTTAGATCTGGGTAATTCTCCGCTACAGCAAAAATACTCTTTAGAGCTGATTCAAACTGATTTTCAGCTTTTTCGGTATCTTTAACACCTTGAGCCTGTAGAGCTTCGGCACGGGTCTTGGTCACACGCTCAAAGACGCCTTTTTCATGCTCAGCGTAGCCCTTAACAGTTTCGATTAGGTTAGGAATTAGGTCTAATCTACGCTTGAGCTGGACAGTGATATCGCTCCAAGCCTCTTCGGCCCTAACGTTAGTTTTAACTAAGCTGTTGTATATAAATATTATAGCCAGTACTACTATTACGGCTATCCAAATTGCAATCCACATAAATTTAAATCCTCCGAATTATTTTTAACAGTTCATATTATACCGTATAAGGGGTGCTACTGGCTATAGCTTAAGGACTAGTTTATACCACTTTTGCTTGGAAATGGATATATTGATATCTATACTAAATATTTATGGAACTTCAATCAGGTATTATAGTAGAAAGAGGCTTAGACACCCCTAAACCCATAACCTTTGCTATCAATAGTGTTATTACTGAAGGGTTACTTAAAAGTGACCACGATCAACTATTAGATATAGCTAGAGATATGGAAGATGAGAACTACTTAATATACCGAGAAGATGGCTTAATTTTGCACACCTACCGTAAAGAAATGCCTGAGAATAGACGTAGACACAGAACTGATTTCTTGGTCGTATTCAAAGACTCTACTTACCAGCTGTTTATCGGAGAATACGCTGGACCAAACCTTGAACAATCAGATTTATCTAAATCTAGCGAATTTATCGATAGTCTGACACTTGCTAGCCCAGCTAATCCAAAAGTATTAGTAGAAAGGCTTATTGATAGTTTTATATTAGGCAGATATAGGGTTAATTAGCCGGTATTAGGGTTAGAAAGGGTGTTTGCGGGTAAAGTTAAGGAAGTTTTTATCTGGTGCGCGGGGAGGGACTCGAACCCTCACGCCTTTTGGGCACAGCTTTTTAAGAGCTGAGTGTCTACCAGTTCCACCACCCGCGCTTATTGCCTACAAGACTTCATATTTCTACCCCTATGAGTGGGTTGCAGGCTATGACAATTGGGGCAAAGAATCCTAAGGTTCTCTAACCTATTATCATACCTGTCTCCATTGATATGGTCTAGCTCTACAGGTATCCGACCATCAACTGATTTCTGACACCAACCGCACATCTCACATTTAGGCAACTTAAGACCTTCAATAAATAACCTTCTTTTTAGGCTGAAACTTTGGTGTTTGCTGTTTTTTACAAGTATTTCTTTTATAGGAGTTGGCTCTTTGGGACGAAAATTTAGACCGACATTCCAACCCTGGCCAGTGAAATGTTTAGTATTTAAATCTAGATCTTCGATTCTTCTTTGTACATGCACGTAATTTCCGCCTGCAGGAACCAAGCCAAGTTTAAAAATAACTTGCCTAACACTTTTGCTTGTTTTAACAGCGGCTTTTAACTGTTTATCTGTCCATCTTCTTATCTGCGGCATTCAAAGTAGTATATATGTTCGGTTTATGTACGTCAATAATTATGGAGGCGCGTACCGGAGTTGCACCGGTGTTGCGGCTTTTGCAGAGCCGTGCCTAACTACTCGGCCAACGCGCCACATACTCAATCATATAATTAAGTAGTGTAATAGTGAAGAGCTAAAAGTTTCTATGATGTAACTTAAAACTTACCGGTAGCTATATATTCAAAAGCTGTAGAGTATTCCTGAGACGGTGTAGCCGGAGCAATATTGGCAGCATACTCGATAGTAAACTTGGTAACATGTGATGGACCGGCAGATTCTGCTATCACGGTCGACTCTCCAGCATCTAATAAATACTCATTACTAGCCATGGTGTCAAATGGTGCCTTCATACCAACTCCTGGAGTATCGATCGGGGTAGCACTAGCTACTCTTAAGCCAAACTGGTTAGTTCCAGGCGAGAAGGCTACGGGAGTGCCTCCGACTGCAGGTATAGAGCCCACATCGCCCTCTAAATCACCTCCTACGAAGGTGACCACTACACCATAGGTAGCGTTGGTCGATATATCAAAGTACAGTTCACTCAAACTAGTAACTGATGAATCAAGATCATCTAAAACTACGGTCGATCCGCCATCGCCACAAGTGGCATCGGTATAGACACAGAACTGGATACTCTCAACTACCCTAGCGGTACTGCTAATAACGTCACCTGTGCTAAAGGCTACTCCACCAGAACTATCAAAATCAGTTAAACCAACGTCACGGAAGGTGTATAGGTGTATGAAGTAGCCGCTATTAGTCTCATCTGGGTTAGTAATACCAGACACCTCAACTACTATATCGTCACTACTGCTAACACTCTCAACACCGGCAAATTCTAGGGTAATAAATGCACCGTTTGCACCATCAACAGTAAAGTCTTGGCTACCTATATTAACCGGCGTACCATCTATAGTGGCTGTCGCATCAGCAGTATCGAAAGCAAAACCACTGGGGGTTACGCAATCTTCAAGAGGATTATCCACCTTGACTGTACATATAGCTGCAAAGAAGCTACCAAAATTAGTGTTCTCAGGGAAATTGAAAGAAACAGTGTAATCTACTCCGGTAGCACTATCTTCTGATGAACTCATTGATAGTTTGCGATTATTCAAAGAATCAAATGGTCTGCTTACATCTGTGACTGCTCGAACTATATTGTCATTACCGCCAGAGTAGACATTGCCTGCTGCGTAAGCTACAGCGTTAATACTGCTATCATGGCCTGTAAACGTCCAGACATCTTCCCCATCAAAAGTAATCTTGCGTAAAGTCGAATCAAGCGATACTGCGTAAACATAGCCACTGTTATTAACAGCTACGTCACGTACATCACTGCCATAATCATCGTAT
>JBJHCT010000012.1:0-6092 GCA_050486185.1 Candidatus Saccharimonadota bacterium
GTGCCAATATGTGGCGAACAGGTGGGGGGGCGGATATGTACTAATATCACCATTTGATAGGATGCTAGAAGCCAATGGCGAACCTAGAAACATTAGAGGTATAGATACCTGGTGGTCTCGTAATCCTGGTGAGAAGCTAGCTTTTCAAGACGCTACTTTAATAGTGCCAAATGGTGAGCAAGAAGAGATATTTATCACCGATGGTAGCGAAGTTAGATACAAAACCGCCAACTACGAAGAGACCGATCTTGATGAGATAGCTAGCAATCTAGGAGAAGAGGTCAGAGATGAGATCAAAGAACTACTAGATGAAGAGGGCGTTAGCATCAAAGATGAAAGTGTTCAGCAGAAAATAGCCAATATTATTAAAAACGCCTTAGTACATAGAGAAATTACAGAAGTAAGAGGCAAGGAGTATCTAAGACCAGACTCACCGGCCCACTATATGCCCACTCCAGTACAGAATAGAATCGGACGGATGGTAGCAGAGCTGGGCTTAGGCTCAAGATGTTCTTTACACATGGACTCTGTGGAGGGTATGACTGAGGAGCACTCAATAAATGAAGAGCGTGTATATGATATAGATATCGACGACCCTAAGACTCGCCGAGTAGTTTATGCCTCTGGTTTAATGGTGGCTGGTGGTCTAGCTAGAAAAGCTGCTCAACCAATAGAGTACTCTGGCCCGACGATTTAGTATGTGAGACATACTACGCAGCAAAAAACTTCCTTAGCAGTTGAGTTTTAGCCCCCTAGACTCTAAACTAGTATGAGTATGTTGAGAACTATTTTACTAGAACCACTATTAAATGCTTTGCTGTTTCTTTACGCCATCATACCTGGCGGTGATTTCGGTATTGCTATCGTCTTACTCACCCTGTTCATCCGTGTCTTGATGTGGCCACTGGTCAAAAAGCAGATGCATCACCAAAAGGCTATGCGTGAGCTGCAGCCAGAGATTGCCAAGATCAAGAAAAAGGCCAAAGGGGATAAGCAAAAAGAATCCCAAATGATGCTAGAGCTGTTTAAGAAAAAGGAAATCAATCCTTTCGGCTCAATCGGTCTAGCCTTGATGCAGTTTCCTATCCTCATCGCCCTATTCTTTGTGCTTCGCGAAGTAGTTACCGGTGACATTGCTGCCTCTACTTACGGCTTTATCCAAAGCTTCCCTGCCATAACTGAGATTATCAACGACCCAAGTGCTTTTGACCCCACCCTATTTGGCTATTTCCACATGGCCGATCCTAGTATCATCCTAGCCTTACTAGCTGGTGCAGCTCAGTACTTCCAAGGCAAGCAAATCACCCCACAAAGCACTGATCCTAATGATCAAGCTGCCAAGATGGGCTCAACCATGATGAAGATCTTTCCCATCATCACCGTAATTGTAGCCTCAGCCTTCCCATCAGCCCTAGCGCTATATTGGTTCGTCTCATCGGCTGTAGCAGTGATCCAACAACACTTTGTACTTAACTCTGAGCTAGGCATGATGCAGACCATCGCTTCACTAGCTAGTGGAAATGGTAAGGGTGGTAGTGGTAGTAATCCTTCAGGACTCAGGGTCAAAAAAGGCAAAGAGATTAAAACTAGTAAGCAAGAATATAGCAAGAGTAAAAACCAAAACAACTCAGGCTCAAATAACTCGAGTAAAAAGATAGATACTTCAAATAAGGGTAAAAAGAAATGAGGTATCTATCATGGACGCAAGACAACTATCAGCTAAATTTCTAGAAGACCTAATCGCCTTTTATGGTGTTAATGTATTAGTAGAATCAGAAGAAGATGATGAAGATGGCGTTATCACCCTCAATGTACCCTCAACTAGGTTGAACGGCTTTTTGATCGGCTCAAATGGCGATAACTTACGGGCTATTCAGCATCTAGTCAATATGTCGTTAAGAGCTCAGGGTGTTGAAGATATCAACGTTACAGTTGATGTAGCCGGATACAAGCAACAACGCAACGAACGCCTAGCACGTCAGGCCCAGGAACTAGCTGAGAAGGTAGCCAGTAGCGGCGAGGAGCACGAGATGCAGCCGATGAGCTCATATGAGCGTAGAGTCGTTCATCAAGCGTTAGGAGAGATATCAGGCGTCACAACAGAAAGTAGGGGTGAGGGCAGAGATAGAAGGTTGGTTATTAAGCCGAGCGGGGAAGCTGAAGACAGCAAAGTCAACCAAGAGACCAAAGAGCCTAGCGAAGAAGAGTAGATAGTTAAAAAATAATCAAAAAGAAGAGAGATGGAGTGCGGCCTTAGGCGAGTAATTGTGTTGGTAGTTAGTCTAAAAACTAACTCACACTTTCTCACCTGAGCTAAGGAAGGGTGCTTGGACAAGCGAAAGAACGCTCCGCTTCCTTGTTTTGTAACAACTAAACTTCAAATGTTGATCTCTCTAAGTCGGTTGGACTTAAAGAACCGGATGATTTTCTGGACAGTCAGCGCTATCGGGGAAAGCACAAACACCAGTATGTAGAAAGCAATTACGCCAACTATCACAACGATCACTGCTGCTGGGCCCAACAATATACCAAATATCCAAACTAGTGCAGTCGTGGCTGGTTTATCGGTCTCCTCGCTTGGACTCTCCAGGATTAAAACCATAAACAATCCGGAGATGATGTAGAGTATGCAAAAAAGCATAATAACAAACTGCATTAATGAATCCATAGTTGATTCTCCATCTCAAGGGTCAACCTACCATCGGTAAGTATGCACCATATTATACATAAGAAACATATATTTGTCAAGTATTCTTATGGTTATTTAACAGGGACAGGGAGCTATTTAATACCTAGCTTACTAACTATTTTCACTAGCCCCGGCTGGGATGGTGGTGGTCCGTGATACAAGCAAGAGTCTATATATCTATAATCTACCTTTTTGTTCCTCTGAATCCTTAGGCGTTTAATTAACATTTCAGGGAGTCTGTAGATAATTACTAATAGAACTTTAACTAAGACCACTAATTTCAAGCTCTTTATTAGCTGTAAGAGTTTGAATATGAATACACCGATAAATCTTGGTAAGTATTTTATAAACAACGGATTAGGTATGTTTTTAAGGTATAGAAACCAAAAGTTCTTATACATATGATATAGCCTAAAATCTCCTAACTTCTCAGACGTACCACCTATATAGTGATGAACTATAGCGCTAGGTTCATAAATTACTTTCCAGCCAGCTAGTTGCGCCCGGATAGATATATCAACATCCTCATAATAGGCGAAATAGCTTTCATCAAACAAACCTACCTTTTGCAACATCTCAGCTCGATACAAACTAGCACCACCACTAGCAGCTAGAACCGATCTATCTTTAGGCTCATCATATTGACCCCTATCAACTTCTCCACGGCCTCTAGGAAAAGGTATAGCCCAGATGGAGTAGCACTCACCGGTGCTATCGATTGTGCCGCTCCTAGCCAGTATTTTACTAGTTACAATACCAGCTTCTGGGCTCTGCCTCATAGTTTCAGCTAGTTTATCTAACCAATCAGTCTCAACCACAGCATCGTTATTAAGTAGTGCTATATATTCATACCCTTCATTCAAAACCCATTTTATACCTGCGTTAACACCACCTGAGAAACCTTCGTTTTTATCATTCTTAATTAAATGTATATCTGAATAAGATTCAAGGATATTTAAGGAGTTATCTTCTGAACCATTATCTACTACCACAATCTTTAATGGTGTTGTTTGAGATAGCAAACTGTCTAGGCATTCTTTGAGAAAATCTTCCCCATTCCAGTTGGGTATAACTACTACTAAACTCATTAGCGGTATTATACCTGATGATTTATAATTACACTCAATGATTAATATTTCCGCCAATCCATTTAGTGTGCAAACGCGCAACCTTCTAAAAGAGATGGTACGTACTGATTTTAAGCTACGCTACCAAAACTCTGCTATAGGATATCTATGGTCGCTACTAAAGCCGCTATTTCTTTTTGTCATACTCTACATCGTTTTTACCCAAATACTGCGCGTAGGAGCAGGTATACCGGGATATCCTGTCTACTTACTCACAGGCATACTTATGTGGAGCTTCTTCCAAGAAACCACTGCTGCTAGTGTGACCAGCATAGTTTCCAAAGGCAACTTAATTAGAAAGATTAATATACCCAAATACCTCATAGTAGTAGCGAGCGCCTTGAGCTCTCTTATAAACCTGGGGTTAAGCTTGGTTGTCCTAGCTTTATTTATTGCTTTTAATGTTCATGCTACAGTCACCCCCTCTCTCATTATCCTTATTCCACTCTTAATCACTCAACTGTTTGTGCTTGCCACTGCTGCGTCGTTTATTCTCTCGGCTATGTATGTTAAGTTTAGGGATATATCGTATATATGGGACCTTCTGCTTAGAGCTGGTTTTTATGTCACACCGATTCTTTATCCTTTACAGATAGTGCCTGAGACAGTACAAAAGCTGTTGTTGCTCAACCCTGCTGCTCAAGTAATTCAAGATATACGCAGAATACTGGTTCTACCTGATACCATACAGATATATGATGTATTGAGCTGGCCACTATATTTGATACCGTTTGTTGTCACAGCTATTATGGTTATCTTTGCAGTCTATTACTTCAAGAAACAAGCAATTGATTTTGCGGAGAATGTCTAATGAGTGATTATGCTATAAAAGTTGAAAATGTTTCCAAGGAGTTCAAACTTCCCCATAACAAGAAGAGCTCACTAAAGCAGACCATCATAGGTCTAGTGAAAAGAGACAACACCTATGAGATCCAAGAAGCTCTAAAAGATGTAAGTTTTGAAATAAAGAAGGGCGAATTTTTTGGGGTGGTTGGCAGAAACGGTAGCGGTAAAAGCACCCTGCTTAAGATAATGGCCGGTATATATACCCCCACAAGAGGGGGCGTTAAAGTAAATGGCACCATAGTTCCATTTATAGAGCTAGGTGTAGGGTTTAACCCAGAGCTTAGTGGTAGAGACAACGTGTTTTTAAATGGCGCTCTACTAGGTTTTTCCAGAGAAGAGATAGAGGCTATGTATGATGACATAGTAGAATTTGCTGAACTAGAGAGGTTTATGGATCAAAAACTCAAGAACTACTCCTCTGGCATGCAAGTAAGGCTAGCTTTTTCGATAGCTATCAGGGCAAAGGGAGATATTCTCGTTCTTGACGAAGTATTAGCTGTGGGAGATTCAGCTTTTCAGAAGAAGTGTATAGATGTTTTTGAAAAATATAAAGCTAGCAATAAGACAGTAGTCTTAGTAACTCATAGCATGGCTACGGTAGAAAAATATTGTGATAGAGCACTACTACTCCATAAGGGTGAAATCATAAAAATAGGTAGTCCTGAAGATGTATCACATAACTACCAGCAAGATAACAAGAAATCATACTTGAAAGGTGAAATAAAACAAAGACATCGTCAAGATAAAAAAATTCTTGCAGATAAAAACGTATCAATTCGTTTAACCGATGTTAATAAAAAAGAGTCTAATAACTTTAAGCCAGGCGAAAGTGCAATTGTGGGTATATCATGGGCCGATGACCGTATAAAAAATCTAGGCGTAGCCTTGGTTAAGCAGACAGGTGATTATATATTTGGCGCAAACACAATATTGGATGAATTCAATATTAAGGGTAAGAAAGCTGAGTATAAAATTAAACTAGATATTGGGCCAGGAAGCTATTTATTAAGAGTTGGTTTTTTTGGAGATACAGACCAAGATAAAATCGATCTAATTAAAGATGGGCCTAGGATAGAAATTGATGCAGAGGGAGAACAAAACTGGGGCGGTGTGGTTTACTTAGATCACGAGTGGGGTAAATAAAGACATGTACACAAATTCTTTACAAGAATACTTCGTAAACAACAAGAAGAACCTTATTCATAAATGGATGCATTATCTTGATATCTACCATCGGTACTTTGCAGAATTTCGTGGCAAAAAAATAAAAGTACTTGAGTTTGGGTTTTCGCATGGTGGTTTGCTTCAAATGTGGAAAGAATATTTTGGCCCTAAGGCACAGATAATTGGTGATATGCATGTCTGGCATTCAGATAACCTAGGTTTTAAGGTAAACTCAAAAACAAGAATGGTAAAACCAGAGCATAGAA
>JBJHCT010000013.1:0-4464 GCA_050486185.1 Candidatus Saccharimonadota bacterium
AATACTGCTATCATGGCCTGTAAACGTCCAGACATCTTCCCCATCAAAAGTAATCTTGCGTAAAGTCGAATCAAGCGATACTGCGTAAACATAGCCACTGTTATTAACAGCTACGTCACGTACATCGCTATCGTAGTCGTCGTATACCCAGACCTGAGAACCACTGGAGTTGATTTTACGCACTGTATTGTCTCTGGAGGAGGTGTAGACGTTACCGCTACTATCAACTGCAACACCGGTCACGCTATCTGTGTGAGAGGTAAATGACCAAACTTGAGAGCCACTAGAATTAAACTTGCGCATAGCATTATCGTCACTACCAGAGTAGACATTGCCGCTACTATCAACTGCTACTGCTAGAACTGAATCACTGTGATTAGTGGCTGACCATACCTCATCACCGTTAGAGTCTATCTTGCGGACTGTACCATCGTTACCGCCAGAGTAGACGTTACCGCTACTATCAACTGCTACTGCATTAACTACACCCTCATGATCGCTAAATCGCCATACTTCATCACCGTTAGAGTCTATCTTGCGGACTGTACCATCAAAAGATGCTGAGTATACGTGACTACCATCTGATTCTACTGCCACCGATCTAACGTCGTTGCTATGGCCCGTAAAACTCCAGACCTCAGCACCGCTAGAGTTTATTTTACGCAAAGTACCGTCCCAGGAGGCCGAGTAGGCATTGCCGGCGCTATCACCAGCTACAGCTGCAATATTATGTGTATGATCTTCAAAAGCCCAAGCTTCATAAAAAGGAAGTACTCCACCAGGTGGCTGAGCCCAAACTGAAGGAACTTGCCAGAGAAAAGATGATAAAACCACTACTGCTGCGGCTAAAGTTGCTTGTATTTTTTTACTTTTAGATATTTTCATAAAGCTTATCTATATTTTAACACGTTATAGCAGTGATCTAATGTGCTCCTATTTAAAATATACCAGATATCAAGTAGGTAGGTTTAGCGACCATAAGGACTGCTACCATAACCGGAAGGCTGTGATGACTTACCGCTACTCTCAAAGGTCATACTGCGCAAAGCCGCGCTAACCCCAGATATAGCTAGGACACCTACACCTAAGTGTTTAAGAAATTGCTTGCGATCCATCTCTTTGTTGAGTAAATCGCCCAATGATGCTTTTGATGTTTGATTGCTCATTTTTATTTTTGTTTTTTAAGTTTTTATTGTTAATTGATATTTATAAGCGTAAGTATATCGAATACTTAAGCGGGATGCAAGTTTTTTAACTAAAAGGTAGCTGTAGCTATATAGTTAATATCGGAAATATATATACCTAACGGAGTAATAGCTGAGATATTTACGGCATACTCTATCTCTACTGTAGAAGAATTAGTAGGACCAGAAGATCCCGCTACATCTATATAGGTATCAGGCTCAAACATATACTGATTAGAGTTCATATTATTGAAAGGCGCTAAAGCTGCTAAGTTGCCACCTGTAACTGATATTACCCTGAAACCAAACTGTTCACTGCCAGGAGCAGATTCGGCAGGTGTTAGACCAAAAGCATCTATAGTATTACTACCGCTATCTAGGGTGGTGCCAAAAGCCGCTACAGTAACTCCGCCTGAAGCATTAGTGGCTACATCAAAACTACTAGACTCAGTTGTAGTACTAGCCATATTAAGGGTGCCGAAATCTACTACACTAGTCCCTCCGGCGCAATTTTCGCCAGTATATACACAGAAACTGATAGTCTCTATTGGGTCCGGTTCTGGTTCAGGATCCTCTTGGACTGAGCCGCCGTAAACATCCGATCCATAACCACCAGCTCCATAGCTACCCTCAGGATGTTGAGCTAAGACTGTGTGATAATTACCAGCTAATACAACAGAGAATACAAACAATAGGCTTAGGAATAGTGTAGTAGTTTTATTTTTGTGATTATGCTTGGCTAACTTCATAGCTTGGGGTTTTTCTTTTTTATATCTATAAGTTTATATATCTTAATTTTTAGCATAATTAGTTTGATATGTACATAGCAACAAGAGATTGCTATATAAAATATGTTTTCATATACAGAAAATGTGTGTTTTAGGTGTTTAGACTACTGTCCAAACAGAACCCTCAGGAACCGTAACAGTTACACCATCATTTAATGTCACCGGACCAGCAGTCACAGCATTTTTACCCTCAGTCAAAGTGTAATCAGTAGTAATCACTGTGTCATTTTCATAAAAAACTTCATCATCGCCACCGCCCAAAGCTCCAGCTGAGGCTTTGCCCGGTATCCAACTTTCTGTAGCTAGGTCATAAATAATCGCATTACCATCCTCGACAGTCGTAACGTCAACATCAACTAAATCACCTAAAGTAAGGTCAAATGCTTCGCCTTCACCAGTATTCTCCCAGAAGTCATTCTCATCAGCATTGACAGGCTCTACTGAACCTACCCAGGTAACTGTAGCGAATCCTTCGGGTCTTCCCACATTGGGATCGGCTCCATGAAATATAAAGGCCGATACCATACCCTTAATATCAGCAACCGCATCGGCCGATACCCAAGTACTGGTTGCTTCATCATATGCAAGAACGAAGCCATCCTCTACGCCCGATACATTAACATTAGATATTAGATCTAGATTAATATTCCTTAAGCTACCGTCAGAATTGTGCGATACTTCTAGGAACTCGTTGAGAATATCTCCCCATGTTCCTGCATCTTGTCCCGGTACTGGTAGTCTTGGCATTTATTTATTTCCTAGTTTTATAAAACTTAAGTATATCTCAAATTCTAAATCATAGACACTGCTAATGCAACTCTGATTCAACGGCTAAGAGATTTTAGGAAGCGATAGTTAATATCCTAGCGGTTCCAGAGCCACCGTGGCCGCCACGCCTACCAGAATGTGGGGGAACCTGACTAACTCCGCCAGCAGCATTAGGGCTGGGCCCACTCGAGTTAGAACCGCAAAGAATAGTAATTGAACCACCGCCACTACTACCGCCGCCGGTACCCCTATATGGTCTACCTCCTCTGGAACCTTGAGATAGGACTGAACCAGATCCAGAATAAGTACCCTCAGCTATAATAATTAAAGTGCCTCCTGTACCATGTTCGGCTTGTATTGTGCTGCTGTGGTTGGTTGATGTTGAACCTCGAGGGTTACCAGCTCCACCACCAGCATCAGTACATGGATTAGCGTTACCGCAACCACCACCACTATGATTTCCTCCCTGCCCACCGTCTACAGCTCCTGTCTGAGCAGTTCCAGATGAACTAAAGTTAGATTGACGACCACCGCCGCCTGTGCCACCAGAAAAGGCCGTACCTGGACGGCCCGCTCCTGAAGTAGCTGAACCTCCAGAACCATGACCAGTAGCACCCGAGCCGCCGCCGCCTGTACCACCGTTAGAACTACTACCGCCGCTTTGACCCGTACTATTACCGCTAACTGAGGAGGCGCCTGACCCACCAGAAGCAGGTATCTGAGGATTATTAACACTAGAATATGTCCCGTTACCTATCCTAATAGCTCTAGATGGGATACCAGAACCAGTGGCACTTGAGTGATTAGCACCCCTAGCGCTCATCGATACACTACCGTTAACTGTTAGATTGCCCGTTACATAGATGACTGTAAAAAGTTTTCTAGACGGTGGAGTGAAAGTTATACCTGAATTAATCGTTAAATTACCGTTCACCGCTATCCAAGCGCTGCGAGAGTCACTAACGTTAGTAAACCACTGCGACCAAGAAAAACTAGAAATGGTCTGGTCACCATCTTTAACGACGTAATCATAGCCCCCCAGACTTTGGCCATTAACCTGCAGGGTGCCGCCATAAATAGGGCTAGACATATGCTCGACATCGCTACCGTGAGTTGTACCAGGAGAATAGCTTGTCATGGCTCGACCGAAACTGTGTATATCGGTAACTTGCTGAGCGCCGCCAGAAAATGAGGTTACAAAACTGAACTCTTCACCATAACTAGTTCCCTTACCGTTAGTAGCATAAGCTCTAACATAATAGGTGGTGCTGGATTCTAGATTGGACAAATTGACATTGAAAGTACCCAAGCCATAACCGCTTGATACAACGTCATCTTCTAGAGTCGGGTTGGGTGAGGTTGAGTAGACTATCCCTCGATCGATGACATCTAAACCTCCGCGATGAGTAACCTCCCCACTCAAAGAAACACTATCGGACATAATATCCTCAACATTTAGGGTTGCGACTTCTGGTGGTACTTTCTCTAAACCACCAGTTAAACTCCACTCATCCTCACTATTCTTTACTAACCAAGCCATAGCATTACGGGCATTGAGATTAAAGCTGGTACTAGTTCTCACCTCTACACCCTCACTAGAATCTACACTCACCACCCCCTCACCGGCCTGCCTAATAGCTATGACAGTACCGATAGGGAAATCTACTGCTAAATCAGTAGGTACAGTGAAGGTAACTGGATCGTTGCTAGTTGAGGTAATTAGT
>JBJHCT010000014.1:0-2856 GCA_050486185.1 Candidatus Saccharimonadota bacterium
TCATTAGGCCGGAAGCATTTGAGGCTTTAGAGCGTTCTAGGTCTGCTGGCATAAAGGTGGTAATGATTACCGGCGATCATATTACTACCGCTAGGGCTATTGCTCGTCAGGTCGGTATTTATAAAGAGGGTGATGAGGTGATAACCGGTAAGGACTTAGAAACTTTGCCGGATGATGAGCTTTTGACTAAACTTAGCCGAACTACTGTCTTTGCCCGAGTGACACCAGAGCACAAGTTGAGAATTATAGATGCTTACAAAAAGAGTGGACAAGTAATAGCTATGACTGGTGATGGAGTGAATGATGCCCTGTCTTTGTCGGCAGCTGATTTGGGTGTCGCGATGGGTAAGATCGGCACTGAGGTGGCAAAAGAGGCCTCAGATATTATTTTACTGGATGATAATTTTGGTAGTATTGTTTCGGCGGTAGAGGAAGGGAGAAATATTTTTAATACTATCAAGAAGGTAGTGCTTTATTTATTCTCTACCAGTTTGGGAGAAGTGATTGTTATTGCGACGGCTATTTTACTTGGTTGGCCACTACCGCTTTTGGCTAGTCAAATTATCTGGTTAAACCTAGTAACTCACGGCTTTTTGGTGGCGCCTCTGGCTCTTGATCGGAAGGATGATAATTTACTCAATGAACCTTTTAGAAAACCAAACAAGTGGTTTTTCGATCGTTTAATGTTGTTTAGAACTTTATTAATGACTTCCACTATGGCTATCGGAGCTTTGCTTGTTTTGTGGTTTTATTTGCCATCTGGGATGATTTCTGATCATAGTGATATTGCCTATGCTTCCACCATGACCCTGACAGTATTGGTAATGTATCAATGGTTTAATGTTTGGAATTGCCGTTCACCCAAGAGATCAGTTTTTGCAATGGGTATATTTGAGAATAAGTATTTAATAGGAGCTGCAGGTTTTGTGGTATTTTTACATCTGTTAGCTATTTATACTCCGGCCTTACAATTTTTCTTAAGGACCGTACCGTTGTCTTTGTTTGATTGGTTGTTAGCATCCGTAGTTGCTTTAAGTATAATTTTGGTGGAGGAAATTAGAAAATTTATCACTAAAAGATACTTTATTTAAAGTCTTTATTTGCAGTATCTTATCCCCACCGTTTGGTCATATTTCTCTTAGATACTTAAATCATAAAGTGTTATAATAAAGAGCATAAGAATATTGTAATGCCCAAGGATTTTCTAAATCGAATATTTAGAAGTGGAATCTGGGTTAAGAGTCTAAACACTTATTTAAAAGTGTCTGTTTGTGGTGATTATGATGCAAAATTTGTCTTGAGGAGATATGGTTATTTGATCCTTTTGTTTGTGTTTATTTTTTGGCCTTCTATTTCTGTGGCTGATATTACTCCGGAAATTAATTACCAGGCCAAGCTAATGGATACTAGTAATTCTATTGTAGCTGATGATACCTACAGTGTTACTTTTCGTTTGTATACTAGTCCTGGTGGCCCGACACCTGTTTGGGAAGAAACAACAACCGTCACTACTATTAATGGACTCTTCAGCGTTCTTTTGGGTCAAGTTACTTCTCTAGATACTGTTAATTTTAATCAAGCTCTTTATTTGGGAGTAGAAATAGAAAATGATGGAGAGATGACCCCTAGAAAAAGACTTGGTTCCGTGCCCAGTGCTTTCACTTCTAGATTGTTGAATGGTATGACTTCTGATCAGTTTGTTCATACTTCTACCACCACTTTACCCAATATCACAACTCTTTCTAACTTAAGCACCATTGGTACTATTACTACCGGCACCTGGCAGGGAAGTCCCATTGGTGTCACCTTTGGTGGTACCGGGCTTTCTTCCGCCCCCACCTTCGGTCAACTTCTAATGGGTAACGCTTCCGGAGGCTATGATCTGGTCGCCACTTCCAGTTTGGGTATAGCCGGCAGTGGAGGTACCGTCACTTCGGTCGCTCTTTCCGCTCCTACCGGCTTTACTGTTTCCGGTTCTCCTATCACGACTGATGGTACTTTGTCTTTTAGTTTCGCTTCTGGTTACGAACCTCTACTTTCAGCTTCTTCTACCAATTGGAACAATTTCTTCAACACACCTTCCACTCGTATCACTGCCGGCACTAATCTCACTTGGAGTGGTAATACTCTTAACGCCCTATCAGATTCTGACATTAGAGCTCTTTTCTCTGGTACTTCTCCCATTACTTACAACAACACTACTGGCGCTATTGGTTTTGACTTTTCAACCAATAACACTTGGACCGGTGGTAATATTTTCTCTACTGCTACCATTACTTCTGCCACCACCACCAACCTAGCTGTAACTGGTTCTTTCAATTTCCTTGGCACCACTATTACTAATGTAGCCACTTGGTTTGCTGGTTTGTTTGATTCTAATTTTGCTACTAAGACAACCACTGACTTGACTGAAGGAACCAATCTTTATTACACCGATGGAAGAGTTAATACCTTTATTGCCGCTTCTAGTACTATTCCTAAGACTTATTCGGCTAACACTTGGACCGGAACTCAAAGTATTGCTTCTGTTTTGTTTAACCTGACTGGTCTTAGTGATGGGTGTCTTGAAATATCTAGTGGCTTTATATCTTCCACTGGTGCTAATTGTGGTATTGGAGGGGGAGGTATATCTTCTCTTAATGGACAGACTGGTTCGTCACAAACTTTTGCTACTTCTACTTCTGGAGGTCTGATGCAAACAATTACTTCTGCCGGCAATATTCATACTTGGACTTTGGGGTTGGCTTCTGGTTATGACCTACCGTTAACTGCGTCCACTACAGAATGGTCTTCTTTCTTCAACACACCTTCCACTCGTATCACTGCCGGCACTAATCTCACTTGGAGTGGTAATAC
>JBJHCT010000015.1:0-2484 GCA_050486185.1 Candidatus Saccharimonadota bacterium
GTGATATTACATCAGTTGGCATAGATTATGAATCAGCAAATAGTACACAAGACCTCGGATATGTTTACAATCTAGGAATGCTGAGCTTCACAGCTACTTGTGAATCTGAAGGCATCGGTAACCTCGTTTCCATCCGGTACTTTGATGAGCAACATAACGAGGACTACGTTATTAGAAAGTATAATCCAAATACTCAGGAATATTTTTCGATGAGTGAAGATGACGGATATATTGAGCAAGATATCGACAGTAATGACAACGATTTTCTCTTAGTATCTTACTTTGTGCAGGACGGTGGCATGTTTGATTCTGATGGACTAGAAAATGGGACTATAGTTGATCCTATTGGTTTAGCACTCGTCGCCACTCAGAGCGATGGAGGTAGTAGCAGCAATAACTCTGGAGACACAACGAGCATCGATAGCCTAGCCAGTACAGGTCAATCAGCCAGCTTCTATTCCTTAGTCGCGGTTACATTGATTCTTGCGGGTGCATCATTTGTCCTGATCTACAGAAAAGCACTCCTAGAAAGCTAAAATATACCTAGCGGATGAGACACCCGCCCAGGATGCCGCTTTGTGTCTCATTTCTCTCAGTTAAAGTCCGTGACCTGTGTGCGGAGCCAAAACCTAAAAACCATTGAACTTTATATAGTTTGTGCTAACATTATAAAGTTATGAAATACTACAGCCAGCTTAAATCTATCCTGCAAGCTTCCGGATGGTCGCAAGAACAGCTAGCCCATAGCCTGGGCGTGTCCTTCGCTACGCTCAACTCGTGGATCAATAAGCGTTCCGTCCCTCGGGCAAAAGCCCTATCCAATATAGATAAGTTATATCTGGACACTGTAGGCGTAGAAGAAGTTGACGCCGACATGTTACACACCGCAAAACAATCAGCCCTCAAGCTCCGCACGACACCTAAAAAGATATCCAACGACAAAGATAGCCTGGACAAGCTCACACTTTATTTGACGTATCACACTAATACGATTGAAGGTAGCACTATGACTTTATCAGATGTAGAAGAAGTTATCTTCGAACACAAAGTGTTAACCAATCGTACAGCTATTGAACAGGCCGAGGCTCGCAACCACCAAGCAACGCTATACTGGCTGATTGATGAACTCGTCAATAAAGGTGATGATTTCGTAGTCGATGAGGATCTGATACTTAGTATCCATCTGCGGCTTATGAACGGTATCATTGGCGACGCCGGCCAATATCGCAAACATGCAGTACGTATTATGGGGGCTCATGTCACTTTAGCAAACTGGGCAAAAGTGCCTGATCTGGTTAGAGAAATGGCCAAAAATCTGGCGAAGCAGTCGGATAATATTATCGAAGTACTTGCGAGTACTCACGCCACGTTTGAGCAAATTCACCCGTTCAGCGACGGTAACGGCAGGGTTGGTCGTCTTATCATGCTTGCTCAAGCGCTAAAATCCGGCCTGATACCGCCACTAGTCGTTAAAGAACGAAGATACGCTTACTATAAATATCTGGAACTTGCTCAGACTAAAGGAGATTATGCACCTTTAGAGTTATTCATAGCGGAATCTATATCTTTCACAAAAGACCTGCTAAAAACTAAGTAATATTTGACAATTTATAGATGTAGACTCAGGTAAAGCGAGCCTGGAAACTGGTGGTATCTATTTATAGTTCGAATCCAGTCGCCAGAGCCAAGCATAAGCATTTTGCGTAAGTAAAGTACCTCTTTTGTTAGACTATATTCTTTAGATATCGTTGTTATTGTGAATAAGATATGTAAAAATTAGCTTAATGGAAGGTTTACAGCAGCTAGGATTATTAGATGTAATATTAGTACTAGCATTCTCAGTACTTTATACACTTCTAGATAGGAAGTACCCACAGCTTCGAATTAAATATCTTTACCGTGAGAATTTTTGGCAAAGTTTAGTAATCAATATCGTAACTCTTGGCATAGTCTACGTAATACTTTCATACTTCTTTCCGTGACCTTATTACAGCATCTTTAGCACAAATCAATTCAATTTAGTAATAGGCTTAAGGCTTTACACTGAGCCAAGCATAAGCAAATCATATTTACGGTTTCCTGATACACTTTGTTTATGCTAACGGCAGTAGGATTTTATATCTGGAATACTTGGACTTTTAGGCGACATTCCGTATATAAAGGAGACTATTCAAGGCAAAATTAAACCACACAGAGTCAGTTGGGGTCTATACTTCTTTTATTAATCTAGTATTTATTGCGAATCAGTTGGCGGCAGGTGCTGCCTTTGTCACGACTAATACTAGAGGTTGTTTTCAGGAGCTATAAAAATCTCGCTATGCTTTTATTGATGGGTCTTAGTTGTTCCACTATCGTGATAATTTGTTTATCAGAAAATTCAGACTTCTGAATGTTATGCGGGCTATGGCTAGAAACCCCTGTATCAACTGAAATTAGTATCGTTTGACCATCTATAGATACTTCATAGAGATTTTCAGGTGGTTC
>JBJHCT010000016.1:0-2271 GCA_050486185.1 Candidatus Saccharimonadota bacterium
GTGCACAGATCCGCAAGTGGGAAATTCCTTCCTGTCTCATCATACTCTTGTTTCTTTCGTTGCATTTGTCCTTGAACCTCGTACAAGTCGTTAACTGACTTGTCTGTGAATCCCTGAGTGTCCACTAAGAATCCTTTTGTTAATGGATTTAAGTCCACTTGCCTACGTTCAGGTCTTTGCTCATCTCGTCCAGTTATCACATCAATTAAATCTACTCCCTCACCGACTAAGGACCCTCCAAACTGTTGAATAGCATAGTCCATCATCATAGGACTTGCTAGTTTGGAATCTTCATTAAACATTTCCGCTATACCTGACAAAGCCATGGCAACCCCTGATGTATAAACATTATGACGTTCACCAGGACTAACATTCTGCTCCCTCATACCCTCAATAGGGCGCTCTTGGAAACTGTTATAATTAGCAGATATATCGTGTGCTGCTTGGAGTACGTTAAAGTCTGTAGGCATATTCTTAGGATTGAAAAGTGTATCTAAAGACTCCATGAGAACAGATCCAACTGAATCCCTTCCTTCCACACCAACTAAATACTCTAGCCCCTTCTCAATAGGATCAATAAATAATGGAGAAGCATCGTATGGTTTAGGTATTCTTATTAACCTGTGTTCAGGATCACCAGGAATAGGAATTAAGTGGAATGTTCTTCTCATCCAATCAGGAGCTTCATGTATCGCTTTTTCCTGCTCGTCACTGGCGAAATTATACCGCATAGCAGCAACACCCATCGTTGGCACAGATAACATAGCAGCCCCTCTTTGAAACGTTTGGACAGGTTGATTCATAAATGACCTATACAACTTAGACTTACCTTGAACGGATGAGTTAAAGAAAGCCACATACTTGTTTATGTCTCTTGTAGAACGTCCTGCTTTGGCATAGTCCATAATATCTCTAGCGTTATAAGCTGCATCCTCTAAAGAACCTCCCTTACGAAGTGTGGCTCTAAACTCAGCTATTTTAGGAACCTGCTCAGTAAAATCAGCTAATCTCCGTAATGTTTGGTACCATGTTTTAGGGTTTAAAGTTATCATAGAGTCCTCGTAACCATCTGCTCCATTCAAGGCTTTTTTGAGGTACTCTTTAGACACTTCTCTGTCCTGGGCATACACCGTATTTTGACCTGCTCCTGAACGGTAGTATTTTCTTAAAACTGATTGATCCCCTAATAACTTACCATTTGTAGCCATATCTAACATAGCCATCGGTACATCTTTTAATAAACTGAACTTTGCGTTAGATGTAACATAACCATAAGGCAAGTCACGAACTAAAGACCGCATAAGAAAGTTAAGTGTGGAAGTATTGGAAACACGGCCAAATCTTGTAACTCCTTGCAATGCTTTTGCTAAGATATTGGATTCGATTGGTGTAGCATTTTCAAAAGCATCATACACTTTTTTAGGAACTTTGTAGTATTCCGGCTTACCTCCCACCATAACTTTGATAGCGTCTTTAGTCCCTTCTGTCACTTTTTGCACGGTATTAGGGTCAATAGTAGCTAATTTTGCTATGTTCTGACGAGCCATATTCTCGAAATAAGCCTGTTCTACATCAAAAGTGTGCAACATTGTTGTAATGATTGGATTTTCTACCTGTTCCTTTGATCCTCCTGTTAGACTTCTCACCGCTTTACGTTGTCTTTTCGTCATTGGTGTAGAGTCAAAGATACTATCTAATTGACTCTCATCCTTTACACGGCTGAGTCTGACATAAGCAGCGTTAGGATCGGTAAAGTCTCGGTACATTTCAGGAGTAATCAAACCACCCTCTAAAAGTCTTTGCGCTCTTGCATCTAAGAAGCTTCGTATTTGCTCATTAACATTTAACAGATCAGCATTTTTATTTCCGTTTTCGATTGTATTTCTTACAGATGTTTCTGTGTAGTTATCAGGAAGGGAACCATCATTGTAAGAATACCCATTCTTCTTTACATCTTCGATTTGTTTTTCTAATTGCCTAATTGTATTAAGGTCTGCTTCGTTGTTTAGGTCCCTTTGTCCTCGTAAGTTAGTAATCTGATCCTCTAGTTCTTTAACTTTAGCATCTGTACGCTTAACAATGTAATCTACACGTTTTGCAACCATGTAATGAGAAAGAGCGTCTAGGTCTACCCCTCGTTCGGAAGCAGATTTAAGGATGGGATCTAAGTCATATTTTATGAAATCCTCCGCAGAAGAAGCCCCTCCACGCATACGTCTAGCTGCTTTATATAAATCTCCCTCCGCATGTTTCGTAGCGTTTGTGATAGAG
>JBJHCT010000017.1:0-2017 GCA_050486185.1 Candidatus Saccharimonadota bacterium
ACGGTAACCAAGTCTGGAGCTTTACAGGTCACACGGATAGTGTCTGGGCTGTAGCTGTTGATACTGCCGGAAATGTTTATTCCGGAGGGAATGATTACAAGGTCAAAAGAGGTTTTGATGGTAAACTTTTTAATGGTGGTGCGCTTACTACGGAAGATAGAGTTAGCAGCGTGCAATTAGAAGAAGGTAAGATTACTGAAATTAAAAAAAATAGTAACTACACGTTTAACAAAAACGATGCATTTAAACTAATCACCTTAACTTCATCAAATCCACACACCTTCATAGTTCCTAAAGATGATGAGAATGTCTTCCCTGTAGGAATTAGTATCTATGTATGCCAGGGCGGTACAGGCCAACTAACCCTGCAACCAGATAATGAAGTGAGTATAGATTCTGAAAAAAGTCTATCGCTAGCTGGTCAGCATGCTATGGCTAGATTAGTAAAAATTAATACTAATCAGTGGGTCTTAACTGGCTTGCTTAGCGGCATATAAACTAACCAAAGCTCTTTACTTTAATCTTAACGAGGTAATAAAATAGCTTTAGTATTAATTAATTTTTTATATATTCAAGCAAGGGAATTTAGTCCAGATGACCAGGGTAATATTATCTAACCAGCTAGGCTACACCGAAATTGTAGCTGCTGATAATGCTCCAGATAACACTGTAGTACTACCAACTGAATCAGGTGTTTTAGCTACGGAAAACTATGTCGATAGCACTATTACCGCTCAACCCCCAACTACAGCTATTGAAGAAGTAGAAAAAAACTTATCACACACATTTGAGCTAGAAGATGCCGGTAAACTAATTACCTCAACTAGCAACGATCCAGTTACCTTCACTGTACCTACTGATTTAGCAGTAGATTTCCCTATCGGTACTGTCATAGCTATTAGGCAGGCCGGTGAGGGGGTGGTGAGTGTATTGGGTGAAGAGGAAGTGGTAGTTTGGACAGGTAGCGGTTATATAATCTATGGTCAGTACGATACGGCTTCATTGATTAAAGTTAATGTTAACGAGTGGCGCCTGACCGGTAATCTAAGGACAAGCGATAGTATATGAGAAACAGTTTTTTGCTAGATTTAGGTATTGAGTCAGCTTCAGCTTCTATAGCTAGAGAAGAGCCTGAACTGCCGATACTTTTACCGGGCCTCATCACTCAAGGCCTAGTGTCTTGGTGGGCTTTTGATGGTAATTTGCTAGATAGTTCCGGTAACGAGAACCATGGACCTGATGCTAGCAATCCTCCAGACCCTAGCTATATATTTACAGTCGATAGGTATAGACAAGGGGGACAGGCTTACAGCTTTACAGCTGTTGAAGACATACTAGATATGGGCAATGATACTACCTTTGATTTAGAGGATAAGTTGAGTATTTCTGTTTGGGTGAGGCTGGGTTTTGATGTTGGTGGTAATCACGGAGTAAGGGATATTATAACTAAGGGTGAGTCTTTCAATACATCAAATGATAGCTATTCCTACTATATTAGTATCAGTGGTGAGGGGAATATAACCTTTGCTGTTAAAACAGCCAATCAGCAAGATATGGTGCTTAGCTATGCAGCCAAGGATAGATTTTTTAAAGGCGATTGGGTTCATATTGTTGGCACATATAACCATACTGTTCAAAATCTATATATCAACAGCAAACTACAAGATACCCAGGCTAGTAGTGGAGTAGATGTCCTGGTTACTACTCACCCTGTTGTCTTAGGGGGTAATAACCATTTTATCGGGTCTATGGATAACTGTCGTATATATCATAGAGTTTTAGCCCCAGGGGAAGTGGGGATATTATATGGTGAGTAGTGATAGAATGAATGCGAACAACACTATACTTAATCAGATGTTTATAAAAAAAAGGGAGGGCTTAGGTTTTGGCTACTTTACGTATTAAGGGTAAACATACCGGCTACACCGAAATTGTAGCTGCTGATAATGCTCCAGATAACACTGTAGTACTACCAACTGAATCAGGTGTTTTAGCTACGGAAAACTATGTCGATAGC
>JBJHCT010000018.1:0-1506 GCA_050486185.1 Candidatus Saccharimonadota bacterium
CCCGCTTCCTGGTTGATTGTTGATATCCGCCCATCAAGGCAAAAATAATCTGCCTTTATTTATCAATATCTAGCCAGAATAAAAATTTGTAAATACCGCAAATTACGGATTCTGTAAAATCAAAAAAACATCTAATTTCCGTAAAAATACGGAGTTCAACGATCACCTAGTTCATTTTTGATTTGTCTAAAGATACAAAATAAATTTGATGTATTTTTATCGAGGTTATTGAACTGTAGAGGAGATTAAGTCAAAAATCTAGGCGGCGGCACAATGTTATTGCTACCATATTGGGGTTGGTTGGAAGTCGTCGAAGCCCAGTAGTCAAAACTAGCTGTAACCTGGTTGGGTGTAAGTTCTATAATACCGGGCTTTGAAGTGCCACTACTAATATCTAATTCTCCATTTACCCCCCAAGGATTGAAAAGCTTAAACTTTTGAGTTGATGAGTTATAGCCCACTAAGGTATATTCATGACTCGCAACCACATTAGATGCAACACCTGATTGCTTTGAACCAAAGGTAATGAGTTGACCTGCATTAAAGGCATTTACAACGGCATTTGTATCAGTGATACCACTAGGAACATAGACATTAACAGTGTTACGTCCTGTAATGTGAGGTATTGCGTAGTAACCCAACCCACCATCAATTCCTGAGTATGTATTGGTGCTATTGCGGTATTGACCAAGCCAACCGGACTCATTCACTTGAGCGTAGGCTTTCTCCGCCAAAGCTACCCACAACTCGTTAGCAGAACTGTTGATGGAATTGCCAAGATTAGCGTAGATAAAATTTCCACCGCTAGTAGGCAGGAATCTGTCTACAGTAACATAGTCAGCGGCACCATTGTTATAGAATCGAACAGTATAAGTGTTATCTCCGTTGTCGGTGAACATACTTTGAATCGTGCTAGGCGTGCGGTAAGCTGTCGCACCAAGACTTGCTAAGAAGTAGCAATCCCCAATCGTACCTTGGTAAATATCTTGATAACTTACCCCATTGTTGAATAAAGAACCACTAGCATATTGATAGGTATAAGGTGTTTGTGGTCGGTCGAGACCCCGGAACCATTTACTAATCAGATTCTCCATATGAGAAGAACTGCTACCAGCAGATAAGTTGCCTAGACTGCCACCTTGATATCTTTGATTAGCAGGGTTTGCATTGACAACTTTGTTAGAAAGCACACGAACTGAGTCAGGCATATTAAAACGACTGGAATTACTCACCAAGGTTCGCAAATCTGTAAGCTCAGTTGCATCAATGATATTGCTATCTTTAGCTTCGCTGAAAATAGCAATCATATCATTGCGGTCAAGGGTTCCGTCGGCAAAACGCGACCTCGCTACTGACTGCAAACCTGCATCTCGGATATTTTGACTGAACCAGTCGTTATTAACGGATGGTGTGGCTGAAAGGCTGAGGTTGTAGTAAGTGTTGACACCAGTCATCGGATAAACCCGTACATAATATGTACCCGCAGTTAGGCTACGGTTAATGGTG